>JAFLUM010000020.1 GCA_022508805.1 Oscillospiraceae bacterium | reverse complement strand
AAGACACCGCCCTTTCACGGCGGTAACACGAGTTCGATTCTCGTCCGGGTCACCAGCAAAAATGCCCTTTTGTCCGTTGGACAAAAGGGCATTTTTGAATGATGTTTGCCTTCGGCAAATGATGTTGGGGCAAGCCCAATGATGTCGCTTCGCTAATGATGTGTGGCTTCGCCACATTTTCTATGGCAAACATTGCATCATTGCGAGTGACACGAGCAACATCATTTTGAGCGCAGCGAAAACATCATACCGCCGCAGGCGGTGCATCATAATTGCTGTTTACAAGAGTTCAATTCTGTTCACTAAAAACTTATTATTTGAAAAAGAAAACACAGGGCATACCGATTGCGGTATGCCCTGTAAAATTATGTTTATTATATGACTTATTAGTCCTTATACCCATTATCACGCAGGAGTGCGTCGATCTTATCAGCGGGATTCAACAGGTGGCTGACGGATTGATCGTGATTGAGCGTGTCGATGATGTATGAAAGATATTTTGACAGGTCAACCTCACAGTACCAGTCGCGTTTTTTAAGCTCCGGCGTGCGGTAAACAAGGTTCGTTGTAAATACCTTATCAAAAAGTCCGTCACGGAAAGCCTTGTCAAATACATCAAGACCGTTGCAGAAAAGTCCGAAGGCGGAGAAAATGAAAACACGGTTTGCGCCGAGAGATTTAAGCTTTGAGGCGACCTCAAGCATCGACTCTCCCGAAGATATCATATCATCGATTATCATAACGTCCTTGCCCTCAACATTGGAGCCGAGGAAGGAGTGCTCAAGTATCGGGTTTCTGCCGTTGACTATTCTCGAATAGTCACGGCGCTTATAGAACATTCCAAGGTCAAGGCTAAGTACGTTTGAATAATACATGCAGCGTGACATTCCGCCCTCGTCGGGGGATATGATCATCATATGATCCTTGTCGATCTTTAAGCCCTCAACATTGTTTATAAGAGCCTTTATCATTTGGTATGCAGGAGAGACATTTTCAAAGCCGTGCAGCGGAATAGCGTTTTGAACTCTCGCATCGTGAGCATCAAAGGTGATGATGTTTTCAACGCCCATATCAATGCAAAGCTCACGAAGGGCAATAGCACAGTCAAGGGATTCTCTTGTGGAACGCTTATGCTGTCTGCCCTCATAGAGCATAGGCATAATAACGGTTATGCGTCTTGCCTTGCCGCCGATGGCAGCAATGGCTCTTTTTAGGTTTGCGTAGTGGTCGTCGGGGCTCATAGGTACTGTGTAATCGTACATTTTATACGTTACGCCGTGGTTAAAAACGTCTACGACTATATAAACGTCATATCCTCTGACCGTTTCGTAAAGGGTGCATTTTCCCTCGCCTGTTCCGAACCTTGGGAAAGAGGCTTTCATAATATAAGAATCGCGCTCATAGCCGGAAAAGGCGATTGAGCTTTTATGCTCGCTTTCCTGCTGTGAACGCCATCTTACAAGATAACGGTCGATTTTTTCCGCCAGCTCCTCACAGCCGGGGAGAGCAATGATACCTAAAGGTCCGTTGGGGATTGTCGTGATTTCTCTGTCTGCCATATTTTACCTCCGCAAACGATAAGTAACCGTCGATTAAATGCGGCTGCGGCGCTTTGCAAATCTTTTCCGCCGTAAATTTGTTGCAAAATCTTGCAATACACCAAAGTATTGCAGGATTTTGCGCCTTTTTTCGACGAAAAAACTTTCGCAAATCACTCTTGCCGATTTAATCATCGCTTTCATAAAGAACAAGCCAAAATATTTACATATATATTCTACTAAATTCTGTGACTTTTTCAAGGGCAAATCGACAAAATTTTAAATTTTAGTTAAAAAAGTGACGCGGGGTGATGGCGGCAAAATATCTTTCGTCTATTTTGCTCAATTCATCCTCAACTGATCTGCAAATTTCTTCGTCGTCAAGGTTTAATTCATAAGGTATCATTAAGTCAAAAATCAGATTTGTGTTTGTCGGACCGTCGATCACACGAAAATCGTGTATGGACATACCGGTGCTAATGTCATTTACAATATTTTCCGTGAGAAGTCTGAGTTCGTCCGTCCTTTTGTCGCCGACAGCTATGGGGTCCGGGTGAATTGACAAAAGCATACCGTATTCTTTTTTTATTTCACGCTCAATAAGGTCAATGATGTCGTGAGCATCTGCAAGTGCGGAATCGGCGGATAGCTCCGCGTGGGCAGAGGCAAAGAGCCTTCCCGAACCGTAATCGTGAATTATCAGGTCGTGAACGCCCGTGATGCCGTCGTAAGAGAGTATCTTATTCTCTATTTTTTCTACAAACTCCTTTTCGGGAGGCTTACCGAGCAGCTTATTCATCGTCTCTTTAAGTATTCCTATGCCGGAGACGAGTATAAAACAGGCAACAAGGATACCGAGATAACCGTCCGCTCTTTGTCCGAATATGACGGCGGCAAGTGCTGCCGACGTTGCAAGACAGTCACAGAAGCTATCTTTCATAACCGCTTTCATCGTTTCGGAATCTGTTTTTTTTGCAAGTTTGCCGTAAAATAATCCCAGCCATAGCTTACATAAAATACTAACCGTTAGTATCGCTGCTGAAATAACACTGAATATGACAGGTGAAGGATTTATAATTTTTTGAACAGAACTTTTAAAAAGCTCAAAGGCCATCAGCAGTATGAGAAAGGATACCGCAAGTGCGGATATATATTCTATTCTGCCGTGTCCGTAAGGGTGCTCGCGGTCGGCGGGCTTTGCCGAAAATTTTACGCCCAAAAGGGCTATGACGGACGAGAGAGCATCAGAAAGATTATTTAATGCGTCAGCCGCGACAGAGATACTGCCTGAGAGAATACCGGCGAGTCCTTTGGCTGCGGCAAGCAAGAGATTTACTATTATTCCCGTAACGCTGCCCAAGGTGCCGTAAGCGGCACGTACCCGCGTGTCCTTCACGTTTTCGCTGTCATGAACAAATATTTTAATAAGTAAAGAGGTCACTCAAAACACTCTCCTTGCTCTTTCGTCAACAATCGAGTACACGCCCGTTGAAATAAGCTTAAAGAGCAGCTCTGCCGTCTCACGCGGCGTCCAATGAGGATTTTCGATCAGCCAACAGCGTATCAGTCCCGCAGAGCCGTATTTGCAGTATTGATATGTAAGATTATAGATCTCCATATTCATATTGGGATTGACTGCCGTAAATACATTAAGACATTTTTCGTTCATCAACGTGCCGAATTTATATACGAATTCAGCATCGCCGTGCTCGCTTAAAAGCATTCCGCATACGTCGGCGTTCTCACTGATAAAGGTGCATAAATGCTCAAAAACGCCAACGGGATCTGCTATTATCGACTGCGGATTTACTGAGGCTATTATTTCGTTAAATTCATTGTAAAGATCGTTTTCAATCGCCTCCACCAAATCGGAAACATCTTTATAGTGAAGATAAAACGTACCTCTGTTTATGCCTATCAGGTCGGTAAGCTCCTTGACCGTGATCTTATTTATGCTCTTTTCCTTTGCAAGCTGAGTAAGTCCTCGTCTTATCATCAATTTTGTGCGTCTTACGCGGCTGTCGTTTTCATTTATTGCCATTTTATTCACCTTGCAGAAATTTTGATTATTGTCATTGTAGCACTATTGTGTTGCATAATCAACATTTGTCAATTATTTTTATCAATTTAGTGTAAAATAGACAAATATATCGTAAAAAATATGTATAGCAATATTGTTAAAAGTATGATAAAATAATTCTATATATGTTTATATTGAAATGCTTTCATGAGCCGGCTTATATAAGGAGAGGTAAAAATGGCGTTTATTGAATTTCAAGATGTGGTTAAAACCTATAAAATGGGTGAAGTAGAAATAAAGGCGGTTGACGGAGTAAGCTTTCCTATTGAAAAAGGAGAGTTCGTCGTCATAGTCGGTCCCAGCGGAGCGGGCAAGACGACCGTCCTCAATATTCTCGGAGGAATGGACAGTGCGACGTCGGGCACCATAACCGTGGACGGTACTGACATTTCAAAGCTTAAAGGGCGCGAGCTTACAAAATACCGCCGCGACGATGTGGGGTTTGTGTTCCAGTTCTATAATCTTGTGCAGAATTTGACTGCGCTTGAAAATGTTGAGCTTGCTATGCAGATATGCAAAAATCCTCTCGATGCAGAAAAAGTATTGAGCGAGGTGGGTCTTGGCTCACGTCTTGATAATTTCCCGTCTCAGCTTTCGGGCGGCGAGCAGCAGCGTGTATCCATTGCCCGTGCCCTTGCCAAAAATCCAAAGCTGCTTCTTTGCGACGAGCCTACCGGTGCACTGGACTATATCACAGGTAAATCCATACTCAAGCTTTTGCAGGATACCTGCCGTGAAAAGGGTATGACGGTCATCGTGATCACTCATAACTTGGCTCTTGCTCCTATGGCGGACAAGATTATAAAGATAAAGAACGGACAGGTCGACAGAATTCTTCTCAATGAAAAGCCTACGCCCGTTGAACTTATTGAATGGTAAGGGTTGAATTTTAAATATGAGTAGAAGTTTAAGAAAAGATTTTCGGCGTGAAATAAGAAAAAGCTTCAGCCGATTTATTTCAATAATGCTCATAGTCGTTCTCGGTGTGGCGTTCTATTCCGGTATCCGTTCCGCAATGCCCGCCATGCGCCTGTCCGCCGACGCGCTGTATGATAAAGATAATCTTATGGATATCCGCGTTCTGGGAACTCTCGGACTTACCGATAACGATTTGAGGGCTATGCGTGAGCTTGAGGGAGTGGAAGAGGTGGAAGGCTCGTATTCCGCCGATTTTCTGTGCCTTTCAAACTCCAAGGAGATAGTGATAAAGGCCTTCGCTATGCCGAAAAGTATAAACGACGTCAGGGTAACAAGCGGCAGATTCCCCGAAAAATACAATGAATGTGTTGTAAGCCGTGAGCTTTTGGATGAGTCAGGGCTCTCTGTAGGCGATTATTTAACACTTACAAGCGGCACGGGTGAAAGCGTATTTGATACCCTTGCCTCTGAGACGTATCTTATAGTCGGCATCTGCTCGTCCTCATATTACCTCAACGGCGATATGGGCACAAGCTCCATAGGCGACGGTATTGTTGACGGCTACGCGGTCATTCCGCGTGAAGCGTTCGTTTCAAGCGTTTTTACCGCTGCTTATATTACCGTAAGCGGAGCTAAAGATATGAACAGCTTCGATGAGGAGTATACAGATACTGTAAGAGACGTTGTCAAAAGAATTGAAGCAATAGCTGACAGACGCTGCGACGTTCGTTACAGCGAGGTACGTTCTCAAAGCAACGAGCTGTTTGAAAAGGCGAAAAAAACGTATCTTGCGGCAAAAAACGCAGCCGATAATGAGCTTGCCGATGCTAAACAAGAGCTTGAAAACGGTAAGGATACTATAGCGCAAAGCCAGCTACAGCTTCAACAGCAAAAGGATTTTATCGAAATGGCGGTTTCGTCTTTGCCTGAGGCGGAAGCCAAAATAGAAGAGGCTGAAAAGCAGATAGCACAGGGCGAACAGCAAATAGAGGGATATAAAACCACGCGTGATACTTACTATGACCGACTTAAAGCTGCGCAGGCGGAGCTGAATGAGCTTAAAAACAATCCCGCGGCGGATGCTAACAGCATTATGTTTGCAGAGGTTGCCGTGAAAGGAGTCAAAAGTCTTTACGATGGGATCGACGCACAAATAATCGATGCGGAAAAGAATCTTGAAGAAGGTAAAAATCAACTTGAACAACAAAAAGCGACCGTCGCGCAAATAAAATCAGCGGCCGAAGCGGGACCAGCCGCAATAGCCGATGCTCAGGCGAAAATCGATGCCGCCGAGGCAGAGCTTCGTGACGCTGAGGAAAAGTACAACCTGGCAAGGCAGGATGCCGATTCAGAGCTTGCCGATGCAGAAGCGGAGCTGGAAAAGGCGGAATACGAAATAAACAATATGGAAAAGCCGGTTTGGTATGTGCTTGACCGTAATTCCATAGAATCTTATCTCAGCTATTCCAATGACGCACAGGGCATCGGAGCGATAGGCACCGTATTCCCCATAATATTCTTCCTTGTCGCCGCTCTTGTGAGCCTTACTACAATGACAAGAATGGTCGAGGAGCAAAGAACGCAAATCGGTACCTTTAAGGCTATCGGTTACAGCAAGACTTCTATTATGAGAAAATATGTCCTGTACGCCTTTTTTGCAAGCGTTATAGGCAGTGTTATCGGCGTATTTTTAGGCGAGTACACTATACCCGACATTATAGTCAATGCATATAAAATGATATATTATAATTTGGGCGACAGCATTGTGGAATTCAATGTTCTTTACGGTGTCAGTGCAGGCGTTTTCGCCACGCTTTGCACAACGCTTGCCGCGTTTGCAGCCTGCGCCAAAGAGCTTCGCAGCGTGCCGGCACAGCTTATGCGTCCCGCTTCGCCCAAATACGGTAAAAGGATTCTTTTAGAACGTATAGACTTTATTTGGGCACGTCTGAATTTCGGTCAAAAGGCGGCGTTCAGAAACCTGTTCAGATATAAAAAGAGATTTTTTATGACGCTGTTCGGCGTGGGCGGCTGTATGGCGCTCTTGCTTGTGGGACTGGGTGTACGCGACTCCGTTTCGGCGATGGCAAATATTCAGTACGGCAGCATATTGACATATGACGGCATTGTCAGCGTGGAAAATTCGCTTACAAGAGCACAGCGCAGAACACTACTTTCTGAAGTATCAGATGTATCGGGCGTTACCGCTTATCTGCAGGCAAACCGCACGATGATCTACTCCACTGCAGGCATAAATGACGATATTGACGGCGCTAAGAACGCGTATCTTATTATTCCGCGCAATACCGACGATTTTAAGCAGTATATAAGCCTTCGTGAGAGCGGAAGAACTCCGACTGAGCTTAATCTCACCAACGACGGCGTAATAATTACCGAAAAATATGCAGAGCTGCTTGATATCGGCGTTGGAGACAGCATATTCCTCAGAACAAGTCAGTCTGATGCTTATCCCAAAGAGGTAAAGGTAGCGGGAATTACCGAAAACTATATTTTCAATTATGTATATATGTCACCGACGCTTTATCAGTCCGTTTATTCCGGGGCGCCGGAGCTTAATATGCTGATGATAAAAACAGCGGACGGCGTCGACACCTCAGAAGTCAGCGAGCAGCTTTTGAAAATCAACGGAATAAACTCCGTAACGATGAATGCGGAGAGCTTAGAGGCTCTGAATGAAATAGTCAACCGCCTGTATTTCATAATACTCATTATGATAGTCGCGGCGGGAATACTGGCGTTTGTCGTACTTTATAACCTTAATAATATCAATATCAGCGAACGCCGCAGAGAGCTGGCGACCATAAAGCTTCTCGGCTTCTATGACGGTGAGCTTGCCTCATACGTTTACCGCGAAAACTTTATCCTTACTCTTTTGGGAACGGTTTTGGGAATATTCTTAGGAATACTTCTTCACCGCTTCGTAATGACGACGGTTGAAACGGATATGTATTCCTTCGGCAGAACACTCAATTGGACCAGTATCGCTATCGGCGCTGCGCTGACCTTGCTCTTTGCAGTGATAGTCAATTTTGTAATGTATTTCAAACTCAAAAAGATCGATATGGTTGAATCTCTTAAGAGTGTCGAATAAAATGAAAGGAAAGATGATATTATGTTCCATCAGTTAAATGCTCCCGCCCAGGGAGACCTTAAAGCAGTTATCAAAACGAATATGGGCGAAATTAAGCTGAAGCTTTTCCCTGAGTTCGCTCCCAAGGCGGTGGAAAATTTTAAAACACATGCCCAAAACGGCTATTATGACGGTTTTATCTTTCACCGAGTTATCAATGATTTTATGATACAGGGCGGAGACCCTCTCGGCACAGGAACAGGCGGCGAGAGCATTTGGGGCGCTCCCTTTGAGGACGAATTCACGGGCGAGCTTCATAATCTTCGCGGAGCGTTGTCAATGGCGAACGCGGGACCTAACACCAACGGCAGTCAGTTCTTTATCGTGCAGGCTCCCGAGGTGCCTGAAGATATGCTCGATCAAATGCGTATGGCGGACGAAAGCCTTTTCCCCACCGATTGCATAAAGGCCTATGAAGAGATAGGCGGTACACCGTGGCTTGATTTCCGTCACACGGTATTCGGTCAGGTTTATGAGGGTATGGAGGTAGTTGATGAAATTGCCAAAGTTCCTGCCGACTATTTTTCAAACAAGCCTAAAAACGACGTTGTAATTGAGACTATAATTATAGAGTAAAATGTGGTAGGCGGAGGTACATAACCTCTGCCTGCTTTTTTCGGAGGGAAAAATGCTTTTTAAAAATATTGATTTGATTGACGAAAATTTACAAATACAAAAAAATATGTTTGTAGGCGTTGAAAGCGGCAGGATAGCTTATATAGGTTCAGAAAAACCCGAAAAGGACTACGGCGAGGAATATGACGGCACAAACAAGCTCCTTTCACCGGGATTTGTTAATCTGCACACCCATTCGCCCATGACGCTTTTGCGCGGATATGCCGAAAATCTGCCCCTTGGCCGCTGGCTGAACGAGCGCGTTTTCCCCTTTGAGGACAGACTCAACTGCGACCGCGCCTATTACGGCACAATGCTATCTATTGCCGAAATGCTGGCATCGGGCACGACCTCGTTTACGGATATGTACTTTTTCGGCGACGGTGTTATGAAAGCCGTTATTGAAAGCGGCGCAAAAATCAATTTCGGCAGGTCGATAGTCTCTTTTGAAGATGAGGATATCGCCAAAAATGACCGCTTTCAAGAGGGCGTTTATCTTACCGAAAAATATCACAATACCGAGGGCGGCAGAATCAAAATCGATATGAGCCTTCACGCCGAATACACGAACAGACTGTCCATAATCGAGCAGTTCGGCGAGTACACACGCGGCAGAGGACAGATAAATCACATACATCTTTCCGAGACAAAGTCGGAACACGATGAGTGCAAAAAGCGTTACGGCAAAACTCCTGCAAGACTGTTTTACGATGCAGGAATATTTGATTCTCCTACCGTATTAGCGCACTGTGTTTGGGTCGAGGATTCTGATTTGGAGCTGTTCTGCGAAAAAGGAGTGACTGTAGCCCACTGCCCCGCCAGTAATTTAAAATTGGGCAGCGGTGTTTGCAATACATATAAAATGCTTGAAAAGGACATAAATGTGGGATTAGGCACTGACTCCGCCGCAAGCAACAACGGACTTGACATTATGCGCGAGATGTATCTTGCCGCAATACTGCCAAAGGGAATTTGTAACCGCGCCGACATCGTTTCGCCCGAGGACATATTTAAAATGGCAACTGTCAACGGATATAAGGCGCAGGGCAGAACGGACTGCGGAGTAATAAAAACAGGCAACCGTGCTGATCTGATCGTGCTCGATATGAATAAACCCAATTTGTATCCGGATTGGAACGTGCTTAACAATATCGTTTATTCTGCTGAAAAATCCGACGTAGTTTTAACTATGGTAGACGGCAAAGTCCTTTATAAAAACGGTGAATTTACTACCATTGACATAGAAAAAATCGGCAGTGAGGTCAGCCGTCTTGTGCGGAAGGTTGCAAGCGAGGTGCAGAACAATGGTTGAAAAAGCGGTTGAATATATAAAAAGCAAAATCAGCGGAGAATATGAAATCGGAATAATCCTCGGCAGCGGACTCGGCAGTCTCGGCGATAAAATTGACAATGCCGAATATGTGGATTATGCTGACATTCCCGGATTTCCCGTTTCCACCGCACCCGGGCACGTTGGTCGCTTTGTATTCGGAACTTTAGCCGGAAAAAGGGTTATGTGTATGCAGGGCAGAATTCATTTATATGAGGGATACCGCCCTGAGAGCATAGTAATGCCCATTCGTGTTATGCGGCTTATGGGTGTTAATAATTTGATCGTCACAAATGCTGCAGGGGGAATAAACGAAAGCTTCGATGTTGGCGATATAATGCTAATTACCGACCACATCAATTTTACGGGAACTAACTGTCTTATAGGCCAAAATGACGACCGTTTCGGAGTGCGTTTCCCCGATATGTCATACGCATATTCGCCCGAACTTGGAAGTATAGCAGAAAAATCCGCCGAAAGTCTTGGCATAAAGCTGCAAAAGGGAGTTTACGTTGGCTGTACAGGTCCGTCATACGAAACTCCTGCCGAGATTCGCGCGTTCCGCGTACTCGGCGCTGACGCTGTGGGAATGTCCACGGTGCAGGAGGTCACTGCGGCTAACCACTGCGGAATGAAGGTGCTGGGATTTTCGCTTATATCCAATAAAGCGGCAGGACTTTCGGGCGAAAGACTTACCGAAGAGGAAGTTTTACTTATCGGCAGGCAAAAATCCGAAGAAATGCAGATGCTTATTATGAAGATAACTGGTGAGCTTTAATGTCTTTTTTAAACGGCGCAACCGTAGGCTTTGATACAAAGAACAATAAAGCGGTTTTTGTTGACCAAACACTTTTGCCCAACGAATACCGTGAGGTGTCAACTGACAGCTTCACTCAGATGTACGATGCCATAAAAACGCTCAAGGTGCGCGGCGCGCCTGCAATCGGCGTGTTTGCGGCTATATCACTGGCGGTGCTTATGAATAATAGTACAGCCGAAATGTATGATGTGCTTATAAACGAGCTGTCCGAATTTTCGCGGGAGCTTTGCGCTTGCCGCCCGACCGCTGTTAATCTAAAATGGGCAACAGAAAAAATGCTTGCGGCGGCACAAAACAGCAATGCGCAAAATTTTAAACGGAATCTGACTGAATGTGCTCTGCAAATTATGGAGGACGATATAACCGTCTGCCGAAAAATCGGTGAGTACGGTGCAGAAATTCTTAAAGACAGCCGCAGCTTTTTGACCCACTGCAATGCGGGCAGACTTGCCGCAGTAAAATACGGAACGGCGTTAGCTCCCGTATATGTAATGCACGAACAGGGGAAGGATATTCACGTTTTCTGTGACGAAACGCGTCCGCTGCTGCAGGGCGCAAGGCTGACATCGTATGAGCTTACCTCTGCAGGGATAGACACCACCGTGATATGCGACAATACGGCGTCGTACGTGATGAAAAAGGGACTTGTTGATGCCGTTCTTGTGGGGTGTGACCGAGTTGCTCTCAACGGGGATGCAGCCAATAAAATAGGCACAAGCGGCGTTGCAATTTCAGCAAAGCATTACGGAATTCCCTTTTATGTTTGTATGCCTTTTTCTACCTTTGACCCGAATATCCCAAACGGCGACCTAATCACCGTTGAGCGGCGTGACGGAAATGAAATTTCAGAGATGTGGTACAAAAAGCCAATGATACCGACCGCCGCAAAGACACTTAATCCTGCATTTGATGTGACCGATAATTCACTTATTACCGCATATATAACAGAAAAAGGGGTTTTCAAACCCAAAGAACTGAAAAATATTTGCAGATAGAAATTTGTCATTGTGTATAAGCCATTTCACAGCATTTTATTGCTCTTTGTAAAAAAAGTCGAAAATGAAAATATGCGTTGACAATATTTGAATTTTTGCTATAATATGAAATGTAACGAGGACAAGGAAGTCTTGGTGAAAGATTTCCTTGTCTGTTTTTTGTTTTTTTGAAAGGAGTCAATAACAATGGGCTACACAAAAGAGGACATCCTCCGTATTGCAAAAGAAAACAACGTTGAATTTATCAGACTTCAGTTTACCGACATTTTCGGTCAGCTTAAAAATGTCGCCATATCCGACATTCAGCTTGAAAAGGTTCTGGATGACGGCGCTATGTTCGACGGCTCTTCGATTGAGGGTTTTGTGCGTATAAACGAATCCGATATGTATTTAAAGCCCGATTATGATACCTTTACCATTTTACCGTGGAAAGCCGGCGTTGCCCGTCTGATCTGTGACGTTTACTCAGACAGGGACACTCCTTTTGCAGGCGACCCCAGATATATTTTCAGAAAGGCTATTAAAGAGGCCGCCGATATGGGTTATACCTTCAACGTAGGTCCCGAGTGCGAGTTCTTCCTTTTCGAGCTTGACGAAAACGGCAATCCCACCACAAAGACAGCCGATGTTGCGGGATATTTTGATATGGGTCCTGCCGATCAGGGCGAGCAGTGCAGACGTGACGTATGCCTTGCTTTGCAGGAAATGGGATATATGATCGAGGCTTCTCACCACGAGGTTGCCGAGGGTCAGCATGAGATCGACTTCCGCTTTGCCGAGGCACTTGACGCAGCCGATAAGGTGGTTACCTTTAAGCACGTGGTAAAAACTTATGCCCGCCGTCACGGCCTTCACGCCACATTTATGCCCAAACCCGTTTTCGGTATCAACGGCTCAGGTATGCATACCAATATGTCTCTTATGAAGGACGGCAAAAACGCCTTCTATGACCCAGATGACAAATACGGACTCAGCAAGACTGCTTATCACTTCATAGCAGGACTTCTCGCTCACGTTAAGGGTATTGCGGCAGTTTCCAACCCCCTTGTAAACTCTTATAAGAGACTCGTTCCCGGTTATGAGGCTCCCGTCTATATTTCATGGTCAGCATCAAACCGTTCGGCGCTTATCCGTGTACCCGCGGCAAGAGGAATGGGCACACGCGTTGAGCTTCGTTGCCCCGATCCCTCCTGCAACCCGTATCTTGAAATGGCTCTTTGCCTTGCGGCAGGACTTGACGGCATCAAAAAGGGTATGGAAGCCCCTGAGGGAATTACAAAAAACATATTCGAAATGTCGGCAGACGAGCTTAAAGAGAACGGAATCGAAAGCCTTCCCGGCAGCCTTAGCGATGCTCTTGACGAGTTCGAGGCTGACCCCTTTATCAAAGAGGCTCTCGGCGAGCATATCTACGAAAAATACCTTGAGGGTAAGCGCAAGGAGTGGGACGATTACCGCACAAAGGTATCTCAGTGGGAGATCGGCGAGTACCTCACAAAATATTAATATCCCCAAAAGCTTAAATTCAGCCGCTGCTTTTCAGCGGCTTTATTTTTGCAATGACTATGCAAACCTTTACACAAAAAATCGACTGGCAAATTGTTAAAAATCACGTATTTTCAATGCTTTATTGACTTGGTCTTAGGAATATGGTAAAATTTCTATATAATTGTTCTGTGAAAAGGAGAATGTTTTATGGCAAAATTAAACGATATTGACAAGGCTGCCGCCTCAAAAGGCAAGGGTATTGAAACTCTTTGGCAGTTTGTAAAATTTATTGTGGTTTCACTGGGCGCGTTTGTTATTCAGACATTTTTACCGTATCTGCTCAAACTTCCTATGAGCGAAGAGTTCCTTACAAGACCTTATGAGTTCTGGATCTATTCTTCAGAGGCAGCCGCAAAAGCAGGTATGGCTACAACAGGCTTAGGACTTTTCATTGCACTTACTGCAAGTAATATTATTGCACAGATAGTTTCTTTCTTTATCAATAAAGAAAAGACCTTTAATTCAGCCGCAAACACAAAAGTCGTATTACCGATTTACATAGTATTTACAATCGTTCTTATTGCATTTTCAGCATGGCTTCAGCCGTACCTTGTAAATGTTTTAACGGCTAAAGGCTTGGGCGGCAGTGCCATCGCTATTTCGGGCGCAGTTTGCGGCGCTGTTCAGTTCTTCCTCTATTTCCCTGTTGATAAGATCCTCTTCCACAAGAAAAAGGAAGAAAAGAAGGAAGACGCTGAATAATCATATTCCTTTCTGCACATTTTAAATCTGCCCCGTACTTTTCGGTACGGGGTTTGAATTTTTTAGGTGAGATAATGAAAACTGCTTTGAGCATTATACGAATCTGTTTATCTGTCATTTTGTGTATTGCCATTGCCGTTTCGCTGTTCGCTGCTACTGCAGTCAAAATCGTGCGTCAATATCTTGAATCAGAGGAATTCTATCAGCAAATCGAAAGCACGGACATCAGTACGGTAAAATTTACGGTAAACGGCAAAACGGCAAATGTCGCCGAATTTGTCGGCAATTATATCGGACAGTATACTGACAATACAATATTTTCCTTTGCCTCTCCTGTCATCGACTGGGCAATAAGCTCTGTTTTATCATCTGATAAGCTGAATACCGAGGTTAAAGAGGAGCTTTTCAAGGAAGTTGATTACATACTTTACAGTGACCGAAATTCAGCTTTGGAACGTCTTAAAAACGGCACTGATACAAAGCAAAACATCACAATCGACTTGCTCAGTCCGGATTCAATAGAAAAAGCGGTAAAAACCTATATCAAAAATATAATTATAAGCAATATTGAGAGCGTGACAGGAGTAAAATCCGATTTAATAATCGTGTTGCTCTCTGAGAAAAATGTGACATATCTGTTGCTTGCAGCGCTTGCGGCGTTTCTTATTTTAGCGGCAATAAATATCCGTAAAATTTCTGAGCTACTTATTTTTATCGGAGCATCAAGCCTTATTTACGGACTTTCGTTAAAGCTCATACAAGCTGAATTTATTTCCGTAAGTGCAGGCAATGAGGATCTGTTCATTTACGGATTGCTTTCACCGCTTGTAAACGGTTTGTCGCCTTATTTTATCAGCAGCATAATAATAGGCACGGTGCTGATACTGCTTTTTATAGTTTCAGTATTACTAACGAAAAACTTTCACCAAAAGACATAAAAAAGCGGAGAACCTTGACCGAATTTATCGGTTCAAAGTTCTCCGCTGATTTTATGTATTTACCGTATAAAATGTGTCGATACTCTTTTCTCTTTTTTGGGCAAACCGTATTTTTCCTTGCCGAGTGCAATGCTCTTCATTAAAAATGACATATTTTCCGCAAGAGTTCGCACAGTTTGCATTCCCTCGGCATCCTGTTGCGCCTCGCCGGGAGCAAGTCCGTGAACGCTGTTCCAGTATTGACTGGAGGCAACGGGCATACCGCTTATGGTGAAATACTTGTTAAGCTGGTCAAAGGTAGAGGAAAGACCGCCGCGTCTTGCAATAACAACGCCGGCGCCTACCTTCATAGTCTTGTCAAAGCTCGAGCTGTAAAACATTCTGTCAAGCAGAGCTGTGAGCGTGGCATTTGCCGATGCATAATAAACGGGACTTGCCACCACCAAGCCGTCACTCTCCTTGAATTTTTCGGCAAGCTCATTTACAATATCGTCAAAAACGCATCTGCCGTTTTTAAAGCAGAAGCCGCAGGCAATACAGCCTCTAATATCCATATTGCCGATTTGAACGGTTTCCGTTTCGATTTTATTCTTTGCGAAAATCTTTTCCATTTCGCCCAGGGCATCGCAGGTATTTCCACCTATTCTCGGACTTCCGTTGATAATAAGTACCTTCATAAATATGCTCCCTAAATGACAAAAATCTGTTCCCAATAATTATCTATCATGGCGATCGCCATTCCCTTTGCTTTTTCGTTTAGGATATTATCACGGTGACTCGGTGAATGCATCCACGCTTCCATAACGTCCTCGGGAGTGGGATAACCGTAGGCAATATTTTCACCGCACATAAATCGGTTGATTTTCAAATCGTCAAACACGCTGAAGCAGTCTCTGCCGTCAGGTCGTGTATGTGAAAAGGATTTTAAGATCTCTTTCGCCCGCAAATCTGCCGCCTTCTGTGCCTCATAGCAATACGTCAAAGGCGATAACCCCCTTTTGGTGCGTTCTTTATTCACAAGGCTTAGAACTTCCTCGTTAAAATTCGTAATTTCGGCAGTCAGCTTAGGGATCGCTTTCGTCTCGCTTACTCCGCAGACGGAGCAGGTTCGCTTTTCCGTACCCTCGGATGTGGTCGTGGGCGCTTTCACGGTCTGCCATTTTCCAAAACTGTGCCCTTTGGCTTTAGTGAAATCATCCGTATAGCTACGTCCGCATGAGCAGGTGTAGGTGGTGTAGCCTTTATTTGTGCAGGTTGGTGAAGTCACTTTTTTAGTGTAGATGTGGCGGTGTGCAGCAGTGGTGGAAACAGGTGCGGAAACAGGGGGCAATTTTGTAGTGCTCGGCTGAGAGGTCGGAGCGTTCGCAGTTGAAGACTCGGGCGTTTGTGAAATGTCCTCGGTTTCAGATGTGATCTCGCTTTCTGTCTCTGAGGTTTTCCCACTTTCCGTTTCTGTTGCCGTTTCTGTTACAGTATCTGTTGCTGTTTCTGTTACAGTTTCTGTTACAGTTTCGGTTTCACTATCACTTTCGGCAGTAGGCGTATTAACGTAAGCCCTACAGGCGAAAATTATAAGGATAAGAGATAAAATTATGGGTAAAATGCGCATTTTTTTGATGCCGTTCCGCATTTTATATACGACCTTTCTTTTGTTTGTATTTTTAAAGGAATCGAAAAAGACCGCTTAAACTATTTATTATACTTATTTTAATAATGATACCATAAATCATTAAAATAATCAAATGGTTTATAAATTAAAAACACTGAATAAAAATTTTCGAAAATACTTGACACCGTAAATTGTAATATGCTATAATCATATTGCCTTAAATTGGGATATAAAAAGACTTTTATTTATATGCGGATATTGTAAGACCACGGGAGTGGTGTATCCATTTATAAATAAAAGTCTTTTTTGTATCTTGAAAACCTAATAAAATAACTGATTTTCTCCGACACTGCGGATAGTGTGCATTGCGGCGTTGTGCTTGCGCGCCAACAGTTGAAACGGTGCATAGCACCGACGACGGGAAATTTCGATTCCGTCCGATTGGATCTGCGCATACCGGAACGGTACGTACAGCAATTTCTTTTATGTTAAAGATATTTCTATCATTATGTATGATATAGTGCGAAAATGTTCTGACTTCTTGGCAATATCAGTGGCACTGTCACTGGGTATGTTCTTTGCTCAGCATAACACAGGTGCCTTTCACAATCGGTTTATTGCCTTCTCTACCACACCTCAACTTGTGGAAATAAAGGGCAATGACATATATGAGCAGACTCAGTATTGTGCAAGCTACGATGAAGTTTCCAATACGGATCTTAACAAAGTATTTATGCTCCTGCTGAGCACCGCAGTCAAAAATAAGCTGCCGCAGGAGGAATTGCCGGAAATGGTATATATAATATCGGATATGGAGTTTGACGTAGGTGTTGATGCGGATGCCACGGTATTTGAAAATTCCAAAAGAGCATTTGATAAATACGGATACCGACTGCCTAATTTGGTTTATTGGAATGTGTTTTCACGAAACAGCCAATATCCCGTGGAGCAGGACGAAAACGGCGTGGCGCTCGTATCGGGATGCAGTCGTACAGTGTTTAATATGGCTATGAGTCAGAGCACAACACCGATGAGCTATATGCTTCAGGTGCTGAACGGAGAAAGATACAAACAAATCGTTGCGTAAATGCAAATAAATATAAGAGAGTGATGAATTTTGAAAAGAAAGATATATCTTGCAATTTGCTTTATATTAGGATTAGTATTTATCGGTTCGTCTGTCGGCGTCGCCGTTACGCTCAACAGGTACCGTCAGGTTGACAAGACGTACGGTGATTTACAAAACCGTTATGTTTCCACAAATTCGTATGAAACTGAGCAGATGCCAGACGGCGAGGTGCTGCCAAGCGCACCGATCGCCGTGGATTTTCCGTCCCTTTTGCAGGAGAACGGCGACATTATAGGTTGGCTCTATTGCGAGGACACACCGATCAATTATCCCGTGGTGCAGTCGGATGATAACGATGATTATTTACGCCGCGACCTACACGGTAATTACCTTGTGAGCGGAACTCTCTTTGTTGATTATCGCTGTGGGGCTGTGGGCACAGGTCAAAATTATATTATCTACGGGCATTTTATGAAAAATGCCACAATGTTCGGCACACTGGAAAAATATAAGGAGCAGAGCTATTTTGACGAGCATCCCGTTCTGTATTATTTAACATCCGATAAGGATTATATGATCGAGCTGTTTGCAGGCTTTGTCACAAATGCGAATGCGGATATCTATTATCCGAATTTCGGCGATGCTGACAGCTTTGAGGCGGTTTTGCAGGGGTTAAAGGCGCAGTCGACATTTAATTCCGGGATCTCCGTAACGGGGGAGGACCATATCGTCACGCTTTCCACCTGCTCTCATGACTTTGACAATGCAAGATACGTCGTATTCGGAAAATTAACCTGTCTGTCCGACCCGGACTGACGGGTTCTTTTTATATATTTTTTAATAATAAACAAATATTAACAAAGTGTTAATTATGCAAAAACACTTGCATTTTAAGCTTTTTTGTGATATATTGTTGCGTAATATAAGAATGGTGTAATATCATCCGAGGGAGGATGCATGGGCGATGTCACAGTCCAAACAAGAAAAATCAACAGTCAATCACAAGGTTTTGACAGCGGTAGGCGTGTTGCTTTGTGTGATCCTTATTCCGATCCTTGTAGTCAATATCACGTTGATCGTAAAGAGCTATACCAATAAAGATGAGGTGCCGAAAATCGGCGGATATGCTCCGCTTATCGTACTTACCGGCTCAATGGAACCGAACATAATGAGCGGCGACCTTATAATCGTTAAACAAATCGACGGAAACGATGTAAAGAAAGACGACGTTATCGCATTCTTTGATCCCGACGGAAATGGAACAAGCATCCTGACCCATAGAGTTAACGAGATATATGAAGAAGACGGAACACTCTACTTTAAAACTCAGGGTGATGCCAACAACGCAGAGGACCGTAAGCCGGTGTCCGAAGATAAATTGGTCGGAATTTATACTGACGTTAGAATCGCCGGCGCAGGCAGCGTAGCCATGTTTATGCAGACAACGGCAGGTCTTGTTATCTGTGTAGTCGTGCCGCTTGTTTTGCTTGTCGCGTGGGATTTGCTCCGCCGTAAGAAATATGAAAAGAAAAATCAGCAGGATACCGATGCTCTGCTTGCCGAGCTTGAGGCACTTAAAGCAGCAAAAGAGGCAGAGCAAAAGGACGAGGATTTACAATAATCAAATCACCTTCTTCGTTCTTCATTTTCACTCTTCACTGCGAACGCAGTGAATATCCGCTATTCTTCCCCCGAAAGCCACATCGGGGTTGAATATATAAATTCTCCCGGGGGCTTGCCCTATGGGGGAAGAATCCAACAGCCGAAAGGCACATTTTATGAAAGGAGTTAAAAACTCATGAAAAAGAACAAAATGATGAGAATTGCAAGCGTACTTTTAGTTGCAGTTCTTCTTACAACCAGCGTAATCAGCGGTACTTTTGCTAAGTACGTAACGACTGGTGAGGCAAGCGACAGCGCTCGTGTTGCAAAATTCGGCGTTGTAGTAGCCGCCAGCGGCAGCTTGTTTGACAAGACATACTTTGCAGTAAACGATGGCAATACTCCCGCCGGTAATACCGCAGACGATCCTGAAACGAAAATCACCGTTGAATCTTATAACGGAAGAGACAACCTCGTTGCACCCGGTACGAAGAGTCTTGATGGTGGACTTAGCATTGCTGTTACAGGCAAACCGGAGGTAGACGTTAGAGTAACGCTCGACTTTGAAGCAATTGAGGACGTTTTCCTTGCAACGAAAGAAGCTCTGCCCGATATGACTACGGGTGACACTAAGGATACGTTTGACAACGAGGAAGATTACTATCCGCTCGTATTCACACTGAAGGGCGAATATCTTAAGGATAAAGATCTCACCGCTGTTATAGATCTTGATACTACTAAGCAGGCAAGTGACGGTATTGTAAGCGGCACTCTTGCACAGATCAAAGCCGTATTCGATGTGCTCAACGGCGATGACGGAATTTACGTTGACGCTAACACAAGACTTGCTGAGGCAATCGGCACATTCACTCTTACATGGGAGTGGGCATTTGAGGATGCTGCTGCTGCGCAATTGGCTACATTAGAGGCAGCTGTAAGGGATGCAGAGGAAGCTTTAGCAGCTAAAGATGGTCAAGACGATGAGGCCGAACAAGCTGCATTAGTAGAAGCACAGCAGAATTTAGCAACCGCACAGGCGGCTGTTAAGCTTCTAGATCAGAAGGATACTCTCCTTGGCGATCTTGCAGCCGGCACCGATCTTAAACCGAAAACAAATCTCGTTGACGGCACAGATTATAATCTCAACGTTAGCGTTAAGCTCACTGTTACTGTAACTCAGGTTGACTAATTAAGCGAATCAATAGTTTACTTAGTTAATCATTAAAACTACTTAAACCTAATGCCCGCGCAGTCGCTTGTGGCTGCGACTGCGCGGGATTCGGTGTTTTTGACAGCCGAAAGGCAACAGACCTTCCGACTGTCAAAAACACCGAAATAAAATTGATAAATATAATCCGCGTGAAAAGGAGGGAGCAGGAATGAATAGCGAAGACTCTAAAAAGAGATCATCAGGCAGAATAATTGCCATTATTCTTGTTTTGATTTTGTGCTTAGCATCTTCATTGTCGCTCCTTTTCGGCAGGGTCATACTCTTTACCGCAAGTGATTTTAAAAATGTTCATTCTCTAACGGACGACGCTCAGGGCGGCTCCGACTCCGATTCTGATTCAGATTCTGACTCCTCTTTCGACGGCGCGGACGGCGAAAACGGATCAAATAGCGGTGCCGATGCTGAAAACGACTCGGGCAGCGGTTCAAACGGCGAAAACGGCAACGGAACAAACGGACAAAACGGTAGCGGTTCGGACGGTCAAAACGGCTCATCCAATCAATCTGCCGTGACCCATAGTCCTCAGTTCATTATGGAAGCTGAGGAAGAGATTTTCAAATTATCCTATGATGAAACGGGCGAGATAACGGTAATAGGTGCCGAGGGAAATGAGGATAAGCTCATCGCCCCCGGAACCTCTAACATCTATCAGTTTACTCTTGCCAATACAGGCGATGTGGCGCTTGATTACAATTTGACTATGGAAGCATACGTTACGGGAACCGATCTTTGGCTTCCTGTGAATGCTCGCGTGTGGGATTACACGAACAAGTATCTTTTAGGCTCCGCCGACAGTATGGTTGACGTGATGGAGCTCAATACCGTGAACGAAAGCGCAGAACTTGCCGCAGGCAAATATGCTGTTTACAACTTGGAGTGGGAATGGCCTTTTGAATGGGGTGACGACGAGTACGACACCATGCTCGGCAATCTTGCCGTGGATGAGGACCTTGTACTGCATATCGTTATTCGTACGGTCGCCGAGTATGACGAGGATCCTGACAATCCGGGCGCGGGACTTATCAAGCCTCCGAATACGGGCGACGATTCACAGCTTGTACTTCTTTCTCTGCTCTGTGCAGGCTCGTTTATAGGACTTTGCGGCATGATATTTGCAGTCATTAAATCAGGCCGTAAAGATAAAAAGGCAGAAGCAAATGAGTAAAAAGAAAAGCAAATGGAAAAGCATAGGTCGAACTGTTATTTTGATCGTTATCAGCTTGATAATCGGACTGAAGCTTTATAACTGGAACGCAAAAACACTTGCGGGTAACGAAATGCCCATGCCGTTTGGCTGGGGCGTTTCCGTAGTTCTTTCCGGCAGTATGGAACCTGCGCTGTCAGTGGATGATCTCGTGATCGTCCATGAGCAGAGCAGCTATGAAACTGACGATATTGTTGTTTATCAGGACGGCGGTTCTCTTGTAGTCCACAGGATAATATCTATAGACGGTGACGAGGTCATCACGCAAGGTGACGCCAACAATATTGCAGATGATTCCATTTCTCTGTCCGATATTAAGGGCAAAGCAGTGGCAAATATCCCGTTTGCGGGAGCAGCAGTACGCTTTTTGAAGTCGTCAACGGGTTTTGTATTGATACTTGTTGCGGCAATACTGCTTTTTGAACTGCCGTATATGCGTGAACGAAAAAAAGCAACGGACGAACAGGAAAAAATCAAAGAAGAAATAAGACGCTTGAAAGGCGAGTAATTTTTAAAGGTGGTGTCGGTTATGGACAGAGGTAAAAATATAAAAAAATCGCAGCATTCTGTTCACAATGTCCTGTTTTGGGCAGTCGGCAGCCTTCTTATTCTTACTATGCTGTCCACATGGATTGTTAGCGGAACATATGCGAAATATGTCATTTCAAGCTATATGTTGGATTCCGCCAAAGTGGCGAAAACAGGCATCGGATCAATGGAACTTCTGGAACACGAAGCTGAACTTAATAACGGAATTTATACTCTGACTAAAAATGAGGTCACAAAAAATACCTATGACAGGGTGATCCCCGGTGTGGATATTGCCAAAGATCCTTTTATTCGGCTGGATATTGCCTCTGATGTGACATTTGAATTATATATTAAGGTAGTCAAATCCAATCCATTTCCCGACACCGTGACTTATGAGCTGACGGATGACTGGATAGAGATTGATGCTACAAACGGTATATATAAATATAAAGATGCTTTTGAGGCGGGAACACCGTTTAAAGGCGAAATTGGGATTTTAGAAAACGACGAGCTGATTGTCAGCGAGCATTACGTCTGCGACATAAAAACCTTCACGCTTACGTTCAGTGCATGGCTTGTGCAGGTAGGTGTAGATTAAAAAACGTAAGTTAGAAAAAATTTGTGGGAGGAAAACGCTTATGAAAATCACTAAAACCAATAAGCACCTGTATATAACTGAATATTGGCACCGTTTCCTCTCGATACTTTTGTGCCTAACTATGGTATCATCAGTATTTACCAGTTTTACCGTTTTCTCCGCCGAAGCCTTTGGATCCTCTGTGGTTCGTGACGGGGAGCAGGAAACGCGCGAAGAAACAAAAGCACGCCTTATGAAACTAATCAAGAGCGGGGAATTTGACCCTTATTCGGCGGATATGACTGTTGAAGAGTTTTTTGCGTTGATGGAGCTGTTTGATGAGGGAAAACTCCCTCTTAACGGGGCATCTACGTTCGCATCAATCAACGCTGTGGAGGCTAACACGGATTCCTATATTCCACGTACAAAGTTCTTGTTTGGGGGACTTACTGATTATGTTCCGCGTGAAGGCTCGAATGATAACGATCCTCCGCTGCCATACGAAAACGGCACGGATTACACAACTGATGACGAATATCCCAGCGGTCTCGACCCGTTTAGCTCGGGATATTTGCGTCCTCCGAAATCTTGGGACGGTGTACAAATAACAGATAAGAAGACCGATCGTGTGGTCCTTGTATCTGAAGGTACAAACGACGGTGATCCGTCTATTGCGGGAGATGTCATTCAAGATCTGTTTGCGAAATACACAGGTTACTATGTAAAGCAGGTCACGATCGACGGTGCAAATATCAACGTTTTAGGTATGATTGACCTTGGCGACAGATGCATTTACTACTATCTTTCGGCTGAGGGACAAAACACGCAGGTTAGTACTACAACTCTGCCCGATGAAGCGAAATTCATTGTTGAATACGTTCCCGTTGAGCATACGGTTAACTATGTGGTTAAAATGGACGGCAGTAACGACCCTATAACTTATCAAACACCTGAAAATGTTGTCTTTTTTGGCTCCAACAGCCCTACAACACTCAGCTGGGTAGATAGTATCTTCAGCGCTTCCCGTCCGCACAGAACCACCGACGGCGCATATTCCTTCGACGTTTTTGTGCCCTACGGCTATGAGCTTCAGATATTCATCAGCATTGATATGACGGTTGATATACCGTACTCAAGACCAACGACTAATAATTTCTTCCATGTGGATATTGACCACACCTCAAAGAAGGAGGATGTAAAGGCTGCCTGGCTCAAAGCATATTCTGATTATTTG
>JAFLUM010000002.1 GCA_022508805.1 Oscillospiraceae bacterium | reverse complement strand
ATTCGAACCCCCGACCTTTTGGTTCGTAGCCAAACACTCTATCCAGCTGAGCTACCGGCGCATATTCAGTTTTTACTGCCCAAATATATTACCACTACTGGGTTAAAATGTCAACATCTTTTTTTAAAAAATTAGTGTTCTATTCCGTTACAACCGCAATTTTATTTATACCGTACCGTTTAAAAAGTCGGATATGATCTTCGTTTATAATTTCACCGCTCACTGCAATGGGAACGGCAGGGGGGCAGGATACCGTAGGCGAGGCGCAAACTCTGTCCAAGGCGCAAAAAACGTCTGTTTCTTCGCTTTGCGAAAATACCGCATCTCTGACACTCATAGCCCGCCGGGCGGGAAATATCGGTAAAATCTCTCTTGATGTATTCCTTATTCCTAACGGCAAATTCTTAAATGCTGATTCTAATTTTTGGAAATCCTCATCACTGTTCTGCGGAGAGAGCATAAATACTGTATTTTCGCCGTCAGCATATTCATATTCAATACCGCAGTCTCTGAAATACTGTGAAAATCCGCCTTCAGGAGCAGTGAATTCCGAAAAATCAGCAGTGATTTTTAAAGGCTCATCTGATATATCGGGAATACCGATTTTTTTCATAAGTTTTTTGATTTTTGCCGCTTTTTTCACACAGTCACACAAATCTTTTTTTATATCCTCGCTTATATATTTATTGCAAAGATCAAGTGAGGAAAGAATCAAATATGACGGACTTGTAGAGCCGAAAATTTCCATTGCCCTTACCGCTCCGTCAGCAAAACCAAAGCGGTCATCATTCGCAATATGCAAATATCCGCCGCCTGTCAGGACAGGAAGAGTTTTATGCGCTGAATCACAGCATATATCCGCACCTAAATGAATAGGGTGAGCATTTTTTTCAAGAAATGCTGTGTATGCCCCGTGCGCGTTATCCACAAGCAGGGGGATATCATACTGTCTGCATATTTTTGACAGTCCGCGTATATCCGTCATTTTGCCGAGATAATCAGGACTTGTCACAAACACGGCAAACGGCTTTTTATTAAGCTTTGCAAGTGCATTTTGCAGCATTTCGGGAGTAATAACACAACTGCAAATATCCTTACTGTTTTGCGGATAAATCCACTCGACGTCAATATTCAGCTTTGCGGCGGCATATATAAACGATTTGTGCGCATTCCTGCCTGCAAGTACAAAAGAACGAGTGCCGTCTTTTTCAGCCTTGGAATATGCCAAAAACAGCATTGCATTTATACTTTGCGACGATCCGCCTGCAGAGTATACCGTGCGCGCAGTTCCGAAAAGCTTAGATGCATTTTTTTCGCTTTCAAGTATTATTCCGTTGGGGCAGTACAGCTCGTCCGCACCGCCGATTTCAGTAATATCGTAGCCCTCACAGCCGAGAAAAGGCACACCCTTATGACCCGGCATATGCAGTCGGGTCCTTTGACTTTTTGTGTAATTTTTCACAAAATCAAAAATCGGCGTGTCCAAAACTGTACCTCTAACTTATTTATCTGCCACCTGCAGCATTACGGCGCACTCAATACGCTTTTTAAACAGCTCACAGCCGTATTTATAAATACCTGTGATTTTTCCCGTGGAATGATACGAGTTAGCCGCACACCCGCCCGAGCAGTAAAGCTTTGCCCAGCAGTCCTTACATTCCGATCGCGCATATGCGTTGCAGAGCTTAAATTCATTTTGAATTTCCTTATTCGTAACGCCGTCGTAAATATTGCCCAGCAGATATTTTTTATCGCCCACAAACTGGTGGCAGGGGTAAAGCTCGCCGGCGGGCGTAACAGCCATATACTCCGTGCCGGAGCCGCAGCCCGAAATGCGCTTATAAATGCACGGACCGTGCTTTAAATCAAGCATATAGTGATAGAATGTGAATCCGTTACCTGCCTTTTTGCGGCGGATCATCTCTTTGGCAAGTATCTCATACTGCTCAAAAAGAACAGGCAAATCGTCTTCAGTCAATGCGCTTGCGTCCTCGGGGGAGCAAACCACAGGTTCCATACTAAGCTCTGTAAAGCCTGAATCTGCCATATGAAAAATATCGTTAGTAAAGTCTGTGTTATTGTGTGTAAACGTGCCGCGTATATAGTAATTCTTACCGCCGCGACGACGTACAAATTCTTGAAATTTAGGAACTATAATATCATAGCTTCCACGTCCGAGGTAGTCCTTGCGCCAGCGGTCGTGGACCTCTTTTCTGCCGTCAAGGCTTAAGACCACATTGCTCATTTCTTTGTTGCAAAAGTCGATAACATCGTCGTCAATGAGTACACCGTTGGTAGTGAGCGTAAAGCGGAAATTTTTGTTATGTATTTTTTCCTGCTCTCGAGCGTATCCAACGAGCTGTTTTACCACCTCAAAATTCATCAGCGGCTCTCCGCCGAAAAAGTCAACCTCAAGATTACGTCGTGTTCCTGAATTTTCAATAAGGAAATCAAGAGCACGCTTTCCCGTTTCATAGCTCATAAGCGCCCGTTCACCGTGATATTTGCCTTGGCTTGCAAAGCAGTATTCGCAGTTTAGGTTGCAGGTGTGCGCCACGTGCAGGCATAGCGCCTTGACTACTGTATTACGGCTTTTGAAGTCGAAGGCCATATCCTCATATGTGTCGGGTGTGAACAGCTTGCCTGCGCTTTCAAGTGCTTTTATATCTTCAATACAGTCAAATACATCCTGCGTTGTAATTTTTTCGTCCTTGTATTTTTCGGTTATGTATTCTGCTATCTCATTAGCCGATTTTTCTTTAAAAACAGCAATAATGTCAAAGGCTACCTCATCCGTCAGATGCACTGAACCGCTGCAGGTATCAAGAACTATGTTATAGCCGTTTAGCTTATACTGATGTACCATATCTTCCTCCGATGATAAAAAACAGGTAATACAAAACTGCATTACCTGCCTTTAGTGCGTCTTAAATAAAACGAAAATTATTTCTCCTCGCAGTTTTCGCACTGCTGGTTAGCAACACCGCAGGAGGTTTTGCAAGCTGACTGGCAAGAAGTCTGGCACTCACCGCAGCCGCCTTTTTCGGCACTCTCTACAAGATCTCTTGTTTCGATAGTTCTGATTCTTTCCATTTAAAAAACTCCAATCTAAAAAATAAAATCGGACAAATAAGTCTACCGTGAAAGTATATCATAAGCTTCAAATTATGTCAAGCAAACAGCGTATGAATTTGTGATTTTTCTGTATATTGAGTTGGTAATTTGTACATTTATATACAAATTACTGAAAGTTATAAAATATGGAAAAAATCCTGTTATTTTTCATAAATATGTGTTATTATGTTATTTGTATAAGTTCGCCTTAGAAAGGATATATGAATATGCTTAAAAGGTGCGATGTTTTAATAGTCGGCTGCGGCGCGGCAGGACTGTATACCGCTCTTTGCCTGCCTGAAAATTTTAATATTACCGTCCTTTCAAAAAATAAGGACACTCTTTCAAACAGCTCCTTGGCTCAGGGCGGCGTGGCTTCGGTGTTGAGCTTTGAAAATGACAGCTTTGATTTGCACATTGAGGACACTATGATCGCAGGTCAGCATGCCAACGACATTGATGCCGTGACCGTTCTTGTGCACGAGGGACCCGATCAGGTTCGCAAAATTATGGAATACGGCGTGGATTTTGATAAAAATGCTGACGGAACTCTGCAAAAAACGCTGGAGGGCGGTCACAGCCGCAGAAGAATAGTCCATCATAAGGACACCACAGGCGCCGAAATCGTTGACAAGCTCCTAAAAAAAGTACGCGAAAAAAGCAATATAACGCTTGTTGAAAATGCCCCTGTATTCAAGCTTTCAAGAGTGAAAAGCGGCATCTGTGCCCATGCGCTGACAGACGGCGGATATGACGAATATTTGGCGAGCTATTGCGTACTTGCTACGGGCGGAATCGGCAGAGTTTATAAATACACGACCAATCCGTCAGTTGCCACGGGTGACGGAATACGTCTTGCGTACGAGCTTGGCGCAAGAATAAAAAATTTAAGCTATGTTCAGTTTCACCCCACCGCTTTCAATTCCGACGGCAGAGAGCAGTTTTTAATCAGCGAGGCGGTAAGAGGTGAGGGCGCATACCTTCTCAACTGCAATAAAGAGAGATTTATGCACCGCTATGACGAAAGATTGGAGCTTGCCCCACGTGACGTTGTGTCAAAGGCGATAATAATAGAATCCCGCCGCACGGGCAGTAACAACTTTTATCTTGATATTACTCACCGTGACCGCGAATATCTGTTAAACCGTTTCCCCGGCATTTACGAGGGCTGTTTAAAATATAACGTGGACATAACAAAAGATCTTATTCCGATTTTCCCGTGTCAGCATTATCTGATGGGCGGAATAGAGGTTGATTTAAACTCAAGAACCACCGTTTCACGCCTTTATGCAGTGGGCGAATGCTCCAATACAGGCGTTCACGGCAAAAACCGGCTTGCAAGCAACTCTCTTTTGGAGGCTTTGGTATTCGCCAAACGCTGTGCCGATGATATTGAACGCTGTATCGAATTGGGTTACCCGAAGGTTCGTGACACCTATATACCGCCCGTGGAGCTTGACGGTGCGCCGCTTATGAAGGGCGTACGTACCGAAATACGGGGTATTATGCAGCGCTCGCATTTCGTAATGCCCGCCAATGACGATGCGGTCAGAACGGGATATAAGCGCGTGAGCGAGCTTTTAAGGCGACTCAAAAACGGCAGATTTAAAATAACTACCGATTACTGCGAGGCGTTGAGCCTTGCCACCGTAGCGTATATTATCTTGAAGGAGGTAAGCGAAAAATGACGCTTAACCGATTTTATTTGGATGAGCTTATTAAAAAAGCTATCAGTGAGGACATCAATTATATTGACGTGTCGACTGATTATCTTATTCCCGAAAATCAGCGAAATGATGCGTATTTTGTAGCTAAGGCTGACGGCGTACTGTGCGGACTGGACGCGGCTATGCGTACGTTCGAGCTTTTGGACGAAACATTTTTCTATACCGCTTATAAAAAAGACGGAGACAAGGTAGCAAAGGGCGACATAATAGTTGAATTCAGCGGAAAAACATCGTCTCTCTTAAAAGGTGAGCGCACGGCACTCAATCTTATTCAGCATATGTCGGGCATTGCCACAATGACAAACAAGGCAGTTGAGCTTTGCAAGGGAACCAAAGCGGCTGTTACCGACACCCGAAAAACTCTTCCGGGACTTCGTGCTCTTCAAAAATACGCCGTGGTCTGCGGCGGCGGAAAAAATCACCGTTATAATCTTTCTGACGGCGCAATGCTCAAGGACAATCATATTGATGCAGGCGGCGGTATTTTGAAAGCCGTAGCGGCTCTTCGTGAAAAGCTCGGTCATATGGTAAAAATCGAGGTCGAAACAAGAGACTTGGGCGAAGTCAAAGAGGCTGTGACCGCCGGTGCAGATATTATTATGCTTGACAATATGACAAATGAGCAGATGGCAGAATGTGTTGAATATATCGGCGGCAGAGCCAAAACCGAGGCATCGGGCTCCATAACTCTTGAAAATATTGCCGACGTGGCAAAAACAGGCGTAGACATCATTTCTCTCGGTGCCCTTACACACTCCGTCAAGGCATTTGACATCTCAATGAAGATGAAATAAATATGAATTATACTCAATCTGTTGAATATATCCACTCTCTGCTGGCATTTGGGATAAAACCGGGACTTGAGCGTATTCGAATGCTTTTAAAGTTTCTCGGCGATCCGCAGGACAAAATAAAAACCGTGCACGTTGCAGGCACCAACGGAAAAGGCTCAACCTCGACGATGATAGCAAACGCTCTTATATGTGACGGACACAAAACAGGACTGTTTGTATCGCCTTACGTCATCAGCTTTTGTGAACGCATACAAATTGACGGCAAAAACGTTGACGGAGAATTTTTAGCCCAGCGTGTTACTAAAGTTCGCGAAAAAATCGAAGAATTAAATAAAAATAACATTATTATCACCGAGTTTGAAGCCATAACCGCGGCGGCTTTCCTCTGCTTTTATGAAAGCGGATGCGACTGCGCCGTGATCGAGGTGGGATTGGGCGGACGCTTTGATGCGACAAATGTGTTAAAGGCTCCCGAGACTGTGGTTATCACCTCAATTTCCCTTGACCATACGGCGATTTTAGGTGACACGGTTTCAAAAATAGCCTTTGAAAAATGCGGAATAATCAAAAACGGTTCTAAGGTTATAACATCACTTAATCAAACCGATGATGCCATAATGGTAATAGAACAAACCGTGTCCGAACGCGGCGGAAAACTAATAAAAACCGATCCCCAAAGAGCAAAAATCATATCTGAAAGCATTTTAGGCACAGAGTTTCTATATAACGAAGAAAAATACAAAATCACCCTTGCAGGAGAGCACCAAATTGAGAACGCCGTAAACGCCATTGAAGCGGCAAAGGCAATAGGTGTAAGTTCAAAAGCGATTAAGGACGGAATATCAAAAACCCGAATGACTGCGCGTATGGAGATAATTGGGAATGATCCACTTGTTATCCGTGACGGCGGTCACAACGAGGGCTGTTCATTGGCTTTGCGTAATTATCTTTTAAAAAACAACGTGAAAAATATACGCCTTCTTATCGGTATGATGGCGGACAAGGACACCGAAAGCTACATTAAAAACATTGTACCGCTTTGTAAGTCCGTGATGACTGTCACGCCCTCAAATCCGCGGGCAATGGACGGCAAAGACTTAATGAAAATCGCTCAAAAATACTGTGATAATTGCGAATTTATAAGTGATCCCAAAGAAGCCTATGACCGTCTTATTTTAACCTCAGAAAAAGATGATACCGTTCTTGTATGCGGTTCGTTTTATTTAATAAGTGACATATTTTAAGAAAGGTAAAAACTATGATCAAAGATTTTATTGAGGACAGAATAAGAGTCTTTTTAGAAGAATTTGAGCGCTTGATTGTAAAAACAAGCGTTCAGCAAGACGGATTTTTATATAAGGAGTGCGGTTATAAATCGGGCAACGAATTGCCTGAAATTGACGGAACATTCCGTGAATTTGTAACATATAAAGACCGTTGGGCAGGGGAATGCGATAAACACGCTTGGTTTTACAAAAAAGTAACCGTGCCTGAAGATTTTGCGGAAGGCGAGGCGGAGCTTTCAATAGCATCAGATGCAACTGTCGGCTGGGCAGACGTTAACCCTCAGTTTATAGCATACGTTAACGGGAAACTGGTGCAGGGAATCGACAAAAATCATCGTGAGGTATTTTTAGACGGTCCCGGCACTTATGAAATTTACCTTTACGCTTACACAGGCAGTGTTTTCCCTGAGCACGTTGATTTTATTGCAACTTTACGCCTGATAGATAAAAAGATTAGAAAACTTTATTATGATTTAAAAGTGCCTTTTGAAATACTTGAATATGAGGATGAAAATTCCCGTAACTATTTTGAAATCAAAAAGCATCTTAATAACGCCATCAATTTTATTGATATGCGTGAGCCCTATTCCGAGGAGTATTACGCTTCCCTTGAAAAGGCAGAGGAATACCTTCAAAACGAGTTCTACGGAAAATACTGCCGTGAGGGCGAAATACACGCTATCTGTATAGGACACACTCACATTGACGTGGCGTGGGAGTGGACTCTTGCCCAAACCCGTGAAAAAGTGTTGCGCTCATTCTCAACCGTGCTGGCACTTATGAAAAAGTATCCAGAATACAAATTTATGTCAAGCCAGCCACAGCTTTATAAATTTCTTAAAGAGGAAAGCCCCGAGCTGTATAGCGAAGTCAAGGAAATGGTCAAGCAGGGCAGATGGGAAGTCGAAGGCGGAATGTGGATCGAGGCTGACTGCAACCTGTCAAGCGGCGAGAGCCTTGTGCGTCAGTTCCTTTACGGCAAACGCTTTATAAAAGAAGAATTCGGCGTTGACAGCCGTGTGCTTTGGCTGCCTGACGTTTTCGGCTATTCTGCGGCGCTTCCGCAAATTATGCAAAAGTGCGGCATTGATAAGTTCATAACCTCAAAAATCGGCTGGAACGAAATGAATAAAATGCCTTACGATACATTCATTTGGCACGGCATCGACAACACCCCCATTTTCACTTACTTTATGACCGCGCAGGATAAGGTGAAGGGTAAGGAACCGGCGACAAACGTTACATATAACGCCAAGCTCAACGCCAATCAGCTTCGCGGCGCATATGACCGTTATCAGCAAAAGGAGCTTTATGACGATGTGCTCATAACATTCGGATACGGCGACGGAGGCGGAGGACCTATCCGCAAGGATTTGGAATATTATGACCGCTTAAAGCACGGAATCCCGGGAACATCCACCGCCAAAATGGGATATTCGGGAGATTTTTTGGAGGATGTTCGCCGAAAGACCGTGAACAACCCCAAACTCCCTCATTGGTCAGGAGAACTGTACCTCGAATTCCACAGAGGTACATATACTTCACAGGCGAGGAATAAGCGCTATAACCGTAAGAGCGAATTTATGCTCCAAAGAGCAGAGACACTGGCACTTATGTCCCGTCAGCTTTGCGGTAAGGAATACCCGAAAACGGAATTGCAGAATTCTTGGGAAACGGTACTGCTCAATCAGTTCCACGATATTATCCCGGGCTCGTCCATAAAAGAGGTTTATGAGGTATCCCGCGAGCAGTATGAGCAAATCGGCAAGGTCGGTAACGGAATAATTAAAAGTGCCGTGAACACAATTGCCGAAAATGTTGATACCGACGGCTACGTTGTATTCAATCCCCATTCCTTCACGAACAGCGGTGCAGTCGAAATCGACGGTAAATATTATTATGCCGAGAACATCCCTGCAAAAGGTTATAAAACCGTAAAATTCGCAGATGAAAAATCAAGAGTTACCGTTACGGATTCATCAATAGAGAATGACTTTTTCCGTCTTGTTCTTGACGAAAAGGGTACGTTTACTTCGATTTTTGATAAGCGCAATAACCGCGAGGTGCTCAAAAACGGTCAGCGCGGCAACGTGATCACAGCTTATGAGGATTATCCCCGCGAGTATGATAACTGGGAGATAAGCAGCTATTATACTGAAAAGCATTGGGAGGCTGATTCGGTCGAATCAGTGGAGATACTCAACGAAGGCGAGCGCGCGGGACTTAAAATCACAAAGAAATTCAAAAACAGCGCCATAGTTCAAAGCATTTATCTTTACAATAATATCGACCGCATTGACTTTGACACATTTATTGACTGGAAAGAGTCGCATCTGGTGCTCAAAACAGCGTTCCCCGTGGATATAAACTCCAACAAGGCGGTTTACGATATTCAATTCGGCTCAGTTGAACGTCCCACACATAAAAATACTAGCTGGGATGCCGCCCGTTTTGAGGTCTGCGCTCATAAATACTGCGATTTGTCGGAGTACGGCTACGGCGTAAGCCTTATCAACGACTGCAAATACGGTCATGCCATTCACGACGGCGTGATGAGCCTTACAATGCTCAAATGCGGAACATTCCCCGATCCCGATGCCGATAAATGCGAGCATCACTTTACGTATTCCCTTTATCCTCACGCAGGCGATTACCGTGAGGCGGGAACAATACAAAAAGCGTATGATATAAACGTTCCTATGCTCACTGCAAAAGCGGGCGGCACAGGCACTTTGCCCGGGAAATATTCTTTCTTCTCGGTGGACAGCGAAAACGTTATTTTTGAAACGGCAAAAATGGCTGAGGACGGCGACAGTATGATCCTTCGCGGATGCGAGTATTATAATAAGCGCACGTCAGCCAATTTATCGTTCGGCTTTGACATTAAAAAAGCATACCTTTGCGATATGCTTGAAAATAATATCTGTGAACTTGAGGTTCAGAATAACAGCATTAAGCTTGACTTTAAACCCTATGAAATAATGACGGTCAAGGTTACTGTTTAAAAGAAAATGCACAAAAAACGGCAGGGGAGCGATCCCTTGCCGTTTCATTTTGAATGTTAGAGATTATATCCGCTCCCTTTTTGAGGGGGCTGGCAAAGCGTCAGCTTTGACTGAGGGCGTTAAAAGTGAATTTTTGTTGATTTCAGTTACATTTGCGCTTCATAAAGCCCTATACATTCTCTGCCTTTTAACAAATCCGAAGTGTTACGTGCGTTGAAATATAGCCTTAACCTGTTTTCGTAATAAGTAAGACAGCAGGCGTACACGTATTGCGCCATCCAGTCGTTATCACCGCACACTCTCGGAGTAAGAAATTCCTTTACAAAGCCAAATTTTATTCCGCCGTCGGAGCGCAGCAGCATTATTGCCGAATGGCTTTTTCCGTCTTTTTCAAATATGCCGTTTTGCAGTCCTATGTAGCAGTCTGCAAGCCTGTAAACCTTAATGCATCCCGAGCACAGATTAAGATGCTCGTCATTTTTATCGGGACGAATTATCGGCTCAGTCCGCGAGACATATCCGTCTGCAATGTTGTTGCTTTCTGCATAATTTATGTAGGTCGGCTCACAAAATCCGCAGTCCTTTATAAACGTCTGCCCGCAGGAGTAATACATACGGTAAGTGTCGCCGATTTTTATTAAAAACGGATTTGAAATCGCCTGACCTCGGCGGTCCGCTTCAAAATCACGAGTTTTGCATATGATCGGTCGCGGTTTAGTCCAATTATCAAGGTCATCTGACTCTGTGACGTATATCTCCGATTTCCATTTGCCGCCGACAAGGCTTAATGCATTACCCAAAAGCGGCTTCGTTCTTTCATAAAACAGGTAATATCTGCCGCCGATACAGTTTATATTCGGGCGCATCGCACGGGGAACAACTTTTCCCACAAACCGAAAATTTATTCCGTCGTCACTGTCCAAGCGGTAAACTCCGAAAAAAGTATGGCAAAAAAGGTGCCACAGTCCGTCGCCTGACTCTTTGGGAGTCAGCACTGACGGATCAGCGGCGTTAAAACTGCCACCGAAATTTTTTATGATCGGATTTTTTTCATACAGCTTAAAATCAGCGCTGTTTATGTCGTCAAAGGTCAGTTTATGCAGATTGCTGTCCATTATTCAATCGGCTCAAAATCAGCGGCGCCGTGTTTGCAAAGAGGACATACAAAGTCGTCGGGCAGCTCGTCGCCCTCGTGAACATAACCGCAAATCTTGCAGACATAGCCTTTTTTGCCGGCGGTTTCGGGCTTCGGCTTAACATCGCTCTGATAATAGCTGTAGGTCATCGTCTCTTTATCGGAAATAACTCTTGCCTCCGTAACAGAGCAAATGAACATTCCGTGCGTGTCAAGGTCAACATATTGCTCTACCTTTAACGACATAAATGAGTTGATATATCTCGGTAAAAATACAAGTCCGTTGTCGGAACGTGGAGTGTCCCAACCCTCAAATTTGTTGACGGTTCTGCCGCTTACAAAGCCGAAGTTTTCAAACACTTTGAACGGCGCATCAACAGATAAGCAGTTGACGTTCATAACTCCTGTCTGCTTAATGGTATGATGCGAGTAGTTTGCCTTGTTTATAGTTACCGCAATGCGGTTGGGCGTGCTTGTGACTTGGGAAACGGTGTTAACAATAAGTCCGTTATCTTTTTTGCCGTCGTTGGTGGTCACAACATACAATCCGTATCCGATTTTAAACAGCGCGGTCAAATCGTTTTTATTTGCCGTATCTTCACGGGTGGCGAGATATTCCTGGCACATTTCGTCCGCAAGTGCATCAAGCTGTGTACGGCTCTCGTCATTTAACGCAGATTTAATATGAACGGCGTTATTTGCAAAGGTGAGATTTTTAGAGCCTTCAAACATTCCCTTCATAACCTTTACCGCCAGCGGAGCCCAGCTTCCGTTTTCAATAAAAGCAACCTTACGGTTTTGGAAGTTACGTTCTGTCAAAGACTCAATAAACTCCCTCATAAACGGGAAAATATCGGCATTATATGTCGTCGTTGCAAGAATAAGCTTGCCGTAACGGAATGCGTCCTCAACGGCCTCGGGCATATCACATCTGGCAAGATCGTTGACAACAACTTTAGGGCAACCTTTTGCCCTTAACTTTTCCGCAAGCTCATCAACAGCTTTTTTCGTATGTCCGTAAACTGAGGTGTATGCGATTACAATGCCCTCACTTTCGACCGCATATGATGACCACGTATCATAAAGACCGATATAGTAACCGAGATTTTCAGTCAAAACAGGACCGTGCAGGGGGCAGATGGTCTGTATATCAAGTGTTGCAGCTTTTTTAAGAAGGGATTGTACCTGAGCACCGTACTTGCCGACTATTCCGAAATAGTAGCGGCGAGCCTCACAAGCCCAATCCTCTTTAACGTCCAACGCACCGAATTTGCCGAAGCCGTCCGCTGAGAAAAGAACCTTGTCCTTACTGTCATAGGTAACGATGACCTCAGGCCAATGTACCATGGACGCCGTAACAAATGTGAGAGTGTGAGAACCAAGCTCCAAGGTATCTCCTTCACCCACAACTATCTGTCTGTCCTCAAAATTCGTGCCGAAGAAATTCTGCATCATTGCAAAAGCCTTCTGAGAGGACACAACGGTCGTATCCGTATAAAGCTTCATAAAATTAGCAATATTGGCGGAATGATCAGGTTCCATATGCTGTACTATAAGATAATCTGGCTTTCTGCCGTCAAGTACTTTTTCAAGATTATCAAGCCATTCGTGAGTAAAATTTTTGTCTACCGTATCAATGACCGCAACCTTTTCATCAATTATCACATAAGAGTTATACGCCATGCCGTTGGGCACGTCATACTGTCCTTCAAAAAGGTCGATTTCGTGGTCGTTAACGCCCACATAAAAAATATCGTTACTGATTTTCATTTTTGACACCTCAAGATTTGATTTGTATAATTTTACCACATCAAATATGATCGGGTCAACATAAAAAACCGATATTCATAATGCTGCTTTGGCATAAGAATATCGGTTTTGCTTTATATGCTTATTTATCTTCCGTCGGCAATATCTTCTGCGCCGTCTTCAAGTCCGTGCCCGGCATCCGAAACGGCATCAGCAGCATCGCTTACCATATCGCCTGCATCACTCACCAGGTCTTCGGCACCTTGACCTACATCAGAGACAGCGTCACTTATATCTCTGTCTGCATCGGAATCAGCTCTGTTATTGCCTTTGTCCGTATCACCGGAATTGGCTTGTCCGGCGTTATTCATCGAGTTGTCTGATACGTTTTCTGACGGATTTGCATTTTCCGTAATTTTGCCGTCATCAGCGTCACCGCAGCCCGTAAGAAAAATGCAGAATAAAGCCGTGACCGCTATCATGATAATTGCAGCTTTTTTCATGCTTATCCCTCCTTAGTTTGGTATTTATATTATCCCCTTAAAATGCGGTATTATTCTACTTTGTCAGCACACCGCCGTCGCTGTACAAAAGTATAAGAATATTATCCTCTTCACCCGTTGTGCAGTCGATATACACCAACAGCTCCTGACCGTTGTCCGTACTGCAATGCACCTCATAACAGTACTGTTCACTTTTCCATTCCGTCGGTATAACGCACAGCTGAACGCCCAATATTTGAAGATTTGGGTTTATTATTCCTCTTGCATCGTCCTCTGTTATTATTTGCGTGGATTCGGTTCTGTTAAAATGATTTGACACATATCCCGAAGCGTCAAAGGAATGCACTTTTCCCGTTTCAAGGTTGACGCTGACCTTTATAAGATCGGGATAGTAAACTATACCGTTTTCATATCCTGCAAAATTGATGGTACAAATTCCGTCCTCGGTGAAATAGTAGCTTTCTTTAAGATTTGTATATCCTATTTTTTTCAAAAATTTTAAGGCAGTTTCTATAGCTTCCTCATATTTTACTTGAATTTCGCCTGCAAACTGTGCGTTTATCATATATAAAACCTTACCGCCGTTTTTAGTGACCGCCACTGTGCAGTTATCACTTTGGAAAACATAGCAGGGAATTGCTCCCGATTCCTCATATGCAAATTTAAGCGACGCTTTTTCTTCCTCGCACGCATCACCGGCGACGGTCAAAGCCTTGTTTTTGGTGATTTCATCAGTTCCTTTAAGAAACTTCGGTTCGCTCTGCTCAATGTGATCGGAGAACGGACCGTCGTAAATGAGCGACGGCAAGTCGGAGAGCGATTGCTCCGCGTCGTCAAGGCTTTTTCCAACCGTGCTGACACCTGTATTTCCGCCAAGCAGCGTGCTCTTGTATTCCTCAAAGGTGAGCTCATCGTTTTGCATATCGTAGCACATACTGTTTACTTGCTCGTTCAGCACAGTACAGTATTCGTAAAGCTTTTTAAGCTGCTCGCGTTCTTCTTCGCTTATTTCTTCACCCGCCGAGCTTTTACGTCCCAGCGCCATTACGAATTCTCCTACCTGAGATAAAAATTTATAGGTATTGCCAAGTGTTCCGTTTGTGGTGGGGAGCATCATAAGACTGTTTTTTGCACCTGAGGACTGGCGCCAAAGCTCTGTTGAAAGCTGCGAAAGCATTGTGGGGGTACTCGTGTATATAGTCTTTTCAAGATCTCCTGCGATATTGCCTAAATATTCGTCAAGGGAGATAAGTGCCATCTGCTTTGTAAGCTGCGTTTCACGCTCAAACTTTTGTGCCTTAGTGTACTGCACTATCCCGAAAATTCCAAGCACGGTTATTACCGCCGCTGTATATAAAAAGATTCTCGCTTTAGCGCGAAATGACATCTTTTTTTCATTCATTTTTAGCACTCCTTAAATGATTTGGTAACCGCTGATTAATTCAGAGTACTTGCATTAGCGAGAAAATTTTTCGTCAGTTTGTCTAAAAATTTGAGTTAATATTTTGTGTATTGACGAGAATTTTTGGGCGAAATGACGGACATTTTGCCGCTAAGGTGAGTGGCTCTGAGTTAATCAGTGGTTACTTTGAAATATTGTTTACAAAAAATTTATAAATATGCCTTAAAATCATGATTTTTTATTTGCCAAACGGCGAGTTTTGTTGTATAATTTATTTTGATATATTATGCGGAACGGAGGATGTGCAGTGAGCGTTTATCTTGACAACAGTGCGACCACAAAGCCCTGCCAGGCCGCCGTCAAAAAAGCGCTTGAAATGATGGAGCGTACCTTCGGAAATCCGTCGTCACTGCATATGTGCGGGATCGAGGCTAAAAAAGAGCTTGACGAAGCACGTCGTACTCTGTCAAAATTCCTTTCGTGTAATGACAGCGAAATATATTTTACAAGCGGCGGAACTGCGGCTAATAATACTGCTATCTTCGGCACAGCGCGTGCAAAGAGGCGCGAAGGCAAAAAAATTGTCACCACACTGCTTGAGCACCCCAGTGTATTAAAACACTTCGAATTGCTTGAATCCTTGGGATTTGAAGCAGTTTATCTAAAACCGGATAAAAACGGCAAAGTAAGTCTTGACTCAATTTCAAATGCCGTGGACGCAAATACCGTTTTGGTCAGCATTATGGCGGTCAATAACGAGGTCGGCTCAATACAGGAAATTTCAAAAATAAAAGAAATAATTAATAATAAAAAATCGGCGGCTTACTTTCACTGCGATGCCGTACAGGCGTTCGGCAAAATACCGCTAAGCCCCCGTAAGCTCGGCATTGATTTAATGAGTATAAGCGGGCACAAAATACACGGTATAAAGGGAGCAGGAGCACTGTTTGTCGACAGAAATGTCCGTCTTTTACCCAGTATCCTCGGCGGCGGTCAGGAGAACGGACTGATATCGGGCACAGAGCCAATGCCTGCTATATGTGCTTTTGCAGCAGCTGTCAATGATATAGGAAATATTGAAAAAAATCTTGAAAAAGCAACAGAGTTAAGGGATTATTTTCTTGAAAAAATAAAAAATATTGACGGTATAACCTTAAATTCGCCGTCGGATGCACTGCCGTATATAATAAATATTTCCGTAAAAGGTGTTCCGTCACAGGTTATGCTCAACGCTCTTTCGGCTGAAGGCATATATGTATCGGCAGGCTCTGCCTGTTCTAAAGGACACCGCAGCGGAGTGCTTTCATCCATGGGTGTGAACGCGGCACAAATAGACAGCGCAGTCAGAATCAGCCTGTCAAAAAGTACCGATGAAAAAGATATGGATTTATTGTATAATGGAATAGCAGACACAGTAAAACGGGTCAGGAGAAAATGATGAAGGAAATTATTTTGATAAAAAACGGTGAGCTTGCGCTCAAAGGACTTAACCGTTCCACATTTGAAGATATACTTATAAAAAATATCCGCCGTAGACTCAAACCCCTCGGCGAGTTTGAGTACAGAAAAGAGCAGTCTACCGTAACGGTAGTTCCGCTTTCTGACGGCGTTGATATGGACGAGGTCAGTGACCGCGTGGGCAGAGTTTTCGGAATTGCCTGCTATTCACGGGCATTACAGACCGAAAAAAATATGGAAGCGATACTGGAGAACGCCCCTATATATCTTGCAGAGCAGCTTAAAAACGCCAAAACCTTTAAGGTCGAGGGCAAGCGTTCTGACAAAAAGTTTCCGCTTACTTCGCCTGAGCTTTCGGCACAGGTCGGGGGAGCGATACTTGAAAAATTTCCGCATCTAAAGGTAGACGTAAAAAATCCGGAGGTTCTTGTAACTGTTGAAATAAGAGAAAAATTTGCGTTTATTCGCGGAAATCAGACAAAGGGTGCGGGCGGAATGCCCTCGGGCACTGCAGGCAGAGCGACGATACTCATTTCCGGCGGAATAGACAGCCCCGTCGCTGCATATATGATGGCTAAACGCGGACTTTCGCTCACTGCCGTCCATTTTGCTTCACCGCCTTATACGTCTCCCCAGTCGGAAATGAAGGTGCACGACCTTTTGAGGCAGGTCTCAAAATACAGCGGAAATATCACCCTTTTCACGGTAGGTTTTACCGAAATTCAGGAGCAGATAAGAGATAACTGCCCCGAGGACATATTCACACTGGTTATGCGCCGTTTTATGATGCGAATTGCCGAAAAAATTGCCGAGCGTGAGGACTGTAAGGCTCTGATAACGGGTGAAAGCCTCGGTCAGGTGGCAAGTCAAACACTTCTTGCTTTGTCCTGTACGGATGCGGCGGTGTCGATGCCCGTTTTCCGTCCGCTTATCGGAATGGATAAAGACGAAATTATAAAAATATCAAGAAAAATCGATACCTTTGATATTTCCATTGAGCCTTATGAGGACTGCTGTACGGTATTCACTCCAAAGCATCCTAAAACCAAACCGCAGTTATCCGTACTGCTTGCCGCAGAAGAGGCTTTAGATGCGGATGCTCTCATTGAAAGAGCAATAGAGAATACAAAACTTACAAATATCTGTTTTTAGGAGTTATCCTTATGACGCTTGAAGAGATGACCGTTGAGGCGCTTAAAAGAAAAAATCTTGTTATGGCGTGTGCAGAGTCGTGTACAGGCGGTCTTATTGCAAAAAGAATTACAGACATCAGCGGCTCATCAGCGGTTTTCAACTGCGGAATAGTAAGCTACAGTAACGGAATCAAAGAAAAACTCCTTGGGGTAAGAGAAGAAACTCTCCGTAAATTCGGTGCGGTCAGCGAGCAGACCGTCCGCGAAATGGTAAGCGGTGTACTGTCAGCTTCGGGTGCAGATGTGGCCGTGGCTGTCTCGGGAATAGCCGGACCTCTTTCCGATAATACGGATAAACCTGTAGGACTTATATACATTGCAGTGTCCGACGGGGAAGAAACGAGAGTAAAACGACTTAACAATATATTTGATACGGATATTCGAAACTGTAACCGCATAAGTGCATCGGATGAAGCACTTAAAATGATACTCGAGATCGTAGGTGATTGACTTGGCAAAGACGAAGAAAAAAATGGGTCCCGTCAGAAAAATAATTCTGGCGTTGTGCATCATTATCTTTTTATGCTCGTCGTCACTGGTCATAAGATATTATTTGGATGTCCACAGCAGCGAGCAGGAGATGGAAAGTCTTGCCAACCTTATTCCTGAGCCAAAAACGGACGCCGAGGAAGAGGAGGACGCAACCGCCGCGCCTGATTATTCTGCATTACTCGAAATAAACTCCGGCTTTGTGGGTTGGGTAACCGTTCCTAACACAAGTGTTAACTATCCTGTGGTAAAAACCGTGGATAACAGCTTTTACCTTAATCACAATTTTAATAAGGAATACGACAGCCGCGGTGCAGTGTTTATGGATTACCGCAATAATCCTGTTGACCTTGATGCAAATACCATTATTTATTCTCATAATTATTATGATACTACAATGTTTTCCGAGCTTACGCAGTACGAAAATATAGATTTTTACAAAAAAACTCCCGTGTTTGAATTCAACACCGTTGAGAGAAAATATAAGTGGAAGATATACGCCGTTTTCATCACCAACGCTTCCGCTGACGAGGATAACGGCTACGTTTTCAACTATATTTATCCGTATATGGACGGAGACAATTTTGACGGCTTTATCGCGGAGGTAAACAAGCGCAGACTTTATGTTACCGATGTGGATATAAACGACGACGATAAAATGCTTATTCTTTCGACCTGCATACGAACTCTTGACCTTTATAATAAATACGGTAAAAGAACGTACAGAGCGAATACCAGAATTGCCATACTTGCCAGAGCCGTAAGAGACGGCGAAAGTGAGGAAGTTAACGTGGAAAAGGCTTATGTAAATCCCAATCCCAAATATCCGCAGCTTTATTACGATAAGCACGGAATCACAAATCCTTATAAGGATGATGAAAAGTGGTATCCTCAGGAGGTGCTCAGTAATGGATAACAATGAAAACAAAGATATGCTTTCTTTCGATGAACTCCGTAAAAAACTCGGTATGGACGAGGACGAAGGAAAAAAAGAAATAATAGATTTTGATGCACTGCAAAACGGCGGTGAGCCGACAACGGACTTAAAATCAAGCTCCGCAGACTCATTCGGCGATGATATTGCTGCGCAAATAGAAAAAACACTTGAAGAGGCTGCAAATAGCGAAGACGGACCCACGGTCGTTACGGAAAACGGCAAGACCTTTGTTGACATCACCTCGCAGTATGTAAAAAAACAAGAGCCGAGCGCCGGGACTGTCGGCGAATCAAAGCCCGTAAAGACTAAAAAAGTCCGCACCTTTAACGAGATTTTTTCCGACTTTTTCAAAGCATTTATTCCATTGGGCAAGGACAGCACTAAGGAAAAAGTCAGAAAAATAGTTATGGATATTTCTATTATAGCTATCATCGGCTGCGCTATCGCCTTTGGGGAGCTTTTCCGCCAGTACCGAGCAGAATTAAAGGCGGAAGAAGATCTTAAAAACAAATTTGTCGCAACTGAAGATATGGAAGAAAATCAGTATGAGCAGGCGTGGGAAGAGTTGTTTGCCCAGTATCCCAAAATACAGGTTCCCGAGGGTATGAATCTTAAATATGCATACCTTTACGCTATGAATCAGGACCTTGCAGGGTGGCTCAAAATAGGCAACACCAACCTTGACGTTCAGGTAGTTCAAAGCAAGGATAACGATTTCTATCTGCGCAGGGATTTTTACAAAAAATCAAGCCGTTACGGTTGTCCTTATCTTGATTACCGCAATAATGCAAAAGATCTTGATGACAACACGGTTATTTACGGACATCATATGCCTGACGGACTGATGTTCTCAAACCTTGACAGGTATAAAACTCTTGAGGGCTATAAGGAAGCACCCGTGATCGAGTTTAATACGCTTTACGATACGTATTATTTCAAGGTGTTTGCCGCTTTTGTTACTAATGCACAGACCGATGAGGACGATGGCTACATTTTCAATTTCACGGTCACGGATTTCTCGACTGAGGAAAAATTTATCAGCTTTATTGAAGAAGTCAGGCTTAGAAGTATAATAAATACCGATATTACCGTTCAGCCCGACGACCGACTTATCACCCTCGTTACCTGCACATATGATTTTAACGAGGCAAGACTTGTCGTAATGGGCAGAATGGTGCGTGAAAATGAGGATTTGTCGGTGGATACAGGCACTGTGTCGCTTAATCCGTCTCCGCGTTATCCGCAGGCATGGTATGATGCAAAGGGACTTGAAAATCCTTATATTGATACCGAAAAATGGACAGCTAATTAAGGATTATAAACGGTTATTAGTGTTGAAGAGAGGTTTGAATTTATGAAGGTAAGATTGCTCGCACTTAATGTTGACAAAAGTATACCCTTTACCCGTTTTCAGGCAAGGGTCGTCAGCAGTATAAAGTCATATATTGACAGTGATGCATCGTTCGAGTATTTTGAAAATATGAAAGGTATTTTCTTGGCTCTGCAATCGGCTCTTGAGAACGACGAACTGATTTTGCTCGCATCAGATATAAAGAACTACTTGAGATTTAAAAACATTCTTATTGAGGCATTAGGTGCAGGTATTAAGCACGATCCGTCGGTTTTAAATATGCTTGAAAGCAGCAGGGATATGGAGGACGAGCAGCGAAGGGCATTTTCGTCATTTCCTGAACCAGCTGAGGTATTCCTTTCAAAGGACGGACTTTATTCCGGTTTTGGAATAGAGAACGGCAGCCAATATTTGCTTTTTGTACCTATCGATAACGACCGTATTGACCTTATTTTAAGAAACGGTATGGTACCTTTTTTAAATAAATACATAGGCGATCCGACTGAAAACGGTACGCAGGAAAGTGAATATTCCCAGGAGACCGAAAAAATCAGGGAAACTGTACGAATCCTTATTCAGTCTGGCTATCTCGCCGCTGTTAACGGTACCGAAAATGCCGAGGTATTAAAAAGCTGCGGCGACTGTGTAGAAAATTTTGACGACGTGTTTGTTTTTACCCCTCACGTTGAGGATAAGGGCGAGGTAAACGTTACCGAATACGCGGCACAGCTTGCAAAGGTCAGTCTTGATCTTTCCGCAGCCAATATCGGAGCATCAATAAGCGATATTTACACAGCAGGCGACACGAAATACCTATGTATTGCCGTTGCAAACGATGAGTCTGCCGTTGTGCGAAAGCTTTATATGTCCGATGATGAGACGGACAGCGAGTTCGTAAAAAGTGCGGCAATAGAGCTTATAGAGCTTATCGGAGAAAAAGCGGCGGGACTCCAAAGTATCGGTATAGAAATAAGCGACGGAGTTAAAGAGGCTCCTCAAGCAAATGAAAAAAAGAGCACAGGCAAAAAACCGATGATAGTGTCGGCATGTGTGTTGGGAGCCATTGTGGTCATATGTGCCGTCCTTGGAATAGTATATAAGGTTCAGGGTGAGAACGGTGCATTTGCACAGACCCTCAGAAGTATTTTCGGCGGTGAGCCAACTACCGAAGATGCAGCGCCTCCTGTGGAAAACGACCCCACTACTGAGCCGACGACTGAGGCACAACCCTCCGCTATGAAACTGTCGGATTTTATGATGCTTGATCTTATTAATCTCGAAAGAAACCGATTCAACGCGGAATCCACCACTGCCGAGAGCACCACAGGCAGTGCCCAAACAGAACCTGAGACGCAGAAGGATACCGGCGCTCCGTTGGTAATAAAGATAAACGGACAAAATATTGAAGCTAAAGAAGCGCTTGCAAGACTTGTTATGACAGAAATGGGCGATGGCTATGATATAGAAGCCATCAAAGCGCAGACAGTTGTAATTTATACTTACCTTAAATACAGAGATACGAATTTTGAAATAAACGGTGTGACCTTAAGCGATACATATAACGACGAGGTTATGAGTGCTGTTGAGGCGGTTTTCGGCGAATATCTTACATATAACGGTGAGGTCGCCTTAACACCTTATTTTCAGATAGCAGCAGATAAAACCGCAGGCGGATCCTCGGTATTTGAAGGGGACTATCCTTATCTTAAAAGCGTTCAGGTAAACGGCAATCCCGATATTTCAGCCGAAAACTATAGGTTTGAGAAAACATATTCGTTGGGCGAGCTTAAAGGAATTTTGCTCGATTTCAGCAGTGCGCTGGATCTCAGCGATGAGCCTCTTATGTGGATAACCGTTGCAGAACACGACGCGGCAGTTTCCTCAAGCATCGGCTATGTTACGAAGGTGAATGTGGGCGGAGTAGAAATGTCAGGACTCGATTTCTGCACAAAAGTTATCGGCACGGATAATCTTCCGTCACACTGCTTTACCGTATTTTATGATGATGCCACGAGCGAGTTTACATTCACCGCATACGGTAAGGGCTTCGGTGTCGGTATGAGTCAGACAGGAGCAAACCATCTTGCTTCGAGAAATACCAATTACAGCAAAATACTTTCAACTTATTTCAATGGTACAACGCTTTCTAAGGAGGCAAATGTATGAAAATTTTAGTAACAGGCGGGGCAGGATTTATCGGCTCACATACCTGCGTAGAGCTGCTGAATGCAGGGTATGACGTTGTAGTAGTTGACAATCTTTATAACGCCAGCGAAAAATCTCTTGACAGAGTTCGTGAGCTTACAGGCAAGGATTTTGCGTTTTATCCTTACGATATCCGCGATAAAGAAAAAATGCGAAGTGTATTTAACGAGCATAAAATAGATGCCTGCATCCATTTTGCAGGTCTTAAAGCCGTGGGCGAGAGCTGCCGCAAGCCACTTGAATATTACGATAATAACATCGGCGGAACACTTGCTCTTTGTGAGGTAATGCGCGAATTCGGCTGCAAAAAAATCGTTTTCAGCTCATCTGCAACCGTTTACGGCACGAATAATACTTCGCCGTTAAGGGAAAATATGAAAACAGGCGGAACTACAAATCCTTACGGTACAACGAAGTATATGATAGAGATTATTCTTGAGGATTTCCATAAGGCGGACAGTGAATGGGGCGTGACCCTTCTTCGCTATTTCAATCCCATCGGTGCTCATAAAAGCGGCAGGATAGGTGAAAATCCCAACGGAATTCCCAATAATTTAATGCCATATATTACACAGGTCGCAATAGGCAAGTTGCCGTATTTGAGCGTTTACGGTAACGATTACGACACTCCCGACGGCACTGGAGTAAGGGATTATATCCATGTTGTCGATTTGGCTCTCGGTCACGTCAAGGCGGTTGAACAGCTTGTTAATGAGAAACCCGATGTCCATATTTATAATCTCGGCACGGGCAATGGCTACAGTGTACTTGATATCGTCAAGGCGTTTGAGCAGGCATCCGGACAACATATTGAATACAAAATTGTCGAACGCCGCCCGGGTGACCTCGATGTCTGTTATTCAGATGCGTCAAAAGCTTTTAATGAGCTTGGATGGAAGGCTGAGCGCGGACTTCTTGAAATGTGCGAGGATTCTTGGCGCTGGCAAAGTATGAATCCAAACGGCTTTTAATAGAAGGGGAAGATATTATGAAGAAAAAAGGTTTACTTATTGGCGTATGTGCCGTCATACTTGTAGTAGTTTTAATAGTCGGCGGAATTATTTCCACTTATAACGGACTTGTCGATAAGCGTGAGGCAGTGCAGAACACCGAAGCGCAGATACAAAACGTGCTTCAAAGACGTGCAGACCTTATTCCGAATCTTGTAAATACCGTAAAAGGCTATGCAGCCCATGAAGAAGAGATATACACAGCCCTTGCCGATGCGCGTGCAAAGCTGAATTCAGCGTCAAATGCCGAAGAATATGCGGAGGCGGACGAGGCTTATTCATCTGCACTGTCAAGACTTCTTGTAGTTGTGGAGAATTATCCCGACCTTAAAGCAAATGAGAATTTCATTTATCTTCAGGACGAATTAGCGGGTACTGAAAACCGCATTTCGACAGAACGAAAGAAATATAACGATGCGGTAACAACATATAATACTGCTTTACAAAAATTCCCCACCGTTGTTTTCGCGGGTATGCTCGGCTTTGAAAAGGCGGATTATTTTGAAGCGAGTGCCGAATCCCAAACTGTTCCGACAGTTAATTTTGATTGATTTTAACTTAATATGAAAAGATTTATAAGTATCTTTGCAGTATCACTCGTTCTGACGCTGATTTTTTCCTTTACCGTGTCGGCACTGGATTTTCCTGATCCTACCGATGGATTTTTCGTCAATGACTTTGCAGGCGTGATAAACAGTGATGACGAAGAGACAATTATGTCCTTGGGAGCCGAGCTTTATATAAAGACCTCGGCACAGGTCGTCGTTGTGACTGTTGAAACCCTTGACGGCTACAATGTTAAGGATTATGCCCTGGAGCTTGGCAGCGAATGGGGAGTGGGCGACAGTGAAAAGAATAACGGCGTCGTGTTGCTTTTGGCAGTCTCTGAGCGGCAAGTGACCGTACAGGTCGGTTACGGCTTAGAGGGGTGTCTGCCGGACGGAAAAACAGGCAGAATTCTTGATAATTACGCTATCCCGTATCTTTCAAACGATGATTTTTCAACGGGACTTACCGAAGCGTATAAAGCGATAATTTCCGTAGTCAGTGAAGAATACGGCGTTGAGACAGAGGGCGCATCGTCGTATTATCCCGATGAATACGTATATGATGATGAATACTTGGAAGACCCTGTCGGTGAATTGATTTCGGCAATAATTATAATTATAGTTCTGATAATTTTATTCAGCAGACGGCGCAGAAGTCGCGTTTTCGTCGGACCGTTTTTCGGCGGAGGTCATTTCGGCGGAGGCTCCTTCGGAGGAGGTTCACGCGGAGGTTTCGGAGGCGGCTCTTTTGGCGGTGGAGGCGGTTCCTTCGGCGGCGGAGGCTCTTCAAGAGGATTTTAAACAAGAGGGTAATTATGCGGGTTTTTGATTTTGACAACACTATTTATGACGGCGAAAGCGGTATGGATCTTTTCCTGTATTTCTTCAAAAAAGATCCAAAAGGACTTCTTAAATATGCGCCGAATTTTTTAGAATGCTTCATTAAATATAAACGCGGAAAAATCACCGTGGACGAGGTAATGAACGATTACAGCTTAGTTCTTAAGGAATATTGCCATAAAGTCGATGATATTTTCGGTGAGTTTGAGAAGTTCTGGGATTTAAATCAGAAAAAAATCAAGGATTTTTATTATAAAATTCAGGATGAAGAAGATATCATCGTGTCAGCCTGTCCCGAATGCTTATTAAAAATCATTTGTGACCGTGTAGGCATAAAGCATTATATAGGATCTGACGTTGATCCCATAAACGGCACAATAACAAGTATATGCTATAAAGATAACAAGGTAAAAGCATTCAGTCAGGTTTACGGCGACGTGCAGATAGACGAGTTTTATACCGATTCGATGAGCGATAAGCCGCTTATGGATATTTCACAAAACGTATTTTTGGTTGACGGTGACAAAATCATACAAATCAAAAAGAACGGCATTGAAATAGCATAAAACAATTTAATATTATGAGTGGATTGGGCAGTTGCGCAAAGTAATTTGTGAGGAAAGTCCGAGCATCACACAGCAGGGTAACGGCTAACAGCCGCCGAGGGCGACCTTAGGGAAAGTGCATAGAAAATTACCGCCGTTTAGGGCTTGTCCCAAACGGTAAGGGTGGAAAGGCGAGGTAAGAGCTCACCGGCGCCGCAGAGATGCGGCGGCCGAGCAAACCCTACCCGATGCAACATCGACAGGAGTTGTCAGCTGGGCAGATACTCCGAAGGATGGCTTCAGATGTGCGGCAACGCACACCGCAGATAGATAATTGCCTTAAATGACAGAACTCGGCTTACAGATCCGCTCATGATTACAGGGCTCTTTTTGAGTCCTGTTTTTTATATGTATCAAAATCACAAATACACGGATTTTCCGTATAATGTGTTGAGGTGACCAATTATGTTCAACGCATTTATCGGTTCTGTTTTTGTATGTCTTATTCTTTTGGGAACGGTTGCAATTTGTTATGTGATTATGTTAAAATTATTACTGCCGAAAAGCGACAGAGATTATTACATATTTTTACCTTGCGACCAAGACACCGTGGGAGTCAGAAAAAAAGCTTACGGCATGCGCATAAAACTCAATCTTTTCGGTGACAGTCTGCACAGTAAAATAGTCGTGCTCGATATGGGAATAAGCGAAGAAGAGCGCGACTGTCTTATGGAGATCTGTAAAGAAAGCAACGGAATTTATCTTGTGAAAAAAGAGCATTTAAAGGACTTTTTCGATGGAAGAATTTGAAGAAAAATTAAAATTGCACGGCACGGTGACCGACATAACCTTTCATAACGATACAAACGGTTATACCGTCTTTTCCGTTGATACGGGCAAAGAGGAGCTTACCGTTGTCGGCACGATCGCCGATGTAAAACTAGGGGATCGGGTAGAGATCATAGGCGATTTTACATATCATTCCGTTTACGGCAGGCAGTTTAAGGCGGACGTGTGCACTGCAATGCTTCCCGAAACGGTTGACGATCTGTACCGTTATCTCGCCAGTGGAGCCATAAAAGGCATCGGTCCTGCTATGGCTATGAAAATAGTCGAAAAATTCGGAGAAAACTCTTTTGACATTTTAGAGCGCGAACCTGAAAGACTTGCCGAAATCAAAGGTATATCCCTTGAAAGAGCAAAAAAAATCGGCGCGGAGTATAACCGTCAGTATTCCACACGCTTGCTTATGATGAATTTGTCAAGATACGGCTTGAAAACAGGCGAATGTATTTTTGCCTTTGAGCGTTTGGGCAGTAACGCTACGGAGATAATTGAAGAAAATCCTTATGTGCTCTGCGAAGGCGAAGGGGGTATTTCCTTTGAACGCGCCGAGCAGATAGCAGATATGCTGCCCAAAAAGCCTGTGTCAAAATACCGAATCGAAGCTGGCGTGCTTTACGTTATTCGCCATAATTTTAAAAACGGACACACCTGTGTCCCGCTGGAAAAAGTATACACGCCCTCAGGCGAGCTTTTGGACGAAAGCCGCGAGAGCATTGAAATTGCCGTTGATAACCTTTGTGACGGCAAAAAGGTGATAATAGAAAAGCTTGGGGACAGGGATTTTATATTCCTGCCCGAATCATACCGTGCCGAGAAATCAATATCGGACAGAATTAAAATTTTACTTAAATATCCGCCTGAAAATCCGATAAATGTTGACGGTTATATTGACGGTATTGAAAAAGCCAGTAATATTCAGTATGCAGAAAAGCAAAAAGAGGCCATCAAAACCGCCGTCAACCGCGGTGTTCTGATACTCACGGGCGGTCCGGGAACAGGTAAGACTACGACCCTTGACGGCATAATAAAAATGTTCGAAAAAGATAATCTTGACATTGCCCTTTGTGCCCCTACAGGTCGTGCCGCCCAAAGAATGACTGAGACCACGGGCAGAACTGCGACTACCATCCATCGATTGCTTGAGGTGGAGTGGGACAGCGGTGATAAGCCTGTATTCAAACGCAATTTGCGAAATCCCTTGGAGGCTCAGGCGGTCATAGTTGACGAGATGTCAATGGTTGATATCTTCCTTTTTTCAAGCCTTCTTGATGCTTTACCCTTTGGTTGCCGTCTTATTATGGTAGGCGACAGCGACCAGCTTCCGTCTGTCAGCGCAGGCAATGTTTTAAGTGACCTTATAGCCTGCGGTTTGCTGCCCGTTGTACAGCTAAAAGAGATCTTCCGCCAGTCGATGGAGAGTAACATCGTTCTCAATGCTCACGCGATAGTAAACGGTGAAAGAATAAAAACCGAGTACAAAGAGGGCGATTTCTACCTTTTACAGCGCAATTTTCCCCTTGATGCCGTTAGAACCGTAAGGGATTTATATACCAAGCGCCTTCCGGAGGCATACGGCTACGACCCGCTCACGCAAATTCAGGTGCTTTGCCCCTCTAAAAAAGGTGATACGGGTACATTTAATTTAAACCGTCTGTTACAGGAGGCAGTCAATCCTGCATCACCGGACAAGCAGGAATATAATACGGGTTACCGCATTTTCCGCGCAGGCGACAAGGTTATGCAGACCCGCAATAACTATAACATTCATTGGGAGTCCGTATACGAAGAGGGTGACGGCGTTTTCAACGGTGACATAGGCTTTATTGAGCTTATAGATTTACGCCGTGATGCTATCGTAATTGATTTTTCAGGTCGCCGTGCCACATATTCTAAAGAACAGCTTTCCGAAATTGAACTTGCGTACGCCGTGACCGTACATAAAGCTCAAGGCAGTGAATTTGATGCCGTTATAATGCCTGCTATTTCAGTCAACGGCAAGCTTTGCTACAGAAATCTGCTTTACACTGCCGTTACAAGGGCAAAAAAGCTGATGGTTCTGGTGGGAACTGAAGGCTGTGTCAATAATATGATAGACAACCGCAAAACACAGCTCCGCTACTCAGCATTAAAGCACTTTTTGCTTGACAAGGAAGAAAAAAGCAGTATAATGTAGATAGCCAAGTAAATATTTATGGGGGCTGACGGTAAGTCGGCTGAGATTGGAGCTGTTCCGCTCCTGACCATTGAACCTGATACGGATAATGCCGTCGTAGGAAGTTGTTTCAGCCTTGCGGTGTTCCCTTGGCTGAATTTTTTTATTTGGAGGAAAACATATGAAAAAGAAACTTGATCTCTATTGGCTTGCCGAAAGCGCTGTTATGATAGCGCTTGCTGTCGTTTTGGAGCTGGTCGCCAAAATGATAATTCCCGAAATGCCCTTCGGCGGACAGGTAACTATCGTAAGTATGTTGCCGGTCATACTCGTTGGCTGGAAATACGGCATCGCAAAAGGCCTTATAACAGGCTTTGCATATTCTCTTATTGAGATGCTGATGGGCATGAAAACCGTTACAGCGGCTTTTTTACCGCAGGATCAGGACGGTTTAGGAATTGCAGGAGCCATTTTGATGCTTGTACTTGATTACATTGTAGCTTTCACCGTTCTCGGTCTCGGCTCAATGTATAAAAAGGTCATTAAAAAGAATTGGCTTTCATTGGCACTCGGCGCTTTCACCGTCATTTTGCTGAGATATATCGCTCACATCATTTCAGGTTATATCCTGTACGGAGCATGGGCAGAGTGGTTCTTCTCACAGGAAGGCTTCTATGCTTGGGGACAAACAATACTTACAAAGTACAGCGGTAAAATGCTTTCACTTATATATTCCATAATTTATAACGGATTCTTTATGATCCCCGAACTTATAGCAACCACGATCGTCGCCGCCATTATCGGCAATATCCCGCAAATTACTAAAATCAGAAAATAATTTAATATTGACAATTAAAAGATAAAAGCACTCACCGTTTTTTGATGAGTGCTTTTTGTATACGTAAAACTGTTTATTCTGCTTTTAAACCTGTGAGAGTCTCAAAGGTCGGCAATTCGTAGTTTGGAAAATAGATGCCCCAAGTTTCGCCGCCGTGTTCTAACTCAAGAATATGATAGGGCTTAACGTGGATGTTTGCAAACTGATCGACACCTAATTTATATTGCTTATATATTCCCTTATTATAGGGTGTTTCTTTATTCCAAATGGGAATAGCTATATTTTTCTTGACTGTGCGAATGGCACGAAGCTCTGAAAGGGGGAAGGAATATTTCTTTTCCAAATCCACTAAAAACAGTTGACCGTCACTGACAAATATTTTGAATTCAGGATTGTTGTATGCATTGGGATTTAATCCTTGTTCTTTGGCAACCGGCTCACCGTTCTTTAGCTTATAGGTAAATGAAAGAATATCGACGTCAGCAGCATCGGCAGGAACTCCCAATTCAGCATAAATACTGTCGGCAAGAGCATTTAATTTAGATGAAACACGTTCACTTTCATCACTTTTCATGACCGACGACGCTTTTTTACGGCTTACGACGGCAAGCACTAACCAAACAAGCAGACATATTCCGCCCAACCAAAAAAGCCACGGAACATTGCTGTATGCTTGGGAAAGACTGATACCGTCTTCATCCAATATAGCATTGGTAAGACCGATTATAATAAGAACACTTATAGCGCCGCATATCCAATGACCTATACGTATCGGCAGGGGAAGCTGGGCTTTTTTAAACAACTCTATTCCGTCTTCCGAGGTGGATTCAAGAGCGTTTGTCATTGCCAACGGTGCAATGGATACGGTGAATTCATTACCGTTTAAATGTTCATTCTTCTTGTTTTCGGTAATGTCTATACCTAAAAACGGTTTCATATAAAATTCTCCTTATGTATTAAAATTATTATTTATTCCTCAAATATTCTGTCAAAGCTTCTGTACTGTATCGCCTCGGTGATATGCTCAGTCTCAATAATTTCCGACTCAGCAAGATCGGCAATCGTTCTTGCAATACGCAGCACCTTGTCATAGGCTCTTGCCGAAAGTGAAAGTCTTTCAAAGGCTGTTTTCAGTATGAACAACGCATTTTCCGTCATTTTACAGTATTTTCTTGTGGCGGCTGCATCCATTTTGGCATTGCAGGCAATATTCGTACCCTCAAACCGTTTGTGCTGAATGGCACGGGCTTTATTGACTCTTGCCTTGATATCCGCCGATGATTCAGCCTTTCCCGATCCCGACAAATTTTCAAAATCTACAGGCGGTACGTTTATATGTATATCAAGTCGGTCAATAAGCGGACCGCTCACTCTGTTTAAATATCTCTGTGCCGCTCCGTGTGAACAGGTGCATTGCCGTGTGGGATGTCCGTAATATCCGCAGGGGCAGGGGTTCATGGCACAAACAACCATAACCGAGCAGGGATACTGAAATTTTGCCGCAGCTCTCGAAATGCTGATAATTCCGTCCTCGATAGGTTGACGCAGCACCTCAAGGGTATTACGTGTGAATTCGGGCAGCTCGTCCAAAAACAGTACACCGTTGTGGGCGAGTGATACCTCACCGGGTCGCGGAACTGCTCCGCCTCCCGAAAGTCCGGCAGGTGATACCGTATGATGCGGTGAACGGAACGGACGTGCTTTCATAAGTGAAATTCCCTTGGGCAGCGCTCCCGCAATGGAATAAATATTCGTAGTTTCAATTGACTCGTCAAAGGTCATATCAGGCAGTATTGACGGCAACCTTTTGGCAAGCATACTTTTTCCCGAGCCGGGAGGACCTACCATAAGCACATTGTGTCCGCCGGCGGCGGCAACTTCCAATGCACGTTTAACTTCTGCCTGACCGCGAACGTCCGAAAAATCAGGCATATTATCAGGCAAATGATATTCTGCATAGCTTTCCGCCGATACAGGCTGCATTTCCTTTATTCCCGTAAGATGATTTAAAAGTTGTAAAACATTTTTAACGGGATAGACTTCAATTCCGTTTACCACTGCGCCCTCAGACTCGTTTTCGGCAGGAACAAATATTTTCTTTATACCGTTTTTCTTGGCGCAAAGCACCATCGGTAAAACGCCGTTGACCTTTCTAAGCGTTCCGTCAAGGGACAGCTCGCCGATAAATGCCGTATTCTCTAAATCACATTTTAACTGCTCGTTTGCGCAAAGTAGAGCGATAAGTATAGGCAAATCGTAAAGGGGTCCCTCTTTTTTAATATGGGCAGGGGCAAGATTTACGGTTATTCTGCTGACAGGGTACTGAAGGCTTGTGTTTTTGATGGCGGCACGCACCCGCTCGCGGCTTTCGGATACCGCCGTGTCGGGAAGTCCTACTATATCAAATCTCGGCAGTCCGCCGGAAATATCCGCTTCAACAATAACCTTGTATGCATCCATTCCGAACAGCCCTAAGCTTATTACCCGTGCAAACAAAATAACCCCACCCTATAACGATATAAATAAATTATACCACTCAAACTGTTATTTTTCAAATTATTTTCTATATTTACATTTCATAAATTTAGGAGTACAATATTTGCAGAAAAATTTGACAGGAGGTATTTCTGTGAACGATATAAAAAAGCTTTATGAGCAGTGGCTCACATCCGCTACAGCGGACGAAGATCTTATTCCCGAGCTTAAGGAGATAAGCGGCGATGATGATGCAATTCTTGACCGCTTTTACAAAAATCTTGAATTCGGTACTGCCGGACTGCGCGGTGTCATCGGCGCGGGAACGAACCGTATGAACGTGTACACGGTCAATCAGGCAACGCAGGGACTTGCCGATTATCTCAACGCTAATTTTGAGGCTCCATCCGTTGCCATAGCTTACGACTCAAGAATAAAATCAGAGGTATTTGCAAAGGGTGCGGCAGGCGTTCTCGCCGCCAACGGAATCAAAGTCTATATTTATCCCGAGCTTGTCCCCACACCGATGCTCTCCTTCGCTGTCAGAAGACTCGGCTGTTCTTCAGGTATAATCATAACCGCCAGTCACAATCCGTCAAAATATAACGGATATAAATGCTATGATCCCAACGGCTATCAGATGACCGACGAGGCAGCGGCAGAAACATACGGATACATCCAAAAGGTCGATATGTTCTCAGACGTTAAAACTATGAGCTTTGACGATGCTCTTGCCGAGGATATGATTGATTTTATCGAGGATTGGCTTATGGATGAGTTCTATGAGCAGGTGCTTTCCTGCCGTGTCAATCCCGACGACATTAAAAAGGCTGATTTAAAGGTTGTTTATACGCCTCTTAACGGTACGGGCAATAAGCCTGTCCGCAAAATCCTTAAAAAAGCAGGCATCAGCGACGTTGTGATCGTTAAGGAGCAGGAAAAACCCGACGGTAATTTCCCGACCTGTCCTTATCCCAATCCCGAAATCAGACAGGCATTTGAATGTGCCATAAAGACCGCGGAGGGGACTGATGCAGATTTACTTCTTGCCACCGACCCTGACTGCGACCGCGTGGGTATTGCAGTACGCGATGGCAGCGATTATGTGCTTATGACCGGCAACGAGGTCGGCGCAATGCTTTGCGAATATATCCTCTCTTCGCTGAAAGAGCAGGGTAGGGTTCCCGAAAAGCCTATCGTTGTCAAGACTATCGTAACAACTCCCCTTGTGGAAACGATTGCATCTTCATACGGTGCTCAGACTGCCGATCTGCTTACAGGCTTTAAATATATCGGCGAGCTTGTCACAAATCTTGAAAGAAACGGCGAAACCGACCGATTTGTACTCGGAATGGAAGAATCATACGGTTATTTACGCGGTGCTCACGCGCGCGATAAGGATGCGGTAGTCGCTTCAATGCTTATCTGCGAGATGGCGGCGTATTATAAGCTTCGCGGCATATCCTTAAAGCAGTTTATGGACGGTATATATGAGAAATACGGTATGTATCTTAATACTGTTCTCAATTTTGCTTTTGAGGGCGCAGACGGTATGAAAAAGATGGGCGAAATTATGGATGGCTTACGAAATAATCCGCCCAAAGAGATAGCAGGCAGCGCTGTCGTGAAAATGTCCGATTATAAATTGAGCTTTACGACTGACCTTGTTAGCGGAGAAAAAACAGAAATAACACTTCCAAAATCGAACGTACTGTCATATTCATTGCCCGATAACAGCAAGGTGATCGTTCGCCCCTCTGGCACAGAGCCGAAAATCAAGGTCTATATAACAGCCTGCGGTACCACGCGTGATGACTCACAAAAGAAAACCGAAATTATAACCGACAGTATTTCTGATATTTTAGGAGTATAAGTGTATGAACAGAGATAAATTCGTAAAAGCGACTGCCATATTTTTAGCGGCCCTTATGCTTCTCAGTACTGTAACGGTACTTTTCAGAATATTTTTATTTTAACCATAGAAGGCAGATTTCCGTTTTATTCGGGAATCTGCTTTTTTTATTTTGTTTTGTTAACATTTGTCGTTTATGAATATTAAACAAAAATTTTTGTTGACAAGATAAATTTTTGTGATACAATTTGAAATAGTGATATTTATTTAATGAGTAAGAGGTGATATGTTGAGTTCCGTATCCTTAAATACTAATCACGATGATATCACGCTTATTTCTCTTGCGAAAGCAGGGGAGACGCAGGCACTTTCATCACTGATCTCGCGTTATTCGGATATGGTGCTTCAAAAATCACGCTCATTTAAAAATATTTCCGGACTTGAAAGCGACGATATTTATCAGGAGGGTATGCTTGGGCTTCTCAGCGCGATATACTCTTTTGATGAAAGCCGCGGTGTTCTTTTCTCTACTTATGCCTCAGTTCTTGTGACAAGAAAAATGCTCTCCGCGTTGCGCAGTACAAGCAGCAGGGGTAATTTGCCGCTTAAAGAGTATACTCCTATTGAAAATGAGACAGAGTTGCTTTCGGCTTATCCCGATCCTGAAGAACTGTTACTTTATAACGAAGAGCTCGATTTTGTAAATAGTTTTATTGAAAATAATTTGTCAAAAACCGAAAAAAAGGTTTTAAAGCTGAGGTTTCTCGGACTTTCTTACAGTGAGATTGCCGAGATCCTTGACTGCGGTGAAAAATCAGTCGATAACGCACTGCAAAGAATTCGCCGCAAATATAATCAAGTTAAATAAATCTGCCCTTTACTCAAAGAGGAGCATTGTTTCAATGATTGCGGTGCAATTCCGCATGGGGTAAAAATATTTTCAAGCGAGGTAACAAAATGTACGAGGACAAAACTCTCACCTGTAAAGAATGCGGAAATGAATTCGTTTTCACGGCAGGTGAACAGGAATTTTATGCGGAAAAGGGATTTGTAAATGAACCGCAAAGATGCAAGGAGTGCCGCCAAGCCAGAAAGAACCGTGACGGCGCAAGAGAGCTTCATACGGCTGTTTGTGCTTCCTGCGGCGGCGAGGCAAAGGTTCCGTTTATTCCCAAGGACGACAGACCTGTCTATTGCAGTGAATGCTTTTCAAAAATGAGGGGCGAATAATTTTTGAAAATTGCACGGGACGTAAAGTCCCGTGTTTTTTTGCATAAAAAAGGCTTTTAACGGCAAAATACTGTCGGGAGGAATAAATATGATTTTTTTAAAAGCCTTTTTTGTCGGCGGTCTCATCTGCGTTGTGGGTCAGCTGCTTATTGATTACACAAAGCTTACCCCCGCGCGAATACTTGTGATGTTTGTGGTGCTCGGAGTAATACTCGGGGGACTGGGGATATATCAGCCGCTTGTTGACTGGGCAGGTGCAGGCGCAACCGTACCACTGGTAGGCTTCGGTAACGCTCTCGTTCAAGGAACGAAAGATATACTTCGCGAAAAAGGTGCGCTGGGGATAATAACAGGACCGTTGACCTCGGCTGCGGCGGGCATAACGGTCGCGATGATAAGCGGACTTATTACTGCTTTCGTAACAAAACCGAGATCAAAGTAAAAAATAAGGACTGTTCAGAGCGAACAGTCCTTAATTCTTATTATATAGTAATTTTACGCAACCGTTTCTGAAACAAAGCTATCGTCACAGTAAGAGCAGGAAATGTAATTTTCAGCGTCGTTGCCGATAACTACCCTTTTGCTGTCAACGTATTTCTTAACGATAACGTAGGTGGCTGCAAGAACGCCCGCAACAGCGGCTACAATAGCGATAATCTTTAAAGCTTTTTTCATAAAGTTACCTCCCGTAAATTTATTATTGCAGTTATTATACACAAATATTACAAAAAAGTCAATGCTTAGGGTTGAGAAAGTTGAACACAAGTCGGGCTCCACTCTCTCAACCCTAACAAAGAAAAATGCCGAAGACTTAACGTCAACGGCAAAGAACTGCGAACAAATTACGCTTTGTTAAGCTTAGTAACGAGGGCGGACTTTTTGCGGGCAGCGTTATTCTTATGAATAAGACCCTTAGCGGCAGCCTGATCGATCTTCTTAACAGCAGCCTTTACAAGCTCGGTTTTATCCGCGGTATCGGCCTCAATAGCGGCATTTGCCTTTTTAATAGCAGTTTTGAGCGCGGAATTTGCAGATTTGTTGCGCTGTGCCTTTGTCCTGTTAACGAGAACACGCTTTTTTGCTGATTTAATATTGGGCATTCGTCACACCTCCTTTACTTACAGATACATATGTTAACACGAAATAAAATAAAAATCAAGTTTTTTTTCTGAAATGAGAGGTATTTTTTGCATGAAACGGTAATATATCGGGAAATTTCTGTAAAAACTATTCCTATACAGTAAATGTGAGGTATAAAAAATGAATTGCAGAACAGATTTAGCCCTTGAAAGACAGGAAATGTTAAACGGAGAAGAGCACGGTGGGGTTACCGTAAAAAATTGGAAACGGGAAAACGCATCGGTCACGCAGATAGAAATAGTGAATGAGGAGGGTGAACGCTCCATCGGTAAGCCCATCGGCAAATACATTACAGTTGAATTGCCCGAGTTTTCACACGAAAGCGAATTGCTTGACGGCAGATTGTCCGCCTTGACCGAGACGATTCGCGGTCTTTTGCCCGGTGATAACTGTACGGTTCTTGTGGCAGGACTCGGGAATGAGAGTATTACACCCGATGCGTTGGGACCTTTATGCGCGAAACAGATATTTGCAACAAGGCATATTGAAAAAACTACTGCCAACGAGCTGGGATTTGACTCTTTACGTCCTGTCGCAGCCGTCTCAACAGGTGTGCTCGGTCAAACGGGAATCGAGTCTGCCGAATATATTAAGGGAATTGTTGAACTTGTTCGCCCCGATGCTGTAATAACCGTAGATGCTCTTGCCTCACGTCGACTTTCGCGCTTAGGACGTACAGTGCAGATGTCCGATACGGGAATTACTCCCGGCTCAGGCGTTGGAAACGCGCGGTCACGGATAGATAAAAGCGTACTGGGAGTTCCTGTAATAGCCATCGGCGTGCCAACCGTAGTAGACGGCGAAACAATAGTTTCCGATTTGACAAATGATGAACGAGTCCGCGAAAAAACGGGAGCAGAGGCAAAAAGTATGATGGTGACTCCAAGAGAAATTGATACCGTAATAAACCGTGCGGCACGTCTTTTGTCAATGAGTATCAACTGTGCTTTACAGCCTGACTTAGAACCGCAAACCTTTTTATCCTTAATGTAGGTCATTTTTATGCATATTTTTTCATAGTTTTATATGTGAGCCTTATGGAGATGATAATGTGCAAAAAAGGACAAACACAGGGAATAAATTGACGGAATTGATTTTCAGAATCATACTTCCCGTTTTGCTGGCGGCTATACTTTTCGGTTCGGGAGGATTACCTTCAACGGCAAGACGTTTGCTGTTTGTAAGCACGGCGTTGACTTTTCCCGCCGAAACTGCCGCAATAATAAAAAGGGATAATGAAACAACAACGCCGTCAAAGGAAATTTTAGTATCGGAAAATACAGTTGCCGCGGGAAATTCCGATGCAGCGGAGGTGTCCTCAATAAAATCACCTATTCCGTCAGATATTTTAAAGCTTGTAGCTGATGCGGAGAAAAAATATGCAAGCTCCTCAAAGGACGGTGTGATAGAAGAGGCGGATTACAGCGGAAAAAACGCCACCAGCGTTTATGACGGAATATATGTGAGGAATACCACAAAAAATCACTCTGTTGATATAGAAAAATACCTTTCCAAGCAGGTGTGGGCGAACATCAGCAAAGATGAACCGTCGGTACTCATATATCACACACATACTACCGAGACGTACGAACTGCTTGACAGGGGATTTTATACCAATGAACGCAGCTCCCGAAGTGAAAATGCGGGCGAAAATATGGTTCGTATCGGAGAGGAAATTTGTAAAATTCTTGAGCAGAACGGTTACAAAACTATCCACGATAAAAATATATACGATGAGCAGTTAAGCGGAGCATATGACCGCTCACGTGCGGCTGTAAGTCAAATTATAAAGGATAATCCGTCCATACAGGTAGTGATAGATATTCACCGCGACTCAATTTATCAAAAGGACGGTACAAGGATAAAGCCTGTCACAACCATAAACGGCAAAAAGACTGCACAGATAATGATAATCAGCGGATGTGAGGACGGTAACGTAACGGATTTTCCGAATTGGGAGAAAAATCTGACCTTTGCGTTAAAAATGCAGCAAAAGCTTTCAAAGGATAACCCGACTCTTATGCGTCCGCTTATGTTTTGCAGCAGAAAATATAATTTAGACTTAATGCCATGCGCAATGTATGTGGAATTCGGCTCTGATGCAAATACGCTGACGGAAGCAGTGCTTGCGGCACAGCTTTTTGCGCAGTCACTTTCAGAAATGTTAAAGGAGTATGAAGCTTAATATGAGCGAGCTGTCACGGATAGTAAGAAGCTTTTTGATTTCATCAATAATAACGCTTTTAATAACTCTTGCCTTTTGCGGAGTATTTATTGCAGAGGGCAATACCGCAAGAATGCTTTTCGGGTGAGTTTACAGTAAAAATTCGGTTGCAATGAGAGAATATTCAGTGTATAATTTATTTACATTATATATGAAAGGAATCGCGGCAGCCGAGTATACATATTTTGATTTATACTACGCCGAAAAGATTTATGAATTTTAAGGAAATAGGCAACGCGGGGCAGGTCGAAGGCTTCGCTGTAATAAAGCAATGTGACAGAAAAACCGCAAAAAACGGGAACGCATATCTTGATATGGTTCTTTCCGACAGGGACGGTGAAATTTCCGCTAAGCTGTGGGATTATACCGAGGTGTCTCACGGCAAATATGAAGCGGATATGTTTGTAAAGATTAGAGGAACTCTTCTTAAATACAACGGAAATGATCAGCTTAGAATAGAACGTATCCGTCCCGTGATTGACAGTGACAACGTACGTATCTCCGATTATGTGAAATCGGCCGATTACAGCGGTGAGGATATGATGAATTTTCTTGTTTCCACTGTAAATGCCTTTAAAAATGATGACCTTAAAAAGCTGGTTTTATATCTTTTGGATGAAAATAAAGAAAAGATCTTGTATTTTCCCGCGGCGTACAGACTTCATCATGCCATAAGATGCGGGCTTTTAATGCATACCGCTTCAATTGTCCGCCTTTGTGAGGGCATTTGCAAGGTGTATCCGTTCGTAAACCGTGAATTGCTCATTTCAGGTGCAATTTTGCACGACATCGCTAAGACCACGGAGTTTGAGGTTCGCGATTCGGGACTTGCCTCAGGATATACGGTTGAAGGCAATCTTATAGGACACCTTGTAAAAGGAGCTATGATGGTGGAAAAAGCAGCCGAAAAGCTCTCAATAGATAAAGAGCTTTCGCTCCTTTTGCAGCATATGGTGCTCTCCCATCACGGTGAGCCGGATTTCGGCGCCGCAGTGAGACCGCAGTTCCTTGAAGCCGAGCTATTGTCACAGCTTGACCTTATGGACGCCCGCGTGTATGAGATAATGAGCGCTGTTGAAAATGTGGAAAAAGGGGAGTTTTCACAAAGACTTTGGGCGCTGGAGGACAGACGCTTTTATAAATACAATGATACGCCTTTAAAGGTGGACATACTATAATTTTAAAAAGGGGATCAAGGTGTTATGAGAAATCATTTGGTGGAAAATTACGGTGAGCTTTTAAATGTGGACGGCAGTCTGCGTGAGCCGGGCTGGTCGACATCTCTCGTTCAGCATTATGACCGAAAGGCAATAAAAGCGTCAAAATTCCGTATAAAGGAATGGGATTATTATTTAGTCCTTTCCCAAGATTACGGCGTAGCCTTCACGGTTTCTGACTGCGGATATTTAGGACTTCACTCCGTGTCGTTCCTCGACTTTAAAACTCCGTCAGAGACAACAAAAACCGTTATACAGCCGTTCCCTATGGGTAAGCTGAAAATGCCGTCGCATTCCGATAAAGGAAACGTGCATTACAGCGATAAAAATTTGTCCATTGATTACATAAAGACGCAGGGTGAGCGCAGGATAATCTGCTCCTGCAAAAATTTCAAGGACGGCAACGATTTCAAGTGTGATATAAAGCTCTCTCAGCCGCCTATGGATACAATGGTAATAGCAACTCCGTGGAAAGAGGATAAAAAGGCATTTTATTACAACCAAAAAATTAACTGTATGAGAGCAGACGGTTATTTCACTCTCGGCGGTATGAAGTACACCTTTGACCCTGCCACGGATTTCGGTACGCTTGATTGGGGCAGGGGCGTTTGGACTTATGACAACACCTGGTACTGGGGCTCAGGCAACTGCATAATAGACGGAAAACCCTTCGGCTTTAATATCGGTTACGGATTCGGCGACACCTCCGCCGCCAGTGAAAACATACTTTTCTATGACGGCAAGGCACACAAGCTTGACGATGTGTATTTCAATATTCCCGAAAGCTCGTTTACCGACCCGTGGACATTTACCTCGTCAGACGGCAGATTTGAAATGGATTTCACACCCATTATCGACCGCAGTGCAAATATAGATTTGAAGGTGCTTGCCTCAATTCAGCATCAGGTTTTCGGGCGTATTACGGGAAAAGCCGTTCTTGACGACGGCACGGTGCTTGAAATCAAGGATATGCTGATGTTCGCCGAAAAGGTTCACAACAAATATTAAAAAATCGGCGGAGTCATCTCCGCCTTTTTTATGCGTTTAATAAAATCTTAAAGATTTACTCACTTTTTTCTTAACTATATTTATTTTACAATACCGTTGGAGGTTGAAAAATATGTATAACATACTTATTTGCGATGATGAAAGAGACATTGTCAATGCCCTTGATATTTATCTAAAATCTGAAGGCTACGGCACGGTGCTTTCCTACAACGGTAAAGAGGCTTTGGAAAAAGTTAAAACAGGGGATGTTCAGCTTGTCTTAATGGATATAATGATGCCCGTGATGGACGGCATCACCGCAATGGTCAAGATTCGAGAAATAAGCAATATTCCCGTTATTTTGCTGACTGCAAAGGGTGAGGACACCGATAAAATTCTCGGTCTTAATGTGGGGGCGGACGATTATATCACAAAACCGTTTAACCCCGTTGAGGTGATTGCAAGGGTAAAATCTCAGCTTCGCCGTTATATGATGCTTGGGGGAAATGTTCAGCACGACAAAACTGTACGCATCGGCAGTATTGAGCTTGACGACTCCGCAAAAAGAGTGACGGCGGACGGCGAAACTGTGTCGCTTACTCCCACCGAGTATGAAATACTGCGGCTGCTTATGCAAAACCCCGATAAGGTTTTTTCGCCTAAAGACATCTATTTAGAGGTTTGGAAGGACACCCCCTACGGAGCCGAAAGCACCGTGGCGGTACATATAAGACATTTAAGAGAAAAGCTTGAGATAAACCCTGCCGAACCGCGTTATTTAAAGGTGGTTTGGGGTCAAGGATATAAATTTGAGGGGAGTGCTGAGCGTTGAAAAAACTAAAAAGCAATTTTATACTCAAATTTACCGCAGTTATTCTTTTCGGAGTCTTTGTTGCGCTTATCGTTTTGTCAGCCGCAGGTCTGTTTTTCGGTTTTGAGTGTGGTGCCTTCGGCAATAAGCAAGCAATAGAAGCCGCGAAAGAAGAGCTTCTTGAGTCCGAGCTCCGCAGTGCTACATATGGCATTGGGAATTATATTGATGATCAGCGTCTAAACATATCGGATAATCTGATGTATGAGGTAAAATATGCGGATGGAAGCCTTCTTTTTTCAAATGTAGATGACAGTGAAACGCGTGCATCCTATAGCGATACGTTTCAAATGTCGTATTATATGGAGTCCTTTGGCGATGAGACTGAAATGACGACCGATCGCTACGAGTACGATGAATCGGAATATGAAGACAGTGAACACTCAATAACAAGCTATAAAATTATCGTAACTGCTTATCTGAAAAAGGATTTAACCGAAAAAGACGGCTTTTATTACACCGAAAAAGCCTTTGACTTCGTTGCCAAAAAAGGTGTAACGGGGCTTGTTGTTATGGCAAGCATTTCAGCAATTTTATCGCTGATTTTGTTTATATATCTTATGTGCTCGACAGGTCATAAATCGGGCGAGGAGGGGATACACACCTCACGGTTTGACCGTTTCCCCTTTGAGATACTCTTGTGTATATTCGGTTTGGTGATTTTAGGGTTTATACGATCAATTCCCTGGATATTTGATGAATTTTTAATAGATGCTATCGGCGGTCCTATCCTTTATACTGTGTTTTCCTTATTCATCCCCTTATCTTTTGCATACTGCGTATTTGCCGTAATTCTATTGTCCGTTATGCTCGTAATTCTTTGTATGACCGCGGCGGTCAGGCTCAAAACAAAGTCATTTATAAAAACAACATTAGTATATAAGATTTTGCGTTTGTGTATAAAACTTCTGTTAGAGCTTTTTCTCCTGTGCAAAAAAATCTTCCTGTTTGTGGGGCGGATGTTTTCAAAAATACCGCTCGTATGGAAAACCGTTCTGATAAGCTTGAGCGTTTTCGTAATTGAAACTATCTTACTCATTGCAGAAGAACCCATATTGATATTACTCTATAATTTTATTTTTGCCGTGTGCCTGATTCTCGTCGCTATTTTACTTAAAAACGTGCAAAAGGGCACTGAGGATATCGCAAGAGGTAATATTTACAAGAAAATAAATACTAAATATATGTTTGGCGATGTTAAAAAACACGCCGAAAATATCAATCATATCAACGACGGCATAGCCCACGCTGTCGAGCAGAAAATGAAGAGCGAACGCTTTAAAACAGAGCTTATAACCAACGTTTCTCACGACATAAAAACTCCGCTCACCTCAATAATCAATTATGTCGATCTGCTGAGTAAAGAGGATATTGATAACGAAACGGCAACAGGATATGTTGAGGTGCTCTCTCGGCAGTCTGCACGGCTTAAAAAGCTTATCGACGATCTGCTTGAAGCCTCAAAAGCATCAACAGGCAATCTTACCGTAAATCTTTCAAAATTTGAATTGGGAATACTTTTATCACAGGCTATCGGCGAATATGAGGAACGCTTTGAAAACAGCGAGCTTGAAATCGTACTCAATAAACCGGAAGAAATGCTGTTTATTATGGCGGACAGCCGTCATATGTGGCGTGTGTTTGATAACGTTTTCAACAATATCGCTAAATATGCACAGCCCCACACGCGTGTATATATTGACGTCACGCATAAGGGTAAGATAGCGGAAATATATTTCAGAAATATTTCCAAGGATCAACTCAACATTTCGGGGGAGGAGCTTATGGAACGCTTTGTGCGCGGTGACAGCTCCAGAAATACGGAGGGCAGCGGTCTCGGTCTGTCAATAGCTAAAAGCCTTGCCGAGCTTCAAAAGGGCAGCTTTGATATCCAAATTGACGGCGACCTTTTCAAGGTCAGACTCGCATTCCCGCTCTGTGATCAAGAATAAAAGACTAAAGAAGAGAATTCTGATCGTTCTTGTAATAACCGTTATCATTTGCGTTGGTGTTTCCGATTTCCTCTATTCCAATCCGCAAATAAAATTTGTTGTCGGCGATTATGTCAGCGCATATAAAGCAACGGTCGAGTTTAAAGAAATATTTCCTGAAATTAATTCAGCCATCCTACAAGATCTACTGAATGATGAAAAAACATCGTTTGATCAGTCACTTATGCTGATTAATACGGAGAATAAGCTAAAAGGCGATTTTTCGGCAGATACAGTATACTACGGCAACAGTGATGTGCAAATGAATTCCTGTGTTGCCGAGGCGTATAGGCTCATTTCTGAAGAAATCTCGGAAAAATTCGGCGAAAAGCTGTATATTTCCGATGCTTACAGGACATCCGATGAGCAGAACGCTTTGGAGGACAGCAATAAATATGCGACTGAGGAGGGGGCAAGTGAGCATCAAGCGGGACTTGCGCTGGATGTTTACGTTAAATATTACAGCGGAAAAGCGTTTTTAAAGTCTGAAGCGGGTAGGTATGTCAATGAAAATTGCTGGCAACAGGGCTTTATAATAAGATATCCTTATTACGGCAAGAAAGACACGGGTATTGGGTATGAGCCGTGGCATATTCGGTATGTCGGTCTTCCGCATTCAGAGATAATCTATAAAAACAGATGGACCTTAGAGGAGTATACGGAATATTTAGAAGACGGAAAATTTTACGGTTACGGCGATTATATTGTCACACGGCAAAAAGGGGATACCCCGAAAGTCCCTATAAGCTATGAATCGCTCGTAATTTCACAGGACAATCAGGGCGGATACATTTATACATTTAAAATTAAATGAAAAAACAGCGCAGTGAAACGGTAATGTCTCACTGCGCTGTTTGCTTATCAATTTATTTGTCGTTCCAGTTGTAATTCCTCAGCTCGCCCGACTCCAAAAGCTGTGGATAATCCCACTGCCGCAGAGCCTCATATACACCTATTGCAACCGCATTTGACAAGTTAAGACTCCTTGCTTCGTCTATCATCGGAATTCTGACGGTGCTGTCGGGATTTTCAAATAGCAGCTTTTCGGGCAGTCCTGCCGTCTCCTTGCCGAATACAAGATATGCGTTGTCGGGGTACTTAACGTCTGTATGCCTATGTTGAGCCTTTGTTGAAAAGTAGAAAAATTTGCCGTCGGGATTTTTCCTGAAAAAGTCCTCAAGTGAATCGTAATAGGTAATATCAAGCAAGTACCAGTAATCAAGTCCGGCGCGTTTAAGCTTTTTGTCATCTGGAGTAAATCCCATCGGACCCACAAGATGCAGTCTTGCACCCGTTGCCGCACAGGTACGGGCAACATTTCCTGTATTTTGAGGGATTTCCGGTTCTACCATTACAATGTTGAGTGTCATATATTTCACCTGAATTTTAAATTTGCATTTTATCCGTATTTAGTTATAACATTTTTAGAAAAATTTTTAAATACACTTTCATAATTTTTTTCAAAATCCGTCAAAGAATATTATTGCTCAAAATCAAAATGAGCAAATATTTAATTAAGAAGGAGGAAGAAAAATGCAAATGAATATGTACAAAACCATAGGAGCGGGTATTCTCGCAGGTACTGCGGCACTTGCCGTAACCGGCGCAGTCACAAGAAGTTCCACAAAGAGAAAGATGAAAAAAGCAACCAAAAAGGCAGTCAATACCTTCGCAAATGTTGTTGACGGTATGAGCAATATGATGAAGTAACGGAGCTGGTCGAATGAAAGGAAAATACAGGGCGATCTGCGCCGCTTTGGCACTTGGGCTGCTTTGTTCCTGCACAGCCGTAAAGAATGCCGATGACGCTGCCGTACCTGATAATAATCAAAATGACCTGACCGAAAGCTCCCTTCCGACCGAGAACGCGACGGAAACACCCTCGGAAAACGATATCGAGGATATTACCGTTACGCCTGTTAACGTCGGTAATAAGAAGAAAAACAGTGCTTTAGATCCCGAAAACACACGCGGACTTTCCACAAAAAAGATAGCTCACAGCTATGGAGTGGCAAAAAACGGTGAGGCGCACGAGATTTCCAAAAGTGCGCAGAAGTTTTTTGATGACGGCTCATATAAGGCGTTTTGCCTTGACACAAAGTCACAGGAAAAAGTATTATATCTGACCTTCGACTGCGGGTACGAAAACGGCTATACTGCTAAAATTCTTGACGTACTCAAGGAGAAAAAGGTTAACGCCGCATTTTTCTGCACGTTACCGCAGGTAAAGGATAATCCCGACCTGATAAAGCGTATGATCGACGAGGGACACATCGTCGGTAACCATTCTGTGACACATCCGTCCTTTGCGTCCATCACCAGAACTCAAATGGCGGATGAAATTATGACAATGGATAACTATCTTCGTGAAAACTTTAATTACAGCGAACCGTTTTTCCGATTCCCGATGGGTGAATACAGTGAAAGCGCTCTTGACCTTGTGGGTTCTCTCGGATTTACAAGCGTATTTTGGTCGTTGGCGTATGCCGACTGGGACTTAAATCAGCAAAAGGGTACTCAGTATGCGTACGAAACTGTCATATCCCGACTTCACCCGGGTGCTGTGATACTTCTTCACTCCGTATCGCCTGATAATGCAGGTGCATTGGCACAGATAATCGACAAGGCGCGTGATGAGGGATATACTTTTTTATCTCTCAGGGACTACGGTGAAAATTAGCAAAATTTTTCAATAATAAAAACAAGGCTATAGGTCAAAATACTACTGCAAACGCAATGAACAAAATTTATTGATAAGGGGTGTATTAAGAATGTCTAAGAATTCAAAGAGCATGGTACCCGAGGCACGTGAGGCTCTCAATAGATTTAAGATGGAAGCTGCTTCTGAAGTAGGCGTAAATCTTAAACAGGGTTACAACGGCGACCTTACCTCTAAGCAGGCAGGATCTGTGGGCGGCCAGATGGTGAAAAAGATGATTAAGTCATATGAAGACGGCATGAAATAAGCAGTCTTTTTCTGACGCATAATAAGGGACCCGACGGGAAATATCCTGTCGGGTTCATTTCTTAATCAACTTCTACTTAAAATATTTATAAAAAACTATTGGAAAAATCTTCTCTATGTTATATAATATTATAAACTAAAATTTATAAGGGGAGGTAGGCGTTTTGGTTACTAAATATTCCGTATCGCTTGACAAGGTAATTAACGAATACGGCTATGAAACGCTTTATTTACCGTGCAGTGCAGCAGAGCTTTCCATTGTCTCTCAGGACGTAAACCGTCCCGGTCTTATGATTACGGGATGCGACTATCACTTTGATCCTGCTCGCGTTCAGTTCTTGGGGCTTTCCGAAATTGAGTATTTAAAATCGCTTTCCGATGAAAAACGGTATGAAAGTCTGGAAAGACTTATCAGTCAAAAGCCCCCCGTAATAATTATAACAAGAAATTTTGAGCCGCTTCCCGGAATGCTGGAGCTTGCGGAAAAATACCGTGTGCCGATTTTAAGAACATCAGAGCCCACATCGGAATGTATGGCATCGCTTATCTCATACCTTGGTACGGCGTTGGCAGAGCGAATCACCCGCCACGGCGTTCTTGTTGAGGTATACGGCGAGGGCGTGCTGATCGTCGGCGACAGCGGCGTAGGAAAAAGTGAGACTGCAATTGAGCTTATAAAGCGCGGTCACCGTCTCATTGCCGACGACGCAGTGGAGATACGCAAGGCATCGGCAAAAACTCTTGTGGGTTCAGCGCCTGACAATATCCGTCATTTCATTGAGCTTCGCGGCATAGGAATAATAAATGCCAGACGAATTTTCGGTATGGGTGCCGTTAAGCTTACCGAAAAAATAAATATGGTCGTTCAGCTGGAGCCTTGGGACAGCGAAAAAGTCTATGACCGTATGGGACTTGACAACGAATATATAACAATTATGGGCATTAAAGTGCCGCTTACAGTGGTTCCCGTTAAGCCCGGTCGAAATCTTGCTGTTATCATCGAATGCGCGGCAATGAACAACCGACAAAAGAAGATGGGATACAATGCGGCAAGGGAGCTTTTGCACCATCTCGGTATGGATGACGGCTACGAGCCACAGGCACAGGAAATCGATATCTGGCAAAATTATTAACTTTTGAAAGAGGTAATGTCGGTGTACGGCAAAATTGTGTCGTTTGCTAAACAGAGCGGAGCATACGTAGAAGAAAATGCTCCAATGAGTAAATATACAAGCTTTAAAACGGGCGGCAATGCGCGGGTACTGATAATTCCTGAGTCTGCTGAAATGCTTTCGGACTTGATCAAACTGTGCAAAGAGCAAGGAGTTAATCCGCTTGTGATGGGCAACGGTTCCAATCTGCTTGTAACCGATAAAGGCATTGACGGAGTTGTCATAAAAATCGGTTCAACTATGTCTTCAATAGAGCTTATCGGAGATGATACCGTTAAATGCTCGGCAGGAGCGCAGCTTAAAAGCCTTTGCAGTTTTGCGTTGGAGCATTCACTGTCAGGACTTGAATTTGCTTACGGAATTCCTGGTACTCTCGGCGGAGCGGTATATATGAACGCCGGTGCTTACGGCGGTGAGATGAAAGATGTACTCGTAAGCTGTACACATATTGACTCTGACGGAAATATGGGTGAGCTTTCGGGCGATGAGCTCTCGCTCGGATACCGTCACAGTGTTTATACCGATAACGGCTTTACGGTTGTTTCTGCAGTTTTGAAGCTGAAAAAAGGAAATGCCGATGAAATTAAAGCGGCAATGGACGATAAGCTTTTCAGACGGCGCGATAAACAGCCGCTTGAGTTCCCCAGCGCGGGAAGCACCTTTAAACGTCCCGAGGGCTATTTTGCAGGTGCACTTATTGAAGAATGCGGTCTGAAGGGCTATACAGTCGGCGGCGCTCAGGTGAGCGAAAAGCACGCAGGCTTTGTGATCAACAGGGGCGGTGCTACCTCTGATGATATATTACGACTTATTGAATATATTAAAAAAACGGTTTATGAAAAATTCGGAGTATTGCTCGAACCGGAGGTAAAAATTGTCGGCGAGCAATAAGCCGTAAAGAAAGTTGAAAGGAGACGCACTATGCAGTTAGTTATCGTCACAGGCATGTCCGGTGCAGGTAAATCAAGAGCTATCGACACTCTGGAGGACATCGGGTTCTTTTGCGTTGACAATATGACACCAATGCTTATTCCGACCTTTGTAAAAATTCTCAGTGATTCTGCAGAGGTTCGGGAAAAGGTCGCAATAGTGGCGGATATAAGACTGGGCGACTCCTTTTCACAGCTGTTTAAAGCGCTTGATGAACTGCGTATTATGGAGTGCGAATACAAAATACTGTTTATTGATGCCGATAACGAGGTGCTTTTGCGCCGCTATCAGGAAACACGCAGAAAGCATCCGCTTTCAAGCAATGATTCGTCGGTAGAACTAATTGATATCATCCAAAAAGAGCGTGAAATACTTAAAAAGGCGAGAGATATTGCCGATTATGTGATAGATACATCACTTATTAACACGTCGCAGTTAAAAGAGCGTATTGCAAAGCTTTTTCTTGACGATGTTTCCAATACGCTTAAAGTAAATGTCATCTCCTTCGGCTTTAAATACGGTATTCCAAAGGATTCCGACCTTGTTTTCGACGTTCGCTGTCTGCCTAATCCATTTTATGTGCAGGAGCTTAAAAATCATACGGGACTTGAAAGCTGTGTCAGCGACTATATTATGCAGTTTGAACAGTCACGCGGCCTTGTCCCGAAGCTTTTAGATTTAATAAACTATCTCGTACCTCTTTACCGCAGCGAGGGCAAAAGTCAGCTTACCGTGTCAGTCGGCTGTACAGGCGGTAAGCACCGTTCCGTGACCTTTGCGGAAATCGTTTATAACAACATAAAACAGCAGGGCTATAATGTGTCGGTATATCACCGTGATATAAAGAGATAAGGGTTTTTAATATGTCATTTTCAGCGGAAGTGAAAAATGAAATATTATCTGTTGAGACGGAAAATGAGTGTTGCCGCCATGCATTTGCATACGGTATGATGCTGTTTTCAAGGGCTTTTTCTTCACTTGACATTTCACTGCTTACCGAGCACGGCGGAATTGCCGAAAAATACTGCGAAATGGTAAAGAACATTTGCGGCGTTACGCCTAAGCTTTTAAAATCGGATGCAGGCAAATATAAGGCGGAGGTAAAAACGCAGGAGGACCGCAACAAGGTCCTTGAAACCTTCGGTTACGATAAAAAAACGGGTGCCTTAAGGCTTAACTGGAGCAACATAACCGACGAGTGCTGTAAAAACGCTTTTCTTCGCGGAGCATTTCTTTCCTGCGGAACGGTAAACGATCCTAAAAAAGGGTACCATCTTGAATTTGTAGTGCCGTATATGAACCTCAGCCGAGATCTTACGCATTTTATAAAGGATTACGATGAACTTGGCATAGAGCCTAAAACGGTCAGGCGAAATTCAAACTATGTTATTTATTTTAAGGACAGCGAGTCAATTGAAGATATACTTACGGTTATGGGCGCTGTCAATTCCTGTCTTGAGCTAATGGGCGTAAAGATGTATAAGGATATGCGTAACAATGTGAACCGTAAATTGAATTTTGAAAGCGCTAATTTTGACAAAACCATTGATGCCGCCGCAAGGCAGATAGACGCTATTGAGCATATAAAAAATACAGTCGGCTTGTTCTATCTGTCTGACGAGCTGCGTGAAATAGCCGTGCTCAGAACCGAAAATCCCGATATGTCCCTGCGTGAGCTGGGCAGTAACCTGAGTACTCCAATATCACGTTCAGGCGTCAATCATAGGTTACAGAAAATATGCGATATAGCACAAAGTATAAAATAAACAGGTGAGTGTGTTGAGAAAAAACGAGGAATTCAAAATTGAATTCAGTGACGTTAAATTTCACGAAAGTGTCAAAAAAAAGGCGTGGAGAGGTATTTATGAATGGCTTGACTCTCTTGTGTACGCTATTTGTCTGATATTATTGATATTTACCTTTGTCTTCCGCGTAGTAGGTGTTAACGGCAGGTCAATGAATCCCACATTAAATCACGGCGATTGGCTGCTTGTGACCGCTGTAACTACAAATATTGAGCGCGGGGATATTGTTATTACTACACAGCCGAATATTTTAAACGAACCGCTTGTAAAACGCGTTATTGCTATCGGCGGAGATACTGTCGATATTGATTTCGATAACCATACTGTGACGGTCAACGGCGAGGTTCTCGACGAGCCTTATATTGCCGCACCGACCGCCCGCAGAGGTGATTTTACATATCCTCTGACCGTGCCGGACGGTTACCTGTTCTTAATGGGCGACAACCGCAACGATTCTACCGACAGCCGCTTTAAAATTGTCGGATTTATTGATGAAAGATACGTTCTCGGTGTGGCAAAGGTGCGTGTTTATCCTTTAGGTGATTGGAGGCTCAGCGACAATGAACAATAATAAAATTATTTCTGCAGTATATGATTTTGCGTCGGTTTTATTGACGGCTGTCATGGTCGTTTGTATTATATTTACCCTGTTTTTCAAGATTTCTACCGTTTTCGGTGAGTCGATGGAAAATACCCTTCACAACGGTGACAACGTATTGATACAAGTTATCAACCCGGAATTTAAATACGGCGATGTGGTAGTAATTTCCCAGCCCAATGGCTATGATAAGGTACTTATCAAGCGTGTGATCGGTGTGGGCGGGCAGACCGTTTCATTTGATGAAGAATCAGGCAAGGTCGTTATTGACGGCGCCATCGTTGATGAACCGTTTATCAAGGAAAATATGGAATTCACTTATTCAATGACAAGAACATACGTTATTCCCGAAGGAATGCTCTTCGTAATGGGCGATAACCGCAATAATTCAGCGGATAGCCGAGATATGTACGTCGGACTTATTGATGAAAGATACGTAGTCGGAAAAGTTATCTATAAAGTAGGCGACAAAGAGCTTTTCGGTAAGAATTTTGAAATGCCGGACAGCCTAAAATAAACTTATATTAAAAGGGGAAATGAAAAATGAAAAAAGTAAAAATTATTGTTGTGACCCTTGTAATTATCGGATGCATAGGTTCATTCTTATTTTTTACTCAAGATAAGTTTAGACCTGACAGTAAACCTCTATTCTCATTAGATGATTACCCGACGGTTGACGCATCTTTAGCTACTCAACCCCTTGCAACGGCATTTATTAAGGAGTTTACGGGTGAAAAAGAAATATCCGACGAACGGTTAGGTTATACAAATACTCATCCGGGATATGTAAAACTCATTGACGATGAGGTGGATTTAATTATCGTAACGGAGCCGTCAGAAGAAGAATTGGCTTTGGCAAAAGAGAAAGGTGTCGAGTTAGAAGTAATTCCCGTTGTAAAAGAGGGATTTGTTTTCTATGTCAACAGTGAAAATTCGGTTGATAATCTAACACTTGAGCAAATTCAAAAAATCTATACAGGTGAAATTACAAACTGGAAAGAGGTAGGCGGAGACGACGCCCCTATCAGAGCATATCAAAGACCGGTCAATTCAGGCAGTCAAACGGGTATGCTTTCATTAGTTATGAAGGATTTGCCCCTTATGAAGCCGGTTACCGAAGATATTGTTGATACTATGTATCAGATAATCAATTTGGTATCAAGCTACGACAACGGCCGTTATTCTATCGGTTATTCTTATTATTACTATGCTACCACTATGTTCCAGGATATGGATGCAAGCATTGCCAACGGAATAACTCTTTTAGGTGTAGACGGTGTAAAGCCTACAAACGAAACTATTTATGACGGCTCATATCCTATTCAAACCGCTTACTACATAGTTATACGTAAGGATGAACCTGAAAACAGTAAGGTCAGAAAGTTAGTGGATGCTATGCTTTCTGACAAAGGTCAGGAAATAGCAGAAGGAGCAGGTTATGTCCCGGTCAAATAAAAAAAGTATTCTGCTTTTAATAGCTTTCACCTTGATTTGCGTTATCATCACGGCAATTGCAATCACTGTAACGAACAACGCACTGTCAAAACAGAGTGAACAAGAACCTGAACCCCCTAAAGAAACGGTAAATTCAAAAGAACCGATAACTGTAGAACCTGACGGCTTGGGACTTAAGTCGTTAGAAGAAAGATACGCCGTACAGCCTTTAAATATAATATATAAGGAAGAATATCCCGAAGGATCAATAGACGGTGAACCACCGGTTCAAATCCAATATATGCAAATAGACGGATTAAAAAATATTGACGTTCAAAACAAAATAAACAGTGAACTAAAAACCGTAGCTTTATCTCAATACGAAAAAGGCGAATTAAAGAGCAAAAAGTTAGAATATGTTCATATTTATTCAAACCTTTATGCTGATTTTGCAAATGTACTGTCTGTCGAAATAATCAAATATGCTTACGGTGCAGAAGCCGATTATCAGCCGTATGAATCGCATAAATGGATAGGGCTGAATTATGATTTAAGCACAGGTGAACAAATCAGCTTTTCGGATTTGTTTACAAATGATGCAAATATAAAAAGCATTATCAGCCAAAGCGCCTATATGACCTTCGCTGAAGAGTTTTTAGGCTATTATCCCTATGATTCCGAGGATGACGACTTTAATTTTTGGGAATGGAACGGGGATATGAACGATGTGGACTATTCCGGTATGGAAGACAGAGTCCTTAAAGTAATGCAAGGCTTTGATAAAAATACTTCTTATCCCTTCTGTTTTGATGAGAGAAACATATATGTAAATATTAACGGGGAAGAAATCACAATCAATATGCGGGATTTCTACAACCAAATCGCAATTTATAACCGCTATTTGACTGAAGAAAATTTGTTTAATACCGAATCTCCAAATGACATGTATGTGTTTGTGCAGGCTGATAATTGGGGTGTTCCTTATAGAAGAGTTGAAAAAATAGGGGATAATTTGTTCGTTGATTTAGGAGTGTTATCTTCGTTGGGTGACGATGCCACAGCCGCTCTCGACATTGAAAGCTATAAAAAAGAGATGGAAGAGCAAGTTGCGTTGGCAAAAGAATATTTAGACAGTCATAAAGACAAAGCTATCGTCCTTGCTTTCAAAAAGTATTTAGGCGAGTATTTAAGCGGACAGGACTTTATTGTAAGTGAAGAAAATTTCATATTGACCGCGACAATGTCCAAAGAGTATTTCGACGAAACATTTTTCCCCTTCGTTTTGGATTGGGAACAAAATCATGGCGAAGTTTCATTAGACGATGCAAATCTTGCCACGTTTTTGTACGATAGAAAAAAAGACGATAAAAACATAAAAATGGTAATAGATTTCCCCGAAGGATACTATTAAACCAAGGAGATATAAAATGCCTGACAGTCAAAAGCAAATCGTTCAGTGGTTTCCCGGTCATATGGCGAAAACCCGCCGCCTTATTAAAGAAAGTCTGCCTCTTGTGGACGGCGTGACGGAAATAATTGACGCAAGAATACCTTACAGCAGCTCAAATCCCGAGCTTTCTGAGCTTATCGGCAATAAACCGCGTATCGTGCTTTTGAATAAGAGCGATATGGCGGACAGAACCGCAACCGCGCAGTGGATAGAATATTATAAAAAAATCGGTGTACGCGCTGTCGCCGCTGATTGTCGCTCGGGCAGGGGACTTAATAATTATATTACCGCGGTGCGCGAGGTACTTAAGGATAAAATAAAGCAGAACGAAGAACGCGGCATGGCAGGCAGAGCGCTCCGCATTATGGTTGTCGGCATACCCAATACAGGTAAATCCTCCTTTATCAACAGAATGGCAGGGTCTGCGCGCGCAAAGGTCGCCGACAAAGCAGGTGTCACACGCCAAAATCAGTGGTTCGCCATCGGCAACGGAATAGAGCTGCTTGATACTCCCGGTGTCCTGTGGCCTAAATTCGATGACCCGAAGGTGGGCGACCGTCTTGCCTTTATCGGCTCTGTTAAGGACGAGATACTTGACAGTGAGATACTTGCCGAAAGACTTCTTGATGTTATGAAGACTGATTATGCCGACAGACTGCGCGAGCGATATAAAATATCCGATTTTGAGGAAAAAGAACCGTGGGAGCTTCTTGAAATGATTGGTAAAAAACGCGGTATGATAATAAAGGGCGGTGAGATCGACACTCAGCGAGCGTCCGTTATGCTGCTTGACGAATACCGCGCAGGTAAGCTTGGTACTATCTCTCTTGAACGACCGGAGAAATAAATATGGATTATTTTTACGAAACAAGGGCAATATCACAAGGATTTAAAACCGTCTGCGGCATTGACGAGGCAGGCAGAGGTCCCCTTGCAGGTCCTGTATACGCCGCCGCAGTCATACTTCCCACTGGACTCGTTATAGACGGACTAAACGACTCAAAAAAGCTTTCAGAGAAAAAAAGAGAACAGCTTTTTGACATTATCTGTGAAAAGGCAGTCGCCTTTTCGGTAGGCACCGCAAGCGAACAGGAAATTGACGAAATAAATATTCTTAATGCCACCTTTCTCGCTATGAAAAGAGCCGTGGACGGACTGGCAGTTAAGCCGGATTACGCCCTTATCGACGGCAACAGATATCCTCATATCGGCGGAGTAACCGAAGAAACGATAGTTAAGGGTGACGGCAAAAGTATGTCGGTAGCCGCCGCGTCTATCCTTGCAAAGGTCAGCCGTGACCGCTTTATGCTTGATTTGGCAAAGGAATATCCCCAATACCTTTTTGAACAGCATAAAGGCTACGGAACAAAGCTTCATTATGAGATGATAGAAAAATTCGGGATATCACCAGTACACCGCAAAAGCTTTCTTAAAAAAATTATAGGTGAAAATAATGGATAAACGTCTGATCGGCGAATTGGGTGAAATAGAAGCCGCCAGATACCTTCGCCGTCACGGATACATTATTGTCGAGGCAAATTACAGGTGCAGACTGGGCGAAATAGACATTATTGCCGAGGACAGAAAATATCTTTGCTTTGTAGAAGTCAAAACTCGCAGTGAAAATATGATGTATGCCCCGTCTGATGCAGTCGATGCTGCTAAAAGAGCAAAAATAATTGCCGCTGCAGGGCTTTATATGAGTGTGAAAAAGCCTCAAAAGCAAATACGCTTTGATGTGATCGAGGTTTATTTTGAAAACGGTGAACCTGTTAAAATCAATCACATTGAAAACGCCTTTGAGTCCTGATTTATATCAAAAAAATCTATATGAGAGAACACTGAGGAGTGTTATCTATTGAAAAAACATTACTCTTCTAAATCAATAGAGCAAAAACGGAAATTCATTTTTGTCACTTTTTGGAATATGGAAAAGGCTGAAAAAATACTAAACGAACTGGAGCAGAATGGATATCGATTTGTTAAATCAAGATTTCGTTATTTTTTCACTTTTCAAACGTCTGCCCCAAAGAAAGTACAATACGTATTTACATATATCCTTCCAAAAGATACCGGACCATTTGGGGATTGGCAAATTCTCTTGAAATCAGACGAGTATCGAGGTAATTTGATTCAGCAAGGTTATTTTGATATCTTTCGGATCACAAGGGAAAATGTGAATCTACAGGATTTTTATATGGACAGGTTAATGTATACAAGACGAGTGTTGATTCAAAAGACGATTATTGCAGCCTTTATGGCGTTTGTCGGCGCATATGCGACGTTAACGGGTGATTATTCTGTAATCGGACGGCTTTGTACCATGTTTCTTTTTGTCGGAGGACTGCTGGCGTTGTTATCTTATATAATTGGTTTCTGCTCAACGGTTCAACAAAAGAAAAATCTTATTGATAAGTACAAAGGAAAGACAGAAAACGGTTCTGTGTCTTTGTAAGCAAGGAGATTTTGAAAAACGGCTTAAATAGCAGTATAGATATAGAACCGACCACTATTTTTTCAGAGTCTGGAGAAGTAATATATGGATATTGATGTAGAAAAACTAAAGTATCTGCTAAATGATATGGAAGATCATATTGGGAATCTCATCGATCACGTGTTATCAGATTCGGAAACAGATCCTCATTATTCAGCGGTTTCTACAACTAATAAAATAAAGTGTTATATTCAAATTATGACTGAATTGGGTGAAAAAATGCCGTACCGTAATGTTGAGGAATTTTTTGATTTTAATGCATACACGAAAGATGAATATAATGCTTTTGAAATTAGCCGTCAAAAGGAATCTGCGTATTATCGAGATGTACAGTTTTAATATTTAGAAACACAGGGGATGGTTCTGTGTGTTGGCAAGCATAGCATCTAAAATTTATCATTAAGTTGGTCCGTATTTTCTTATCAAAAGGCATGGCGATTTGGTGACGAATCATGGAAAAAAATAATACAATTAAGCGAGTACATCTGTATACACCTGCGACGGTTAACAAAACAGAAATGTGGTTAAAGCAACAGGCAAAGGAAGGCTGGCAATTAATTGATGTTAATGGTTGGAATTTCTTATTTTGTAAATGTAACCCTTATGACGGGGAGTATTTGATGTACTCAACGTTCGGAACAGAAAAGGGATTATCTTCCGATTACCATATGGCTAAAACGAAATACGGAAAATCAAACGGTAAATCTGAATTGAATAAAAGAAACAAAGGAGTCTTCGAGGCGGATTTTACAAAACTTGATAAAGAGTATTTCCGTTTTGTAAAAATGAGAAATTCAAATTATTTAAGACACTATATTTGTTTTGTAGTTTTTTGTGTAATTCTTTTAGTAATTGCTTTAGGAGTTGTATTGTTTGCAGTGAATAGCACTCAAGGAAATTTTTTATTATTCATTGTTTTACCGCCGTTAATATACGCTGTGATATCTTTGATAATACTGTTGAAAGACATAAAGCGTTTAAAGTAACTAATGATTATTATCGACTGATAATTGATTACAATATTATAATATGCTAAAATACCGTGTGAAAAGGAAGTGTTCTTTATGTTTTACACAAGCACAAGAGATAAATCGGTACGCGTTACGTCTGCCGAGGCAATAACTAAAGGTATATCTCCCGACGGAGGACTTTTTGTTCCCATGGAAATACCGAAAATAACTCCTGATTTTATTGAAAGCCTTGTTCCTCTCAGCTATATTGAACGTGCAAAAGCCGTATTAAAGCTGTATCTTACGGATTTTTCCGACGACGAAATAGCAGAGTGCGTTGAGGGAGCATATAGAGAGGGGAAATTCAGCTCCGAAAAAGTTGCTCCTCTATATAAGCTGTCCGAAACCGCCAATGTTCTTGAGCTTTGGCGCGGTCCTACCTGCGCATTTAAAGATATGGCTCTTCAGCTTCTGCCTTATCTTCTTACCGTTTCAACAGGAAAAACCCTTAAAGATACGCAGGTTGTCATACTCGTTGCCACCTCAGGTGACACAGGCAAAGCGGCACTGGAGGGCTTTTGTGACGTTCCAAACACGAAAATACTTGTGTTCTATCCCGTTGACGGCGTAAGCCCCATGCAAAAGCTGCAAATGACTACGCAAGAGGGTGCAAACGTAAGCGTTTGCGCCATAGAGGGAAATTTTGACGATGCTCAAAGCGGAGTTAAAAAGATTTTTACCGATAAAGACGTGGAAAAGAAATTCAAAGAGAACGGATTCGCTTTTTCCTCAGCCAACTCAATTAACTGGGGCAGACTTGTTCCCCAGATAGTCTATTATGTATCCGCCTATTGCGATATGATTGAAAACGGCTCACTTAAAAACGGTGAGGAGATAAATGTGGTGGTTCCCACAGGCAATTTCGGAAATATCCTTGCCGCATATTACGCAAAAAGAATGGGCATTCCCGTCAAAACTCTTATCTGTGCTTCAAACGCAAATAATGTTCTTACGGATTTCCTCACTACAGGCGTTTACGATAAAAACAGAGAGTTTTACTGCACGTCGTCACCGTCAATGGATATTCTTATCTCCAGTAATTTAGAAAGACTTCTTTTCCACCTTTGCGGTGAAGATGACACACAAATTAAAGAGTGGATGTCTCAGCTTGCCGAAAACGGAAAATATTCTGTCAACGATGATGTATTTGCCGAGATCAAAGCTCTGTTCGCGGCAGGTTGTTGCGACGATAACGGTACAAAGGATACTATTAAAAGGGTATTCCAAGAGAAAAATTATCTTTGCGACACCCACACAGCCGTTGCCGTTAAGGTCTATGACGAATACGCCGCAGAAACAGGTGATAAAACGCCTACAGTTATCGCTTCAACAGCCAACCCATATAAGTTCTCAGCCAGCGTGCTTTCGGCAATTACTGATACTGTCAACGCAGATAATGAATTCGATACGGTCGATGAGCTGTTGGAAAAATCAGGTGCGCCCGTACCGAGTCAGCTTGCAGCCTTAAAGGGCAAAACACCGCGTTTCACGGGAGTTTCCGAAAAGGAAAATATGAAGCAGGTCGTATTCGATATGCTGGGTATATAATTCCAAAAATTTGCGGAAACCAACAAGGTTTCCGCACTCTTATGGCACTTATCTTTTGCCTTCACTTTCCATTTTAAACGTGGCGCATCTTGTATCGTCACAGCAGCAGGCGCTGTGTGTGCCTACTTCAATTTCCTTCGCCATACAGTTCATATGACCGTCGTTGTAGGCGCAGTGACAAGCGTCACAAGTTATATTTCGGTTGATGTGTTCCATTTTTAAACCTCCCTTCGCACATATCTTTTGATGTTTTTAAACGGTTATTCATAGGAGAAATTACCTTATGTCTGTCTTTGCAATCGGTGATACTCATTTATCATTTTCATCCGATAAACCCATGAATGTTTTTAAAGGCTGGGATGATTATGTCCTGCGGCTTCAAAACAAATGGCAAAAATTAGTAAAAACAGAGGATACGGTGATAATAAACGGTGATATTTCGTGGGGAATGACGCTCTCGGAATCCGAAAAGGATTTTGAATTTTTAAACGGTCTTAACGGAACAAAAATACTTATAAAAGGTAATCACGATTACTGGTGGAACACTTTGACAAAAATGAATAATTATTTTCAGTCAAAGGGCTTTGACACGTTGAAAATACTCAATAATAATGCATACCGTATCGGTGACATTTCCGTAGCCGGTACACGCGGTTGGTTCTTTGATGCTGAAAAGCAGGGCGAAGACAAAATAATGGCCCGTGAATGTGCTCGGCTTCAGCGCTCTATTGACGAGGCGAAAAAGCTTGGCGGCGAGACGGTCGTATTTTTGCATTATCCTCCCGTCAGCAACGTGGGTGATTGCGAACCGATATTGGACGTTCTTCTCGCAAACGGAATAAAACGCTGTTATTACGGTCATTTGCACGGGGGAGCAGCACATATTGCCGTGAACGGTAAAAAGCACGGCATTGATTTTCGCCTTGTGTCGGCAGATTATTTGGAATTTTGCCCGTATTCTATAAGTTTGGGATAAAATTTACTGTTATTACAAATAAAAAAACAACGGAAAATATTGTATTTTTTTCTTTATTATGATATACTCATTTTTCGGTATAGGTAAACATTTATTTTCAGGAGGACTGTTTAATGTTAAAAAAGTCAGAAAAGGTTGAGACAAACGTCTATCAGCTCGAAATTGCCATTGACGGCGAAAAATTTGAGGAGGCTGTTAACAAAGCCTACTTAAAGCAGAGAAAGAATATAGCCGTCAAGGGTTTCAGAAAGGGCAAGGCTCCGAGAAATTTCATTGAGAGACTTTACGGCGAGGGCGTTTTTTATGAGGATGCGCTTGAAATAATTTATCCCGAGGCCGTCAGCGAGGCAATAGAGGAGTCAGGTCTCCAGGTTGTTGATACTCCCTTTGATCTTGAGGTTCCCGAAATCGGCAAAAACGGTGTTCTGTTAAAGCTCAAGGTAACAGTTAAGCCTGAGGTCAAGCTCGGCGAATATAAGGGAATAAAGGTGTCAAAGCCTGCTGTCAAGGTAACGGCGGATGAGGTCAAGGCTGAGCTTGCAAGAATGCAGGAGCAGAATTCAAGAATGGTCGACATCGACGACAGAGCTGTCGAGAAGGACGATACGGTTGTCATCGATTTTGAGGGCTTTGTTGACGGAAAAGCCTTTGAGGGCGGTAAGGCTGAAAGCTATAATCTTACTATCGGCAGCGGTCAGTTTATCCCCGGCTTTGAAGATCAAATCATCGGTCATACCGTGGGTGAGGAATTTGACGTTAACGTGACCTTCCCTGAGGAATATCAGGAGGATCTTGCTTCAAAGGATGCTGTTTTCAAGATCAAGCTCCACTCCATCAAAAAGAAAGAATTGCCTGAACTTGACGATGAATTTGTTAAGGATGTCAGCGAATATGACACTCTTGATCAGCTTAAAAAGAGCATCAAGAGCGATTTGGAGAATAAAAAGAAGACCGATGCGGACAACAGTGTCACTGAGGAGCTTCTTGAAACTGTCGCAAACGGTATTGAGGCGGAAATTCCTCCCGTTATGATCGAAAAAGAAGTCGACGAAATGATCAATGAGTTTGCCTACAGACTCAGCGCACAGGGACTTGACCTTGATACATATCTCAAATACACCGGTATGGATAACGGCGCTTTCAGAGAAGGCTACAAGGCAGGCGCAGAGTCACGCGTTAAGCTTCAGTTGGCACTTGAAGCCGTCGTAAAGGCAGAAAATATCGAAGTGTCCGAAGATGAACTCGACGAGGAATACAAAAAGCTCGCCGAAACATATAATATGGAAGTTGATGTTATCAAGAAATCTCTTCCTGCCGAGACCGTTGAGAGTGATATAAAATCCAGAAAGGCAATAGACCTCATTAAAGACAGTGCGGAAATAACGGAAGAAAAAGCCGTTAAAAAGACTGCCGCCAAAAAGGCTGCTCCAAAGAAAGCAGATGATGCAAAAGAGGAAAAGCCTGCAAAAAAGACGGCTGCTAAGAAAACAACAAAAAAGCAGAGCGAGGAAAATCCGACGGAAGAATAATCGCTTACCAAAAAGATAATCGTGTATAAGCCTTGAAGAATTGTCCAATAATTAAGTAACATTACTTTTGGGCGGTTCTTCAATGTGCGTTAAAAGGAATTTAGGAGGTTTTATTTATGGCACTTGTACCTTACGTAGTTGAGCAAACAAATCGCGGCGAGAGATCGTACGATATATTCTCACGTCTGCTCAACGACAGAATAATCGTTTTATCGGATGAAGTTAACGACGCTACAGCTTCTCTCGTTGTTGCACAGCTTCTTTATCTTGAGGGACAGGACAGTGAAAAGGATATAAGTCTTTATATAAACAGCCCCGGCGGTTCTGTTTCCGCAGGACTTGCTATTTATGATACTATGCAGTATATCAAGTGCGACGTATCAACTATCTGTATGGGTATGGCGGCGAGCATGGGCGCTTTTCTGCTCTCCTCCGGTGCGAAAGGCAAAAGATATGCGCTGCCCAACAGTGAAATTATGATCCATCAGCCCTCAGGCGGAGCTCAGGGACAGGCGAGCGACATCAAAATTACCGCCGACCATATTCTCAGAACTCGTGACAGACTTAATAAGATACTCGCTGAGAATACAGGTAAGCCGTTGGAGGTAATTGCTGCCGACACAGAGCGCGATAACTTTATGACAGCACAGGAAGCTATGGAGTACGGTCTTGTTGACAAGGTATTCTATAAAAGATAAGCTTCAGGGAGATCATATATGGCCAGAGAAAACGATAAAGAAAGAGCGGTAAGATGTTCCTTCTGCGGCAAAACGCAGGAACAGGTCGACAAGCTTATTGCAGGTCCGGGCGTCTATATCTGTGACGAGTGCGTTGAACTTTGTATGGGTATTATCGACGAAGATGTTGAGCGTACTCGCAGAGCTCCCGGCAAAAAAGTTAAGCTGGAAGAAAAAATTCTTCCCAAACCGCAAGAGATAAAGGAACAGCTTGACGAATATGTAGTAGGGCAGGATGAGGCTAAAAAAGCTCTGAGTGTTGCCGTTTATAACCATTATAAGCGTATTTATCACGGTGGCGACAGCGGCGTTGAAATTCAAAAAAGCAATGTTGTGCTGCTCGGCCCCACAGGCGTGGGAAAAACCGTTTTAGCGCAAACTCTTGCAAAGATCATTGATGTTCCCTTTGCCATTGCAGATGCAACGACCCTTACCGAGGCGGGTTATGTCGGCGAGGACGTTGAGAATATACTTCTCCGTCTTATTCAGGCGGCGGATTTTGACATTGAAAAGGCTGAACGGGGAATAATTTATGTGGACGAGATCGACAAGATCGCAAGAAAAAGCGAAAATCCGTCCATAACCCGTGACGTAAGCGGCGAGGGCGTTCAGCAGGCACTTTTGAAGATCCTTGAGGGTACCGTATCAAACGTTCCTCCCCAGGGCGGACGTAAGCACCCCCAGCAGGAATTTATTCAGATCGATACCTCCAATATACTTTTTATCTGCGGCGGTGCGTTTGACGGCATTGAAAAAATAGTTGAAAGGCGTGCAGGTAATTCGGGACTTGGTTTCGGAGCGGATATAAAAAATAAGAGCGAATTCCAAGAGGAAGATATTTACTCAAAGGTCATAGCTCAGGATCTTGTTAAATTCGGACTTATTCCTGAACTTGTGGGCAGAGTTCCGGTCATTACCGCTCTGCAGCAGCTCAGTAAGCAGGACCTTATACGCATACTTTCTGAGCCGAAAAACGCCCTTTTAAAGCAATTTGAAGCGTTATTCAATATGGACGATGTTAAGTTAGAGTTTACTGACGACGCACTCGATGCCATTGCGGAAAAAACGCTTGAAAAGAAAACGGGTGCTCGAGGACTTCGCGGAATAATGGAAGGCGTTTTGTTGCCCGTTATGTATGAGACACCTTCGGAGCACACGATAGCAAAAGTGATAATTACCCGTGACTGCGTTTTAAACGGAGCCGCTCCCGAGCTTATTCGCGACGAAAACAGACGTCCTAATATACTCACAACCAAAAAAATCGCGAAAACTAACGCTCGAAAGACGGTTTGATTACTTTAATGCCACGGATAAATAACCGTGGCATTATATATTAAGGTGTAACAATGAAAGCAAGAATAAAATCCACTATTCTCCTATTTCTCACGGCGATAATATGGGGATTTGCAGTTGTTGCTCAGCGTGTCGGCGCTGATTATGTCGGTCCGTTTACCTTTAACGGAATTAGGTTTTTACTGGGCGCTTGTTCTCTTATCCCTGTTATTTTGATATTTAAAAAAGAAAAATTTAATAAAGAGAAGTTTTTGAAAACCTTATTTGTAGGTTTTGCTGCCGGCGTTATTTTGTTTATCGGAGCATCGCTTCAGCAGTTCGGAATCGAAATAACAGGCAGCGTAGGTAAGGCGGCTTTTTTAACGGGACTTTATACTATTTTTGTACCCGTTATGCGCTTTATGATGGGTAAACGGTCAAGTGTTCTTTCCTTTGTCGGCGCAGCGTTTGCTCTCCTTGGACTTTTTTTACTGTGCATGACAGGGAATAGGATCGCTTTCGGTAAGGGCGACGTTTTACTGATTCTCGGTGCGGTATTTTGGGCATTACATATCCTTGTGGTAGATAAATTCGTAAATTCCGTAAGTCCCTTAAAATTCAGTATGATGCAGTTCTTTTTCTGCGGAATACTCAGTATGATTTTTGCACTGCTTACCGAGGATATACAGCTTTCTGCAATAGGAAGTGCGGGAATACCCATACTTTACGGAGGCTTAATGTCTGTGGGCATTGCCTATACCTGCCAAATTCTTGCGCAAAAAAATGCAGATCCGACATTTGCTGCCGTAGTTTTTTCAACCGAATCTGTTTTCGGTGCAATAGGCGGAGCAATAATTCTTCATGAGTTTATGAGCAGAAGAGGTTATCTCGGATGTGCGCTTATTTTTATAGGTATAATTTTGTCACAACTTGATTTAAAGACCATATTAAAATTAAAAGAAACTAAAAAATGACACATTGATTACATTTATTTGTAAATTATTGACAAAGTAAGCAGCTTAAAGTACAATAACCGAAAGATAAGTTTTGAAACGGTACTTCTTTTCGGAGGTATTTATGAATATTTTAGCTAAATTTCAGAAAACTGTCGTTTTCATATTAAAAGCTACGCTATACGTGTCTTTGGCAGGCTCTTTCTTCTTAATTTTCGGTACCAAGTATGAATGGATACTTCATCCATCGCGTACAGCCGGTGTTACTTTTGTTACATTTTGTGTGCTTGAAACAGCACTGCTTTCCGTTTACGGCGGCTATCTTATCGGCAGGCTCAAAAGCAAGCCGATCGTTATATCCATATCTTTGGCAACGATCCTTACTGACCTTGTAACTCATTTTCAGTTGTGCATAATGAACGTAAATGAAAATAACAATTCGCATTTTGTCTATGAATCGCCGCATTTGCTGATTTTGGTAATGCTTATTCAAATTGCCCTTATTATTTTATTTACGTATTTCGGCAATTACGTTTTTTTCACCATAAATGCGCCTGAAAAATGCTGCATAATAACAAGCTCCGAGCAATCGCTTAACAATATCGTTCCCAAGATAAAGCGCTATAAAAAGCAATATAAAATTACGGATATGGTGCATTATACATCAAAAAACGTTTTTGACATTATAGGCAAATGCGACACTATTTTTCTTTACGATGTTCCCGTGCAGGAAAAAGTATATTTAAGCGAGTATTGTTTTGCAAATGACAAAAATATTTACTATAATTTTGAAATGAACGACATTGTGATGCTCGCTTCAAAAAGTGTCGTACTTGATGACAAACCGTTGGTTTCTGCCGTAGTGCACGACCTTACGCTTGAACAGAGATTTATGAAAAGAACTATGGATATAGTTCTGTCTCTGATTGCGCTTATTATCGCAGGACCTTTTATGCTTATTGTTTCAGCCGCTATTAAGCTGGAGGATGGCGGACACATATTTTTCCGCCAGACAAGAGCTACAAAGGGCGGCAAGCTCTTCAAAGTGTATAAATTCCGCACAATGAAAGAGGATAATTGTGTCAACCGTTCCGTTACCTCAGGAGACGACAGAATAACAAAGGTAGGAAAATATTTGCGTAAATTTCGGCTTGACGAGCTTCCGCAAATTTTCAATATTCTCAAGGGCGAAATGAGCATTGTCGGTCCGCGTCCCGAAATGATCGAAAATGTAGATAAATACACCGAGGAGCTGCCGGAGTTTTCCTACAGACTTCGGGTAAAAGGCGGACTTACGGGATATGCGCAGATAGCTGGTAAATATAACACTTCGCCTAAGGACAAGCTTGTGCTTGATCTTATATATATTGAAAAATACAGTATTTGGCTTGATATTAAGCTGATTTTACAGACTGTTACGGTGCTTTTAAAAGCCGGAGACAGTACGGAGGCATTTTCAAAAAAATCCAATAAATATCATTTTACAGAAGAGTATGATAATTAACTGCACTTTGAGTTCCTTTTTAAGGAACTCTTTTTTAATTTTAAGGTTATTTGTATTGTTTATAGTTGAGATTTGTGTTATACTAAAGTGGTATATGTAAGTAAGGTATGTGATACGGTGTTGATATGAGAAAAAACAATATTTTTAAAAAGCAAAAAAAGCGTAACAGCTTTTTAAAATATTTTATAATTGCATTTGCTTTATTTCTTGTAATTTTGGCTGGTTTTTCCGCCTTTACATTTATGCGGTCGCTTGACTTTGATATTGATAATTTGGTTAATAAATCGACCTCCGACAGTTCTCTGACCGAAACCGAGCCAATGACAAATTTGTATTCGGTTGAATCTCTTAACGGAAAATCAACTGTTCTGTTCATTTGCGTTGACTTATATAACAACCTCGATTTTGCCTTCACGGTCTCCACCGACTACGACGGTAAAACAATGGGTGTGAAATGTGTTGACAAATCGGTTGTCGCAGAATATAACGGCGTACAGTCTGATTACGGCAAAATATATTCTTCCGATTCCGTTGACGGACTGAAAAAAGCATTTTCCGAAAATCTTGAAATTCAAGCGGAAAAATATGTTTTATGTTCAGAGGCGCAATTCAAAGAAATTTTGTCGCTTTTTGACGGAATAAGCGTGAATGTTTTGGACAATGTGGATTACCGTTCTGCGGATTTTAATCTTGAGTTGGACTTAGGGTATCAAACGCTGTCGGATGATTATGTCTTTAAGTATATGCTTATAAGCGATAACACAGTGCGTGAGTCGATCATATGCGATATCATCAATTCCGTGCTTTTGCCCGAATATACCGAGAATTCGGGTGAGCTTTTTAAAGCGTTTGTCAATTCCTGTAAAACGGATATATCTATAATCGACTATTCGGAGGAAATTGAAAAACTTTTAGTTTATTCAAAAGCAGATGATAAATTTTTACCCGAGATATATAAATAGGAGGTTATTATGAAAAAACCAATTGCTGTTTTGCTGTGCATCACTGTTTTTTTAGCGATATTTGTTATAAGCTATTCTGACTTTGATGACTTTGCAAGTGCACCTGCTTTTGATCCGGGTTTTAATACAAACACATCCGATGATGTTGAAAATGTGTCAACGTCAGAGCCGATTGATAATATAAACACGCCTGATGATTTTGAAGAAAAACTTAAATATGGAACTTTTTACTATTACAATCATCTTAATGAACAGCAGAAGAATGCGTATAGGGAAATTTACAAGACCGTTGTAAACTTCGACAAATCCTGTAGCTTATCAATTTCGGCAAATGAACTGTTAGATATATATATAGCGATACTTTACGATAATCCTGATATATTTTGGCTCAGATTAGATTTTCAGTATGTTGATTACTCAAGCTCTGTTCAATTCACTCCCATGTATCGCAATACAAAAGCTGAATCGGAAGCCATAACAAAACGTCTTAATGCAAAAATTGATGAAATAGTAGCTAAGGCAAACTATAACAGCGATTACGAAAAAGAGCTGTTCTTTCATGATTATGTTTGTGAGAATACAGTTTATGATATATCCACACTTGATACTGTGGGCTCGACCGCATATAGTTCACTTTTAGATGGCAAAGCTATTTGCGAGGGCTATTCCAGAGCTATGCAGATGCTCCTTGACCGTGTGGGTATAAAGAATTACCTCATTATCGGAAAAGGTGTGTCAGACGGCAAGAGTGAGCCGCATATGTGGAATGTGGTCATTATAGACGGCAAAGAATATCACCTTGATGCCACTTGGGATGACGGCGATTCAAGCAGCGGGATAAGCCACTTGTATTTTAATGTTACCGATAGTGACATTACAAAAAACCACACAGATCTTTCACCGAGGAACAACAGCTGCGTATGGTACGATGCAAATTATTTTACGGTGAACGATACGTATTTAACCTCATTTTCCGGCTTTGATGCACTGACGGACATTTGTGCAGATAGGGTTTCAAAGGGTGAACTCTACGCTGAGCTTCGTTTTGAAAATGATGGTGATTATAAACGTGCGTTTTCAATAATGGAGAACGACAAGAGCTTTTTTGATTTCATCGCAAAAGTTGCCGCTAAAAGCAATAAAAACATTAAGACTGACACGTTTGAATATTTCTTCAATGATGAATTAAACTATATTTGTATAGTTTTCAAAGGATGATAATTTTGGATAAGCAAAGAATTGAAAATGCTTTTCGCGAGATACTGCTTGCAATAGGCGAGGATCCCGACAGAGAGGGCCTTCGCGAAACACCGACCCGTGTTGCCAATATGTACGAAGAGCTTTTTTCTGGACTTACTGACGACCCGAAACAGCATCTTAAAATGTTTAACGAAGGACAAAAGGGCGAAATCGTGGTTGTACGCAATATTCCCATGCATTCAATGTGTGAGCATCATTTCCTTCCTTTTGTAGGCGTTGCACATATCGCATACATACCGAATGATGACGGACAGGTGATCGGACTGTCCAAGCTTGCGCGTATAGTGAACTCCTTTGCAAAACGCCCTCAGCTACAGGAGCGTTTGACCGCGCAAATTGCCGATTTTATTGAAAATGAGATGAAGCCTTGCGGCGTTGCGGTCGTTATCGAGGCAGAGCACCTTTGTATGACTATGCGAGGGATAAAGGCTATGGGCTCAAAAACTCAAACTTTCACTCTCAGAGGAAGTGTGAAAAATAATCCTGAGACAAAATCCGAGGTTCTTTCGCTTTTGGGTATAAGTTAAAATGAAGTTTCAGGGTAAAAACTTTAGCTTTGAACTGGGCAAGCGCACCTATATAATGGGAATACTCAACGTCACTCCTGACTCCTTTTTCGACGGCGGTATGTATAACTCCCCGAATTTGGCGGTCGAGCATGCTCGCCAAATGCTTCACGACGGTGCAGACATTATCGATATAGGCGCTCAGTCCACGCGTCCGGGACATTCACTGCTTTCAGATGACGAGGAACTCAAAATATTAAAAAAGTATCTGCCGCTTATTGCAAATGAGACTGGTGCGGTTATTTCCGTTGATACTTTTTTTCCTAAGGTTGCCGAATATGCGCTGAATAACGGTGCTTCCGTCATAAACGATGTAAGCGGCACTTTTAACAAGGATATGGCACGCATTGTACGCGATTATGACTGCGGATGGGTCGTTATGCACACAGGCGGCGGAACAGCGGATAGAATTCCTACATATATAAACGGCGTTACTGCCGACGTGGCAGATTTCTTTGATACAATGCTTAAAAAATGTGATGATTTCGGAATCAAACGCGAAAACGTTATGCTTGATATGGGCATAGGCTTCGGCAAAACATATGAAGATAATTTAGAGCTTATTAAAAATATTAGTGTATTTAAACGTGACGGTGTGGCGCTTCTCACGTCGCTTTCCGCAAAGCGTGTTATCGGCACAGCAACGGGAGCGGAGGGCTATGACAGAGTTTTCGGCACCATCGCAGCGGATACGGTTGCCATAGCGGGCGGAACGGATATGATAAGAGTGCATAACGTAAAGGAAAGCGTGCTTGCCGCTAAAATGGCAGACATCTTACTAAGAGGGTAATTATGGATAAAATTATTGTGAAAGATCTTGAACTGTTCTGTTATCACGGCGTAAATCCGGAAGAAAAACGTGACGGTCAGATCTTTGTATTTGATATTGAGGCTTTTTTGTCACTTGCAGTACCCTGTAAAACGGATAATGTAGATGACACCGTCAGCTATGCGAAAATCATAAAAACCGTTCGGCGTGTCGCACAAAGCGAGAAAAACGATCTCCTTGAACGGGTATGTCAGCGTGTTGCCGATGCCCTTTTTGAGGAGTTTGATATGATATCCGCATTGAAGATCATCTTAAAAAAACCGAACGCGCCCATTAAAGCAAAATTTGATTATGTTGCGGTAGAGATCGAGAGGAGCAGACAATGAAAAAGGCTTATCTCGGTATCGGAACGAATATGGGCGACCGATTTGGCAATCTTCAAAGCGCCGTGGATTCGCTGAATTTGCTGCCGACAACAAAAGTCAATGCCGTATCGCGTGTGTATGAGACTGACCCTGTCGGCTACAGTGATCAGGAAAATTTTCTTAATATTGCAGTCGAGGTTTCAACGGATTTAACTGCCGAAGGGCTTCTCGGCGCTTGCCTTGGGATAGAAGCGGGTCTTGGGCGTGTACGAACCTTTAAAAACGGACCCAGAGTAATTGATATTGACCTGCTTTTGTATGACACTCAAATATGTGACACGTCAATGCTGAACCTGCCCCATCCGCGAATGTTTGAACGTGAATTTGTCTTACGACCGCTTATTGACATTGATTTTGTCCATCCGCTTGTTGACCGCGAAAAGATAAAAAGCCGACTTACAGGCGAGGGTATACGTCTTACAAAATATCAAATTAAATATTAACAGTTTTTCAGGTGCTTTATGTATTATATTGTTATGGATCTTGAGTGGAACAACGCTTATATGAAATCCGCTCAAAAATTTGTAAATGAAATTATTGAAATCGGCGCGGTAAAGCTGGACGAAAATCTGAATACGGTTTCGACATATTCCGAGCTTATTCATCCCGTCCTTTCACGCAAGCTTCGTTCGCGCATTAAAAATCTTACCCATATCACCAATGAGGAGGTGTCCTCGGGAAAATCCTTTTCTACTGTTATGAGCGATTTTGAAAAATGGGCAGGGGATGACTGCCTTTTCCTTACTTGGGGTGATACGGACATAAGAACCCTTTTGTCAAATTATAAAAGTTTTCTTCAGAAGGACAGCCTTGATTTCATAAAGAAGTACGCCGATTTGCAAAAATACTGCCAGTGCTTTATCAATATGGAAAACGTCCAGCAGGCGGGACTCTCCTACGCTGCAGGTTGCCTTGAAATCGACCCCGAAAAATATCCCCACCACCGTGCGCTTGACGACAGTGTTTTAAGCGCCGAGTGCTTTAAAAAAGTATTTGACAGCGAAAAGCTGCAAGATTTTATAAAAATATGCGATAAAGATTTTTATGCCCGACTGGCATTTCATCCTTATACAGTCTCAAGTATCAACGACCCTATCGTTGATAAAAGGATTTTTAACTGCCGATGCGAAATCTGCGGCGGTGACGTTAAAACTGTAAAAAAATGGAAATTTGTAAATCAGTCATTCAGGGGAGTGTTTTTCTGCCCGGAATGTGACCGCGAATTCAGCGTGATGTTGAGAATAAAAAGGTTTTACGACCGCTTAGATATAAAGCGTAACTACTCGGAAATAATTCCGATCGTCGCCCCGCAGGAGAAGAACTGATTTTTAGGAGAATATCTTAATAATGCTCATAAAAGAATATACAGAATTTGATTTAAACGAAATTTTGTTGTTATATGAAAGCGTAGGTTGGACAAATTATACCTCAAAACCTACAATGTTGGAAAATGCCTTTAGAAATTCACTTTTGGTTTTGGGCGCTTATGATAATGACAAGTTAGTAGGTGTCGTTCGCGTTGTCGGTGACGAATGGTCTGTTATTTATGTACAGGATATGCTGGTGATGCCGAGCCATCAGCGCAAGGGAATCGGCACAAGCCTTATGAGAGAGGTAATGGAGCGGTATAAAAATACATATCAAATGACTTTACTAACTGATAATAATGAAAAAAATAAAGCGTTTTATCGATCCCTCGGTTTTGTGAATGCAACTGATATACATGCTGTAGCTTTTTTCAAAGAGAATAAATAGCAAAAAAACTGCCCGACAATTCAGTCGGGCAGTTTTTTGCTTTAACAAGAATTATTTAATCACTCTTACACGGATAACTCCGTCAATTTCGGTAACGGCGGCAACAGCCTCGGCTGATACATCCGTATCTGTATCGATCATAGTATAGGAGTATTCGCCCTTAGATTTGCTTACCATATTGTCGATATTCACATTTTCTTTTGCAAGGGTAGTTGTGATTGGACTCACAACTCCCGCAACATTTTTATGTATTATCGTCATTCTGTGCTTACCGGTCCTCGCAACGGATACATCGGGAAGATTGACCGAATTTTTAATATTGCCGTTTTCGAGAAAATCCTTTATCTGATTTACAGCCATTATTGCACAGTTGTCCTCCGATTCGGGAGTAGACGCCCCTAAGTGGGGTACAGCTATTACTCCTGCAGCGCCTATGAGCGTATCATTGGGAAAATCGGTGATATAAGCGGATACCTTACCGTTTTCAAGAGCATCAATAATATCCTCGGTATTGACCAGCTCACCGCGGGCAAAATTGAGAATTCTTACATTATCCTTCATAACTGCAAGGGTCTCTTTGTTTATAAGATCTCTCGTTGACTCATTAAGGGGGAGGTGGAGGGTAATATAATCGGATTTTGCGTAAATATCATTTATATCTGCGGTAACGCTGACGTGGGAATCAAGGCTTGCCTTCCCGTTTTCGGAAAGGAACGGATCAAAGCCTATAACCTTCATACCAAGTGAAAAAGCAGCATTTGCAACAAGAATGCCTATTGCGCCAAGTCCCACAACACCGAGAGTCTTACCGAAGATTTCAGGTCCTGCAAAGGCACTTTTTCCCTTTTCAACGTCCTTGGGAACGGTATCGCCGTTTCCTTTAAGAGTTTTTGCCCAGTCTATTGCAGGGACTATCTTTCTTGATGTCAGCAAAAGTCCTGCAATTACAAGCTCCTTAACAGCGTTTGCGTTAGCGCCGGGAGTGTTAAAAACTACAACGCCTTCTTCAATGCATTTCTCTATCGGAATATTGTTGACTCCGGCACCGGCTCTTGCAATAGCGAGAGTTTTTTTATTTAGCTCCGTTTCGTGCATTGAAGCAGAGCGGACAAGTATTGCATCGGGTGATGCAATATCAGCACCGCAGTTATAACCGTCGCTGAAATTTTCAAGTCCTACGGCTGAAATTTTATTTAAAGTTAAAATGTTATACATATCCCTGTTGCTCCTTATGAATTTGTCTTTTCAAATTCCTCCATAAACTTGACCAGCTTTTCTACACCCTCAACAGGCATTGCGTTGTAAATGGAGGCTCTCATGCCTCCGACCGTTCTGTGTCCTTTAAGGTTTACGAAACCTGCCTCAGCCGCTTCTTTAATAAATTTGGCATTCAATTCTTCGCTGTCAGTTACAAAGGGAACGTTCATCAGCGAGCGGTCCTCTTTTACGACAGTGCCTCTAAACATCTTGCTGTTATCAAGAAAATCGTACAAGAGCTTTGCTTTCTTTTCATTTCTCTCTTTCATAACTCCAAGTCCGCCCATATCCTTAAGCCATTCAAGAACGAGCTTGCAGATGTATATGGTATAGCAGGGGGGGGTGTTGTAAAGAGAATCGTTATCGGCGTGGACTTGATAATTGAGCATTGTAGGAGTTGTATCTCTTGCATTGCCGAGCATATCTTCACGTATTATGCAGATAGTAAGCCCTGCGGGAGCAACATTTTTCTGAGCACCGCCGTAGACCATTGCAAATTTAGAAACGTCGATAGGCTCTGATAAAAAGCATGATGAAATATCGGCAATAAGCGGAACATCACCTGTGTCGGGGAGTTCGTGATACACAGTGCCGTAAATAGTGTTATTCATACAGATATAGAAATAATCTGCATCTTTTGTAAAAGTGGATTTATCCAGCTTGGGAATATAAGAAAATGTCTTATCTGCCGATGAAGCAACAACATTGCACTCGCCGTATTTATTTGCCTCTTGATACGCCTTTTTGGCCCACTGACCTGTTATTACGAAATCAGCTTTTTTACTTTTGTTCATAAAGTTAAGAGGAATTGCCGCAAACTGCGTTGATGCACCGCCCTGCAAAAACAGTACCTTATAATTGTCGGGTATATTCATAAGCTCTCTAAGAAGCTGTTCGGCACCCTTGATAATGCTGTCATAGACCTTTGAACGGTGGCTCATTTCCATTACGGACTGACCGCTGCCTTCATAATCAAGCATCTCAGCCGCCGCCTTTTTAAGCACCTCTTCGGGCAGCATTGACGGACCTGCCGAAAAATTGTAAACTCTTGCCATTGTATTACCTCCAAAAATACACAGCACACTTATTTGCCTGTTACGCGCTGTGTTTTCGCTCGGTGAGTAAATATATGTATTCTTACACTATTTCTATACGAGCAATTGAGAAGAATTATACCAAAAGGAACCGCCTAAATCAACAAATTGACAAAAAGATAACAATGTTTATGCGATTTTTCCTGTTTTCAACAATAAAATTGTAAAGAAAATTAACAAAGTCGGGCAAATCAACAAAAAATCAAAAAATATTGTCCGTATTCTTGCAGTGCGACAGAATTTATTATATAATTCTTTATAATAGGAGTGATATAAACTAAAATGGAAAACAATAATTTGCATATAAAGGAATTCTACGAAAAAAGCTTTTCAATGCCTATGGTGGCGCTTAGAGGATTGGTAATTTTCCCCGAAATGACACTGCATTTTGACGTGGGCAGGCAAAAATCCGTCCGCGCTATCAGAGCCGCCATGGAAAAGAAAACAAATATATTTTTAGCCGCACAGGTCGATATGGAATGTGACGACCCGCGGACCGACGATCTTTATAATATGGGCGTCGTTTGCGAGGTAAAGCAGGTCATCAAGCTGCCCGGGACTGATACTCTGCGTGTTGTTGTATACGGTCTTTACCGTGCAGAACTTTTGCATATTAATTCTGCAAATCCTTATCTTTCGGCGATCGTTCACAGAATTGATACCGAAAAGGTAGAAAGCAAAGACAAAATGTACGAGCAGGCTCTTGTTCGCAGCCTTGTGGAGACCTTTGAAAGCTACTCATATTTTATCCCAAAGCTTCCCCCCGATGTGACGATAGGTGTTTCCGTGCGCAAAGAGGCCGCAGAAATAACGGATTATATCCTGTCAAATATCTCCATTGACTATTCCGTAAAGCAGCAGCTTTTGGAAGAACTTGACCCGTTAAGACGCGCCGAAAGACTTTGCGTCATTCTCACGCGGGAGATAGAGCTTCTCACCATTGAGGAGCAGATAAACGAAAAAGTACAGGAGCAGATGGACGAAAACCAGCGGGATTATTATCTGCGTGAGCAGTTAAAGGCTATCTCCGAGGAATTAAATGACGGCGACAGCGCCATATCCGAGGCGGAAAATTACCGTGAAAAAATACGTGCAATAGGCTTTAATGCGGATACAGAGAAAAAGCTTTTAAAGGAATGCGACAGACTGATGAAAATGCAGTCATCAAGTCCGGAATCGGCTGTTATCAGGAATTATCTTGATAAAATCGTGTCACTTCCGTGGAATACCTTTACCGAGGATAACCTCGATATTGAAAATGCCGAGGCTGTGCTCGATAAGGATCACTACGGTCTTGCAGATGTTAAGAAAAGAATAATCGAATATATTGCGGTCAGAAAAATGAATCCCGATGTACGCGGTCAGATCATCTGCCTTGCAGGACCTCCCGGAGTAGGCAAGACCTCTATCGCCAAGTCACTTGCCCGTGCATTGGGCAAAAATTATGCTCGTATCTCCCTTGGCGGAGTTCGTGACGAGGCTGATATAAGGGGACACAGAAAAACCTACATAGGCTCAATGCCGGGAAGAATAATCGAAGCTATTGAGAGCGCCAAAAGCTCAAATCCCCTTATTCTTCTTGACGAGGTGGACAAGCTCGGCAGCGACAACCGCGGTGATCCGTCGTCGGCGCTGCTTGAGGTTCTCGATGCTGAGCAGAACAACGCTTTTTGCGACCATTATCTTGAAATCCCTTATGATTTAAGCAAGGTTTTATTTGTTACGACCGCCAACGATAAGAACCGTATTCCGGCACCGCTCTTGGACAGAATGGAAATAATCGATTTGCCGGGCTACACCCATGAGGAAAAGTTCAATATTGCCAAAAAGCATCTTGTACCAAAGCAGACCAAGGCAAACGGACTCAAAAGAACAAACGTCAGATTTACCGATAAAGCGCTGAAAAGTATCATCAGCGGATATACTAAAGAGGCGGGAGTTCGTACACTTGAAAGAACCGTTTCGACAGTCCTCCGCAGAATAGCAGTCGAATATGCAAAAGGATATGACGGAAAAATATCCGTAAAGGACACAGACCTGGAAAAATACCTCGGTGCGGCAAAATATAAGCCCGATGATATTTCGAGAGAAAATCAAATCGGCGTTGTCAACGGCTTGGCGTACACATCGGTGGGCGGAACTATGCTCACGGTTGAGGTAGCCGTTATGGACGGTAGCGGCAAGCTGGAGCTTACAGGCTCACTCGGTGACGTAATCAAGGAATCTGCAAAAGCGGCGCTGACCTTTATCAGAGCTAACGCTGAAAAATACAGGATAGATAAGGATTTCTATAAAGATAAGGATATTCATATACATTTCCCTGAAGGAGCCGTTCCCAAAGACGGTCCGTCGGCAGGTGTAACGGTCTTTACTGCTCTTGTTTCCGCATTGTCGGGCTGCAAGGTACGCTCCGATGTGGCAATGACAGGCGAGATAACAATAACGGGGCGTGTTCTGCCAATCGGCGGACTCAGAGAAAAGACTATGGCGGCTTATGTCGAGGGTATAAAAACTGTTATTATTCCCTCCGCCAATGAAAGCGATCTTGAAAAAGTGGATGATAAGGTCAAAGAAAGCATTAAATTTGTTATTGCGTCAACAGGTGACGACGTTCTGAAAGCGGCGTTGGTATGAGGAGCAGATATGAGATACGATAAAGCAGAATTTAAAAGTGCATACGGAACGTCCTCACAGCTTCCGCCTTCAGAGATTCCCGAAATCGCCTTTGCAGGACGGTCAAATGTGGGAAAAAGCTCGTTGCTTAATAAGCTGTTTATGCGAAAATCCTTGGCACGCGTCAGCTCCGTTCCCGGAAAAACCGTCACAGTGAATTTTTACGGTGTGGGTGACGTTAATTTTGTCGATCTGCCCGGTTACGGTTATGCTAAAGTCTCAAAATCCGAAAAAATGCGGTGGTCAGAGCTAATGGAAGCGTATTTCAGCTCAGGCAGGAATATAAAGCTTGTTGTTCAGCTTGTGGATATGCGCCATCCGCCCACAAAGGACGATATTATGATGATGGAGTTTTTACGGGATTCGGGTTATGACTTTATTGTGGCGATGACTAAAAGCGATAAGCTGAAAAAATCTGAATACGCCGCTCGTATGGAAAGCGTAAAAAAAGAGCTTGATTTTGTCCCCGCTGATAGGTTGATCCCCTTTTCTTCCGTCAGCGGCGAGGGCACGGATACGGTAAAAAAATATATTGACCAATATGTCGGAGAATAAAAATGAGTAAGACACCTTTTACTACAAAAGAAAAATTAGAGGAAATAGCGGTTGTATATCCCACGCCCTTTCATATCTATGACGAGACCGGGATCCGCAAAAACGCTGAAAATTTAAAAAAAGCCTTTTCGTGGAACAAAGGCTTTAAGGAATATTTTGCTGTCAAAGCAACTCCAAATCCTTTCCTTATAAAAATACTGCGTGAATACGGATGCGGCTGTGACTGTTCGTCCGTTACAGAGCTTATGCTCTCGAAAGCTATCGGTGCTGTAGGCGACGATGTGATGTTCTCGTCTAATGATACTCCTGCATCAGAATTCAAATATGCTAATGATATGGGGGCAATAATCAATCTCGACGATATTACGCATATCGACATACTTGAAAAAACTCTCGGCAAGCTGCCGAAAAAACTTTCTTGCCGCTACAATCCCGGAGGGCTTTTCAAAATTTCAAACAGTATTATGGATAATCCGGGCGATGCAAAATACGGTATGACCACCGAGCAGCTTTTTGAGGCGTTTAAAATCCTTAAATCAAAGGGCGTTGAGGAATTCGGAATTCACGCTTTCCTTGCAAGCAATACTGTCACTAACGAATATTATCCCACCCTCGCAAAAACTCTTTTTGAAGTAGCTGTAAAACTTAAAAATGGGACGGGTGCCCATATAACATTCATAAATCTTTCGGGCGGAATTGGAATTCCCTACAGACCCGACCAAACTCCCAACGATATATTTGAAATAGGCAACGGAGTTCGATCGGTATATGACAGGGTTCTTGTTCCCGCAGGAATGGACGATGTAGCTATATACACAGAGCTGGGCAGATTTATGATGGGTCCCTACGGCGCTCTTGTGACAAGGGCTATAAACCAAAAGCACACGCATAAGGAGTATATCGGCGTTGACGCCTGTGCAGTAAATCTTATGCGTCCGGCTATGTACGGTGCATATCATCATATCACCGTAATGGGCAAGGAAAACGAGCCCTGTGATTACAAATATGACGTTACAGGCTCACTTTGCGAGAATAACGACAAATTTGCAATAGACAGAATGTTGCCGAAGGTTGATATGGGCGACCTTATATATATTCACGATACAGGTGCCCACGGCTTTGCAATGGGCTATAATTATAACGGTAAATTAAAATCAGCCGAGATACTTTTAAAAGAGGACGGCTCTTTTGAGCTTATCCGCCGTGCGGAAACTCCCGAGGATTATTTCAGAACCTTTGACTGCTTTGATTTTTATAAAAAAGTAACTGAGTAAATTATTGGTAGTCAATGATTAATTACCGGCTGATGCCTTAGTGCACACCTTGCGTGCATATTTTCCGCCATCTTGCACAAATCTACCTTGACATACGACAGTATGCCTGCGGCAACTTTATACAATCTGACGAAAAATCTGACTACGCAATCTGTACACTATAATTAATCAATGCCTACTTTTGAGGTAGAGAGATGTCTTTTGTCCACCTTCACGTTCATACTGAGTACAGCCTGCTGGACGGTGTTTGCCGTCTGGACAGGCTTTGTGCTGCTGCAAAGGAACGGGGACAAAATGCAATCGCCATTACCGACCACGGAAATTTATTCGGCGCGGTCGATTTTTATAAAGCCGCGAAAAAGCACGGTATCAAGCCGATAATCGGCTGTGAGGTGTACGTTGCGGCGCGTTCGCGCTTTGATAAGGTCCACGGCGTCGATTCGGACCGCCATCATCTCGTCTTGCTTTGCAAAAATGAAACGGGATATAAAAATCTTATAAAAATGGTTTCCTCTGCGTGGGTGGACGGATTTTACACCAAGCCGCGTATCGACCGAGAATTGCTCTGTGAGTATCACGAGGGACTTATAGCGCTCTCTGCCTGTCTTGCAGGCGAGATACCTAAAGCAATACTCAATTCCGACTATAATTCTGCCAAAAAGACAGCTCTTTGGTATTATGAGCTTTTCGGTGAGGGTAATTTTTATCTTGAATTGCAAAATCACGGAATGCCTGAGCAACTTAGAGTAAACGATGGGCTTTTGCGCCTTTCTAAGGAGACGGGGATCCCTCTCGTTGCCACTAATGACGTTCATTATATCGACCGCAGTGATGCGAACACCCAAAAAATACTTATCTGCATCGCCACTAACCGTACTGTTGACGAAGAAAATGCACTCGAATTTGAAAGCGATAACTTTTATTTAAAGACTGAGGACGAAATGTCGGCTCTTTTCGGATACGTTCCCGAGGCTCTCGAGAACACGCAGAAAATCGCCGATATGTGCTGCTTTGATTTTGAATTCGGAAAAACTAAACTTCCCAATTTTGACGTGCCGAACGGTCAGTCCCATTACGATTATTTACGGGAAAAATGTTATCGCGGTCTTGTCGCGAGATACGGTGAAAACCCCGATAAATCTTACGTTGACCGCCTCCTGTACGAGCTTTCCGTTATCCGTGATATGGGATATGTGGATTATTTCCTTATTGTATCTGACTTTATAGGGTATGCCCGCGACAACGGTATTCCCGTCGGTCCGGGACGAGGCTCAGGAGCAGGGAGTATTTGCGCCTACTGCACAGGCATTACTAATATCGACCCCATAAAATACAACTTGATTTTTGAAAGATTTCTCAACCCCGAACGTGTCAGTATGCCCGATATTGATGTGGACTTTTGCTATGAGCGCAGGGGAGAGGTCATTGATTACGTTATAAATAAATACGGTGCTGATCACGTGGCACAGATAGTCACGTTTGGTACTATGGCGGCGAGAGCGGCGATACGCGACGTCGGCAGAGCTATGGGACTGCCATACGGAACAGTCGACAGCGTTGCGAAAAAGATACCGCGCACAATAGGTATGACTATTGAGAAAGCCCTAAACGAGAGTGACGAGCTGAAAGCTGTTTATGACAGTGATGATCGAATAAAAGCCCTTATCGACACCGCAAAAAGCGTTGAGGGTATGCCGCGGCACGCATCAACTCACGCGGCGGGCATAGTTATTACCGACAGACCCGTCAGCGATTACGTTCCCCTTGCCCGCAATGACGAGTCGGTTGTCACCCAGTTCACTATGACCACCATTGAGGAATTGGGACTTTTAAAAATGGATTTTCTTGGGCTCAGAACGCTGACCGTTATAAACGACTGCGTTCAGATGGTTCAAAAAAAGACTCCCGATTTTGATATTGATAAAATTCCGCTTGACGACAAAAACGTATTCGCACTCTTTTCCTCAGGACAGACGGACGGCGTTTTTCAGTGCGAATCCGCAGGTATGAGAAGCGTTTTTATACGCCTTAAGCCTACGAACCTTGAGGATATTATAGCCGTTATTTCGCTTTACCGTCCCGGACCGATGGATTCCATCGACACTTATATTCAGAACCGTCATAATCCGCAGTATATCAGATACAAAACGCCGCTTTTAAAGGATATTCTTAATGTCACATACGGTTGCATGGTCTACCAAGAGCAGGTTATGCAGATATTCCGCACACTTGCAGGCTATTCACTCGGCAGAGCCGATATCGTGCGCCGCGCAATGTCCAAGAAAAAGCACAAGGTTATGGAGGAGGAACGCGGATATTTCTGCGAGGGCGCCGCTAAAAACGGTATAAGCCGTGAGATCGCGAATAACATTTTTGACGATATGTCCTCTTTTGCATCCTACGCCTTTAATAAGTCCCACGCCGCGGCATATGCCCTTGTGGCATACAGAACTGCATATTTGAAAAGATATTACCCTTGCGAATTTATGGCATCACTTCTTACCAGTGTGCTTGATAACTCCTCAAAGGTTGCAGGATATATTGAGGACTGCAAAAAAAATAATATAAAAATCCTTTCTCCCAATGTTAATTACAGTATGAAGAGCTTTACAGCGCTTGATAACGGTGACAGAGCAATAATGTTCGGTCTCCTGGCAATTAAAAATCTCGGTCACGATTTTATTGACGCGATAATTGCCGAGCGTGAGAAAAACGGTGGATTTACTTCATTTTATTCTTTCTGCAAACGCGTTTACGGTAAGGGGTTTAACAGACGTGCTGTTGAGAGCCTTATAAAAAGCGGTGCCCTTGACGGACTCGGCTCAAACAGACACGAGATGCTCGTAAATCTTCCGTTTATTATTGATGAGCTTGACGACGGCAGACGGCGAAATTTAGAGGGTCAAATAGGACTGTTCGATCTTCTCGGCGGAAGTGCCGAAAGCGGCTATTCAATGAAGCCGTGTGATGAGCTCGGCACTCACGAACTGCTTGTTATGGAAAAAGAGACAACCGGACTTTACATTTCCTCCCATCCGATGGAGCAGTACGCAGCTTTATCCGAAAAGCTTAAATGCGACAGGATCGGCGACATATTAAATGCCGATAGTGATAATGACAGCGGATATGGTGATTCGGCAGGGGTAAAAATAATGGGAATAATCGACGGTATTACCCGAAAACAGACAAAAAGCGGCGAAACTATGGCTTTTTTAAACGTTGAGGATGTATACGGCGGTATTGAGGTAATAGTTTTCCCAAAGCTTTTTGTAAAATATATGAATACTTTTAATAACGGAACGGCGGTGCTCATAGGCGGCAGGCTTTCCGTGCGTGAGGACGAAGCTCCAAAGATAATACTTGATTACGCAGAAACTGCCGAGAGTATAAAGGATAAGACTGTACGCAGAACGGGACTTTTCCTAAGATTTGAGAGCGATACCTCAGGAGCATATAAATCCTGTACGGATTATTTAACATTGAATTGCAGGAGCGGTGATGTGCCTATGTATTTTTACTTTGCAAACAGTAAAAAGTATTTTCCGTCTAAAAAAATCTCCGTAAATGACACATTGCTTACAGAACTTAAAAAAATTATCGGCGAAAAAAACGTAATACTTCAAGAATAGTTGTTCTATTGCTTGCATTTTTATTTTCGGTGTGGTAATATATAGGCTCAAACAAAATTTAAAGATAATTATTTCCAAAAGGTGATAAAATGAAAACTATAGGTGTTCTTACAAGCGGCGGAGATGCGCCGGGAATGAATGCGGCGATCCGTGCTGTTGTGCGTTCGGGCTGTGAAAACGGTATGCGCGTTATGGGCATCAGAAGAGGCTATAACGGACTTATGCAGGGCGATATGTATGAGATGAACCTTCGCAGTGTTTCGAATATCATCAATCGCGGCGGAACAATACTTTACTCTGCAAGAAGCCCCGAATTCAAAACTGAAGAGGGTCTCCAAAAGGCGTTGAGTGTCGCTAAAGAGGTAGGTATGGACGGTCTTGTCGTCATTGGCGGCGACGGTTCTTTTAGGGGAGCAAGAGATTTGTCTCTTCGCGGTCTTCCCTGTGTCGGTATTCCCGGGACAATAGACAACGACATTGCTTGCTGTGATTATACCATCGGTTATGATACTGCAATGAACACTGTACTTGAAATGGTCGACAGACTTCGCGATACCACTGAATCCCACGACCGTTGCTCTGTAGTTGAGGTTATGGGCAGACACGCGGGATATATTGCGCTCAACGCGGGTATTGCTTCGGGTGCAACGGCAATACTTATTCCCGAGATCGAATACGATTTCCAACGTGACGTTATCGACAGAATGATAAGAACGCAAAAAACAGGTAAAAAGCATTTTATTATTGTTGTAGCCGAAGGTGTCGGCGGTGTTGACGAAATGGTCAAGCGTATTACGGAGGAGACTGGCGTTGAATCCAGAGCTACCATTCTCGGTCATGTTCAGCGCGGCGGATCTCCCACCGTGCGTGACAGAGTAGCCGCCAGTCATATGGGCAGCAGAGCCGTACGCCTTTTAAGTGAGGGTAAGGGTAACAGAGTCGTTGCTATGCAAAAGGACGAAATCGTTGATTTTGACATTTTTGAAGCGCTCAGTATGAAAAAGACCCTTGATTTAGAGCAGTACCGTGTAGCTCTTGAAATATCCATCTAAATTATGTCTAACATAATTTTGATCGGTATGCCGGCCTCGGGAAAAAGCACTGTCGGCGTAATTCTTGCAAAGACGCTTGGCGTGGGCTTTGTCGATACTGATTTGATAATTCAACAACGTGAAAAACGGCTGCTTCAGGATATAATCAATACAGACGGGATTGAAAAATTTCTCGACTGTGAGGCAGCGGCAGTAAAGACACTTGACTGTGATAACTGCGTTATTGCGACAGGTGGCAGCGTTATATTCCGCTCTGATGCTATGGAGCATTTAAAGAAGAACGGAAAAATTTTCTATCTCGACGTTCCGCTTCCTGAAATCAAAAAACGTTTAAATAACATCAGCACGCGCGGTATTGCCGCCAAAAAAGGTGAAACTGTTGACGACATTTTTAACGAACGTTCGACCCTTTATGAAAAATATGCTGACGTGATTTTATCTCTTGAAGGCTGCCGTGCAGAGCAGACTGTCGAAAAAATTTGCAAACATTTAAAATAGTATAAATATTTATTCGCTTTATGGCATATTCATTTATTGCCGTAAGGCGATTTTTTTTCCGTAAATAATTAAACTGCGTTGTGGCAAATTATTAGTGCGGTTAAGATCCGCGCGGAGGTGAGAAATGCGTAGTTTAATAAAAATTTTTTCATTTTTGTGTACAGTCGTTTGCGCTGTTCTGTTTTCTTTAATTTATTTCGGTCAAAAGGCTATCCCCGACAGCATTACAACTGTTGAAAATAACGGATATGAGGCGCCGAAAATCTTAGGAGTTTCTTTATTTAACAGCGATGTGGTAAGTAAGACCGGCGTTGTATTGGGGACTGCTCAAGCATCGCAAAATGAGGCAAAAATATCGCTTTTAAATATTATTCCCGTAAAAAGCACAAAAATTACAAACTCCAAAAGACAGTATGTAATTCCCGGCGGAGAGATATTCGGGATAAAGCTATATACAGACGGTACTGTCGTTGTCGGAATGGATTCTATTGAAAGTGAAAACGGGGAAGTAAATCCTGCCGAAAAAGCCGGGCTTAAAATCGGCGATATTATAAAATCGGTCAACGGTGAAAAGGTCACCTCGACCGCAGAGCTTGCGGGACTTATTGAAAAAAGTGCAGGCAGTAAGATGAATTTTTTCGTTTTAAGGGACGAAAGCTTTATCGAAATAGAATTTCAATCTGTTAAGGAAAAATCAAGCGGCAAATATAAAGCCGGTCTGTGGGTACGTGACAGCACTGCGGGAATAGGAACAGTGACCTTTTATAATCCCGAAAATAGTTCTTTCGGCGGGCTCGGTCATGCAATATGCGATATTGATACCGATGAAATAATGCCTATGGCACAAGGTGATATGGCTGAGGCTTATGTGAACGGATTATACAAAAGCAGCGCAGGAAATGTCGGTGAGCTTTGCGGAGTTTTTACTGGGAATAACACCGGAATTCTCTGCATAAATGACGAGACAGGCATATACGGATATACTTCTTGTGAAAAGCAAGAAAATCCTCTTCCTGTGGCGGTAAAACAAGAGATTCATGATGGCTATGCTCAAATAATTTGTACAATAGACAAAAATCCGCCTGAATACTATGATGTAAAAATAGTAAAAGTCTTTTCAAATTCTTCAACGGTAAATAAAGATATGATCATAGAGATCACCGATGAAAGATTAATGTCAAAAACCGGCGGAATACTGCAGGGAATGAGCGGTACTCCGATAATCCAAGACGGTATGCTTGTCGGGGCAATAACACATGTGTTTGTAAATAATCCTAAGCAGGGCTATGCAATTTTTGCCGAAAGAATGCTTGAAACCTCCGTGTGTCGGGAAATGCAAAAATTTATTGTCGATAATCAAAGTGCTGCCTGACACAAAAAGGCTCGGAACACAGCTTTGCGTTCCGAGCCTTTGGTATGTATTTTAATTTTTTAAGCTTTGAAGGGGAGCGGGGATGCGTCCGCCGCGGTTTATGAATTTAGCGGGCGATGCCGAATTGAGCCTCATAACGGGTCCGTAGCCTAAGAGTCCGCCGAAATTCAAGGTGTCTCCCACATTCTTACCGATTGCAGGAATAAGGCGGACGGCTGTCGTCTTTGAGTTGACCATTCCGATAGCTGCCTCGTCAGCAATAATTCCCGAAATCACCTCGGCGCTTGTATCACCGGGTACGATTATCATATCAAGTCCAACAGAGCACACGGCGGTCATTGCCTCAAGCTTTTCAACGGTGAGTGTGCCGTTTGTGGCTGCATCTATCATACCTGCATCCTCAGAAACGGGTATAAATGCACCGGAAAGTCCGCCGACGTGCGAAGATGCCATAACTCCGCCTTTTTTGACCGCATCATTAAGAAGTGCAAGGCAAGCGGTCGTTCCGTGTGCTCCGCACTGTTCAAGCCCCATTTCCTCAAGAATATGGGCAACGGAATCGCCTATGGCAGGTGTCGGAGCAAGGGAGAGGTCTACTATGCCGAAGGGCACATTAAGGCGTTTTGATGCCTCTTTAGCCACAAGCTGCCCCATTCTTGTTATCTTGAATGCGGTACGCTTTACCATATCTGCGACCTCGGTAATATCTGCATCGGGAATTTTGGATATTGCCGACCTTACAACGCCCGGTCCCGAAACACCGACGTTTATCACACAGTCAGGTTCTCCCGCACCGTGAAAAGCTCCCGCCATAAAGGGGTTATCCTCGGGAGCGTTGCAAAATACCACCAGCTTTGCAGGACCGATGCACCCCTTATCGGCGGTGACCTCGGCGCTTTCCTTGACAATTTGTCCCATAAGCTTTACCGCGTCCATATTTATTCCCGCTTTGGTTGAGCCAATGTTTACCGACGAGCAGATATGTTCTGTTACGCTCAGCGCTTCGGGGATACTGCGTATTAAAGCTTCATCTCCTGCGGCAAAACCTTTTTGTACGAGAGCTGAGTATCCGCCGATAAAGTTTACTCCGACGGTTCCTGCAACCCGTTCTAAGGTCTTGGCGTAAAGAATGGGGTCACCCTTACTTGATGCGCAAAGCATGGCGATCGGTGTAACCGAAATACGCTTATTGATTATGGGTATGCCGTATTCCTTTTCAATATCCTCGCCGACCCTAATAAGATTTTCGGCTTTTCTTGTTATTTTCTCGTATATCTTGTCGCATGAGGCGTTAATATCGTCCGAACAGCAGTCAAGCAGAGAAATTCCCATTGTAATGGTTCTGATATCAAGATTTTCGTCTTGAATCATATTTATCGTTTCAAGTATATCGTGAGTATTTATCATCAGTAGACCTCAATTTTATATTCTGTGCATCGAGTTAAATATATCCTCATGCATAACGTGGATTGAAAGTGCCATTTCATTGCCTATTGCAGAGATTTTATCCGAAAAATCGGTAAATGAAACCGTACATTTTTCCAAGTCGACCAGCATTATCATACAGAACATATCCTGAAGTATTGACTGCGAAACTTCAATAACATTCACGTTATTTTCACTGCAAACGCCGGATACCTTTGCGAGAATACCTACCATATCTTTACCTACTACGGTGATTATTCCTCTCATAAATATGCCTCCAAAATCAGAATAGAGACATTTTAACACAAAAAATTTAAAATGTGAATATTTTTCAAAAATCACCGCAAAATTTTCCGAAATTTCTGTTGAAAAAAGCTTTAATTGTATGTAAAATTAAATTAGAATTTATTGGAGGCGTTCAATTAAATGTATAAAAATATTGTCGATTTGCACGTGCATACAGACAATTCCTTTGACGGACATCATTCTGCTACTTTTTTATGTGAAAAAGCCGAGTTTCAGGACTTGAGGGCTGTTGCTTTTACCGATCATTGCGAAATCGACCAATTTAAAAATGATAACAAATATGAAAAAAGAGTGTGGCAAAGCTTCTTTGAGGTTGCAAAGGCGCGTTCAGCCTTTATGGGTAAATTGTTGGTGCTTAACGGTATTGAGTTGGGACAACCGACATATGATATTCCCAAGGCAAATGAAATCGTTTCACGCTATGATTATGACCAGATTTTAGGCTCTGTTCATAACTTCCGTGACGGTCAGGATTTTTATTTTATGGAAAATCTGACCTACGAAACGGCATCAAAACATCTTAAAGAGTATTTTGACGAGATAATTGAAATGCTTCATTGGGGAAATTTTGACGTATTGGCACATCTTACTTATCCGTTAAGATATTTTTATTCAAAATCGGGATTGTCAATGGATCTAAATGACTATAAAGGGCAGATAGACCGGATACTTGCGCTTACTGCAAAGCAGGACAAGGCTCTTGAAATAAATACAGCAGGATTAAGACAGCCGTTAAACAAGTTACAGCCCGAAACAGATATAATAAAACGCTTTCGTGAGCTGGGCGGCAGGCTCGTCACTGTCGGATCTGATGCTCATTATGCCGAGCATCTGGCACGGGATATTGATAAAGCTTATGACGCTGCTCTCAGTGCAGGCTTTACAGAGATCGCATTTTTCCAAAGAAGAACGCCGATGCTTATGAAAATAGAAAAGGAAACAGTGTAAAATGAAGGTCAAATCAGCGGCAAAAATAAATTTAATGCTCGATATTTTAAAAAGGCTTGACAGCGGTTACCATAGCCTGTTTATGATCATGCAGTCCGTCAGTCTTTATGATACCGTGACTGTAGAGCGCGGCGGAGATAAGATACTTATTGAATGTGACGATGAAAACGTACCCTGCAACGAAAAAAATATTGCGTATAAGTGCGCCGAGGCGTTTTTTGATTTTTGCAAAATAGACGACAGAGCGGTTAGAATAAAGATAGAAAAAAATATCCCCGTTGCGGCGGGAACTGCGGGGGGCAGCGCGGACGGCGCGGCTGTACTGTATTCTTTAAACAAGATTTATTCTGCAGGGCTTTCTCAAAACACTCTTTGTGAAATCGGCGCTGGGTTAGGAGCTGATATCCCATTCAGTCTTGTGGGCGGAACTGCCGTTTCTTTGGGAATAGGTGATATAATAGCACCGGTTAAACCGTTAAAGAATTGCCGAATAATTCTTGTAAAACCTGATCAAGCGGTTTCTACGCCTATTGCATACGCTCAGTATGACACGCTCCCGCGTGTGAGACATCTTGACCGTGTGGGAATGCTTGAAGCGGTGTCACAGGGGGATTACAAAAAAATATGCACGCTTTGCGGTAATGTGTTTGAACAGGCTGTGGAGGTCCCCGAGCGCCCGTACATAAAAAGCACTATGCACCGCTTCGGCGCAGACGCTGCTTGTATGAGCGGCAGCGGACCTACCGTTTACGGATTATTTTCCGATTATGAAAAGGCGCAAAAATGCTATGAAGCTTTGCGAAAAACATATAATAACACCTATATTTGTGAACCTGCGGATAAGGGAATTATTGAACTTATGGATTGAGAGGATAGGGAAAAATGGTTTTTGTCAGTTTACCGTTTTTGCTTGTGTTTTTTCCGCTTTGTATGCTTTTATACTTTACTGTAAACAGCATCAAGGCAAAAAATATAGTTTTATTGATTTTTTCTTTAATATTTTACTCTTGGGGAGAGCCGAAATATATCCTGCTGTTACTGCTTATGTCCTTTGCGGATTGGATGTTTGCCCTACTTATGGAAAAGCATACAAACCGTAAAAAGCTCTTTTTGGTTTTAGCGTGTATTGTCAATCTCGGATTGATAGGAATTTTTAAGTACGGTGTATTTGTTTTAACAAACTTTAATCATATTTTCGGCGTTCCGTCGCAAATACCCGAAATAGCTTTGCCTATCGGTATCTCATTTTATACTTTCCAGCTCTTGTCCTATGTTGTGGATGTTTACAGAGGTGACGTAAAGGCACAACATAAATTTCATATTGTGCTTTTATATGCAAGTCTTTTCCACCAATGCATAGCAGGTCCTATCGTTCGGTACAAAGACGTTGAGCGGCAGCTTTTGAGGAGGCAAGCCTTGGCGACTGACATAAATGCAGGAATAAACCGTTTTTGCGTTGGACTTGCCAAAAAAGCTGTCTTGAGTAATATGTGCGGCAGTCTTGTAGAAACGCTGATTATCCCCGACAATATGATGGGTACCGCAGATGCAGTCTCAATAATTTCCCAAAAGTCGGTTTTATCCCTTTGGCTGGGAATGCTGATGTTCGCTTTGCAGATATATCTTGATTTCTCTGCTTATTCCGATATGGCAATAGGTATGGGACGAATGATAGGTATTCAGTATAAAGAAAACTTTGATTATCCTTATATGTCACGCTCTGTATCTGAATTTTGGCGCAGATGGCATATTTCGCTGGGTTCATTTTTCAGAGATTACGTCTATATTCCTCTCGGCGGCAACAGAAAAGGCAAAACGAGAACATACCTTAATTTGTTTGTCGTTTGGGCGTTAACGGGACTTTGGCACGGAGCCAGCTGGAACTACATTTTCTGGGGACTGTACTTTTTCGTTTTTATCGCACTGGAAAAAGCTTTCCTCGGAAAAGTGCTTGAAAATGCAAAAATACTTTCAAATATATATTTAATAATCGTCGTGTATTTTGGCTGGATATTATTTAAATTCGAGAGCATGAGTGAGTTAGCGGCGGTTCTTCGCGGTATGTTCGGACTGAATTCCAATACATTAACAAGCTTTGAAACGGCAACAGTATTTAAAAACAATGTTTTCTTTATTATTGTAGCCTGTATCGCCGTGTGCCCGATAGTTAAGACCGTCAGCACGCGTCTTAAGGCTAAATCTTTGGACAGTAAACCCGCTATGACTGTTTGGTCGGCAGCAACTGTTTTGTCGCCTGCTGTTTTGATTTTCATTTCGTTTATTAACATAGTAGGCAGCAGTTATAATCCGTTTCTGTATTTTCAATTTTAAATTCGGAGCAAGCTATGAAATCGAATACAAATAAGAAAAAACTTAAAAAGCATATAGCGGTTTATTTGGCACAGTTTGCTGTCTTTGCCGTTACACTCGCCGCTATGACGGTAATTGGATTTATTGTGCCTTTGAGACCGCAATATTCTGAGTCGGAAAAGCGTGAATTGGCAAAATTCCCGCAATTTTCGGTATCGGAGTTTTTCAGCGGAGACTATTTCAGAAAAATAGGCGACTGGTATTCAGACACATATCCCGGCAGAGAGACTTGGGTTGGACTAAATACGAAAATAAAGAGCAATTACGGAATATCGTCTGAAGAAATACACGGAGAAATTATTGAGGGCGATGAAATTCCCGATGAATATGTGCCTCAGAACGAATCACTGACTGAAAGCAATACCGAAAACACTGCTAATGAAGAACCTACTTGGGAGTCTTATGTTGCCGAAAATGAGAATACTCAAACCTTGGGTGCTGTTTTTGTTGCAGGCGATAGGGCTTATGAGTATTATAATTTCAGTCAATCCGTTGCTAACAGCTATATCGGCACAATAAACCGTGAAGCCGACACGCTGAAAGATGTTGCCAACTTTTATGTTATGATAGTTCCGACAAGTATCGGTATAACTCTGCCTGATAATTATATGGCAACTATTAACAGCTCGGATCAGAAAAAAGCAATGGACTATATGTTCAGCGGAATGAGTGAAAACGTAAAGCAGATCCGTATTTATAACACCCTTATGGAGCACCGCAAGGAGTATATTTATTTTAATACCGATCATCACTGGACGGCTCTCGGAGCATATTATGCTTATGAACAATTTGCAGATGCAAGCGGTATAACCAAAATGCCCTTATCTGCATATAAACAGGTCGAATTCGATAATTTTCTCGGCAGCTTTTATACTGATACCGGCAAACTGCCCGTACTTGAAAAGAATCCTGACAAAATTATTGCGTATGTGCCGAACGAAAACGCTACACTTGTCTATACCACCTCTAAGGGCGAGCAATTCAAGTGGCCTATTATAAACGATGTTACTGCATATACAAGTTCGGCAAAATACAGCACGTTTATTGCCGGCGACAATCCTTTTACCGAGATAACAAATCCTGATATTAACGACGGTTCGTCATTATTAGTGGTAAAAGAGTCATTCGGCAACGCAGTCGTACCGTTTCTTGTGGAAAATTACGAAAAAATATACGTTATTGACTATCGCCATTACAAAGGCAGCGTAAGCGATTTTGTAAAAAAGCACGGCGTTCAGGATGTGTTGTATATTAACAATGTTTCTGCTACAAGAAATAAAAGCCTAATGGAAATGCTGGATAAAACCGTATGACGATTTGCGTTATAAACAAGGGGATAAAACGCAGTTGGAATAAAAACTTAAAAAAGGGGATTTTTTATGGAAAAGTATGATGTATTGATCGTCGGTGCTTCAACGACAGGCTGTCATTTTGCGCACAAAATGACAGAAAAGGGATTTAGGGTGCTCGTTATTGAAAAAGAACAGCCCGAAAACGTATCGCGTTCATATGATATTTTTCATATGAGCAAGGCGGAGATCGAGCAGTTCGATCTTGAGCTGCCCGATGAATCAAACCCTGTCAGAGAGTTTAGTTTTACAAGCTCTCCAATGATTTCGCCTTACGGAAATCACCCGAAAGAGGGAGGATATTTTCCCGTCGTAGGCTTTCATAAGCACGATTACATAATGCTTATGGCAGAGCGTGCGAAAAACAGCGGTGCAGAGATTATTTACGGCGCATCTTTTGAAGACTTTATTTTTGATGATCTGGGAAGAATCATCGGCGCAAAGTATAAAACCGATGAGGGCGAAAAAGAGGCTTTTGCAAGAATAGTAGCCGACTGCTCGGGCATACCGTCAGCGGCAAGAACTAAACTTCCCGATACGTCGGTAGTGGAGAACGGCAAGCTGTCGCCGCGCGATGTTTTCTTCGTGGTGCTTTACTATGTCAAATATCTTGACAGAGAGTTAGACCCCAGAAGCCTTGACGGATTTTTTATGCAGTATAAATCTTGGTCGGCTCCGGCAGGCGAGGACTATGATGCAATTCTCGGTATCGGCGCAGGGCACTCATTCGAATACGCCGAGGAAGTGTTCCATACTCAGTTTATGAAAAATGTCAAATTCCCCGAGTTTACGGTTGAAAAAATCGAGAGGGGACTCACACCTTACCGCAGATCGGTATATTCCTTCGTGGACGACGGATTTATCGTTTTAGGCGACGCGGCGTGTCTTACAAAGCCCACCAGCGGTGAAGGATGCACATCTTCGCTTGTGCTCAGTGAAATTGCGGTAGAGGTCATATCCAATTTCTTAAAATCCGATAAATTCCTGACCAAAGAGAGAATGTGGAGCATAAATAAGCGCTATATGAAGGCTCAGGGCAAGGACTTTGACTCAATGCGTCCGCTGCTTATGGGCGTTATCGCTCCCAATTTTGACGAGGCGGAATACCTGTTTGCCAACGACATTATCTTCAGCCAAAAAATTCTCGGCGGTGCGAACTCAGGCATTCAAATCGACGGAAAAGATATTGCAGATATAATAAAGGGCATCACCAAAGGCATTGCGACAAAAAAACTTAAGTCTGCAAGCATTGGCAAGCTGCTTTGGGGACTGAAAAAGAGTGTTGAGGTCGGCGGACACTACGATGATTACCCCGACGATCCAAAAGATTTCCCCGAGTGGAAAGAAAAGGCAGAAGAGCTTTGGAGCTCAATCGGTTCATTGGCAGACACCTGTGACCCTGCGATCATTGAAAAACTTAATAAATAAGAAAACGACCTCAGAAGCGTGTAAGCTTTTGAGGTCGAACTTTTATTTCAATTTGCTGTAGAGTGCAGTGCATCCCTTTAGAATATCATTATAGGTGCACTCAAAATCATTCGTGTACCACGGGTCAGCGATATTTCTGTCTATATCCGCAAACGAAAGTAAAAGATGTACTTTTTCCTCAGGATCACAGCCGAAGATTTTCAAAATATTCTGAAAATTATAGCTGTCCATACCTATGATATAATCATATTTTTCGTAGTCGTTTTTCGTGAGACGGACGGCTTCACGCCGATGAAAAGGGATGTTTTTCTCTTTTAAAATTTGTTTTGTGCCGCGGTGTATATCGTGACCGATCTCTTCATTGCTTGTCGCGGCAGAGCAGATATAAAAGCGTCCGTCGTCACCGTTCTTTCGCACAATATTCTTCATAACAAACTCTGCCATCGGTGAGCGGCATATATTGCCGTGGCAGACGAACATAATTTTTATCATATTTTACACCGCCAATATTGCTTTTAACATTAAGTATTTTAGCATACAATTCAAAAAAATCAAGTATGTGCCATAGTTCGCTGATTTAAGTAATAAAAGCCCTTTTTTGCTCATAATCTTTTATTGATAGTCAAAGGAGGGCATTACTTTGAAAGATTTGGTTGAGGAGAGAGCAGCAAGACTCGGTGAATACATAGTGGAGAATAAGGCTACTGTAAGAGCGGCCGCAAAGGTTTTCGGAATAAGCAAAAGCACAGTGCATATGGATGTTGCACAAAGACTTAAAAATTTAAATCCGGGACTCTATGGGCAGGTCAGACAGGTGCTTGAGGTCAATAAGGCGCAAAGACATATCCGCGGCGGACTTGCTACAAAAGAAAAGTATATGAATATGAAATAAATTATCTACAACACCATTTGTTCTGATGATATGTCATAATATCTGTATTTTTTGCAATAAATATCTTGAATTTTCGCGGTATTAGTGTATAATATTATCTGTTAAATTTTAGGTATATATAACACTTGAAAGGTGGAAATAATAGTGGCTGATGAGAAAAATCTTTTTGTTGACCTTGAGCACCGTGTAATGGAGCTTTGGGAGAACGAAAAGTATTATCAAAAGCTTGTCGAGAAAAATAAGGGGCACGAGATGTTCCGATTCCTTGACGGTCCTATTACCGCAAACAACCCTATGGGTATTCACCACGCATGGGGCAGAAGTATTAAGGATATTTTTATACGCTATAAATCTATGCGCGGGTATGACTGCCGCAGGCAGAACGGCTTTGATTCGCAGGGTCTTTGGGTCGAGGTCGAGGTCGAAAAAGAGCTTGGCTTTAAAACCAAAAAGGATATTGAAGAGTACGGAATGGACAAGTTTACCCGTCAGTGTGTTGAGCGGGTAAAGCATTTTTCTTCGATAATTACCGAACAGTCCAAAAGACTCGGTCAGTGGATGGATTGGGACAATTCATATTTTACGAATACCGACTTAAATATTCAGGGAATTTGGCATTTCTTAAAGGTCTGCGATTCTCACGGCTGGATTCAGCGTGAATATAAGCCTATGCCGTGGTGCCCGCGTTGCGGAACATCGCTTTCCGAGCACGAAATGACAGGCTCTTATAAGTTGATGACCCATAATTCCGTTTTCTTTAAGCTTCCCATTAAAGAATTGGATTCCAAAATCCTTGTATGGACAACAACTCCGTGGACTCTTTCATCAAACGTTGCCCTTGCAGTTAATCCCGAAATCGATTATGTTGAGGTTCGCATAAAGAGCGACAGTCAAACTCTTATTCTTGCCAAGAATGCTATCAAATATCTCGGCGACGATAAGCTTGAGGTCGTCAGAGCGTTAAAAGGCGAGGAGCTTGTTGGACTTCATTATGAGACCTGCTTCCCCGATATTCCCGCACAGGAGGGTATCGAGCATAAGATCGTTCCGTGGGAGGACGTTGCCGCCGATGAAGGTACAGGCGTTGTGCACATTGCTCCCGGATGCGGTATTGAGGACTTTGAGCTGGGCGAGCGATTGGGACTTCCCAAGGTTATGCCCATTGACGATATGGGTATTTATCTTGACGGCTTCGGCTGGATGACAGGCAAGGACAGCCATACCGTTGCCGACGAGGTTTTTGAGCATTTAAAAGATAGTAATAAGCTTTATAAGGTAGAGCCTCACGAGCACAGCTATCCCGTTTGTTGGCGCTGTAAATCCGAGGTGGTTTTCCGTCTTGTTCCCGCTTGGTATATCCGCACAAGCGAGATCAAGCCCAAGCTCATTGAGGCGGCTAATTCCGTAAAATGGGAGCCTGCGTCAAACGGTAAGCGTATGAACGACTGGCTCAATAATATGGGTGACTGGAACATTTCCCGTAAGCGTTATTACGGAATGCCGTTGCCCTTCTATCCCTGCGACTGCGGACATACTACCGTTATCGGTTCAAAAGCGGAGCTTCGTGAGCTTGCTGTAGAGCCCGAAATGGTTGATGCGCTGCCCGAGCTCCACAGACCTTGGGTCGATGAAATCAAAATCAAATGTCCGCACTGCGGTAAAGAGGTATCCCGCGTGCCGGAAATCGGCGACGTTTGGCTTGATGCAGGCATAGTTCCGTTCTCCACCTTGGGTTATTTTACCGACAGGGAAGCTTGGAAAAAGAATTTCCCTGCTGAGTGGGTAACCGAAATGCACGAGCAGGTTCGTCTGTGGTTCTATTCAATGCTCTTTATGAGTACGGTTTTGGAAGGCGTAGCACCTTACGAGCGAGTTCTTACCAACAGCACGGTTGTTGCTGAGGACGGAACAAAGTTCTCAAAGACCGGATTTATGATAAAATTTGACGAGGCGGCAGAAAAGATAGGTGCAGATACAATTCGTTATCTTTACGCCGGTGCTCCCAATTCAAATGATGTTCGTTTCGGTTATAATTTGGGTGACGAGGCAAGAAGAAAGATGCTTTCTTTCTGGAACATCTATACCTTCTTTGAAACCTATGCTCAAATAGATAAGCCCGATTTCACCGATTACAAGCCTGACGTTTCACTTATGACACCAACGGATAAATGGCTTGTCGTCAGAACGAATGAGTTTATTAAAAAAGCCACTGAGTCTATGGAAGGCTACAAAACCTTTGTACTTGTCAAGGACTTTGAGCAGTTTGTAGACGATATTTCCAATTGGTACATCAGAACTAACCGCCGCCGTTTCTGGAAAACAGGCGACGAGCAGGATAAGATGATAGCCTACTGGACACTGTTCAACGCTCTTAAGGCTTGTGTTCAGGTAATGGCACCGATAATTCCGTTTATGACTGAGCATATTTGGCAGGAGCTTGTTAAAAAGGTCGAACCGAACTCAGCAGAGTCAGTACACTTAAGCGACTGGCCGACAGTTATTGAGGGCATTGAAGATGACGGAATAATCGAAAAAACACAGCTTTCGCGTGAAGTAATCGCTGTTGCAATGCGCCTACGTAACGAGCAGCAAATCAAGGTTCGTCAGCCGCTCGGTAAGATATTTGTCTGCTGTGATGCTGATAAGGCGGATAAAATTAAGGCTTTTGAGAAAAATATTCTTGACGAGCTTAATATTAAGTCCATTGAGTATATTGACGACGTAAATGTTCTTGAGGACAAATTCCTTACTGTTAACTTTAAGGTGGCAGGTGCTGTTCTCAAGCAGAACGTCAATAAGATGAAGCAAACGCTTGAAACACTTTCCGAAGATGATATGGCTGCCCTTACCGATGCCGTTGTCGCGGGCGGAAGCGTCACCGTTCCCGGTTGGGACGACGAATATGACAGTTCTATCTTCACGGTTCAGTCCAGAACCAAGAAGGGCATAGTTTCAGCAGAATTTGCCGATAAATGCGTTGTTGCTCTCGATGTTGTTCTTACTGACGAGCTGTTGAAGGACGGTACTGTAAGAGATATTGTCCGCCAGTGTCAGATCATCAGAAAAGAAGCCGGCTATCAGGTCGAGCAACACATCACTGCAGCAATTTCAACTGAAGATGATTTTATATTAAATGCTCTCAGCGAGAATAAAGATCATATCGCAAGCGAGCTTCTTGCAGACAAGCTTGTCTTAAACGGTGAAATTACCGCAGATCTCACAAAGGAATTTACCGTTAACGATAAAAAAGTTATCATTTCAGTGTCAAAAGGAGAATAAAAATGTTTGAAGTTAAAAAGGAAATGAATATCGGCGAAATTCTTGATAACGCAAGAGAAACAGTTCCGTTTTTCCTTAATCTCGGAATGCATTGTCTCGGCTGCCCGTCAGCAAGAGGCGAGACCGTTGAGCAGGCATGTATGGTTCACGGCGTTGACCCGGACGAGTTCGTAGCTGAGATCAACGAGTTTATCAAAAACAACGCGTAAAAATAACGGTATGATCCCCCTTGTTCAGAGGGGGATTTTGTTAATGAGGTGAATTCTGTGCGTCTTGATGAGCGGTTGACTGCCGTGGCAAATATGGTAAGACAGTGTGATGTGTTTGCCGATATCGGCACGGATCACGCGTACTTGCCTATTTATCTTGTAGAAAACGGTATTGCAAAACGTGCCATAGCTTCTGATTTGCGTAAAGGTCCGCTAAATAACGGACGTGAAACAGTTAATGAACACGGATTGCAGGATAAAATAGAATTGCGACTTTCTAACGGACTCGATAATTTTGAACCGTATGAGGTCACTGAAATTGCCGTGGCTGGAATGGGCGGCTTGCTCATTTCTGAATTCATCGAACGCGCAAATTGGATTAAAAATCCCGATACACATTTGATATTGCAGCCGATGACTCATTCCGAAGAACTGCGAAAAACCCTTTACGATAACGGCTTTTACATAGACCGTGAATGTGCCGCAAGCGTGGGCGGCAAGCTGTATGTGGTTATCAGCGCTTTTCACGGCGGGAAAAAAAGGGAATACGACGAAATTGATTTGATAGTCGGGAAACTGCCGCAAAATAATGACGAACTTTCAAAAGAATATTTATGTCACTTATATGACAGGTATAATAAAAAGCTTGGCGCGTTAGAAGATGCTCACAAGGAATGTGAATTATTGAGAAATATAGTTACGGAGTTAAGAAAATGGCAACGGTAAAAGATATTTATAATTTTATTGACGGTTTTGCGCCGTTTGATACTGCCGAGGAATGGGACAACGCAGGACTTTTAATAGGAGACGCCGATAAAAAGATAGAAAAAATCCTGTTTGCTCTCGATATCACGTCCGATATAATCGAACAGGCGGCAAAACAAAATGTTGATTTAATAATCACACATCATCCGATTATTTTCAAGCCGCTTTACTCCGTTCCCAAGGACAGCCTTGTCTATAAGTTGATTAAAAACGGATTGAGCATAATTTGCGCTCATACAAATTACGATATTGCTGTCGGCGGAGTAAACGATATTTTATGTGATGCAGTAGGCTTTGTGAGCTATACTAAATGCAGTGATGTTCCATTAAATATAGGAATATTAGAGGATGGGATCCCTGCCGATAAATTTGCATCAAGCATTAAAGAGCTTTTGGGCGGAACGGTACGGTACAATAACGGTTCAAATATTCTTAACAAAATCGCAGTTTGCAGCGGAAGCGGCAGTGATTATCTCACCGCTGCCCGTGATATTGGCTGCAACGCATTACTTACCGGTGACGGCTCCCATCACGATTTTCTTGATGCCGATGAATACGGAATGTCACTTATCTGTGCCGGACATTTTGAGACTGAAATTCTCGCTGTGAAGCCCCTTGCAGATAGAATTAAAAATAAATTCGGACTTGATTGTGTAATCGCAAAGGAATCTTCACCTGTAATTACTATATAAGAGGTTTTTATGGCACTCGACGGAATAACACTTGGACTTGTTAAAAATGAGCTTGAAGGCTATATAATCGGAGCAAAGGTAGAAAAAATACACCAACCCTCAAAAAATGAGTTGGTGTTTATTTTCCGTACCCGAAACGGCGCATTCAGAATGTATGCATCATGCGACGGGCAAAGTCCCCGAGTGCATTTGACAAGATATTCCCTTGATAATCCCAAAACTCCGCCGATGCTCTGTATGCTCTTCAGAAAAAGGCTAGTCGGTTCAACACTTGCGTGTATCCGTCAAATAAATAATGACCGAATACTGATTTTTGATTTTAACGGAACTACTGAGATAGGGGACAAAACTCAGTATCATCTTATCTGTGAAATTATGGCACAACGCAGTAACGTTATCCTTTGCGACAGTGAATACAAAATTCTTGACGCGGTAAAAAGAATTGATGAAAATAAATCATCCGTGCGCGAAATTTTACCGGGACTTAAGTACGAATTGCCGCCACAACAAAATAAATGCGATATTTATGCAGTCAGCGCAGGGGAGATATCCGAAAAAATAGGTGAATACAGCGATAAAATGCTCTCTAAAGCCGTACTTGAAGCGGTTGAGGGATTTTCACCGATAGTCTGCCGTGAAATTGCCTACAGAACTGTTTTCGGAGATAAACAGACCGGATTACTTTCACAAATAGAAAAAGAGCGACTGGAAACGGAAATCTCAAATATACAAAACGAGTTAAAAAACAAAACTACGCCTCAAATGTTGCTCACACAGGAAAATCTGCCGTTTGATTTAACATTTACCAATGTAAGGCAGTACAATAATGCTCTCATAAAAAGAAATTATGAAACATACTCCGAGCTTCTTGACGATTTTTATTTTGAACGTGACAGGCAAAATAGAATAAAACGTCGGGCAGCAGACCTTTATAAAATACTTAATAATGCAGTTGAAAGAACTGCAAGAAAAATTAACAATCGCCGTGCTGAACTTTTACAAAGTGAAAAACGTGACGATTTACGACTCTATGCCGAGCTTATCACCGCAAATCAGTATAGACTTACGGAAAAATCGTCGGAATACGAGGTCGAGAATTATTATGACAATAATAAGATAATGATAATTCCTGCAAATCCCGCTTTAACACCTCAGCAGAACTCACAGAAATATTTTAAAGAGTATAAAAAGGCCGTCAATGCAAGTAAACTGTTGCAAGACCTAATTGAGGAAGGCGAGCAGGAGCTTGTATATCTTGATACTGTGCTTGATAACCTTTCAAGAGCGGATACAGAGCGAGAAATATCCGAGATACGCGATGAGCTTGAAAGCGGCGGATATGTTAAATCAAAAAAGGGGAGCAGAAATAAAAAGGAAAAGCCGTTATCGACCCTTGAATTCTTATCAAGTGACGGATTTAAAATACTTGTCGGCAGAAATAACGTTCAAAATGACCGACTTACGCTTAAAACTGCTAAAAATTACGATATGTGGCTACACGTTCAAAAGCAGGCAGGCTCGCACGTTGTAATCGTTTCCGATAAAAAAGAAATATCCGAAACGGCTATTTTAGAGGCGGCTTGTTTAGCGGCATTTCACAGTAAAGCAAAGAACTCATCGTCTGTCGCCGTTGATTATACGCTTGTAAAAAACGTGAAAAAGCCTGTTGGAGCAAAGCCCGGTAAGGTGATTTATAACACCTACAACACGGTTTATGTGACTCCTCAGAAGGAGCATATAGACAAAATGAAAACAGAATAATATGTAAAACGGCTGTATCAAAAGCGATACAGCCGAATTTTTATTCATCGTTTGTTGATAATACTTCATTTTCGCGGAATAAAAGGGACAGGCACCATATTCCTGCAAGAGCAACAACTGTGTATATAATGCGGCTTATGATAGCGCCCTGACCGCCGAAGAGCCAGGCGACGATATCAAATTGAAATAAGCCGATCGAGCCCCAGTTTATCGCACCTATTATAACAAGAATCAATGAAATTCTGTCAAGCATCATTATCACTCCTTAATAATAGCGTTAAAATTCCTGCACGATTATTATGAGTAAAATGATTTACTTTATACTAAAAAATAAAAATGACAAAAAATCAAATTTTTGCTTTATTTTTAAGAATATCGACCTTGTCGGTCTTTTCCCACATAACATCAATGTCCGTTCTGCCGACGTGACCGTAAGCAGAAAGCTGCTTATATATCGGGTTACGAAGTTTAAGGGTGTCGATTATTGCAGCAGGTCTCAAATCAAATACCTCGTTGATAATATCCGCAAGCTCTGAGTCTTTTAAAACTCCTGTGCCAAATGTGTCAACCATAACGGAAACAGGCTTTGCAACGCCGATGGCATAGGCTAACTGAATTTCACATTTTTTCGCAAGCCCTGCTGCAACAATGTTCTTGGCAACGTATCTTGCCGCATATGCAGCAGAACGGTCAACCTTTGTCGGGTCTTTACCCGAAAAAGCTCCGCCGCCGTGGCGTGAATATCCGCCGTATGTATCGACTATTATTTTCCTTCCGGTAAGTCCGCTGTCGCCTGCAGGACCGCCAACTACAAATCTTCCGGTGGGATTAACGAAAATTTTCGTGTTTTCGTCCATAAGATTGGCAGGAACAATGGGGGAGATAACGTATTTTTTAATGTCCTCGCGAATCTGCTCAAGCTCAGCGTCAGCGCTGTGCTGTGAGGAGACGACTATAGTATCTATTCTAACGGGATTTCTGTCGTCGTCATATTCGACCGTAACCTGTGTTTTGCCATCGGGACGGAGATAAGGCAAAGTACCGTCTTTTCTCACCTTAGTAAGCTGAACAGCAAGCTTATTTGCCATTGATATGGGCATAGGCATAAGCTCGGGAGTCTCGTCACAGGCGAATCCGAACATCATACCCTGATCTCCGGCACCGTTAAGATTGTAATAATCATCGTCGCCGTCTTTGATTTCAAGAGATTTGTCAACGCCGAGAGCAATGTCGGCTGACTGCTTATCAAGGGCGACCAAAACAGCGCAGGTATTGCCGTCAAAACCTTTTTCACTGCTGTCATAACCTATCTCACATACTGTTTGACGAACGATATCGGGAATGTTAATTTTTGCGTTTGAGGTTATTTCGCCCATAACAAGTACCTGACCTGTGGTGCAGGTGGTCTCACAGGCAACGCGTGACTGCTTGTCCTCTCTGAGCAACGCATCAAGTATTGAATCTGAAATTCGGTCGCAAATTTTGTCGGGATGTCCTTCAGTAACCGATTCCGATGTAAAAAGAAAATTAGCCATATTATTCGCCTCCGAAAAAAATAACACCCTTGCAAGACACAAGGGTGTTTAATATCAACCTTATCTCTCGGTATATCCGCAGGATTTAGCACCTTGCATCTTTGCAGGTTGCCGGGCTTCAAAGGGCCTGTCCCTCCGCCACTCTTTATAAGGATATTCAATTGACAGTATTCTACAACAAGCGCAAGCAATTGTCAAACTAATTATACTCTGTTGGGGTTATATGTCAAGACATTTTAACAATCTTTTTCAGTCTGTCGAGTAAAACCATCACAATCGGGAAGCTTGCGATGCTGAGCATTACGCCTTTTATTGCGTTTATGGCAGTCGCAGACCAAATCGCAGGCCAGAGGGTTTCACTTGTAAGCTCAAAACCGAGGAAGTATTTGAAAAAAGGTGGGTCAATTAGATAGTTGCCTCCGATTCCTATAAGTACACGTGAAGCAAGTCCGACCACACTTGACACAATAAGAGCAAGCACCTTTTTGTCACCGCATTTTTTTGTCATAGCTTTGTATGAGAGACAGAACGGAACGATGTATGCTGAGCCGGCGAGAAAATCCATAATATTACCGAAGCCCATCTGAGAACCGAGTCCTTTCACAAGCAGTTCAATTAAGTTTTTGATAAGCTCAATCACTACTCCCCATACCGGTCCGTAAAGCAGTCCGCCGGTGAGTGCCACAATGTCACTCATATCAAGTTTCAGATGTGAAGCACCGGGAATAATCGGGAATTCGAGCAGGTAAAGCACAAAGCTGACGGCGCTTAACATTGCGACGGTGACAAGTTTGACAAGATTTTTTTGGGATTTTGTTTTCATTTTGATCAACCTTTCTGTGATCAGAGCAATTCTTTCTGAAAAAGAAAGCCCGTGAATCAAAATCCACGGGCGCAAAAACAATGTTTCTTCTTTCATCCGGACTATACCGTCGGTACGGGAATTACACCCGTTCAGCCTTTCGGCTCGTGGACTTTTACCACCGGTGGAGAATTTCACTCCGCCCTGAAGACAACTAAATTTTAATATATTTTATGTACTAATTATATCATCGTTACTGTTTTTGTCAACGTTTTTTTCACTAAATTTTAAAATGAGTATTGATACTATCATAATTATGGGAAAAACAGCTCCGAAAAAAAGTCCTTTTTTCAGCGCATCACCATCGGATGCATTTTTACTAATACTAAGTGACATAAAACTCACAAACCACGGACCTAAGGTGCATCCCGTGTCACCCGCAAGGGCAAGTATTCCGAACATTGAACTGCCGCCTTTGGGGAACATTTTGGAAGTGAGGCTTAATGTGCCGGGCCACATAACGCTGACACCCAATCCCGTGAGAGCGCAAAGAATAAGAGAGATGATCGGCTGATTGATAAGCGAAGTACCCAAATAGCATACTGCACAGAGCGTGGCGCAGGCAGCGAGAACAGATTTCATATTTATTTTTTCGCCGTTAAAACCGAACACCGTTCTGCCGATACCCATAAATACTGCAAATAAGCACGGTCCCAAAAGGTCACCGGTGACCTTGCTGATTTTAAGTCCTGTTTCCGCAAAATACGATGACCATTGTGACATTGCAAGCTCGCTTGCCCCTGCACAGGTCATAATAATAAGCGACAGTATAAACTGCTTTGATAAAAGAATTTTTCCGAGCGGAGTTTTTTCTTCTTCCGTAAGTGTTTTTGTAAGAGGTACAGTCAGAAAATTGAACGTGTTGACAAGCGGTATTATAGCCCACAAAGCAGGAACAATATACCAGTAATTATCACCGATGATTTTGATAAGTATTGTTGTTACCACCACGACCAAAACCTGACCCCAGCAGTAAAATGAATGTAAAAGACTCATTTCGGAGGTCTTTTTTTCACCCGGTATGGACTCAACTATCGGACTGATTATAACCTCGGTCAGTCCGCTGCCGACTGCGTTTAGCATTATGGATATAACTATGCCTATGTACGGCTCAGGCAGTACGACAGGCAGTAACGCCATTGAAATAAGTCCGACAAATGTCACTGCCTGTGACACGGACGCAACCACTCTGTATCCGATTTGGTCAACAAATTTAACCGAAATAATATCAACAAGCATCTGAGTAATAAAATTCACGGTTATTAAAACAGTGAGTTTTTCAAGCGTAATGCCGAATTTTTCGCTGAAAATAACGAAGAGAAGGGGTGCAAGATTGTTTATGACCGCCTGAACGATGTATCCCGTGTAACAGGCATATTTTGTGCTTTGAAATGTTCTTTGTCTCATTATACTCTTGTCATGATTAAGTCAATATTGCCTGTGATTTCAAATTTGCCGTAATTAGCGGGTATAAAAAGACTGTCACCTTTTTTAATTTTCATTCCTTCTATTTCTCCGCTTCCGTCAGTTACGAGTACTGATACAAAGGATTTTTCATCGGCAACCGATACGTAGTTTTTCTCAATTTGAATTCTTTCAACATGGAATAAATCGCACTTGGTGAGCAACTGTTTTGTATATCCGTCACACTTTATTTCTTCGCCCTCGGGATCAGTGCCGCGGTCGGGAGGTGTGCATTTTGTAACATCGATCGCCTTATCAATATGTAACGGTCTCGGCTTGCCGTCGGCTCCCAATCTGCCGTAATCATATACGCGGTATGTGGAGTTGGAATTCTGTTGAATTTCCGCAAGGAAAATTCCCTTGCCGATAGCATGGAGCGTTCCCGCCTCAATAAAGAACAAATCGCCCTTTTTTACCTTGACCTTATTTACCGTGTCAAGGAAGGTATTGTCCTCAATTCTCTGCTTAAACTCTTCACTGCTTATCTCGCGGTTAAAACCGTAAATAAGCTCTGCGCCTTCGTCGCAGTCGAGAATATACCAGCACTCGGTTTTTCCGTATTCCTTTTCCACCCGAAGAGCGTAATCGTTGTCGGGGTGAACCTGTACGGATAAATCGTTTTTTGCATCTATAAGCTTAATAAGAATAGGGAAATACTCAAAATTATTACCGTGAATACCAAGAAATTCAGGATTCGCTTTTACCACGTCAGAAAGAGTTTGACCTTCAAATTTGCCGTTTTCGATTGTGTTCTCGCCGTCCTTGTGACAGGAGAGCATCCAACCCTCAGCAAGTTTTTCGAGGGTAGAGTCAAATCCGTAATCGTCTCTCAGTCTTGTCCCACCCCACAGATAGTCCTTAAAAGCGGGTTTTAGCTTTAAAATATACATATGCAGATCCCCTTATAAAATATCTTTAATAACTCGACCATTTTATCACAGCTTTAAGGCTTTTTCAACAGACTGTATTGTTAAAACTTCCCGTATATGGTAAAATTAAATATCAGATAATACACGGAGTTAAATTTATGAGAGAAAATATTGTATTTTATTTTTCTGATCAACAGCGTTTTGATACCGTCGTTCCCGAAATAATGCCGAATTTATGTGAATTCTCTAAAGAAGGTACATTTTTTGAAAACTGCTACACCTGTCAGCCTGTATGCGGACCTGCAAGAGCATCTTTGCAAACGGGTGTATATCCTACTGAGTGCGGGTGCCATATAAACGGAATTCCCCTGCCTGAAGATACTAAAACGCTTGCAGATTATTTTAACGAAAACGGTTATGATACCGCGTACATAGGAAAACTGCATTTGGCATCAGGCAGAAACAAGGGAAAAAGCATAAAATGCGAAAAAACAGCAATTCCAAAAGAGCGCCTTTGCGGATATAAATATTTTCGCGGCGCAGACGTGCTGGAATTTACCTCTCACGGATATGACGGTTACATATTCGACGAAAACGGCAATAAAATAGATTTTGAGGGCTACCGCGCTGACAGAATAAACGATTTCGCAGTCGAGTACATAAATAATCACAGCGGAGACAAGCCGTTTTTTATGTTCGTATCCCAGCTTGAGCCGCACCATCAAAACGACCGAGGCAGATTTGAGGGACCAAAGGGTAAAGCGGAAAAATTTAAAGATTATCCTATCCCAAAGAATCTCAGCTTTTTAAAAGGCAATTATAAAGAAATGTATCCCGATTATCTTGCCGCCATCGAGAGTCTTGACGAAAATTTTGCCCGACTTATTGCGGCACTTAAAGAAAAAGGTATATATGACAACACGACCGTAATTTATACTTCAGACCACGGATGCCATTTTAAAACCCGAAACGGTGAGTATAAACGCAGTTGTCACGATTCCTCGATACATATCCCACTTGTAGTTAAGGGAAAAGGCTTTGGTAGGGGTGTTCGTGATGATAAACTGATAAGTCTTGTCGATTTGCCTGCAACTCTTTTACAGTCCGCAGATATAAAAGTTCCCGATTATTATAGCGGCACGGCAATTCAAAACGGTGAAGAACAGAAATGCGTTTTTATACAGATAAGCGAGAGCCAATGCGGCAGGGCAATACGCACAAAGGATTTCACTTATTCCGTTTCTGCTATGAAGCCGCTTTCCGCTTCTTCAAAAATATATTTTGAGGACTATTTATACGATAACCGCAGTGATAAATGTCAAAAAAATAATCTTATCAAATCAAAGGAACATTCCGAAATAAAAAGACATATGAAAGAATTGTTGTTGTCAGAGATTTACCGCACTGAGGGCAAAAGACCGTTTATTCTGCCTGCTGTAAGAAAAAAGGTAAAATAATTGCTTGAATTCTTGCGGATTTATTCAAATTCACATTAAAATTACAGCTGATTTTAACAAATATGCAATTTTTTGATTATCTGCTTGCAAAATCCTTTGTACTATTATAAAATATAACAGAAAAATTTTTGGAGGTTATTTAATTGCTTTATACTGAAATGAACAGAGATGAACTTGCAACTCTTAAATCGGAGCTTGACAGCGAGTTTGTAAAAATTAAATCCTTGGGACTTTCACTTGATATGTCGAGAGGTAAGCCCGGTGCAGATCAACTGTCACTTTCTGTGGATATGCTTAACGTACTTTCATCGGCTGAGGACTGCAAAGCGGAAAACGGCTTTGACTGCCGCAACTACGGCGTTCTTGACGGTATTCCTGAGTGTAAAAGACTTTTTTCAGAGCTTTTGGGCGTTGATGCAAAAAATATAATTGTTGGCGGTTCATCAAGTCTCAATCTTATGTATGACTACCTTAGTCAATGTATGTTTTTAGGTGTAGCTGGCTGTGAACCGTGGAATAAACAGGGTAAGATAAAATTTATTTGCAACGTTCCCGGTTATGACAGACACTTTGCCATAACTGAATTTATGGGAATCGAAATGATTTCAGTCAAAATGCAAAATGACGGTCCTGACGTTGATAAGATCAGCGAACTGATAAAAGATCCTGCTGTTAAGGGAATGTTCTGCGTCCCAAAGTATTCCAATCCCAACGGCGTTACCTACAGTGACGAAAAGGTGAAAGTTCTTGCCTCTTTACAGCCTGCTGCAAAGGATTTCAGAGTGATTTGGGATAACGCGTATATTATCCACGAGCTTACAGATGATCCCGATGTTCTTTTAAATATTTTCGATGCCTGTAAGGAATACGGCACAGAGGACTACTTCGTTGAGTTTACTTCAACGTCAAAAATATCGTTCCCCGGCGCGGGTGTTTCTGCCATTGCTGCATCGGACAACAATATTGCCGAGATCAAAAAAAGACTTAATTTCCAGACTATCAGCTACGACAAGCTTAACCAGCTCCGCCATGTTAAATATTTTAAAAATGTTGACGGAATAACTGAGCATATGAAAAAGCACGCAGCAATAATTGCGCCTAAATTCTCACTTGTTCTCGATATGCTCAAAAAAGAGCTTGAACCCTGCAAAATAGGCGAGTGGGTAAATGCAAAAGGCGGATACTTTATAAGCTATGATGCGCTTGTGGGCAGCGCTAAACGCATCGGAGAGCTTTGCAAGGAAGCAGGAGTAGTTCTCACCACGGTCGGCGCAACTTATCCTTACGGCGTTGACCCTGAGGATAAAAACATCCGTATTGCTCCCACATATCCATCCCTTGACGAGCTTCAAAAGGCTATGGAGGTTTTCTGCCTTTGCGCAAAAATTGCCGCTTTAGAGGCTTTGTTAAAATAATTTTTTGGTGAATGTTATGGAATATCCTGCCACTGAAAATAGAATGTATTTTGTTTCCGCTGTCATTGTCTGTGCGGGAAGCTCCTCGCGTATGGGCGGGATCAATAAGCAGTTTCTGAATATTAAGGGCGTTCCCGTGGTCGCGCGGTCAATATCCGCATTTGAGCATTCACCTTTAATTGACGAAATTATTATAGTTACCCGCGATGAAGACAGGGAAGAAATACAAAATATTATCGGCAAATACGCGCTTACAAAGGTGAAAAAGCTTGTAAGCGGCGGCGCGAACCGTCAGCAAAGCGTATTAAACGGCGTTTCAGCCTGCTCAGCCTGTTCGGATTTTTTGGCTATTCACGACGGCGCAAGACCGCTTATTGATGCAGACACGATAGAACGCACGGTAAAAGAAGCTTTTTCAGTCGGTGCAGCCGCCGCAGGAGTCAGAGTAAAGGACACCGTTAAAGCAGTAGATGAAAACGGGATTGTATTAAACACTCCTGACCGCAATTTTTTGCGACTTGTTCAGACCCCTCAGGTTTTTTCACGGCAGTTATATCTTGATGCAGTAAAAAAAGCCGAAAAAGGTGTGGAGTATACTGACGACTGTATGCTCGTTGAAGCGTACGGTCATAGCGTTAAAATTGTAGACGGCAGTTATAAAAATATAAAAATCACAACGCTTGAGGATATAATAGCCGCCGAAGGATTTTGGGCAGAGGAGGAATAATGCTATGCTGAGAGTGGGACACGGATACGATGTTCACCGTTTGGTAGCGGGCAGAAAGCTTATTATCGGCGGAGTAGAAATTGAAAATAACGGTATAGGACTTTTAGGACATTCCGATGCAGATGTTTTACTACACGCCATATCCGACGCTGTTTTGGGCGCGTGCGCCTTGGGGGACATCGGCAAGCATTTTCCCGATACCGATGAAAAATACGCAGGAGCAAACAGCCTTGAGCTGTTAAAAGCTGTTGTAAACTTGATAAAATCAAAAGGTTTTACAGTGAATAATATAGATGCGACTGTTATTGCACAGGCTCCAAAGCTCTCGCCGTACATTGACCGTATGCGTGAAAATATTTCCGACGTATTAGGAATTCCCATTGATTGCGTAAGCGTAAAAGCGACTACTGAGGAAAAGTTGGGATTTACAGGTTCAGGCGAGGGAATAGCCGCTCACTGTGTTTGTCTTGTGGAGCAAAAAGATAAACTTAGATTTATTTAACGCTTATCCATCACCACCCTGTTTTATCTTTTGTCATTTTTATGGCTCGGACATAAGATGAAACAGGGTGGTGTTATCAATGAACAAAGCAATAATCAAGTTTTCCTCTGTGACATACGCCTTAAAAGCAAAGGATGTAATAACCGATAACGGAGGAAAAGCACAAATCAGAAAAAATCCCAATCCGAAAAAGGGAGAGGGCTGTGGATACAGCCTGATAGCAGTCGGAAATATAAGCAGAATAATAAGTCTTTTAGATACAAATAAAATTAAATATACGGGATATGAGATGGTACGATGATCTATCTTGACAACGGTGCCACAACGTATCCCAAGCCTAAATCGGTGATAGCTTCTGTTACACGTGCAATGACCGAATTCGGTGCTAATGCAGGCAGAGGGGCATATAAAATGGCTGTTGACACAACGGAGCAGATATATTTATGCCGAAAAACCGTTGCCGACTTTTTCGGGTGTCCGTCAAGCGAAAACATAATATTCACATATAACTGTACGATGGCGCTCAATATAGCTATAAAGGGACTCGCCGTAAGGGGCGCCCATTTCGTGATATCTGATTTAGAGCATAACGCAGTACTGCGTCCGCTTGAAAAGCTGAGTGCAGACGGTGTGTGCAGCTACAGTATTGCAAAAGTAGAGTATGATGAGCAAAAGACTCTGGAAAATTTTGAAAACGCTTTAAGAAGCAATACAGTCGCAATTATTTGTACAGGTGCATCAAATGTTTTTGGAATAATTCCTCCGCTTAAGGCTCTTTCAAGACTTGCCCACAAAAACGGAAGCTTATTTATTGTGGACTCAGCTCAAACAGCAGGAGTGCTGCCGATAAATATGACAGATGACGGAATTGATATTTTGTGCTGTGCAGGGCATAAGGGGCTTATGGGACCGACGGGTACGGGAATTTTAATATTCGCCTGTGATATACCGCTGAATACGATAATTGAGGGCGGAACAGGCAGTAATTCCGCCTTGGCAGTACAACCAAGCGTGTTGCCTGATCGGTTTGAAAGCGGCACACCTAATATTCCTGGGATAATCGGACTGCACCGAGGTATTGAATTTGTAAACGAAGCAGGAGCAAAAAATATATGTAGGCATGAAATCAAGCTGATAAAATATCTTCAAAGAAATCTTGAAAACAGCCGAAGAATTAAGCTTTACACCGATTTTTTTGATAGCTCGCAAAATCTTGCACCGATACTGTCTTTTAATATTGACGGAATGCACAGCGAGCAGACTGCAGCAATTCTTGCGGAATCGGGAATAGCAGTGCGGGCAGGACTTCACTGTGCGCCGTTGGCCCACAGAAAGATGAATACCGAGGACACGGGAACCGTCAGAATATGTCCGTCCTTTTTCACTAAAAAATCAGATATAGATTTTGTAATAAAATCTATAAGAAAAATTGCAAATTGAATAAAGTTGTGATACAATATATTGTGACTATCTGTATCTGTGTATTTTTATGCAGATAATTTTACAATATATTGTATTTTTTTGCCGAAAAGAGTGAGATAATGTTTTTAACGACTTTTGCCGAAGGCTTTGAACAATTTAAGCGGGCGCTTTTCTCCTTTGACCGAGTAAGTGATCTTCTTGATATTTTGTTGGTTGCCTTTGTTATCTACAGTGTCATTAAGCTTATTCGTGAAACAAGGGCTATTCAGCTTGCCAAAGGTGTGATTTTGCTTGCGATCGTGTACCTTGTTGTTACATTGCTTGATATGCAGGCAAGCGAGTATATAATGAGCTTTATATTCGGCAATTTACTTTTAATTCTTGTTATTATATTTTCGCCCGAGATACGCCATGCACTTGAAAGTGTAGGGCGAAGCTCTGTAAGCAGTATCAGCTTTTTTAATTTCAAAAGCGGAAGTGATGCTGTGTTAAAAGAAAAAATCAAAAATTCCATCAACGGTGTTTGTAAGGCCTGTGCCGATATGAGCGACAAAAAAATCGGAGCGCTGATTGTTTTTGAAAAGGAAACGATACTTGGTGAAATAGCGGTGACCGGCACTGCGCTTGATGCTGAGGTCTCGGCAGAACTCATCGGCAACATTTTCTTTCCCAAAGCGCCTATGCACGACGGTGCGGCAATTATAAAGGACGGCAGAGTCATTTCAGCAGGGTGTATTCTTCCTCTTACAAGCAATATTGATGTCAGCAGTGAGCTTGGCACACGTCACCGTGCGGCCATTGGAATGAGCGAGAGCAGTGACGCGCTTGTCGTTGTTGTTTCTGAGGAAACGGGAGCTATTTCCGTTGCCGAAAAGGGTAGGCTCAGACGTAATATTTCCGATGGCGATTTGCGTGAGATACTTATGAAAAGCTTTGTCGGTGATGACACAAAGCAAAGCGGCAGAATAAAGAAAATTTTCCGAGGTAGCAAAAATGAAAAAGAATAAAAAAGAAAAAACAGAAAATCGGAAAAAGCTTTCTTTTTCCTCATTCCTCGGCAATAACCGTGTTATTATGATCGCATCGATAATAATTGCGTTTGTGCTTTGGATTTGGGTCGCTATTGAAAAAAGCCCGGAGGTACAGCAGGTAATAACGGGTGTTCCTGTCAATATCGCCCTTGAAAACAGTATTCCTGAGCAGCTTGGTCTGCAGATTTTCGGTGAGTCCGAACATACGATCGATGTCACGGTTACAGGAAAAAAATATATTTTGTCCTCCATTGACAGAGATGATATCACCGTTGAAGCAATCACAAATTATGTTGACAGCCCGGGAATTAAAACGTTGCAGCTTAGAGTGTCACCAAGCAACGGCTCCGACGATTTTGTTATTTCCTCCGTATCTGCCACTTATATTGAAGTGTTTTTTGACACATATAAAGAGATAGAAATGGCGTTACAGCCCAATATTTCATCTGAATTGGAGACATTGGTACCCGAAAACTGCTTACTTGGAGATACGGTTTTTTCAAAGGGTACTGTTATAATCAGTGGACCTGCTACCGAGATCAACAGAATAACCGGTGTCACGGCGACAGCGTCGGTGAATTCCGTGCTGCAAAAGACAACAACCGTTGATCCCGAGCTAAAAATAATTACGAATGACGGAGCTTCCCTTGAATATTCGGTTATAAATACGGGGGACACGGACATTACGATGACTATTCCCGTTTTGCAAGTAGTAACGCTGCCGACGGCTATCGAATTTCGAAATGCACCTTCATATTTCATAGGGAATCCGCTTTCCTATTCAGTCTCACCGTCAAGTGTTCAGGTTGCAATACCTATTGATTCTCTTGAAACCACAAATTATTTTACCGTGTATACGGTGGATTTTGCTGACATTATAAATAGCTATAACACTTATAATATTGATGTATCATCTATAAACTCATTTAAGATCATGGATGATTCGGTAAAATCTTTCCGTATAACTATTAATGCCTCCTCCTTCGATGCAAAAACGGTAACCGTTCCCGCATCGAGAATCACTTTGAAAAATAACCGCGCCGATTTTGCAGCAACACTTGACAATAACCGTGATATAGCGGTGACGCTTGTGGGTCCACAGGCAGATATTGATGCAATTACTGCAGATGATGTTGCAATTGAAGTTGATACAGCAGATAAAGTTATTACGGGCGATACACAGTCCCTTCAGGGTACGGTTATAGTTTCGGGCGGCTACAACTGTTGGGCAACCGGGAAATATGACTTTAAAGTTACGGTTCGTGCTTTAGAGTAAATTTTTGGAGTCGGATTATGAAAAGACGATCGTTTTTTGCAATGGCAGTCATTCTCGTTCTCTGCCTCGCTTTTTCAGGCTGTGATATAAAGATGTCCTCAGTAGAAGGACTTATGCGTCCGCCGAAGTTGAGCGGTACAAGCAGCTATTTGCAAACGGCGTTTGAGGAGTCCGTGGGTGAAAAAGTCCTTATGAAAACGCCTATAAGCGGCGATAACCGTTCTTCTTATATGCTTTATGATATTGATAAAGACGGTGTTGACGAAGGGCTGGTGTTTTACTCGATCCCCGGCGTTGACGACAACGCTTATGTAAGCATTTTCAAGCAAACCGAAGGCGTGTGGAGCAGCGTTTCTAGCATTAAAGGCAGGGGTGAGGAAATCTACGAGGTCGATTTTGCCGATATTAACGGTGACGGTCAATATGAGATCGCCATTAGTTGGACAAGCTACGGCGGTGCCGAAAATAAAACGGGCAACTCCTTTAGCAGCAGCGACCGCACTTTAACGATTTACGGTTACAGCGGAAGCTCCGTAACTCTTATAATAACGGAATCCTTTACTAATATGCTGTTATGCGATCTTAACGGCGACAAGGCAGAGGAGCTGTTTTTGGTGAATCTTGACCTTTCTAATCAGGAAAACAGGACAGTCGGCAGAATTTTAAGTTTTAACAATGAGTACTCTGTAGTTAAAGATGAAATCTTTGCAATGACGGGCATCATTGACGTATTTAATATGACGACCGATAGTTTTACCGTGGATGAGCAGGCACATTCCAGAATTTTTCTCGACGGCGGAATCAGTGAGACCGGTGTTATAACTGAAGTTATTGACGTCCTGCACGATACTTTCCAAATTTCGCTTCCGTTGTATGTGTCGAATATTTCCGAAAATTCCTTAACTATACGAAATATCAGAACGTTTTGCACTGATATAGACGGTGACGGTATAGTGGAAATTCCCACGCCGGAGGCTCTACCGAGCGGAGTTAGGATAGACGATAAAGAAGGGAACAGAAGCCAACTTAATCTCACCGTTTGGTCAGAGCTTGAAGGAGAGCAGCTTACGGTCGATAAAAAGTGCCTTTTAAACAGTGCTTACGGCTATATGTTTAACTTTCCGGACGAATGGCTCGAAATAATTACTGCCGTTTACAATAACAATAACGCGACGTTGACATTTTATAAGCTTGATGATGAAGGCACACTTGCGGGGGAGATATTTTCTCTTAGGGCTTTTTCGGAGCTTAAATGGGAAGATAACAATTACGGTTATTCAAAGCTTGATACACACGGTGCGTTCGTTTACGGATATTCCTATGTCGGTAATCAGGAAACTGTGATCACTAAAGACGACATTATAGATAATTTTGTTATATTGAATTAAAAGTTTTACTTTTTTATTGAAAGGAATACTGCTATGAAATGCGTTTTGGTTGCCGAGGATGAAGCCTCCATAAGAGATTTTGTGGTGATAAATCTTCATCGCAGCGGTTATGAAGTTATTGAGGCGGCTAACGGAGAAGAGGCTATCAAAAAATTTGATGAGAATAGCTCCGATATCGATATGGCGATATTAGACATTATGATGCCGATAACAGACGGACTTGAGGTATGTAAATATATCAGAAGCAAAAGCAAGCGTATCGGTATTATAATGCTTACTGCCCGCACGCAGGAGATGGATAAGGTTACGGGACTTATGGTCGGCGCGGACGATTATGTTACCAAACCCTTTTCTCCGTCTGAGCTTATGGCGAGAATCGATGCTGTTTACCGCCGTGTATCGCTTACACAGGATATGGTTGAGGACGAAAAAGCTTCAGACAGCTCTATAGCTTTAAATGAATTCGTATTGGATCTTCGCAGCCACACGCTGACTAAGAACGGCATTCCCGTAGAACTGACACAGGTGGAATTTCAAATAATGCAATACTTTTTTTCAAATCCCAATGCGGCGTTGGACAGAACGGATATACTTAAATTCGTTTGGGGCGATACTTATTTCGGCGACGAAAAGGTGGTTGACGTAAATATACACAGATTGCGTAATAAAATTGAGGATGAACCCTCAACCCCTAAACATCTAACAACTGTTTGGGGTATGGGCTACAAATGGATGGTTTAATATAATAAATTAAAGGGCGGTGACGGCAGTGATAAAAAACAGCATAGTCAAACGCTGGGTTTTCAGTGTTCTTGCGGGAATCATTATTCTTATTGTCGCCATCGGTGTAGCCATCGGATTCGTTTTCAGATCCCAATATTATAATTCCGTGCGAATGACGCTGAATTCCCGTGCATCGTCAATGGTTTTATCGTATTTTAATTCTGCCGCCGCATCAGATGACGAGACGTTCAACAGGCTCGCACGCGGTTTTGTCAATGATTTTTCGGATAAAAATCTTATGGAGGTTTGGGTCATTGATAAAAACGGAAGTGTGGTCGTCTCCTCAAGCGGGTTTTCGGTTAAAGGCGAAACTTATCCCGATTATGACTACGCCAAAACCGATGAAAACGGAAAAGGCGAGTGGATCGGCAGAATGCAAAACGGCGAAAAGGTCATGGCGCTGACTTATGTTTTGCCGCAGAATGATAACGGTGCCAGCGGAGCAGTGCGATATATTATTTCGCTGGAGGATATTGACAGTCAGCTTATATTTATTTATACGAGCATTGCTCTGCTTTTGACAGTTTTTATTTTCTTTGTTATAACCTCAGGTGCTTTTTTTATACGATCAATTATAAACCCCGTAAAAAAAATTAATGAGACTGCCGACAGAATTGCAAAGGGCGATTTTAGTGCGTCTATTGAAAAATATAAGTATAACGACGAGATAGGTCAGCTTTGTGACACGATAAACAATATGACCCGAGAGATCCGCGCAAGTGAGCTTATGAAAAATGAGTTCATTTCAACTGTTTCTCACGAGCTTAGAACTCCGCTCACGGCAATAAAAGGTTGGGGAGAGACGGTACGCTCGGCAGAGGGGGACATCGAGCTTGTGGATAAGGGAATTTCAGTAATCGTCAGGGAATCCGAACGCCTTACAGAGCTTGTTGAGGAGCTTCTCGATTTTTCGCGTATGGAAAGCGGAAAAATGGCCTTGAAAATCGGACGGACTGACATAATCAAAGAGCTTTCAGAGGTGCTCGAGGTGTTTCGTGAGCGCTCAGAGCGTGAAGGGATTTTGCTTATAACTGAGCTTCCCAATGCATCTATCATCTGCGAAGCCGATAAAAACAGATTAAAGCAGGCGTTTGTTAATATTATTGACAACAGCTTTAAATATAATAAAAAGGGCGGTTTTGTTAAGGTTGCTTTTGAATATACTGATAAAACCGTAAAAGTAATTATTTCGGATAACGGATGCGGAATTTCCAAAAACGATCTTCCGAGGATCCGTGAAAAATTCTATAAAGCCAATAAAAGCGTCAGAGGAAGCGGAATAGGGCTTGCCGTAACTGACGAGATCATAAAGCTTCACGGCGGAGAAATGCTTATTGAAAGTACTCTCGGACAAGGTACGGAGACTACGCTTGTTCTGCCGCGAAAAAATAATCAGTAGGGTGAAACAAATGAGCGAAAATGTAAAACATAAAACATCGATAGGCGGTCAGGCACTTATCGAGGGAATAATGATGCGCGGACCCAAAGGGAACGCTATGTCGGTACGTATGCCCGACGGTATGATAGATACCGAATTGGAGCAGTACAAGCCTTTAAAAGAGAAATATAAAATACTCGGTGTGCCGATAATAAGAGGCGTAGCAGGCTTTGTTGAGTCAATGGTTACGGGGTATAAATACCTTATGAAATCTGCCGATAAATCAATGACCGAAGAAGAAATAGAAGAAGATATGACAAAGCTTGATAAATGGCTTAACGACCATTTGGGCGAAAAAATGATGGCTGTTGTCGGCGTCATATCTCTTGTATTCGGAGTTGCACTTGCGTTCTTAATTTTTATGTATCTTCCAACATTGGGCGTAGATCTTTTTGACGACTACGTTCTCAAAAATACAGATATCAGCAAATTTCATCCGCTGCTTGAGGGAGTTTTGAGAATTATAATATTTGTTCTTTATATGCTGCTCGTTTCTCAAACAAAATCTATTAAACGTGTCTTTATGTACCACGGAGCAGAGCACAAAACGATTTTCTGCTATGAGAACGGACTTGAATTGACGGTTGAAAATGTCCGTAAAATGTCCCGTTTTCATCCGAGATGCGGCACAAGCTTTATGTTTGTTATGCTGATAATCAGTATTTTCTTCTCGTCTGCGCTGGTGCTTATATTCCCGAATCTTGCTTCCGTTAACAGAATTCTTTGGATATTAATTAAACTTGCAGTTTTGCCCCTTGTAATGGGATTGGGCTATGAATTTATTAAATTCGCCGGCAGACACGATAATTTACTTGTTAAAGTACTCTCATATCCGGGAATTTTAATGCAGCGAATTACCACAAAAGAGCCCACGGATGATATTATTGAAGTGGGTATAGAATCTCTTAAAGCGGTTATCACTGATAATCCCGAGGACGATATGATAAAATGACGCCTGTAGAGCTTTACCGATATTGTGCAAATGAACTGGAATTCGGCGGTTGCGGCGAATTTGAGGCACAATGTATTTTTGAGGATTTACTCGATTTTGATAAAAGTAAAGTGTTGCTGTCAGATTTTGATGTGAGTCGATCCGATATTGATATCGTAAATAATGCCATAAACCGCAGAAAGTTCGGCGAACCGCTGCAATATATTCTCGGCAAATGGGATTTTTACGATAGGACATTTTTCGTAGGCAAAGGCGTGCTTATACCGCGTCCCGAAACGGAATTGCTTGTTGATTTTGCACTTGAAAAATTAGTGAATATTAAAGAGCCTGTCATTTACGATCTTTGCGCGGGAAGCGGTTGTATAGGCCTCACAGTAGCTTATCACATTAAAAATTCTACCGTTTTCCTTTTTGAGAAGGAAAAAGCTGCATTTGAGTATTTAAAAAGAAATAAAGATAAATATGATATCCAAAATGCTGTTTTGATAAATGACGATATTTTTACTGTTGATTTATCAAAATACCCGCAGGCGGATATGGTTTTATCCAACCCGCCGTATATTAAGACTGATGAAATAGAAGATCTTCAAAAAGAAGTACATTTTGAGCCTAAAACCGCACTGGACGGCGGTGAGGACGGTCTCCTGTTTTACCGCTGTATTGCCGAACGGTGGACGGACAAGGTCAAAAGCGGGGGGCATATCGCCATGGAATGCGGTGAAGAGCAATACGACGATATAATAAGGATTTTCGACGGTAGATATAAGGAAAAAAATGTAACTAAAGATTTCAATAATATTGACAGAATTGTAGCTTTTAGAATATAATATTTATTTAGGATTAAACAATTTTCATCCTAAAACGAAAGGAATATTTTATGCTTCTTAGTGCATTACGTGGTGGCTTTGACCCACTTACCATTATTGTCACATTGTTTTCTCTTTGTTTTGTTGTATTTTGCACAATGCCGATTCATGAGTATGCTCATGCGCTGATTGCTACCAAGCTCGGCGATCCGACACCTCGTTTGGCAGGAAGACTTACGATAAATCCTATGGCACACATCTCACCCTTAGGTGCATTGATGATTTTGCTGTGCGGTTTCGGATACGCGAAGCCCGTCAGTGTAAATCCAAGGAATTTTAAGGATCCTAAAAAGGGAATGGCATTTACAGCTATTGCTGGACCTATTGCGAATTTAATAATGTGCTTTGTTTTCATTCTTGTTAAGACGATTATCAGTCAAGTGTTCTCAAGAATTGGTGTGCATTCTGCAAGCAGTACAATAATACTGTCTGCAATTTTGACATTTTTAGATTTTGCCGCTGTGATAAATGCTAATTTAGCAGTGTTTAATTTGCTTCCGATTCCGCCGCTTGACGGCTCAAGAATCCTTCAACTTCTTATACCCTCAAAGTATTATTACACCGTTATGCAGTATGAGAGATACATTGTTATAGTTGTGTTTGTTCTTATTATTACCGGACTTCTTTCAACTCCTCTTTCATATCTTTCACGCTATGTACTAAAGTTTTTTACTTTCATAGCACAACTTCCTTTTAGCTTCTAAGGTGTTTTATGGAAACTATTTCTTACAAATTAGATGTATTTGAGGGTCCTATGGATCTGCTTTTGCATCTTATTTCAAAGCACAGGCTGAATATTTATGATATACCCATAGTTACTCTTGTTGAGCAGTATGTGGATTATGTCCGTAGAATGCAGGATGAGGATATGTATGTTGCATCCGAATTCCTTGAGATGGCTGCCCGTCTGGTTTATCTTAAATCTGTTTCTCTGCTTCCTGTATACGCCGAAGCAGAGGAACTTAAAAAAGAGCTTCAGGGTGAATTGATTGAATACAGGGATATGAAGCTCGCCGCCGAAAAGCTTTCAGAGAATACCGAGGGCTTCGGCACTTTTATAAGAAATCCCGCTAAAATTGATCCTGACCAAACTTACAAACGGTTACATGAACCGGAAGAGTTGCTTGATGCATATATATCAGCCGCAGGCAAAAATCTTCGCCATATGCCACCACCCATTGAGGTTTTTAAGGACATTGTTGTAAAAAAGGTTATATCAGTCGGTTCGCGCATAACCGGAATATTTAAAAAGCTAACGAGAAAAGGACAGAAAGCTCGTCTTAATTCCCTCTTTTACGATGCAGAATCGCGCTCAGAGCTTGTGGCGACCTTCTTGGCTGTCCTTGAATTGGCAAAATCAAAAAAAATCAGCGTAACCGGCGACGGTGAGGATACACAGGTCGAGCTTCTCAGTGAGGACACTTCATATGTCAGTGAGGAATGGAATTGATGATTGCAAGTAAATTACAGGCAGCGGCAGAGGCTGTTTTATTTGCCTCTGGCGAGCCGCTGGAGCTAGAAAAAATAGCGCAGGCACTCGAAATAGAACCTGAGATCACCGAGCAGGTCTTGTATAATCTTGCGGCAGAGCTTGATGAACGGAACAGCGGAATATGTTTATTGCGCTTAGACGGGAAATATCAGCTTTCCTCAAGACCTGAATATTCCGAGACTATTCGTTCGGTACTTGAACTCAGAAAAAATACTCCGCTTTCTCAAGCAGCCTTTGAGGTGCTTGCCGTTATAGCATATAATCAGCCTGTTACAAAATCCTTTGTTGAGCAGGTTCGCGGTGTGGATTGCTCCGGAGTTATTTCTACACTCTGCCAAAAAAAGCTTATTGAAGAAAAGGGCAGACTTGATTTGCCGGGCAGACCGCTGGTTTACGGTACGACTTCTGATTTTTTAAGATGCTTTTCAATTTCTTCTTTAGACGAGCTTCCAAAACTTCCAGAGACTGATAGAAATACGAATAATGAAGCATTAATAGACGGCGAAAATTTACATATAGATGAACAATCACAATAAATGGAGGTGACACCGTTGACGGCTTTATTTGTTATATTAGGTATAATTGCATTTTTTATTTTGCTTTTAAGTATCAGAATTACCGTCACCGGTGAATATTTTGACTCTTTTAAATTAGATGTTGCTTGGCTTTTTATTAAGTTGCATATCTTTCCGAAAGATAAGAAGAATAAGCCTAAAAAAGCAAAGAAGAAAGAAGAGCCGGCACAAACTGAGGAAAAGACCGATGAACAATCTCCAGAGACTGAGAAAAAAGAAAATATATTCGTAAGGTTTTATCATAATCAGGGCGTAGACGGCATTATAGAGCTTATTAACGGCGCCGCATATTCACTTGCAAGAATGATGAATTCCTTTAAAAAGCATATAGTTTTGCGTGAAATTTATTTGTGGATGACCGTTTCGTCGGGAGATGCTGCAGAAACAGCCCTGCAATACGGCAAAATCTGTCAAAAGGTATTTCCTGCACTCTCGTTTATATGCTCAACGCTGACTGTAAAAAAATACGATGTGGAGATTGAACCCGATTTTATAGGCTTGAAAAATTCTGCACAAATGGCTTTTACAGTTTCAGTAAGACCCATATTTATTATAAATGCGGCGATAGTGCTTGTGTTCAGACTGTTATTTAAGGTAGTCTTAAAATTCCTTATAGGAATTAGAAATAAAAAAACAAGTAAACAAATTAAAAATGAAGGTGGTGCTTTGTGATGAAAGAAAAATCATCAGCGGCAGGAATTCTCGAATCTACAATTGAAAAGGTAAAAGACCTTGTAAATGTCAGCACGATCATCGGCGAGCCGATAAAGGTTGACGGTGGGGTGACGATTATCCCTGTTTCAAAGGTCACATACGGCTTTGCATCAGGCGGTTCTGATTTTCCGTCAAAAAGCAATCAGGATATTTTCGGCGGAGGCGGCGGAGCAGGCGTAACCATTACTCCCGTTGCATTTCTCGTTATTGACAGCTACGGCGATGTAAATATTAAGCATATCACCGCATTTGACAATGCTGCAGAGCGCGTTGTCAGCCTTGTTCCTGAAATGTTTGACAAGGTATCCGGCGTTATAAATAAGGCAAAAATGGATAAGGCTTATAATGATGCTGTTGATGAGGTCGTTGCTGCCGTTACGGAGAGCGAAGCCGAATAATCATTTTTATATTCTTATCAATTTCCATAATGCATATTATATTTTGGTGATTGATAATGAAAAAAATACTTTCCTTAGGTTTGATATTCGTTCTACTGTTTGCAGGTAATATCAATTCTTTTGCCGAAGAAGATGACTTTATTTCGGCAAAGGCGGCTGTTGTTATGTGCGCTGATACCGGAGAGATAGTTTATTCAAAAAATATGTATATGCAGCTCTCAATGGCGAGTACTACAAAAATAATGACATCCGTTTTAGCACTTGAATACGGTGCGACCGATTCATATATAACTGTTACCGATGAAATGGTTAGGGTCGAAGGAACGTCTATGGGACTTCTCGGCGGTGACCGAGTTTCGCTGAAATCGCTCGTAAAGGGAATGCTTATTCAGTCGGGTAATGATGCAGCAAACGCCGTTGCGGTTATAGTCGGCGGCAGTATACCCGAATTTGTCGCTATGATGAACGAGAAAGCGCAAATGCTCGGTATGGATTCGACATCCTTTGAAACTCCGTCGGGACTTGACGGCGACAACCATTATTCAACTGCTCGCGATATGGCAGTGCTCGCTGCGTATGCAATAAAAAATCCCGAGTTTAGAAGTATATGCTCTCTCAAGCAGGCGGTAGTTTATTACGGAAATCCACCTTATCGCAGGGTTATGACGAACCATAATAAGCTGTTGTCAATGTATGACGGCGTTTTCGGCATAAAAACAGGTTTTACCAAAAAAAGCGGCAGATGTCTTGTAACTGCTGCCGAGAAGGACGGAAAAACTCTGATTGCAGTGACATTAAGTGCACCCGATGACTGGAACGATCATGTAAAACTCTATGATTATGCTTTTGAGTGTGTAAAATCTGTAACGCTTACCGAGGATCTTGAGGATATAAGATTAAAAGTAGTCGGCGGAACAAGCGGCAGTATATCTGTATCAATACAGGAACCTTTAAACATAACGGTAGCGTCAGAGGATTACTCATATTACGACAGAGTACTGCTAAAGCAGTTTGAATATGCACCCGTCTATGAGGGCGATATTGTCGGAACGTTGGAGTTTTATAATTCAGATGATGAAATAATAGGCTCAACACCGATTTGTGCAGGGGAAACCATGCTTGAGGCAGTGACCGATGAAACAGAAAATATGACGGAAAGTAAAAAAACATTTTTAGATAAAATCAAGGAATTATTCAGGTGAATATATGGCTGATAACCGAGTAAGATTGCAAAAATATCTTTCCGAATGCGGCGTGGCTTCAAGGCGAAAAGCGGAGGAAATGATCGCTGCAGGTAAGGTGCGAGTCAACGGTAAGCCGGCGGAGATCGGCGATAAAATTGATCCTTCGCGTGATACGGTGGAGGTCGGCGGAAAAAAGATTAAAAAAAGCAAAGGGCACACCTACATTATGCTTCACAAGCCACGCGGCTTTATTACGACGATGAGCGACGAAATGGGCAGAAAGTGTGTTGCACAGCTAGTTGAGAATGTTGGAAAAAGAGTTTATCCCGTTGGCAGACTTGACCGTGATTCCGAAGGCTTGCTGCTGCTTACTGACGACGGTGAATTTGCCAATGCAATGACCCATCCTACAAAGCACGTTCCCAAAACTTACCGTGTCACAGTCCGTCCGTTGGTGACTGATGAACAAATCACCGCTCTCACAGTTGGTGTCGAGGTTGACGGAAGAATGACGATGCCGTCGGAAGTACGCATCTTAGAGCGGCAAGAGGGCAGAGTAGTACTTGAAATCATTATATATGAGGGTCGAAACCGCCAAATACGAAAAATGTGTGAAGCTCTCGGCTTAGAGGTTGCAAGACTTAAACGCACACAAATAGGCTCGGTTAAGCTCGGTATGCTCAAGCAAGGCGATTGGCGGAATCTTACCGATGAAGAGGTACACAAACTGATGACCGCGGCGTCACTGGACAGAAAGGCGGCAAAATAGTGATTTATTATAAACCTATCACGGACAAGCAACAGCTGCGTAAGCGCTTTCCGCAAAAGCCGATTAATGACAGCGATGTATGCGGAGCTTATATCGGATTTGATGACAGTGGCAATAATGTCGGTAGCTGCTATATAAATACTGACGGATACAAATGTTATTTGTCAGACGTTTCTTGTGATTTATCGGACAAACTGCTTGTTGAGGGATTTGTCCGTGCAGCCCTTAATTTTGGTGCAAACAGAAACGCATATATGGCATACTGCAATCAAGAAAATATAAGCGATGTCTTGCTGATGCTCGGATTTGAAAAAAACGGTGATTTATACGGTGGAGATATTCCTACACTTTTGCAGGGAAGCTGCTGTAAATAACTATAAATAAAAGAAAGGGTCGGTACCGTACAGAGGATTTCTTTGTATGCGTACTCTGAGTTGGATTTATGATCAGAAGTATGACCGGTTACGGCAGAGCGCAGGCGACTGTCGGGTCAATGAACATAACGGTTGAAATAAAAAGTGTTAATCACAGATATTTTGAGTTTTTTGCTCGCGTTCCCAGAACCTACGGATTTCTTGAGGAAAAATTAAAAAGCTTTGTAAATTCGCTCGTTTCCAGAGGCAAAGTTGAATGTTATGTCTCTATTGAGAATTTAGAAGACGGCGATGCAAAAATATTAGTTAATCACTCCTTGGCATCGTCGTATTTATCGGCACTTCACGAGATTTCCGACAGATACAGCTTAAGGCTTGATGACTCGCTCGCTATGTCCTCTTTGACAAGATACAACGATATTTTTACAGTACATAAAGAGGAAGCAGATGAAGACGAGCTTTGGAATGCGGTTAAATCGGTAGCCGAGATTGCAGTTTCGAAATTTATTGAAATGCGTGAGGCTGAGGGCGAAAAGCTCAAAAATGACGTGCTGTCCCGTGCCGATATAATTATTAAAAAGGTCGAGTATATTGAAGAGCGCTCACCGCAGACCGTAAAAGAATATAACGATAAGCTTTTATCAAGAATAAATGAATTCCTTGGTGATATTCAAGTTGACGAACAGCGGTTACTGACTGAATGTGCAATATTTGCTGATAAAATCGCCGTTGCTGAAGAAACAGTAAGACTTCGTAGCCATATTGATCAGCTCCGTGCTTTCTTGAGTCAAGACGAGGCCGTCGGAAGAAAAACCGATTTTCTCGTTCAAGAGATGAACCGTGAGGCTAACACCATCGGTTCAAAAGCGCAGGATGTCCTGATTGCTCGCAATGTTATTGATATTAAAGCGGAGATAGAAAAAATCCGCGAGCAGATTCAAAATATAGAATGAGGTGCTTTGGATGAGACTTATCAATGTGGGTTTCGGAAACGCCGTCAATGCTGACCGTGTAATTGCTGTTGTTTCAACCGATTCCGCACCGGTAAAACGGATAATTTCCAACGCAAAAGAAAATCATATGCTTATTGATGCGACTCAAGGACGCAAAACTCACGCCGTACTAATTATGGACAGCGACCACGTAGTTTCAACTTATCTTAAAGCGGAAACCATTCTTAGCCGTTCTGAATCGGCTGTGGATGCGGAGGATTTATCTTATGGCGAATAAAAAAGGTATGCTTATTCTTTTTTCGGGTCCCTCCGGCGTGGGTAAGGATACCGTACTCAGCGTTGTACTTGATAAGGACAAGTCTCTCCAAAAATCTGTTTCTCTCACTACAAGGGGTATTCGTGAAAACGAAATTGACGGAATAGATTATTATTTTATCTCAACTTTAGAGTTTGAGCATATGATAAATAACGGAGAGGTTCTTGAATTTGCAAAATACGGCATAAATCTTTACGGAACTCCGAAAGCTCCTGTGGATAAGTGGCTCAGTGAAGGCAAAACCGTGTTTTTAAAGATAGAAGTTCAGGGTGCACAAAAAATAAAAGAGATGTATCCCGATTCCGTTGCGATATTTTTGATGCCTCCGTCTATGGAGGAGTTGGAAAACCGACTGAGGTCACGCGGGACTGAAAGTGAAGAGGATATTAGACGCCGTATGCAAATTGCCCGTGACGAAATCAAAAAAAGTGCTGATTACGATTACGTTGTTTTCAATGATGACCTTGACAGTGCTTCGGATAATGTACTGGCAATTATAAAAGCGCTTGATTTTACATATAAAAGAATGAAAAATTATATAAGTGAGGTAATTAAAGATGTTTAATCCCGATTTAAAAGATGTACTTAGCAACGGAGTAAACCGTTATCAGCTTGTTAAAGCAGTGGCAAAGCGTGCAAGAGAGATCTCTTTGGACGCTGAAGAGAATAAGGAAATTCTTTCGGAAAAATCCGTGAGTATAGCTCTTGATGAAATTATTACAGGCAAATATGACTTATCTGAGGCTGACTCAGTTGAATGATATAATTTAATATATTTGAATTAAAAAGGGGGCAGAATATGGCGCTTGTAACGGTTGCAAGGATCGCCGTTGAAAATACGGCGTATTCATTTGATATGCTGTTTGATTATTCTGTTCCCGATTTTTTATTGGAGAATCTCCGTCCGGGAATGCGTGTTCTGGTACCGTTTGGAAATTCATCCAAAAAGCGAGTTGGCATGGTGTTTTCCGTATTTAAAACGGAAAGTACTGACAAAAAGCTGAAAAATATTGTTGAGCTTATCGACGATGAACCCCTTTTGACTGAGGAAATGCTGTTGACCTCTAATTTTGTAAGAGACAGAACTTTTTGTACATATTTTGATGCGTGCAGAATGTTTTTGCCTATCGGTCTGTCGGTAAGAGTCAATATGATGTATGCCGTGAACGGTGATTGTCCTGAAAAATCTTTAAGTGAGCAGGAACGGATAATATTTGATTACCTTAAAGATAAAAATACTTTTATCAAAGGTGACAGCATTATATCTGCCTGTAAGCTCAAAAAAAATGATGATATTCTTGACATAATGGCATCCCGAAATATTCTTTTGCGAAGTATTGATGCAAAGCGACGCACGGGTGATGCTACCGTCAGAACCGTGCATCTTCTTGCTGATCCGAATACGGACGGTGACAAACTGCAAAAGCTTACTAAAAAACAGCGGGAAGCAGTAAAAATACTTTGCGATGTGGGCGATGTTTCAATACGGGAGCTTTGTTATTTTACAGGCTTCACAGCGACGGTCATTACGGCGCTTGAAAACAAGGGAATTGTTGAAACATATGATACCGAAGTTTACCGCGCTCCATACGACGATATGGATGAACCTGTAAAATCCGAAATAATTCTCTCAAAAGAACAGCAATCTGCATTTGACGGTATTCTCTCGCTATATCAAGAAAATGACGCAAAGGGTGCTCTGCTATACGGAGTTACCGGCAGCGGAAAAACGCAGGTTTATTTAAAACTTATCGACGAAGCCCTAAGTGACGGTAACGGTATTATAGTGATGATCCCCGAGATTTCTCTTACACCCCAGCTCTTGTCGTTGTTTTATGAGCGATACGGCAGTAAGGTAGCAGTTTTCCACAGTGCGCTTTCTTTAGGGGAAAGGCTTGATGAATGGAAACGCATCAAGCGTGGTGAGGCACAGATAGCAGTCGGAACGCGTTCTGCTGTTTTTGCTCCTTTTAATAAAATCGGATTGATTATAATTGATGAGGAGCAGGAACACACATATAAGTCCGAAATGACTCCTCGTTACCACGCGCGCGATGTCGCCGCATACCGCATAGGCAGACATAAGGGGCTTTTGCTTTTGGCATCTGCTACGCCGTCGGTTGAGACATATACGAAGGCGACAAACGGCTCATACGCACTTTTCACGCTTAAAAATCGATACGGAAATTCAGCTTTGCCGCAGGTTGAGGCAATTGACACCACATATCAAAGCGATATGGTTATAGAAAACATTAGCAAACGGCTTGCAGAAGAGCTCCGCACGAATTTTGAAAATAAAAAGCAGTCTATTCTTCTTTTAAACAGGCGTGGATATAATACGTTTGCTTCCTGTACCGAATGCGGCACTGTGATGACCTGTCCAAATTGCAGTATATCACTGACTTATCACATAAAAAACGGTCGGCTGATGTGCCATTACTGCGGATACTCCGTTCCGTTTACTCATAAATGTCCTAACTGTAAAACAGAATCGGTAAGGTTTTTGGGAAGCGGCACACAGCGCCTTGAAGAAGAGCTTAAAATGATTATTCCCGATGCAAAAATTTTGCGTATGGATACCGATACAACCTCATCAAGATATTCGTATGAGGAAAAATTCAAAAGCTTTGCAAACGGTGAATATGATGTGCTTGTAGGCACCCAAATGGTGGCAAAGGGACTTGATTTTCCCAATGTTACGCTTGTAGGCGTTCTTTCTGTTGATCAAATGCTTTATAACGACGATTATAAAAGCGGTGAACGCGCTTTTGATCTTATCACTCAAGTCGTAGGCAGAAGCGGCAGAAGGGATTTGCCTGGAAAGGCGTTTATTCAGACGGCCTTTCCTGACAGTGAGATCGTTGAGCTTGCAAAAAAGCAGGATTACGCTTCGTTTTATAATATTGAGCTTCCGATTCGCCACGAAATGGTTTATCCGCCTTTCTGCAATTTGTGTGCAATCGGATTTTCATATGAAAACGATATTACTTGTGCAAATGCTGCCAATGAGTTTTTAAAAATGCTTAAAAGCACACACAGTAAAGATTACAGCGATCTTGATTTAATAGTTCTCGGCCCTGTTACACCAAGAATTTCAAAAATCGGCGGCAAATTCAGATACAGAATTATTATAAAATGTCGTAATTCCAAAAATTTTCGCGAGATGATAAGTAGTTTACTTAAAGCATTTGCAAAAAATAAACAATATGAAAAAGTCAGCGTATACGCTGAAATGGATCCGGAAGATTTAGTGTGAGGAGAAAAATATGGCACTTAGAAATATTAGAACAGATGATGATCCGATTTTAAGAAAAAAAAGCAGAGCCGTTGAGAAATTTGACTCAAGACTTTGGGAGCTGCTTGACGATATGCGCGATACGCTGTATCACGCCGAGGGAGTCGGTCTTGCCGCAGTTCAGGTGGGCGTGCTTCGGCGCGTGGTACTTGTTGATGTCGGTGACGGACTTTTAGAGCTTATCAATCCCGAAATAATTGAAACTGAAGGTATACAGTGTATGGAAGAAGGCTGCCTTTCTTTGCCCGGTAAACAGGGGCACACTATGCGCCCGATGACGGTAAAAGTTAAAGCACAGAACAGAGATGGTAAATGGTGCGTGTATAAGGGTACGGACCTTAAAGCCAGAGCCTTTTGCCATGAGCTGGATCATCTTGACGGCATATTGTATACGGACAAGCTTGCATCAAAAGCCGAAATTGAAAAATATGCCAAGAAGGAAGACTGATACAAATGCGTATAATATTTATGGGAACGCCCGATTTTGCAGTCCCGTGTCTTGAGGCTCTTATAAAAAGCGAAAATGAAGTAGTCGGAGTTTTTACTCAACCCGATAAGCCAAAGGGACGGGGATATGAGCTCACACCTCCGCCCGTTAAGCTTTGTGCCGAGAAATATAACGTACCCGTTTTTCAACCGAAATCAATGCGCGACGGTGAGGCGCTGAATATAATCAATTCTTTAAACGCAGAATTAATAATCGTCGTTGCATTCGGAAAGATTTTGCCTGCGGAAATTCTTGACAGCGTTAAATACGGCTCTATAAATATCCACGCCTCGCTTTTACCAAAACTTCGCGGCGCTGCCCCCATTCAATGGAGCATACTAAACGGCGAGACCGAGACAGGTGTAACTTCAATGAAAATGGACGTGGGACTTGATACCGGTGATATGCTGCTTAAAAAATCAATAGAGATTACTGAGGATATGACGGCAGGCGAACTGCACGACAAGCTTTCGGTTTTGGGTGCTGAGGTACTGCTTGAAACGCTTTCTGCACTTAAATCCGGGTCGCTTGCTCCTCAAAAGCAGGACGATGCCTTATCAAGCTATGCTCCAATGCTGTCAAAAGAGCTTTCACCCATCGATTTTTCTAAAAGTGCAGTATGTGTTCACAATCAGATTAGAGGACTTTCGCCGTGGCCCGTTGCTGTTACCGTATTAAACGGTAAAAAAGTCAAAATCCATAAGTCTCGGCTTTCTACTGTGATTTCTTCGGGAAACGCCGGCGAGCTTGTCGACAATAACGGCAGACTGATAGTTGCTTGCGGTGACGGCAAATGCATAGAAATTTTAGAGCTACAGCTTGAAGGTAAAAAGAAGACTGATGCTGCAAGCTTTTTAAGGGGTCATAAAACAGAAATAGGTACTGTCCTCGGAGGGTAAGACTATGTGGGATTATTCTTATTACTATTTATCAAATTATTATTATGTTATTCTCGTTTTGCCGATGATCATATTCTCGATAATCGCTTCTGCAAAGGTTAATTCGGCGTTTAAAAAGTATTCCTCCATTATGTCTGCAAGACGTCTTACGGGTGCACAGGCGGCATTTGAAATACTGAGATATTATGGCATAACAAATGTGAGGATAGAACGTGTATCCGGAAAGCTTACCGATCACTATGACCCGAAAACCAATGTTATCCGCCTTTCTGACGCCGTGTATAATTCCACATCTGTTGCAGCTATCGGAGTTGCCTGCCATGAGGCGGGTCACGCTGCACAGTATGCTCAGAGCTATGTACCCATAAAAATAAGAAATGCTATTTTTCCTGCCGCATCCATAGGCTCAAGAGCAGGTATTCCGTTGGCAATACTCGGTTTATTATTTAACTTACAAATTCTCGCCATCGCGGGAGTAGTATTTTTCTCACTCGCCGTACTGTTTCAGCTTGCGACCTTGCCTGTAGAGTTCAACGCAAGCAGAAGAGCGTTAAAGGTAATAGGCGAAATTGATTTGCTCAGCGAAAACGAAAAGAAGGGTGCTGAAAAAGTACTTTCAGCCGCAGCGATGACTTATGTGGCTGCTCTTGCTGTAAGTCTTGCAAACTTGCTACGTTTGATTATAATGATGGGAAGAAGAAAAAGATAGATTTATGGACGACAGAGCTTTAGCTTTTAAAATTCTCAATAAAATAGAGCTTGATAAAGCGTACTCCAATTTGGTTCTTGATGCGGTTTTGAGTACCGATAAGACCGAGCACGCACCTTTTGTTTCTTCTCTTGTATACGGAGTCATAGAGCGGAAAATTACGCTTGATTACATCTTATCTGGGTTTTTAACTCAACCCATAAAAAAACTCAAGCCGCAGGTTTTGACAATACTGCGTATGGGTACATATCAGCTTAAATTTATGGACAAGGTTCCCACATTTGCCGCTGTTAATGAAAGCGTTAGGCTTGCAAAGCGGGAAAAATGCGCCTATGCGGCGGGGCTTATAAATTCGGTTTTGAGAAAAATCGCTTCTTGCGAAATTGAGTACCCATGTACTGACGATAAATTCAGCGATTTGAGCATTAAATATTCTTGCCCCGTTAATCTTGTGAAACACTTTTCAGATGATTACGGAATTGAAAACGCTGAGATGATATTAAAGAGCTCGTTGGGCGCACCTGAGACAGTTTTGCGTGTAAACACTCTTAAAACCGATGCGGATACGCTTATATCCCAACTTGAAAAGGATGGATTTAAAGCTGAAAAATCACCTCTTATTGATAACGCCGTCATTTTAAAAAGCGGTGCCGTTATGCAAAGCAGTGCATATAAAAATGGACTTTTTCACGTTCAGGATACTGCATCACAGCTTTGCATTCAAGCACTTGATCCCAAGCCTGATGAAATTGTTTTTGATATGTGTTCATCTCCCGGTGGAAAGGCGTTTACAATAGCTGAGAAAATGGAAAATCGCGGTCAAATTTATGCATTTGATTTGTATGAGCACCGTGTTAAGCTGATAAATGACGGTGCTGAGCGTCTCGGTATAAAAATCATAAAAGGCAGTGTTTGGGACTCATCAATTTTTTCAGAATCTCTACCGATTGCCGACAGAGTTCTGTGCGACGTTCCCTGCAGCGGTCTCGGAGTTATTCGCAGAAAGCCAGAAATACGCTACAAGGATTTGGGATTTGTTGACAAATTATGCGATTTGCAGTACAATATTATAAATGTTTCCGCACGGTACGTAAAATCCGGCGGAGATCTTGTTTATTCAACCTGTTCGCTCAACAAGGCTGAAAATCAAAACATTTGCGACAGATTTCTTTCGGATAATCCTAGCTTTAAAAAGGTAACCTTATCCGATGATGACGGATATATGACCCTAATGCCGCATAAAAACAATACAGACGGATTTTTTATTGCCAAATTTATTAAGGACTGAAATATGCCTGAGGATATTCGTTCAAAAAACTTTGCCGAGTTGGCAGAGGAAATTAAAGCACTGAATTTTCCCTCTTTCAGAGCCGGTCAGATATATTCGTGGATCCAGGAAAAGTGTGTTGACTCCTTTGATGAAATGACCAATATATCGAAGGATCTGCGATCTAAACTCAGTGAACGGTATTGCTTTAATAATTGCCAAATCAACACGAAACTTGTATCGAAGATTGACGGTACGGTTAAATATCTTTTTTCGCTCCATGACGGTGAATACGTCGAAAGCGTTGTTATGAAATATAAATACGGATATTCTATCTGTATTTCAACGCAGGTAGGCTGCAAAATGGGCTGTACATTTTGTGCCTCTGCTATTGGCGGATTCGTGCGGAATTTAACGGCAGGGGAAATGCTTGCGGAAATTTTCACTGCTCAAAAGGATCTTGGAATAAAGATAAATCATCTTGTTTTAATGGGAACCGGTGAGCCGCTTGACAATTTTGACAACGTGATGCGCCTTTTGGAGCTTATCACTGATGAAAAAGGGCAGAATATGAGTATGCGTCATATTTCACTTTCAACCTGCGGTATTGTTCCTAATATTTATGAATTGGCAGAAAAAAAGCTTGGTTTAACACTGTCTGTCTCTTTACATGCTCCGAACGGTGATATACGTTCAAAGTCAATGCCTGTTAATATCAAATACGATTTTGACGAGCTCTTAAAAGCCTGTCGGTATTATGCAAATACAACCGGGCGGCGTATATCCTTTGAATATGCAATGATTCGCGGTTTTAACGACAGCGACGAATGCGCCCGCGAGCTGGCACACGTACTTCGCGGAATGCTTTGTCACGTAAATCTTATTCCCGTAAATAGCGTGCGTGAGACTGAATATAAAAAAAGTACATTGGACCGTCAAAAACGGTTTATTGATATACTGACCGCAAACAGTATTACTGCAACGGTTCGCCGTACCTTGGGGAGCGATATTAATGCGTCCTGCGGTCAACTCAGAGCCTCCAAAAGAAAAAGAGGGTGATTGATTTGAAAATTGTAGCAAAGACGGATATCGGACTGAGACGCAGCAGCAATCAGGATTCCTACGCTGCAGGTGAGCTTCCGGGTTCGGTTGCCTGGGCGGTTGTCTGTGACGGTATGGGCGGCGCTGCCGGTGGAAATTATGCAAGTTCCACGGCCGTTAAGTTGATTTCCGAACGCATCTCTGCATCTTACCGTGTTGGTATGGGTTCAAATTCTATACGAAATATGCTTATTTCAGCTATCACCGCGGCAAATGTGAGCGTATATGACATCAGCAAGGCAAATGAAGAGCTGAGTGGTATGGGGACTACAGTAGTTGCGACTATCGTCTCTGACGGCAGAGCATACGTTGCTCATGCCGGCGACTCAAGAGCTTATATTTTATCAGACGGAAATTTGCGGCAAATCACCAAAGACCATTCGATTGTTCAGGAAATGGTGGATCGCGGGCGCCTAACTCCAGATGAGGCTAAGGATGATCCGAGAAAGAATATAATAACAAGAGCTCTCGGAGTCAGCGAAGAGCTTCGTATTGATTTTTGTGAAGAACTGATCGACGAAGATGACGTTTTGTTGATTTGTACAGACGGACTTACAAACTATATTGAGTCCAACGAGATATGTGAGATCACGAGTGACGGTAATTTTTATGAATATGCCGAAAGGCTTGTAAACCGTGCTAATGAAAACGGCGGCGGAGATAATATTACCGTTGTTACCGTTTCATATTGATTTCGTTTGAAAGGAGCGTATTAAAATGGATAATTTTTGCGGTAAAAGGCTTGACGGAAGATACGAGATCCGTGAAATAATCGGCGTTGGCGGAATGGCGGTTGTATATAAAGCGTATGATAATATTGATGACCGCATCGTGGCGATAAAAATACTAAAGGATGAATACCTCACAAACGAGGAGTTTAAGCGCCGTTTTAAAAATGAGTCAAAGGCAATAGCTGTTCTTTCGCACCCCAACATTGTGCGTGTTTATAATGTTAGCTTCGGCGATAGACTGCAATATATCGTCATGGAATACGTTGACGGTATAACGTTAAAAGAATATATTGAACAGCAGGGTGTAATTAACTGGAAAGAGGCTGTTCATTTTACAGGTCAGATCCTTGCAGCTCTTCAGCACGCCCATGACAAGGGAATTGTTCATCAGGACGTTAAACCGCAAAATATTATGCTGCTTCAGGACGGCACCATAAAGGTTACTGATTTCGGAATTGCAAGATTCAGCCGAATGGACTCAAAAACAACATCCGAAAACGCAATCGGTTCAGTGCATTATATCAGTCCCGAGCAGGCACGCGGCGAAATGACTGACGATAAGGCGGATATTTATTCTGTGGGCGTTGTTATGTATGAAATGCTCACAGGTCAGCTTCCTTTCCAGTCGGATAACGCTGTTTCCGTTGCCATAATGCAGCTTCAGCAGGATCCCAAGCGCCCGCGTGAGATCGTTCCTACTCTTCCTTTGGGACTTGAGCAGATCACTATGCGTGCTATGCAGAAAGATCCAAATGACAGGTATCGTTCTGCTGCAGAGATGCTTATGGATATTAATGAGTTCAAGCGCAATCCGGCGGTTAAATTTAATTATACTTACTTTGTCGATCACGAGCCTACAAAATACGTTAGAGGGTCGCAGCAACTTGACCGTGTTGAAAACGGAGAAAACGGTCAGGCACAAAAAAGCAGCATGAATAAGACGACAGCCATTATGCTGGGAGCAATTGCAGGAATTGTAGTTCTTGCAATCGTGATCATTGCCGTATTGGTAGGAGTCAAAGGCAAAAAAGTAGAAGTTCCCAACTTTATAAATCTTAACTATTACACACAAATCGAGAATAATTCCGAATATGCTGATTTTGATTTCAAGCTTGAATTTGTAGAGGATTCTTCACTTGACGACGGAACAGTGTTAGAGCAAACACCCGATGCCAGCGAAAAAGTAAAAAAAGGATCTGAGATAACGCTTACTATTGTTCAAAAAGATAATATCGTTATTGATGCTTCTGTACTTGCTATGATGGGAGAGGACGCTAAGGACTATCTTATTTCCCACGGACTGATTGCAACTGTTATTCCCGAGTATTCCACGAGTTTTACTCCTGGAATGGTTATCAGAACTGATCCGGCAACAGGCTCGACTGTGAAAATCGGGTCAGAGGTTATAATTTATGTTGCCACAGACCAACAGGAAACCGTTAAAGTCCCCAAAATCATTGATTGCTCACGTGAAGTTGCGGAACAGCTTATTAAGGCCGCAGGGCTTGAGGTCGGTCAGGTTACCGAGGTCAACAGTGATTTAGAGAAGGGAATTGTCGTTTCTCAGAGCATTGACGATACCACTTCTGTTCCTTTAGGTACAAAAATCGACTTTTTTGTAAGTAACGGTATCCCCAGTGAAAGCTCGGCAGATATCACAGTACAACTTCCGTCCATTCAAAAAACAGGAACTATCAAAATATTTATTAATAATGAGCTTTATTATACGTCCGGCGAGCTTTATCTTGACGGTGCATCAAAAACATATACCGTAAAAGGCTCCGGCAAATCAAATGATTACACAGTACTCATTAACGATGTTCTTGTCCAAAAGGGTAAGATAGATTTCACCGTATCACCGGCGGTAGTAAGTGGTATTGTAAACATCACATACGAGGAACAAGCACTGCTTATCGACGTTACCGGTCAAACGGAAGCTGATGCAGTTTCAATGCTTAAAGCGGCAGGATTTACAAATATTGATGTTATCCCTGCTGCAAGCTCAACTGTCGAAGAGGGACGTGTCATTTCTCAATCTCCATCAGGCGATGGAACGACTAAATATCCCACAAGTCAGACCATTACGATCACTGTAAGTACCGGTTCAGGTACAGATTCTGCTGAATAAAATATGGAGACTTATAAAGGAATAATCACAAAAGGTATCGGCGGCTTCTATTACGTTGAAGTCGCCGATGCGACATATGAGTGCAAAGCGCGTGGAGTCTTCAGAAAAAATAAGATTACGCCGCTTATCGGCGATTACGTTGATATAACCGTAAACGATAATGCCGAAAATACTATCGATAAAATATACGAGCGCAAAAATTTTCTTAACCGTCCGCCTGTATCCAATATTGATAATTTAATTATAGTTGTATCTACAGCTTTGCCGCGCCCGAATTTTCTTGTTATTGATAAGCTTGTCGCTTTGGCGGAGCACAAAGGAATCGAGCCGATAATAGTTATTTCAAAAACAGACTTGTCCCATTACAACGAAATTTATTCTGTTTATGAAAAAACAGGCATATGTGTAATACCGCTTATTTCCGATGAATCGCTTGATAAGTTGAAAGATGTTATGAACGGCTGTGTAAATGCGTTTACAGGCAATTCCGGAGTAGGGAAGACCACTCTGTTAAATAAACTGGACGGCAATTTGGCGCTGTCAACAGGTGAGATAAGTGAAAAACTCGGCAGAGGTCGGCATACGACAAGACAAGCGCAGCTTTTCAAGGTCTGCGGTGGATATGTAATTGATACTCCCGGATTTTCATCGCTTGAATTTGAAAAAAATGAGATAATTACAAAAGAGGATTTACCGTATTGTTTCCGCGAGTTCAGGGAATATCTCGGATTTTGTAAATTTTCAAGCTGTACGCATATAAACGACAAGGGTTGTAAAATAGTTGAAGCGGTAAATGATGGCAAAATCAACCCCATACGCCACGAAAACTATGCTGCAATGTACGCGCAGGCAAAGGAAATTAAAAAATGGGAATTGTAAAAAGTCGCTGTGTAATAATCGGAGGGGGCGACTGCTCGTCTGAATTTTTAAAGAATAATATTCAAAGCGGTGACTGTGTAATTTGTGCTGACAGCGGCTATGATTATGCCTTAAAAGCCGGGATCGCTCCCGATGTGTTGATAGGCGATTTTGATTCTGTCAAATCTGTTCCTGTCTGCAGTGACAAGATCACGCTTCCCGTTGAAAAGGATATTACTGATTCCGAAGCTGCTTTTTTAGAAGGAATAAAGAGGGAATTTAAGTCTTTTTTATTACTCGGCGGAACGGGCGGCAGATTTGAGCACACCTTTGCAAATATATCCATTATGGCTAAAGCTGTGAAATGCGGTTTTGATTTTATTATAGCCGATGAAAGACATATTTTCAGATGTATTCATAATTCGTCACTTAAAATACCATACTCACCGAATGTTCAAATATCCGTTTTTGCTTTCGGCGGTAAGGCACTTGGAGTGACTGAAAAGGGATTTCACTATCCGCTTTCCGAGTACACTCTTGACCCCTTTGAGCCTCTTGGAATCAGCAATGATGTAACGGCGGAATACGGAGAAATCTCAGTCGAGGACGGAACCTTAATAATTATAGAAACAAAAATGTAACAACAAATTGCTCCCTGCGTATAATGTATTAAAATATATTTGCAGGGGGCTTTTTTATGGGAAGACGCTCAAATTCGAAAGGAATTATCTTTGTCGCACTGGGCTTAGGGTTAATAATATCCCTTATGCTTCCCCAAAAAATTATAATAATTTTGCTTGCAGTGTCTCTCGTGATATGCGGCGCTGCCCTTTGCAAGGCTTAGGGGGCTTTTTAATGAAGGTAGTCGTTTATAAAAGTCCGAAAATTCTCAGCAGCATACTGAGACTCTTTTTCGGTATAAAAAAAGAGGATACTTTATAACCCTAAGTAACCGCTGATTAAATATGACTGCGGAACTTTGCGTATCTTTTTCGCCGTAAATGCGTTGCAAAATTTTTCAATACACAAAGTTTTCTTTATTTTTCTGCCTTTTTTACGACGAAAAATCTCTTTTATCAATTTAATTAGCGATTACAAAAAATCCCGAATGTTGCTCTTTAACAGAATAACATTCGGGATATTTTTATTATGTAGTTATAAAAATCGGTTTATTTAAAATATCTCTTGAGAAGTCCCTCAAAAGCCTTGCCGTGTCGGGCTTCGTCTCTTGCCATCTCATGAACTGTGTCGTGAATAGCATCAAGACCTGCTTCCTTAGCGCGCTTTGCAAGATCGAATTTACCTGCTGTTGCACCGTTCTCAGCTTCAACTCTCATTTCAAGGTTTTTCTTTGTGCTGTCGGTTACGACTTCGCCAAGAAGCTCGGCAAATTTTGCAGCGTGCTCAGCCTCTTCGTAAGCAGCTTTTTCCCAATAAAGTCCGATTTCGGGATACCCCTCTCTGTGAGCTACTCTCGCCATTGCAAGATACATACCTACTTCAGAGCACTCACCGTTGAAGTTTGCGCGAAGATCGGCGATAATATCGTCAGAAACACCTTTAGCAACGCCTACAACGTGCTCTGCTGCCCATGTCTTACCCTCATCCATAACGTTAAATTTTGCACCGGGAACGCCGCACTGAGGGCATTTTTCGGGTGGGGTGTCACCTTCGTGAACGTATCCGCATACAGGACAAACAAATTTTTTCATACTTATTACCTCCGTTTTATTTATATCTGTGCGGTTACTGTCATAGTTTTAACGAGTACCGAAAAGCGTATGATTATAGCCGCAAAATTGACTTGTATTTATGGAGATTAAATTATTGCAGTAATTATTATCTAATTTTATATCATATAATTTACCGCAATATCTCCGTTAATATTGTAACATATTTTTTCCAAAATTCAAGTAATAAATAAAAAGGTGATTTTTTGAAAAAATTTTTAATTCTGCCGTTGTGTTTTTTGCTGATATTTACTTCTTGTGTACCGATAAACAACAATGATGATCCCGAACCGACAGAAATTAGTGAACGAACAGAAAACAGATACTTGATCGGCGCTTGGATATATTATAATGAAATACAAGATTTGGTAGAAAGCACCGACAGTGAGGAAGAATTCGAGCAGTCAGTAAGAGAAAAAATAGGTATTTTAAAGGAATATGGCGTAAATACGATTTTTTTACATAATCGGGCTTTTGACGATGCATTTTATAAGTCAAATATTTTCCCCGTAAGCCAATATTGCAATGATAAAGATGGTAATCTGAAATTTGACGTTCTTTCCGCCTTTGTCAAAATCGGGCACGAGCTTGGTGTGGAGATACACGCCTGGATAAACCCCTACCGTATAAGAAAGGATTCAGATATCGACAAAATTGCAGAGGGATCGCTTCCCTATAATTGGTACAGTGAAAATCCAAGTAATCAGCGTCTTATCATCTGTGACAACGGCATTTATTACAATCCCGCCTCGATCGAGGCACAAAAGCGCATAATAGACTGTATCCGTGAAATTCTTGATAATTACAATGTTGACGGTATTCATTTTGACGATTATTTTTACCCTGATACTTCTCCAACGATAGACAGTGATTTTTATAATGAATATGTGAATTCGGGAGGATTTCTGACACTATCGGATTATCGCCGCCAATGCGTCAATACTCTGATTTCTTCTGTATATTCACTTATTAAAAGCTACGGCGATGATTTATGCTTTTCAATAAGCCCTTCCGCAAATATTGACAACGATTATAATTCCTGTTTCGCCGATGTCCGTCTTTGGGCATCGGAAAAGGGATATGTAGATTATCTGATACCTCAAATTTATTTTGGCTTCCTCCACGAACAAATGCCGTTTGAAAGCGTGCTTAACGAATGGAGTGCCTTTGAAAGTGATTTTGTTAAAATAGCCGTCGGTATTCCTCTTTATAAGATAGGGCAAAAGGACATATACGCAAAATCCGGTGTGGATGAGTGGATAAATAACAGCGATATAATATCAAGACAGATAAATCTAATTTTAAACGATAGTAATATCGACGGTTATGTGTATTATTCCGGTTCATACCTCTATAATTCCGACTTGTCGGATAGTGAGAAAAACGAGTTGTCGAATATCAAAGAAATCTTACTGTCAGAAAACTGTATTTTTCCGTGAAATCCACACTTTTGGCAAGATATGCAACTTGACTAAAATTTTTTAATTTGTTAAAATGTAAAAGGATTTTGGGACAGGAAGTGAAAAGTATGAGAAATAAATATCTTAAAGGTTTATTTGCAGTTGTTTTGGCTGTTTCTTTGTTGTTTTCTCTTTCAGTCTGCTTTGTGAGCTTTGCCGCGGAGAGAAAAGGATACATTTATAATGTTGGTAACACGACACTCAGGGTCAGAACAGGTCCGGGCACAAATTATGCCCAACTGACCCATAACGGTGAAAATGTATCTCTTAGAGACGGTGATACTGTTGTAATACTTGAAACCGTACCGTGTGCGAACAATGACTCTGCTAATCCATATTGGTCTAAGATAAACTTCACATTTAGCGGGGCTACGCTGACCGGCTATGTATCCAGCATTTATGTTATGGAAATTGACGATTCCGATGTAGTCATTCCCGATACTGTTCCTGCAGAGTATGAAAGCTATATCAAGTCTCTGCTTGCCGCACACCCGAACTGGAAATTCGTTATTTACAATACGGGTATAAATTGGTCCGACCTCTTTGCTGAGGATGCCGAGGGGTACTTGGGCAGGAGTCTTATTCCTAACAGTTACCCTTGGTCATACCGTTCAACTCAAACGGGAGCTTTTGATTTCAGAAACGACAAATGGATACCGCAAGACAGCGGTACATGGTATCAGGCAAATTCTCAGACGATCGCATATTATATGGATCCGAGAAATTTCCTCAATGAAAAAAATGTGTTTATGTTTGAGGGTCTTTCATACGATTCATCTACTCAGACTCTTGACGGTGTTAAAAAGATGCTGAAAAAATACCCGGCGATGGACGGCGTAAAAATCAAAGATAAAGACTCAAAGGATATCTTGTATGCCGATGCGTTTATCGATGCCGCAAAGTATTCGGACGTAAGTCCATATCATCTTGCCTCAAGAGCAATTTTAGAAACGGCAGGCGGCACAAGCGGCTCTGTTACCGGTAATTATCCCGGATACGAGGGATATTATAACTTTTATAATATAGGAGCTTATCAGGGCTCTAACCCGATTGCTAACGGTTTGAATTTTGCCAAAAACGGCGGTTCGCTCTCCCAAGAGAAGAAAACCGAATATATGATTCCGTGGAATTCTCAATTTAAATCCATTGTTGGTGGAGCCAAATGGATCGGAGCAAGTTACATTAATATCGGGCAGAACACGCTTTATTTCCAAAAATTCAACACTTCAAATAAAGTGTACTACCATCAGTATATGGGTAATCTTGCAGCGCCGGCGAGTGAATCGAGCACTATTCGCGGTACTTACAGTGACCTCGGCATTCTTGACCAGAGCTTTACGTTCATAGTGCCGTATTATAAAAATATGCCCGCATCAGCTTGTCAACTACCTGCATCAAACAACTACAGTCCTAATAACTGGCTTAAAACTTTGACTGTTGACGGATACTCAATCGGATTTGACGCATCAAAAACAATCTATTCACTTACTGTTCCGGCAGGCGTATCATCGCTTAACGTCAGTGCTGCTGCAGTGAATTCAAAAGCAAAAATAAGCGGAACGGGAACGATAAGTCTTAAGGACGGCAGTAATACAATATCTGTTGTTGTAACGGCTGAAAACGGCTCAAAACGCACCTATACTATCAATGTCACAAAGAGCAGCCAAAAAATACCCTTGAAGGGAATTTCTCTAAGCGCAACGTCACTTTCTATGTATAAGGGTGATTCACAAACTTTAAATGTCACTTATAATCCGTCAAATACAACTGACAGCAAAACCGTAACGTGGACAACATCAGACAAATCGGTTGCCACAGTTTCAAACGGAAAAGTCACTGCAGTCGGTAAAGGTACTGCAACTATTACCGCCCAGGTAGGCAGTTTTACTGCTACTTGTAAGGTGACAGTCACTACGGATATCCGCTTGGGTGACGTTGACGCTGACGGTGAGGTCACACTGGCAGATGCTTTGAGGATATATAAGCATATAACAGGGGAAATGACTCTTTCCGGAACGGCTCAATCTGCGGCTGATACCGATAAGGACAATAAAGTGACAGTTGCAGATGCTTTGAGAATATATAAATTCAAAAGCGGCGAAATAAAATCTCTGTAAGCTAAGAAAAGGAGCGGCAAGTAACCGCTCCTTTTATGTATCTTACAGATATTTTTTTATGAATCCTAATACAGAGTTCCAATAAAGTTCCGGGTCGGCGCAGGCATTGCGTGCGTGCGGCGCGTTCGGTATCGTCACCTTTTCCTTTTCACAGGCGGCGGCGTTGTAGACCTCGTCCAGCATACCGTACGGAACAAAGTTGTCCATTTCGCCGTGAATGAATATCGTAGGCGTTTTTGACTTCTTGAGCTGTTCTATTGACGAAGCTTTTTTGAAATCATATCCTGCAACGATTCTGTTTATTGAATTTGCGCTGTAAAGAATAGGAAATTCAGGCAGCTTCATATCGTTAGTAAGCTTATGACTGAATATATCCCAAACCGTTGTGTAACCGCAATCCGCAACGGCAACTTTAACATTTTCCGGAAGTTCTTCGCCTGTAGTCATCATCACAGTTGCGGCGCCCATTGAGACACCGTGAATGATGATTTTTATGTTGGGTCGGCTTTCGGTAAGATAATTTATCCAGTCAATTACGTCAAGACGGTCTTTCCAGCCCATTGTGACTAAACCGGACTCGCTGTCGGCGTGACCGTTAAGGCTCGGCAACAATACGTCATAACCCTCTTCGTGATACTTTTTTGCATAAATACCCATATTGCGCGGAGACGATGTATATCCGTGAACAAGCACTACACAGGTATCAGAAGGGGAGTCGGCAAAAATATAGTCAGCATGGATGTTTTTTCTCCCGCTTCCGGAGCGAATGACGATTTTTTCTTTATGTGCTGAATCAAACCACTTCGCATCTTCTTCCATTATGCCGTTAAGGTATCTTTTATATTCTTGATCGTTATTAGTCTCTCCGGCACGTTTTTTTGAAAAATTGCTGTTAAGTCCTCTCTTTGTCAAAATCACATAATAAAATGCATTGCCGATAAGCATATATGTAGCCGAAGCAGTTGCCCCTATAACACCCGCAGTTATCAGCGCTCTTTTTGTACTTTTTTTCATAAGATAACACTCCTTCCGCTTTAATTTTACACCTAAAAAAGACAAATGTCTATCTATTTTATTATTATTTTGCTTTAATTTTACTTTATCGGTTGTCATAATAAAAAAAATCTGTTAAAATAGATTTAAATCTAAGTTTAAGAGGAAGCTGCAATGAGTAACAACAATACTGTAATGAAAACTACACTGTTTGGAGGCTTTAAAAAGGCTGATGTTTTGGCGTACATAGAAACGCTCCAATCAGAGAATAACGATATCAAGAAAAAGCTTAACGAAAAATCGAGTGAGTCAGATAAATTGAGCAATAAAATCGCCGAGTTTGAAAACAAGCTTGCTGAGCTTAACAAGGTAAATTTAATGCTTGCGGAAAAAGAAAAAGAGGTCACTGACCTCACATCACGGCTTGGAGAGGTTATTGCTGAGAACAGTCGCTATCGTGAGCAGCTTGACGAATATCAAAATAAAAGCGAAAGACTTGCACGTGCTGAAAAGCAAATCGGTGCAGCATACATTGATGCCAGACGGTATTCTGATGCCCTTCTTGATGATGCAAGAGGAAAGGCAAAGGATATCGGCGCTATCGCGTCACAGGATATAAAGCGTGAAGCTAATGAAATTGAAATGCTTTTAAAAGAAATTGATGTTATTTCAAGAAAGTTCAATTCATCATTAGAACAAATTCACAAGGACGTATATGCTCTCGGTGCAAAACTGAATACGTCTGCTTCGGCTTTGCTAAACATAAATACTGATTTAGCGGAATTAGGTTTTTCAAACGATGTTAATATTGACATTCCGGTAAGCGATTCTGATGACAGTTATACGGTAGCTTCCTATCATAGTGAAAACCAAAATACTGAAATTGATTTAAGCGGATTTTTTGACAAAGATGAGGATTGACGGTGGCGGAATATATTTTAAACACTTCACAGATTTCTGATTACAGTGAGACGTTAAAAGTAGGAGACAGAGTTCTCTTGTCAGGAACGGTTTATACCTCGCGTGATGCTGCTCACAAAAAAATAAAACAGCTTATCGACCGAAATGAAAAGCTGCCTTATGATTTGAACGGTGCTGCAATTTATTACGCAGGACCCACGCCGACCCCCGACGGTTTGGCTATAGGCAGCTGCGGACCGACAACTTCGGGCAGAATGGACAAATATGCACCCGAATTTCTCGACCTCGGTTTAAAATGTATGATCGGAAAAGGACCGCGCAGCAAAGAAGTCTGCGATGCGATAATCAGAAATAAAGCTGTTTATTTTTGTGCAGTTGGCGGCGCAGGCGCGCTCGCCTCAAAATGTATTGAAGAATGTGAAGTAATAGCTTTTGAAGAGCTTGGCTGTGAGTCGGTAAAACGCCTTCAATTCAAGGATTTTCCGCTGGTAGTAGCCATTGATTGCAGTGGTGGAAACCTGTTTGACAGAATTTAGGAGTAATAGAAAATGCAGTCGCAAATTTGCAATTTAAGAGATAAAATTATAGAAAAAGAATTTAAAAGAATGAATGATATGCAGTTAAAAGCGGTCTTATCGGTTGACGGACCGCTTTTAATTCTTGCGGGTGCGGGTAGCGGTAAAACGACCGTACTTGTTAACAGAATAGCCAATATCATAAAATACGGCAGAGCATATGGATCAAGTAGAATTGAGAGTTACTATGATGAAAATACCGCTGAACTTCTCCGCGAGTATTATGACGGTAATGAGACTGTATATCCGCAAATAAAAAATGTACTTGCGGTTGATACTCCAAAGCCTTGGGAAATACTTGCTTTTACCTTTACCAATAAAGCGGCGAATGAGTTTAAAGAGAGATTGGCACTGCGCGTAGGTACGGCGGCAAACGATATATGGGCCGGAACATTTCACTCCATATGCGTCCGTATACTGCGCAGAAATGCCGAATTACTTGGATATTCGTCACATTTCACTATATATGATACTGATGACAGCAGACGTGTAATGAAGGACTGTCAAAGACTCTTAAACATCGACGATAAATTTCTTCCCCATAAATCAATATTGGCTGAGATCAGCCGCGCCAAGGATATGCTTGTTCCTGCTGATGAATTTTTAAATCTCAATAGCGGCAATTACCGTGAAAGACAAATTGGCGAGTGCTACGTTAAATATCAAAAGCTGTTGAAAAACGCCGATGCTATGGATTTTGACGATATTATTTTTAATACGGTTAAGTTATTAGAAGAAAATCCCGATGTTCGCAGTTACTACCAACAAAAATTCCGATATGTTCTTGTGGATGAGTATCAGGATACGAACCATGCTCAGTTTGTTCTTACAAAACTTTTGTCTGAGGGATATAATAACATCTGCGTTGTCGGTGACGATGATCAGAGTATATACAAATTCCGTGGAGCTACCATTGAAAATATTTTGAGCTTCGAGAATAATTTTAAAGATGCGAAAGTTATAAGGTTGGAGCAGAACTACCGTTCCACTCAAAATATACTTGACGGCGCTAATGCGGTAATTGCTAATAACGAGCAGCGTAAGGGAAAGAATCTTTGGACCGATAACGGAAAAGGAGACAAAATTCTTGTAAATACCCTCAACGATGAATACAGCGAGGGTAAATTTATTGCCGACGAAATTATGAATATGATGAACAGCGGCAGAAAATTCAGTGATTTTGCAGTGCTTTACCGTATGAACTCCATGTCCAACTCAATAGAGCGTTCACTTGTGCGAAGCGGAATACCGTATAGGATTATCGGCGGTCATAAATTCTATGACCGAATGGAAATTAAAGATGCACTGGCTTATCTTTCAGTTATCGCAAATCCCGATGATTCCGTAAGAGTTGAGCGGATCGTCAATGTTCCCAAAAGAGGAATCGGAGCGACAACTATAAGTGCCGCAAAAGAGATTGCCGATACTTTGGGAACAAGCCTTTTCAGCGTTTTCAAGACAGCGGACGAATATGCACGTCTTTCACGAAGCGCTTCAAAGCTTATCGCTTTTACAAGGCTTATTGAGGGGTTTGCAGATTTGCTCCTGCGTGAGTCGCCGTCGTCGGTGTTTCTCGCTATGCTTGAAGAAACAGGATATAAAACATCTCTTATGTCTGACAGAGATACATATGAGGAGCGCCTGCAGAACCTTGACGAGCTTAATTCAAACCTAATCAGATTTAAAGAGGAAAATCCTGAAAGTGACCTTTCCGATTTCCTTGAGGATGTCGCTTTAATGACGGATATTGATAATTATAACGCTGATGCCGATACGGTCGTGCTGATGACGCTCCATTCTTCAAAAGGTCTTGAATTTCCTGTGGTATTCATACCCGGAATGGAAGAAGGTGTTTTCCCGGGTGTGCAGTCAATGTATGATCCGTCGGAGATAGAAGAGGAAAGGAGACTGGCATATGTAGGTATCACCCGAGCGAAGAACAGACTTTATCTCTTAAATACACGGTCAAGAATGATATTCGGTTCGACAAAGTATAACCTACCTTCACGTTTTTTAGATGAGCTTCCGCCTGATTGTTGTCAGTCATTTAATAAGCCGAAAAATAGTATTCCTGTACACACCGGTATCGGAATGAATCATCAGACAAAATCCGTTTCACGCGGGTTCGGCTTAGGAGAAGCGAGTAAGAAAACTGTTGAAAAATTTATCGTTGGCGAGGAAGTTGTTCATCGCGTATTCGGCAGGGGAATGATAATTTCACTCCGCCCTATGGGTAATGATACTCTTATGGAAATTGCCTTTGACAAAGTGGGAACGAAAAAAATAATGGCAAATATGGGCGCTGTAAAAAAAGCATAATTGACAAAAACAGGCGGAGCAGTGAAATAACTGTTCCGCCTGAGTGTATTTTAAAATGTAAATTATTTATCTATAACAATATTTCCGTTTTCATCTAATAACGGTGAAAAGCTTGTAGGACCAAAACCGAAGGTAACAATATAATTTACACCTGTGTTGGTGTCAACAATAATAGCTATTTCACCGCCGTATAAACTTTCTTTGTGCTTAATAGAAAATCTTTTTTCTTTTTTGCTTTTCAACTTTTTCACCTCAAAGTAATCTATATATCCATAAACGGATTGTTAATATTTGATTGACTTACGTCTATAAGTTCACGCTGTTGATTGTATCTGTAAAAACTCATTATTAGACCGATTGCAAAATAAATACTGATGTTTGAGGAACCGCCGGCGCTGAAAAATGGCAGAGTTATACCGATAACAGGCAAAAGCATAAGGCACATACCAATGTTTATGATAACCTGTCCGGCAATCATTGCTGCGACACCGTAACACATTACCTTTGTCTTGCCGAGTTTATCATGTCTACCTGTCCCTGCAATCCTCAGCACGATAAAAGTGAGTAAAAGCAGTGCCGCAACGCAGCCTATAAGTCCCAGTTCCTCACCGATCACGGAAAAAATCATATCGTTTTTACTTTCCGGAACGACTCCTCGCTGTGTGTACGTACCGTTAAAAAGTCCCTGTCCCGTTATTCCGCCGCCGCCGATTGCAGCTAAGCCACGTTCCTGTTGATATATGATGTTTGGGTACAAATCGGGATAGATGAGTGCTAAAAATCTGTTTTTTTGTATGTCTCCCAATACAAATATCCATGCAAGAGGTGCGGCGGCAAGTGCCAAAAGTCCACCGCCTAAAAAATATCCCCAGTGCAGTCCCGCCGTAAACAGCATCGCTACTGTTATTATTATAAAGACAAGCGCTGAGCCCATATCGCCAGATACAACAACAAGCCCTATGGGAATAAGAGCGTGTATTCCAAGTTGTAATATTGACAGCGGATGATTTATGTTGTTTTTGAGCTTTTCAAGATGTACGCCAAAGGTGATTATAAATCCTATTTTTACTATTTCAGACGGTTGAAAAAATATTCCTGTTTCACCGAGCTTGAGCCATGTTTTTACGTCTGGTCGGTCATTAGGACCTGTACCGAAGCGAAGCGTTATAATCATAATTCCTATGCAGAAAAGTGCAATTACCGGCCATAAGCGCATAATGAATTCGTAGTCTATCATAGATATTATAACGGCAATCGCTATTCCCATAATTACCGCAGCAACCATAACGATAAAATCACGCGAGAAACGCGAACTGTCAGTTATGGTGCGCAGCGTCGCGCTGAGTACGCAAACACAACCGAATGCGGACGTCAGCATACAAAGCAGCAGAAGTATTTTATCTGTTTCTTTTATAAAGTTTTTTATACTTCTGAAAATTGTTTTCATTATTTTCTCCGTTTATTTCGACATTCTTTTTACAAAAAATTTAATATATAAATTTTATCCTAATTTTGCCTGTTTGTAAAGATATGTTCTTGCAGAAATATAAGGTTAGTGGTAAAATATAAAATCGAAATCAAATTTGAAGGTGAATTTCTTGAAAAAAAGAGAAGACGTCAGAAATATTGCTATAATTGCACACGTTGACCACGGCAAAACGACGCTTGTTGACGAGATGCTCAAGCAAAGCGGAATTTTCAGACAAAACGAGGTCGTACAGGAACGCGTTATGGACTCAAACGATCTTGAAAGAGAACGGGGCATAACAATACTTTCAAAAAATACCTCGATACATTACAACAACATAAAAATTAATATCGTTGATACACCGGGTCACGCCGATTTCGGCGGCGAAGTTGAGAGAATTCTCACGATGGTTGACGGCGTTTTACTGCTGGTCGACGCTTTTGAGGGTTGTATGCCGCAGACGAGATTTGTTTTGAAAAAAGCTCTCGGTCTTAATAAAAAAGTGCTCGTTGTAGTTAATAAAATAGATCGACCGGGCGCACGCCCCGCAGAGGTCATCGATGAGGTGCTTGATCTGTTTATTGAACTCGGTGCTAATGATGATCAGTTGGAATTCCCCGTTATATACGCCTCTGCTAAAGACGGATATTCGTCGCTAGACGATTCTGTGCGTGAGGGTGATATGAGACCGCTGCTTGACGCGATAATCGAAAATATAGATGCTCCCACAGGTGATATAGATGCCCCGCTCCAGCTTTTATTTTCAAGCCTTGATTATGACGATTATATCGGCAGAATCGGTGTCGGAAGGGTCGAACGCGGAAGAATAACGCGTGGCGAGTCCGTAGTTCTTTGCAAGACAGACGGTACGCAGGAAAACGTGCGAATTTCCCGTCTCTATCAATTTGAAGGGCTTCGCCGCGTAGAGGTCGATTCTGCCGCAATAGGCGATATTATCTGCATATCAGGTATTGCGGATTTAAATATCGGCGAAACTATTTGCTCAGCAGATTGCATTGAACCGTTGCCTTTTATAAAAATTGATGAACCGACCCTTTCGATGAATTTTATCGTAAACGACAGTCCGTTCGCCGGCAAAGAGGGAAAATTTGTCACTTCACGTAATCTCCGTGACCGTCTTTTTAAAGAGGTTGAGACAAACGTAAGTATGCGTGTTGAAGAGACAGAGTCAACCGACACCTTTAAGGTCTCAGGAAGGGGAGAGCTTCATCTCTCAATTCTTATTGAGACCATGCGCCGTCAGGGCTATGAATTTCAGGTTTCACGTCCCAAAGTAATTACTAAAGTCGAAAACGGTGTACTTATGGAGCCAATGGAGCTTCTTATTGTTGAGGTTCCCGAGGAATACGTTGGCTCGGTAATGCAGAAAATCGGTTCACGTCGCGGCGAACTTGAAAATATGGGCACACGCGACGGCGGATCAACTCATTTGGAATTTAAAATTCCTGCACGCGGACTTATCGGTTACCGTTCGGAATTTATGACGGATACCAACGGCAACGGTATTATGAATAACCTTTTTGCAGGTTATGAGGAATATAAGGGTGAGATAGAGACGAGAGAGCGCGGCTCTATTGTTGCTCATGAGACGGGCGAGAGTACAGCGTACGGTCTTTTTAATACGCAGGACAGAGGCAGAATGTTTATTGGTCCCGGTGTTCCCGTGTATGAGGGAATGATAGTTGGCGAGTGCTCAAAAAATGAGGATATTACCTGTAATATCTGTAAGAAAAAACAAATGACGAATACCCGTGCAGCAGGTTCTGACGATGCGCTGCGCCTTGTTCCGCACACTGTTTTGAGCCTTGAACAGTCAATGGAGTTTATCAAAGATGACGAGCTGATGGAGGTTACTCCCGAAAACATCAGACTGCGTAAAAAAATTCTTTCAAAAGATTTGCGCCTTAAGCAACAGTTCAGAAAAAAATAATCATTTATTTTAATATTAATTAGGAGGTGATACCGTGAAAGGGATGAAAATAGGCATAGATTTCGGTTCTGCTTCGCTTAAGATTTATGCGGAGGGAAAAGGCGTTGTAATTGATGAACCGTCCGTTGCAGCTGTTGATATCGCCACAGGCAATCCGCTCGCCTTTGGAAAGGCGGCGGATGTTTTAAGCGGAAGATGCAATTCCGATATGAAGACAGTCAAAGTCATCCGTAACGGTGTCATCGCCGATTTTGAACTTGCAGAGCGTATGCTGCGCTATTATTTACAGCGCGTATGCGGTAACAGAATATACAAGCCTAACATTATTCTTGCCGTTTCTACCGATATTTCCGAGCTTGAAAAAAAGATTTTTCTTGATGCGGTCACACTTTCAGGTGCAGGCAGGGTCTGTATAGTCGATGGGATTTTAGCTTCGGCATTTGGGTGTAATGTTGAATCCGATAAAATAGGTGGCAGAATGACCCTTGACATCGGACATCAGCTAACTGAATTTGTGGTAGTGACCATGGGGAGTATCGCGGCAAGCGGTGCTATCAGGCGTGGCAGTAACGATATAGACAAGGCAATAATTAAGCATATTAAAAGAGAGCGAGATATTGTTATCGGACCTCACACTGCGCGTGAAATAAAAAATAAAATTATCTCTGCAGTTAAAAGGGACTCTGAAACGGCGCTAATGGTGTCGGGCAAAAGCAGCCTTGATAATATGCCTATTTCTTTTGAAATTACCTCAAATGAGATTTATCCGTTCGTTGATGAACAGCTGACGTCTTTAGTTCGCGATATTCATAACGAAATGGAAAAAATCCCTCCTGAGCTGTTAGCAGATTCTGCCGACCACGGTATAAAACTTTGCGGAGGCGGTGCGCTGATATTCGATATTGCTGACAGGATAGCAGAAGAGATTGGCATAAGATGTGAGGTTGTCGATGAACCTCGCCTTACAAAGGTCAACGGCTTAGGAATGATGATGAAAGACGACTATATCCTACTAAATAACGGTTACAGATTTATTTTTAAGGATGAGATACGCGAGAGAATTGGAAAATTCAATAAATATTAGTCTAAAGCTCCCAATACCTTTTGTGCGGTATTGGGAGCTTATTTCAAAAACCTATTTCCTTGGCAGTTTTTTCTAAGAAATGGCACGAATCAATAAATCTTTTACGTTCATTTTCTTTCAAATCCAAAACAATAATATCCTCAACACCGTTCCTGCCGATTATCGCAGGAAGTCCCGCGTAAACTCCGCTTATACCGTAGTGTCCGTCAAGCATTACAGACGCCGTAAGAGCACTTTTTTCATCGCCGAAAATGGTTCGCACAATTCTCACAAGTGCCATTCCGATACCGTAATATGTGGCGCTTTTTGCTTTGATTATTTCCTGTGCCGCGCCCGTAACATTTTTGCCGATCACGTTGAGATCCTCAAATTTGAATTTGCCGTTGGAGTTGTCTATCACATCAAAAATACTTTTTGTCGTGATATACGCCTGTGACCACGGCACTATCTCGCTGTCTCCGTGTTCGCCGATAACGTACGCGTGTACATTACGGGGGTCAATAGAAAAATAGTTGCCAAGCAAATATCTCAGTCTCGCGGTGTCAAGTGTAGTTCCGCTGCCAATCACGCGGGAGCTGTCGAATTTTGAAAGCTCAAGCGTGATTTTTGTCATAATGTCAACCGGATTGGTCGCTACGAGAAATATCCCTTCAAAACCGCTCTCAACGATCGGGTCAATTATGGATTTAAATACACTGTAGTTTCTGTTGAGCAGAGATATTCTGTCCTCACCGGGTTTTTGATTTACGCCTGCCGCAATAACGACAATGTCAGCATCCGCGCAGTCGCTGTATTCACCGGCAAATATAAGCATATTTCTCTTTGCAAACGGGAGTCCGTGGTTTAGATCCATTGCCTCACCGTACGCTTTTTCTTTATTGATATCTATAAGCACAAGTTGATCGCATTCACCGCTGTTTAGCAGTGCATAAGCAAAGCTCATACCTACAAATCCCGTGCCCACAAGGGCAATTTTTTTTATAAAATCACTTTTTTTCATAATCCTGCTCCTTACAAAATAACGGCTAAATTATAGCTATCTTATATTTTTCAAGCCAATAATTTATCTGTACAAAATATGCTATCGTTTGCGGTGTTGTCATCAGCTGACCGTACCACGGTTCTGATTTTTCCGTTTTCAATAGCTTTTGCAGTTCTTCCTTTTTTATGAATGTAAGCAGCGGTGAATGGGGATTTTCAATGACCCTTTCAAGCATTTGTGAGACGTATTTAAGATATTCGGGATTGTGAGTTTTCGGATACGGGCTCTTTTTTCTCCAAAGAACCTCTTCGGGTAAAAGTCCTGTCACAGCTTCGCGTAAAAGTCCTTTTTCATATGATTTATAGTCTTTAAACTCCCACGGAACGGAATAAAGATATTCGGCTATCCGATAATCGCAGAAAGGAACTCTCACTTCAAGCGCATTATACATACTCATTCTGTCCTTGCGGTCCAAGAGAGTCTGCATAAACCAGTCAAGATTTAGGCGCATCATCTCTTTCATTCGCGATTCGGTAGGCGTAATATTCTTCATTTTTGACGTATTTATAATTGTATCCTTATATCTTGAGTAAACGTATTCTTCAGCATCAGGCAGCTTTATATCATCTTTTATAAAGCTTTTTCTGTATGCTGTTGACTGTGCCCACGGAAAACCGTTTATCATTCGAATAGTCTTGTCTCTGTACCATGGATAACCTCCGAATATCTCATCGGCACATTCGCCTGAAAGCGCGACGGTGCAATGTTTTTTAATTTCTTTACAGAAGAGAAGAAGTGAGGAATCCACATCCGCCATACCGGGAAGGTCGCGAGCATCTACCGCATCAAGTAAAGCGTCGGCAAGCTCTTTATTATTAAGCGTTATCAGATGATGCTCACAGCCGAGATAATTCGCCATGATTTTAATATATTCGGTATCGCTGTTAGGCTGAAATTTACTCTGTTTAAAATACTTATCATTATCCTCATACGTTACCGAAAAGGTGTGCAATACACCTCCTCTTTCCTTAAAATATGAATTAGCTACAGACGATATAATGCTTGAATCCAATCCGCCGGAAAGGAACGTTCCGACAGGAACATCTGAGACAAGCTGGCGTGTGATAGCGTCCTTTACGAGCAAGCGAACCTTTTCCACTGTTTCCTCAAAGCTGTCAGTGTGTTCTCTGTCGCGCAGTGTCCAATATTTTTTAATTTTTATACCGCTTTCACAGTAGTATCCGCAAGAGGCGGGTCGCATCTCACTTATACCTTTGAATACTCCGCACCCGGGCGTTCTGCCCGGACCTATAAACATAATTTCAGCTATTGAATTTTCATCTATGATCGGTTCTATTTTCTCGTGCTCAAGAAGTGCTTTGATCTCCGAACCGAATATGAATGAATTATCCCTTACCGCATAAAATAACGGCTTTACACCTATTCTGTCACGGGCAAAAAACAGTCTTTTTTTGGCATCGTCCCAAATGGCAAAGGCAAAAATTCCGTTGAATTTTTCAACACACGCCTCTTTCCATTGAACAAAGGATTTTAAAATCACCTCAGTATCTGAGTGCCCTGTAAATTTATGCCCGAGAACGGTAAGCTCCTTTCTTATTTCGTCAGTGTTGTAAAGCTCACCGTTATATACTATAGCGTATTCTTTTCCGTCATATACAGCGGTCATCGGCTGCTTGCCGTTTTCAATATCTATTACGCACAGTCTTGAATGAATAAGAGCAGCATTTTCTTTAATGTACAGTCCGTTTTGGTCAGGTCCACGCGGCGTGAGAACCTTTTGCATTCTCAGAAACGAGTCCTTATTTTTTATTACCGAATGTGAATACGATACCTCTCCCGCAATTCCACACATAAAAATCACCTCAAAAAAGTATTCATAATATAATATGAAATCATAAAAATAAAATGCAAAACTCTTTGATTATTTATTTATATATGATAAAATAAGCGGGAGGTGATTTGTATTGTCAAGATTATTAAACACAATTGGTTCATTTTTCCCGATCCTGCAAAAGGATTTTAAAATATATGACGGAGAAATTTTCTCAGAAGTCTATGACGGTGATTTTTATAAAAATATACCGTTTGAAAATTATATAAATTTTAATTCGTCAGTTACCGCTGAAAATGCTTACTATATCAGGGATTTCGGCGCTATTGCCGATAATTCATCCGTTAATAACGCTGCCGCCATCAACAGCGCAATTAAAGTCTGCTCTGAAAACGGCGGCGGAATAGTTGTTGTTGACGGCGGAAGCTATACATCGGGAACGGTATTTTTACAAAGCAACGTATTGTTGTATATTGCAAAGGAGTCGGCGATAACCGCTTCACATAATATCGGTGATTTTCGACGGAATTCTCCTACACTCAGTAAACACGTTGATTTTATTACAAACGGACTGATTTATGCTGAAAACTGCGAAAATATAGCCATAACCGGTCCCGGTAAAATTTGCGGCGAGGGGAATTACTTTTCTCTTGCTCCTGCATTGCCGCCGAAAACCGAGCCCTTTAAAAAAGCACTCGATGTTTGGGATATGCGTCAGGAATACCGTAAGCGAATAAGATTTGCACATAAAAATAAATACGGGTTTTTGGTGCATTTGCGAAACTGCAGGCAGGTAAGGCTTCATAATCTTATTCTTGAAAATTCTTCGTCATGGACCTTGAATTTGAATAACTGTAACGGCGTGCAGGTCACAAACACGGTTATAAATAACAACAGACATATTGCCAATACGGACGGAATTGACATCTCCGGATCGTCAAACGTGACAATAAAAAAATGCTTTGTTTCTACGGCGGATGACGGTATCGTCCTAAAAAACAGCTTGGACACGGGCTGTGACAAGGCTATGAGTAACATCTATATAACTGACTGTGAGGTTATTTCCTGCACAAATGCTTTTAAAATAGGTACAGAGACTTCGCTTGATATATCCGATGTTACCGTTGAAAACTGCAAATTTTATCTTAACGATATTTTCCCCGGCGGTGTTTCGGCTATCGCTATAGAATCGAGCGATGGGGCAAGTGTAAAAAATATTTCCGTTTCGGATATATTTATTGATTCCGTCGCCTGTCCGCTTTTTATACGCCTTAATAACCGCAACCGCGATAACCGACCTGAATTTGACCGAAAAGGTATGATAACAGGAGTAAAGGTTAAAAATATTTCTGCCAAAAACGCGGAAATCCCAACAATGATAATGGGGATACCCACTCAAAAGATAAACGGAGTCGAGCTTGCAGATTTTAGTATCGAGTATGCAAAGGGCAGGGATTATTACGATTACAGGTTGAAAATCCCTGAGCAGGAAAAAGAGTATCCCGAATGTAACAGATTCAGAAATATCAACGCGTACGGCATATTTGTACGCCACGCTGAAAATATTTCCCTGGAAAATTTTAACGTAACTCCACGTGAAAGAACACGCAGAAAATTCAAAATAATCATTGACTGCGAGAACTTTAATATCAAGTAGGAGAATATTATGGACATATATGAAAAAATGCACGGCGGTGCACTATATTTATCGGATGATAAAGATTTGCTAAAGGAACAAGCGGCATATCTTGAAAAGCTATATGATTATAATTCAACGCGCCCTTCGGAGAGCGAAAGGCGCGCTGAGCTGCTAAAGGATATGTTTGCCGAAATAGGCGAGGGTTGCTATATTGAGCCGCCGTTTCACGCTAATTGGGGCGGAAAAAACGTTCATTTCGGGAACTACGTTTATGCCAATTTCAGCTTGACTCTTGTGGACGATACTCACATATACGTAGGCGATAACACTATGTTCGGGCCGAATGTTACCGTTGCAACTGCAGGACATCCCATACTTCCCGAGCTTAGGGAAAAGGCGTACCAATACAATTTCCCGATACACATCGGCAAAAACTGCTGGATAGGCGCAGGAGCAATAATTCTTCCCGGGGTCACAATAGGTGATAACACGGTTATAGGAGCGGGGAGCGTAGTTACAAAGGATATTCCTGCAAACGTTGTCGCTGTTGGCAATCCGTGCCGTGTTCTGCGCCCTATAGGCGATTATGATAGGGAATATTATTTTAAAAATAAAAGAATCGAAGACACCGAAATATGAATTTTCAGACAATTATATCTGTAACCCTCAGTATGTTTCCGTCAACGGTAAATTTTATTTCAGCCTCTGCAAATTTCATACCGTAAATCTTTGTGGGGTCGGAATGATATGCCGGGCGAGGATCTTGCGCTAAAACCTCTATGAGGGCTTCACGCTTTTCTTTTGGAAGCTTTAGGAGTAGTTCTTTTGAACATTCCACCTGCAATAACTCTTGTGTATTCTCTGTGACAAATCCGCCTGTTGCACTCGGATGGCTGTCGGTGTACGCAAGATACGGTTTTATATCGAATATAGGCGTACCGTTTAAAATATCTGCACCGCTCACAAAAAGAACAGGTCCGTTATTTTCATCATTTTTGAGTTCAATCAGCTTTACGGATGACAGTCCGATTGAATTCGGTCGGTATGGGGAACGTGTTGCAAAAACACCCATACGCATATTTCCGCCCAGTCGCGGGGGACGGACTGTTGGTGAAAACCGTTCGCTTGCAGCTTTTGAAAACTGCCATAACAGCCATAGATGCGAAAAGCCATCTAAGCCGCGAAAAGCGTCGATATTTCTGTATTGCGGTTCAAAAATGATTTTTGAAACAACGCTGTCAACCATTCCGCTTTGACGCGGTATCCCGAATTTCTCTGAGTAGTCATTATAGATATGTGCTATTATTTTCATTCTTACTTCGTTTTCCATAATCTCACCTGATGATATTGTATCATATTTTTGTTAATTTAGGGTTGTTATTTTTAGAAAAATGCGGTAAAATAAATTATACTAAAGTTTAGGAGATGTTTATAATGGATTTAAAGGGCTCAAAGACCGAAGCTAATCTTATGACAGCCTTTGCAGGCGAGTCACAGGCAAGAAACAAGTATTCATATTTTGCTTCTAAGGCAAAAAAAGACGGTTACGTTCAGATCGCACAGATTTTTGAAGAGACTGCCAATAACGAAAAAGAGCATGCAAAAATCTGGTTTAAGCTTCTTAACGGCGGCGCAGTTCCCTCAACTGCTGACAATCTTAAGAGTGCGGCAGAGGGCGAAAATTATGAGTGGACTGAGATGTATGCTCAATTTGCTGAAGAGGCAAGAGCAGAAGGCTTTGACTATATAGCTACTCTTTTTGAAATGGTTGGCGAAATCGAAAAAGAGCACGAAGAGAGATACAGAAAACTCCTTGAAAATCTTGAAGGCGGACTTGTTTTCTCAAAAGATAACGATATCGTTTGGGTCTGCTCGAACTGTGGACATATCCACATTGGTAAAAAAGCTCCCGATGTATGCCCTGTATGTGCGCATCCCCAGGCATACTTTATGGAAAAAGCTAATAACTATTAAAATCAACAAAAGCGGAGCATTTTTCACTCCGCTTTTTTACATATATTGCGGTTTATATTTGTTGACATACAATATGTAAATATGTTACTATATTCATTGACATAATTTCAATTTACAGGTGATAGAATGACAGAGCTGATAAAAGGAGCAAAAGTATTTTTAGATTCCTGTTTTTTGAATAAGGATATTTTAATTTCGGACGGTATTATTGCGGACATTGCTGACAGTATAGGACCAGAGTGCGCAGATACTGTTTATTCTTATGATAACTGTTATGTTTTTCCCGGATTTACGGATGTGCACGTGCATCTTCGTGAACCGGGTTTTTCTTATAAAGAAACTATCAGAACAGGCACACTTGCTGCAGCACACGGGGGATATACCACAGTTTGCGCTATGCCGAATCTCCAGCCGGTTCCCGACTGCTATGAGAATATAAAGATTCAGCTTGATATAATACGTGACTCTGCCGTAATCAATGTTTACCCGTACGGCGCCATCACCGTGGGCGAAAAGGGCGAAAAACTGTCGGATATGGAGTCGCTTTCAAAAGTTTGTGTAGCCTTTTCCGATGACGGACGCGGTGTTCAAAGCGATGATATGATGCTTGAGGCTATGAAAAAAGCGCACTCGATTTCGAAGATAATATCTGCCCACTGTGAAGATAATTCTTTGTTACAAGGCGGATATATACACAAAGGCAAATATGCTGCTGAGCACGGTCATTTGGGAATTTGCTCTGAGAGTGAGTGGAAACCAATTGAACGCGATTTAAAGCTTGCAGAAATGACAGGCGCGGCTTATCATGTATGTCACATTTCGACTAAGGAAAGCGTAGAGCTTATACGTGATGCAAAACAGAGAGGTGTAGACGTTACCTGTGAGACCGCACCGCATTATCTTACTTTATCGGATAAAGATTTACAGGAAAGCGGCAGATTTAAAATGAATCCTCCGCTGCGCGATGAGAGCGACAGGCTGGCGCTCATTGAAGGAATTTGCGACGGAACTATTGATATGATCGCGACCGACCACGCTCCGCACAGCGCCGAGGAAAAGTCAAAGGGCTTAAAAGACAGCAGCATGGGTATAGTCGGATTGGAGACTGCTTTTTCCATATTATATACAAAGCTGGTTAAAACGGGAATAATCAGCCTCCCGAAGCTCATTACGCTGATGACAGTTAATCCAAACAGGCGTTTTAAAATAGGCTCTGAATTGAAGATTGGTGAGAAAGCAGATCTTACCGTATTTGATTTGGACGATGAATACAAAATAGATACGGCAGAGTTTCTTTCAAAAGGAAAAAGCACGCCGTTTGAGGGCGACAGGGTTTTCGGTCGCTGTAAAATGACAATATGCGGCGGAAAAACCGTTTGGCAGGAGAAATAACAATGTATCACGGACTTTATGAAATAAAAAGCAATATAAAACTTACCGACAACGTCTTTGAAATGGTAATTTGCGGCGATACATCGTCAATAAAGGCGGCCGGTCAGTTTATCAATATCAAGCTTGACGGTTTTTATCTTCGCCGTCCGATTTCCATATGCGACTTTGAAGACGGTGAAATAACTATAATTTACAAAGTTGTCGGTGACGGAACTGACGCTTTGAGCAGAATGACAGCAGGGGGAAAACTCGACGTACTCTGCGGATTGGGGAACGGCTTTGACACTTCAAAAAGCGGTGAAAAACCTGTGCTTATCGGCGGCGGCGTAGGCGTTCCTCCCATGTACAACCTATGCAAGCGCCTTATTTCAGAAGGAAAAACGGTAACTGTAATTTTAGGCTTTAATACGAAATCCGAGATTTTTTATGAGGATAAATTCAGAGCGCTCGGCGCTGATGCCAGAGTAACCACTGTTGACGGTTCATATGGCACAAAAGGTTTTGTAACCGATGAACTGAAAAATATTGATTACACATACTTTTATACCTGCGGACCGATGCCTATGTTCAGAGCCATTGAAAGCATTGCAACAACAAGCGGTCAATACAGCTTTGAAGAACGTATGGGCTGCGGATTCGGTGCCTGTATGGGCTGTTCTTGCAAAACAAAGTACGGTAATAAGCGTATCTGCAAGGACGGTCCTGTGCTTACAAGGGAGGAGATAATATGGTAAATACAAAAGTTGATCTTCTCGGCACGGTTATTGATAATCCGGTTATTCCCGCAAGCGGAACATTCGGTTTCGGATATGAATTTGCAGAGCTTTATGATATAAATATATTAGGTACATTTTCTTTTAAGGGAACAACTAAAGAGCCGCGGTTCGGCAATCCTACACCGAGAATCGCGGAGTGCAAATCAGGTATGATAAACTCCGTAGGATTGCAAAATCCGGGAGTTGATAAGGTCATAAGTGAGGAGCTGCCTAAACTTCAAAAGGTCTTTTCAAAGCCTGTTATGGCGAACGTAAGCGGATTTTCGGTTGAAGAGTATGCTTACGTTTGTGAAAAAATAGATAAGTGCGAGCAAGTAGGTTGGATAGAGGTTAATGTATCTTGTCCAAACGTACACAACGGCGGAATGAGCTTTGGAACATCGACTGATGCTGTCGAAAAAGTGGTAACCGCTGTAAAAAATGTTACTCACAAGCCAATCATGGTAAAGCTTTCCCCAAATGTGACAGACATTGTTTCTATTGCTAAAGCTTGTGAGTCAGCAGGAGCAGACGGAATAAGCCTTATCAATACACTTCTTGGAATGAGAATAGACATAAAAAGACGTAAGCCTGTAATTGCCAATAAAATGGGGGGATTTTCAGGTGATGCCATATTCCCCGTAGCTGTCAGAATGGTCTATCAGGTCTATGATGCTGTCAAAATTCCCGTTATAGGAATGGGCGGAATTTCCAGTGCAAAGGACGTTATAGAAATGATGATGGCGGGGGCTACCGCTGTTCAAGTCGGCGCGGCAAATCTTGTGGATCCTTTTGCCTGCAAAAACATTATCGAACAGCTTCCTGAAGAGCTTAGTAAGCTTAACATAAAAGATATAAATGAGATAATAGGAGGAGCGCACTGATGGGTAAGGATGTTATTGTTGCATGTGATTTTGCTTGCAAAGCGGATGTTATGAATTTTCTTGATAAATTCACTGATTGCAAGCCTTTTGTGAAAATCGGAATGGAGCTTTACTATGCTGAGGGTCCGTCAATAGTCAAAGAGATTAAGGCGAGAGGGCATAAGATTTTTCTTGATCTTAAACTCCACGATATTCCTAATACAGTCAAAAAGTCAATGGCTGTGCTTAAGGGACTTGATGTTGATATGACAAATTTGCACGCAGGCGGCGGAATACCGATGATGCAGGCGGCAATTGAGGGACTCACACGAGAGGACGGCACCGGACCTCTACTTATTGCCGTAACACAGCTTACCTCTACAAGTCAGGAAGTTATGGAACGTGACCTACTTATAAATGAGCCTATTGACGAAGTAGTAATGCATTATGCACACAATGCAAAATTGGCGGGTTTAGACGGAGTAGTTTGCTCACCTTTAGAAGCAGATAAAGTTCACAATAAATGCGGTAACGGCTTTGTTACCGTTACCCCGGGAATACGCTTTGCCGATGGTGACATAGGCGATCAAGTTCGTGTTATGACTCCTGCCAAGGCAAAAGAAAATGGATCGGATTATATAGTTGTAGGCAGACCTATAACGGCAGCTGCCGATCCTGTTGCCGCATACAAAAGATGCGTAAGTGAATTTGTAGATTAAATACTTTGAGGAGTTATAGATTTATGAAAAAGACAATTGCTAAAGATCTGTTATCGATTAACGCGGTGTTTCTGCGTCCCGAGCAGCCATTCACATGGGCAAGCGGAATAAAAAGCCCCGTTTACTGCGATAACAGGCTTACTCTTACGGCGCCTAACGTTCGCTGTGACGTTGAAAACGGTTTAGTCGAAATAATTAAAAACAATTATCCTGATGCAGAAGTACTTATGGGTACAAGCACCGCAGGAATTGCCCATGCAGCCATTGTAGGACATATTATGGGACTTCCTATGGGTTATGTGCGTTCCGGCAATAAGGACCATGGTAGAGGTAACCGAATTGAGGGCAGGCTCGAAAAGGGTCAAAAAGTAGTTGTAGTTGAGGATCTTATTTCCACAGGCGGAAGTGTTATTGAGGTGGTCGATGCGCTTCGTGAAGCGGGAGCAGAGGTTCTCGGAATTGCAAGTATTTTTACATACGGTATGCAAAAAGGCATTGACAGGCTCCAAGCTGCAAACGTTAAAAACATCAGCCTTACTGATTTTGACACGGTGGCCGAGGTTGCCGCTGAAATAGGATATATAAAAGAAGAAGATATACAAAAATTGATTGCTTTCAGAAATAATCCGAGTGATGAGAGCTGGATCGGAGCATAAAAAATGAGAAGTCTTATTGATATTCAAGAGCTTTCCACCGACGAAATTGACAGACTTATCGACACGGCAAACGATATAATTGATAATCCGCAGAGATACAGTGAAAAATGCAAGGGCAAAAAGCTTGCTACGTTGTTTTTTGAGCCGTCAACGCGGACAAGGCTTAGTTTTGAAGCGGCTATGTATGACTTAGGCGGTCATGTTATTGGATTTTCCGAGGCACAAAGCTCTTCATCTGCAAAGGGCGAGAGCGTGGCGGATACTGTAAGAACAGTCGGATATTACGCTGATATTATCGCTATGCGACACCCCAAAGAAGGCGCTCCTATGGTTGCGGCGATGAACAGTCGAATTCCTATAATTAACGCAGGAGACGGCGGTCATAATCACCCCACGCAAACTCTGACAGATTTACTTACAATCAAGCGCGAAAAAAAGCGGTTTGACTCTCTTACAATAGGCTTCTGCGGCGATCTCAAATTCGGACGTACCGTTCATTCGCTTATCGGTGCTATGTCAAGATATGAAAATATTAAAGTCGTTTTAATTTCACCTGACGAGCTGAAGCTTCCGGAGTATATTAAGCAGACAATACTTGAACCTAAAGGCATTGAATATACGGAAACGACCTCTCTTGAAGAAGCGATACCGACACTTGATATTCTGTATATGACCCGCGTTCAGCGCGAGCGTTTTTTCAATGAGCAGGACTATATTCGTTTGAAAGACAGCTACATTTTAACGCCCGAAAAGCTTGTGACTGCTAAAAAGAATTTGTCAATTATGCATCCGCTGCCGAGAGTTAATGAAATATCCGTTGCCGTCGACAAGGATGAACGTGCCTGCTATTTTAAACAGGTTGAAAACGGAAAATTCATAAGAATGGCGCTGATTATGATGCTTTTGGGGGTGGAACAATGATAATAGGACAAATCAAAAACGGAATTGTTCTTGATCACATAACCGCCGGTAGGGGAATAACACTTTATAATTTTCTCGGACTTGATAAGCTTGACTGTCAGGTGGCATTTATAAAAAATGCCGAAAGCGTTAAAATGGGGCGTAAGGATATTATAAAGATCGATCGTATTATTGATATTGATCTTGATGCTTTGGGATTCCTTGACCCCGGAGTGACCGTGAATATCATTGAAGACGGAAAGCTCGTCAAAAGACAGTACCTTGAACTTCCTTCACGGATTGAGAATGTTATCAAGTGCAAGAATCCACGCTGTATAACCACAGTTGAGCAGGAACTGCCGCATATCTTTGTGCTTACGGATAAGGAAAGGCAAACTTACCGCTGTCTTTACTGCGAGAGCGAAGCGAAAGAAGTATAATTTGTATTTTATGGCTGAAAAATCATCTAAAAAATTACCATTAATAAGCCATATTTTTTACATCTTAAAACCTTTACTTTAATTGACATCATATGACAAAATATATTATAATATCTACAGCAATATTTACAACAATTTAACCTACCGTGTGACTGACGGAATCAAGCGGAGCACCGCAGCGGAGCACGGAATGGCGTAAATCAGCCGACCGTCTGGGCAGTCCAATCTTAATACAGGTTAGGACTGTCCGTTTATATTTTTCAGGAGGTAAACAATGAAAAAAGTCGGAATAATTATGGGCAGCGACAGCGATCTGCCTGTTGTTGAAAAAGCGATAAACACTTTAAAGGAATTCGGTGTTCCTTTTGAGGTGCACGTATTCTCGGCACACAGAACACCTGCCGAGGCAAAAGAGTTTTCAGAAAACGCACAGAAAAACGGTTTCGGAGTAATTATTGCAGCCGCAGGTATGGCTGCTCATCTTGCAGGCGCAGTTGCCGCTGCAACAACTTTACCCGTTATCGGCATTCCCGTTAAAGGTCCGTCTCTTGACGGTATGGACGCTCTCTTATCTACAGTTCAAATGCCGTCCGGCATACCGGTGGCTACAGTTGCAATAAACGGAGCCGCAAATGCCGCTTTTTTGGCCGTTCAAATCCTTGCTGTCAGTGATAATGATCTTGCTGATAAGCTTATTGAAAAGAGAAATGTAGGTAAAGAAACCGTGCTTCAAAAAAATAAGACTATTGAAGAAAAATATAACAATCAGTAAAAATTAAATTTTTATAAATTCGGAGGTCAAACAAATGGAAAAGCTTGCACAAATGTATGAGGGAAAGGCTAAAAAGGTCTTTGCCACAAATGATGAAAATTACTGCATTGTCTCATATAAAGACGATGCGACCGCCTTTAACGGACTTAAAAAGGGTACTATCAGAGGTAAAGGTGTAGTTAACAACAAAATGTCTAACTATCTGATGTCTCAAATGGAAAAAGTTGGTATTCCTACGCATTTTGTAGAAGAGCTCAATGACAGAGAAACAGTTGTTAAAAAGGTCTCAATCGTTCCTCTTGAGGTAATTATAAGAAATGTTGCTGCCGGATCTTTTTCAAAGCGTCTTGGCGTTCCCGAAGGAACAGCGCTCAAAACCACAGTTCTTGAGTATTGCTATAAAGACGACGACCTCGGCGATCCGATGGTAAATGATTATCATATTCTCGCTATGGGTTATGCTACTAAAGAAGAGCTTGACACGATTTCAGACTATTCCTTTAAGGTTAACGAATTCCTTAAGGACTTTTTCAAAAAGATAAACGTTGACCTTATAGACTTTAAAATCGAATTCGGTAAAACTCACGACGGTAAAATCATTCTTGCCGATGAAATTTCTCCCGATACTTGCCGTTTTTGGGATGCGACAACTCATGAAAAGCTTGATAAGGATCGTTTCCGCCGTGATATGGGCGGCGTAGAAGACGCATATAACGAAATGATGAAAAGAATTTTCGGTTAATTATTGATTTTAAAAGTAAAATTTCCGAAAGTGAGGGAAAAGTATGAAAAGCCAAAGCGAAAGCTATATGAAAGCCGGAGTTGATATTACTGCCGGATATAAAGCTGTCGAGCTTATGAAAACGCATATCGCACGCACTCTTACCGCGGGTGCTCTGTCTGATATCGGCGGATTCGGTGGGCTTTTTGAGCTGGATATGACCGGAATCACAAAGCCCGTACTTGTAAGCGGAACTGACGGCGTAGGTACAAAGCTCAAAATTGCTTTTTTAATGGACAAGCACGATACAGTGGGCATTGACTGTGTCGCAATGTGCGTAAACGATATTATCTGCTGCGGAGCAAAGCCACTGTTTTTCCTTGATTACATTGCCTGCGGTAAAAACTATCCTGAAAAAATAGCTGATATCGTTTCGGGTATTGCAGAGGGATGCGTTCAGTCCGGTGCAGCACTTATCGGCGGCGAAACCGCTGAAATGCCGGGATTTTATCCTGTTGACGAATATGATCTTGCAGGTTTTTCGGTAGGCATAGTTGATAAGGACAAAATTCTTGATAATTCTTCCATAAATGAAGGCGATGTTATAATCGCACTGCCGTCCAGCGGAGTCCATTCCAACGGATTCTCACTTGTAAGAAAAGTTTTTGACATTGAGAATAACGATATAAAAGCGCCCATGGCGGAGCTTAGCGGTAAATCACTTGGAGAAACTCTTCTTACACCTACAAAGATTTACGTTAAGCCCATGCTGGCACTTTTTGAAAAAATCGATGTCAAGGCTGTTTCGCACATTACGGGCGGCGGATTTTATGAGAATATCCCGAGAAGCTTACCAAAGGGATATTCGGCAAAAATCGATAAGTCTAAACTTCAAATATTGCCTATTTTCCAACTTATTCAAGAAGTTGGAAATATTCCTGAACGTGATATGTTCAACACCTTCAATATGGGCGTAGGTATGAGCGTTGTAGTTTCGGCTGACGATGCTGATGTTGCTCTTGAAACATTAAAGGCAAACGGTGAGGATGCTTACGTAATAGGAACTGTTGTCAAAAGCGACGAGGGTGTTATCATTGAATAAGAATATTGTTGTACTGGTTTCGGGCGGCGGAACCAATTTACAAGCACTGATCGACGCTGAAAAACGTGGTGAGCTCGGTAACGGAAAAATCACCTGTGTTATCAGTTCAAAAGATGGCGTATACGCTCTTGAGCGTGCTAAAAATAACGGCATAAAAACTCACGTTTTGCCGCGTAAGGAGCACGCTGATATTTCTTCTTACAGTAAAGCAATGAGGGATTTATTGCTTTCAGAGAAGGCCGATTTAGTCGTATATGCAGGATTTATGACTATACTTGACGATACGGTATGTAATGAATTCCCGAATAAGATGATAAATGTTCATCCGGCGCTTATTCCGTCATTTTGCGGTAAGGGATATTACGGACTGCATGTACACGAGGAAGCCTTAAAAAAGGGTGTTAAGGTTTCCGGTGCAACTGTGCATTTTGTTACGTCAGAATGCGACGGAGGTCCGATAATACTTCAAAAGGCTGTCCCGATCAAGGACGAAGATACGCCCGAAACGCTCCAAAGGCGTATTATGGAACAGGCTGAATGGAAAATACTCCCCGAAGCAGTTCGTCTTTTCTGTGACGGAAAAATATCCGTTAAAGACGGTAGGACATATATCAATGAATGAAGATAAATTCACAGGAAAAGCTGAAATTTATGCAAAATACAGACCGTCTTATCCCGATGAGCTTATTGATTGGTTAGTTGAAAAGACACAAGCAGAAAATGTTGTGGATATAGGTGCGGGTACAGGTATTTTCACAGAATGTTTGTTGAAAAAGTTTAAGTCTGTAACGGCGGTTGAGCCTAATGACGATATGCTTAAAGTACTTATTAATTCGGTAGGTGACAGAGTGAATATCGTTAAAGCTCCTGCTGAAGCCACAACTCTTGACAACGGTCAATTTGGTCTTATAACCGTTGCACAGGCTTTCCATTGGTTTGATAAACCAAAATTCAAAAAAGAATGTCAAAGAATTCTCAAACAGAATGGGATGCTTGCGGTAATATGGAACGAACGGGTTCAAAATGATGTTGCTAATACAAGAAATAAAGTCTGTATGAAGTACTGCGGTGCATATCACAGCGGTCACGTTGATACGGGCTACAAAGATTTTGACGGCGAAACATTTTTGCGAAACGAATATTTTTCTGAAACGAAATATTTCCGAGTGGAAAATAACGTCACGATGACAAAGGAGCATTTTATAGGCGATAATTTGTCACGCTCGTATGCTCTCAAAGAGGGTGATGAAAATTATTCGAACTTCGTCAATGAATTAGAGAATGTTTTCGATCAATTCAATAAAGACGGACTTGTTGAGATACCCTATTTTACAACTTGTTATCTTGGAAATTTTAAATAAAGAGAGGAAGATCACCGATGGTTATCAATTCTATTGAAAAAGAGCTTAATTCTCTTGCGTATCACGGCAGGGGAATTATGATCGGAAAAACTCCTGACGGAACTAAGGCTGTTACAGCGTACTTTATTATGGGACGCAGTGAAAACAGCCGCAACCGTGTATTTGTCGAGGACGGTCAAGGCATACGTACTCAGGCATTTGACGAATCAAAAATGACAGACCCTCATCTCATAATTTATGCTCCTGTCAAGGTTCTCGGCGACAAAACTATTGTTACAAACGGTGATCAGACAGACACAATATATGAGCTGATGGACAGGCAATTGACCTTTGAGCAGTCCCTTAGAACCCGTGAATTTGAGGATGATGCCCCCAATTACACACCGAGAATTTCGGGAATCATCCATCTGGTGAACGGTGATATGAATTTTGCTATGTCAATCCTTAAATCAGCCGATGGCTGTGCAGATTCCTGCCAAAGATTTACATATGCTTATTCATCACCTATCGCGGGTCAGGCAAAATTTATTCATACTTATAAAGGCGACGGAAATCCGCTTCCCAGCTTTGAGGGTGAACCGAAAACCATTTCTCTGCCGAATGTCGATATTGATGAGTTTACCGATATTTTATGGAAAAATCTTAATGAGGACAATAAAGTATCATTGTTCGTGAGATATATTGATATAAAAACAGGCGAGTACGAGTCAAGAATTGTAAACAAAAATAAGTAAGAGGTAATAAATATGAAAGAATTTGAACTGAAATACGGCTGCAATCCCAATCAAAAGCCATCTAAAATTTATATGCACGACGGCAGCGATCTTCCCATTGAAATTCTTTGCGGAAGACCGGGCTATATCAATTTCCTTGATGCGTTTAACTCATGGCAGCTTGTAAAAGAATTAAAAGATGCTCTCGGACTTCCTGCTGTTACCTCCTTTAAGCATGTAAGCCCCACATCCGCAGCAGTCGGCATTCCGCTTTCAGATACCCTTAAAAAGGCTTGCTTTGTTGACGATATTGAAGGTCTTGACGATTCTCTTCTTGCTTGTGCGTATGCCAGGGCAAGAGGTACCGACAGAATGTGCTCTTTCGGAGATTGGGTTGCTCTTTCCGATGTTTGCGATGTTACAACTGCAAAAATGATAAAGAGAGAGGTTTCGGACGGAATTATTGCTCCTGGTTATGAGCCTGAAGCACTTGAAATTCTCAAATCAAAGAGAAACGGTAACTATAACATTGTTAAAATTGACCCTGATTATGTTCCGGACCCCATCGAAAAGAAACAGGTTTTCGGCATAACTTTCCAGCAGGGCAGAAACAATTTCAGAATTGACGAAGAGCTTCTCTCAAATATCGTTACCGATAACAAAGAGTTACCTGCAGAGGCAAAGCGTGATCTAATAATTGCCCTTATCACTTTGAAATACACTCAGTCCAATTCAGTTTGCTATGCTGTAGACGGACAGGCTATCGGCGTTGGCGCAGGTCAGCAGTCGAGAATTCACTGCACAAGACTTGCAGGCACAAAGGCTGATACATGGCACCTTCGCCAGCATCCAAAGGTTTTAGCTCTTCCCTTTAAAGATGAAATCAGACGTCCTGACAGAGACAACGTTATTGACGGATACATAAACAAAAACGAAGAGGATATTTGCGCTGACGGCGTTTGGCAAAAGTATTTCACCGTTCGCCCCGAACCTCTCACCGATGCTGAAGCGAGAGAGTATCTTGATTCAATAACGGGCGTTTCGGTCGGCAGTGATGCGTTTTTTCCGTTCAGTGACAATATTGAAAGAGCAAAAAAGAGCGGCGTTTCTTACATTGCAGAACCCGGCGGTTCAATTCGTGATGATGCTGTTATAGATTGCTGTAACAAATATGGCATTGCAATGGCGTTCACGGGTATGCGTCTTTTCCATCATTGATAGATATAGAAAAATAAAGAAAGGAACGGTACAATTCTTCCATGTATCGTAGGCGATTGTTATGAAAGTAATGGTAGTCGGCGGCGGCGGACGGGAACACGCCATTATAAAAAAAATAAAGAAAAATGAAAAGGTATCGCAGATTTTTGCACTTCCCGGTAACGGTGGAATGAGTGAGGATGCTACTCTTGTCGATATCGGAGCTAAGGATATTAACGGCATTGTTAAATTTGCTGTTGAAAATAAGGTGGATTTTGCTGTAGTTGCCCCTGATGATCCGCTTGTTCTCGGTGCTGTCGATGCGCTGAACGCTGTGGGAATAAAGTGCTTCGGACCGACAAAGGACGCGGCTATTATTGAGGGTAGTAAGGCTTTTTCAAAAAATCTTATGAAAAAGTACGGTATCCCCACAGCTGAGTTTGAAATATTTGATAATGCAGAGGATGCACTTAAATATTTAGATACTGCTCCGATTCCCACAGTCGTTAAGGCAGACGGACTTGCCCTCGGCAAGGGCGTTATAATTGCCAACACAAGAGATGAAGCTAAAAACGCCGTTAAATCTATTATGGAAGATAAGATTTTCGGTGAAAGCGGCAATAATATCGTAATTGAGGAATTTCTCACCGGTCCTGAGGTGTCTGTTCTTTCCTTTACAGACGGAAAAACGATTATTCCGATGATTTCATCAATGGACCATAAGCGGGCTCTTGATAATGATGAGGGATTAAATACCGGCGGAATGGGAACGGTTGCGCCGAACCCGTATTACACTGCTGACATTGCAAAAGAGTGTATGGAAAAGATATTTATTCCTACCGTAAATGCGATGAAAGCCGAAAACAGAACATTTAAAGGCTGCCTATACTTCGGTCTTATGCTGACCCCCAAAGGTCCTAAGGTAATTGAGTATAACTGCCGATTCGGTGATCCTGAAACACAGGTAGTTTTACCCTTGCTTGAGTCTGATTTGCTTGACATTATGCTTGCAGTTGCAGATGAAAAGCTTACTGAAGATATGGTTAGATTTTCTGATAAATATTCTTGCTGTGTCGTTATGGCGTCAAACGGATATCCCGTGAAATATGAAAGCGGATATAAAATTTCGGTCGATGACGGTTTTAACGACGAACTCTATATTGCAGGTGCAAAAATCAAAGACGGTGAGTTGGTAACGGCAGGCGGCAGAGTTCTTGGTGTTACCGCCGTGGAGGATACCCTTGAAAGCGCAATAAATAAGGCTTATTCTTCTGTTAAAAAGATTCATTTTGATAATGCGTTTTACAGGAGCGATATCGGCGCCAAAGCGCTGGCTGCCTGTTCGGAGGAGAAATAAATGGTATACCGTATATTTGTTGAAAAGAAAAAAGACCTTGCTTTTGAAGCAAAATCTCTTTTATCTGATATCAATTCTTTATTACTTATTGACAATGTTACGGATTTAAGAATTTTAAACCGTTATGACGTTGAAAATATTGATAAAGAACTGTTTGATTATTGTAAAACAACCGTTTTTTCAGAGCCTCAGCTTGACATCGTTACCGATGAATTTTCAAACGATGCAGATGCTGTTTTTGCTGTTGAATTTCTTCCCGGTCAGTTTGACCAAAGAGCCGATTCGGCGGCACAGTGCATTCAGCTTATCTCAAAAGGGGAACGTCCTCTTGTTAAAACTGCAAAAATATATGCACTTTACGGTAACGTGACGGAAAGTCAGCTTGCTGAAATAAAAAAATATGTGATAAATGCTGTTGAGGCTCGTGAAGCGTCATTTGACACATATGACACCCTCAAAATTGATTACGAAATTCCCGAAACGGTCAAAACACTTGACGGATTTTTATCTCTTAATGACAGCGAATTGGCTGATTTCGTGGAAACCTACGGTCTTGCAATGGATAAGGACGATATAAAATTCTGTCAGGACTATTTTAAAACCGAACACAGAGACCCGACTATTACCGAAATCAGAATGATAGACACTTATTGGTCTGATCACTGCCGTCATACTACTTTCCTCACCACGATAGATTCCGTCAGATTTAACGACGAATATATTGAAAAAGCGTGGAACAGATATATTGCCGACAGAAAAGAGCTTAACAGAACAAAGCCTGTGAATTTGATGGATATTGCCACCATGGCACAGCGCGTTTTAAAGAAAAACGGTATGCTTGACAAGTTGGATGAATCGGACGAAATCAATGCCTGCACCGTTAAAATAACTGTTGACGTAGACGGAAAAGACGAAGATTGGCTCTTGCTCTTTAAAAATGAAACTCACAACCATCCCACCGAAATTGAGCCCTTTGGCGGAGCGGCAACCTGCATCGGCGGTGCAATACGCGATCCTCTTTCGGGAAGATCATATGTTTATGCCGCAATGCGCGTTACAGGCGCTGCAGACCCGTTAAAACCTGTTAGTGAGACTATTGAAGGCAAGCTGCCGCAGAGAAAAATCGTTACTACTGCCGCAGCAGGATATTCCTCATACGGCAACCAAATCGGTCTTGCAACGGGACAGGTAGATGAAATTTATCACGACGGTTACGCCGCAAAACGTATGGAGATAGGTGCAGTTATTGCCGCCGCTCCGCAGGAAAATGTAAGGCGCGAGGTACCTGCACCCGGTGATGCAGTTATACTGTTAGGCGGCAGAACGGGACGTGACGGTTGCGGAGGAGCAACGGGATCGTCAAAATCTCATACTTTAAAATCACTTGAAAGTTGCGGTGCAGAGGTTCAAAAGGGTAATGCTCCCGAAGAACGTAAACTGCAACGTCTTTTCCGCAATAAGGAAGCTTCACTGCTTATCAAACGCTGTAACGATTTCGGTGCAGGCGGTGTTTCCGTAGCGATAGGCGAGTTAGCAGACGGGCTCCAGATCGACCTTAACGCCGTGCCCAAAAAATATGACGGACTTGACGGCACAGAGCTTGCTATAAGCGAATCGCAGGAGAGAATGGCTGTGGTGGTTGAACCTCAGGACATTGACCGTTTTCTCGATCTTGCCAATAAGGAAAATCTCGAGGCGACTGTAGTCGCAAAAGTCACGGAAGAGCCTCGCCTGAAAATGAATTGGAACGGCAAATGTATTGTCGACATTTCAAGAGAGTTCCTCAACTCTAACGGTGCAGAAAAGCATATTAACATTGAAACTGCAAAATCTCAAGGATACGATAAATCTGTTTCCGATGACTTTATAACTGAGTATAAAAAGCTTGCGGGAGACCTTAACGTGTGCTCCAAACGCGGTCTTTCCGAACGCTTTGATTCAACGATCGGCGCAGGTACAGTGCTTATGCCTTTCGGCGGCAAAAATCAGCAAACTCCTTCACAGGCAATGGTTCACAAAATTTCAGTGGAAAATTCCGACACAAAAACCTGTTCCTATATGGCTTGGGGTTATAATCCGTATATTACGGAAAATAACCAGTATATCGGCGCATATTTAGCAGTTGTGGAATCAATTTCCAAACTTATTGCGTCAGGAGCAGAATATAAAGACGTTTATCTGACTTTCCAAGAATATTTTGAAAAGCCGATAAAAGACAGCAAGCGCTGGGGTAAACCTTTAGCGGCATTGCTCGGTGCGTATTCCGCTCAGCTTGATTTAGGTGTGGGAGCTATAGGCGGAAAGGATTCAATGAGCGGATCCTTTGAAGATATTGACGTTCCACCCACGCTCGTTTCATTTGCTGTTACAACAGGCTGTGTTGATGAGGTCATTTCGCCTGAATTTAAAGCAGCAGGGCACAAGGTAGTTCTTCTTAAACCTGAATATACAAAGGAAGGTTTACCGAGAGCGGAATCACTTATTGGAGTATATAATACTGTTCATTCTCTTATAAAAAGCGGTTCTGCTGTCGCAGCATACACTTTGACCTATGGCGGTATTGCGGAAGCCGTTATGAAGATGTCATTCGGTAATGATGTTGGGTTTAGCTTTAACGATACTCTGTCTGTAAACGATATTTTCGATTATTGTTACGGCGGATTTATCATTGAGCTTTCAGACGATACCGATGTTGGAACTGTCATTGGAAATACTGTTTCTGAAAAAGCTATATCATATAAAGGTCATGCTTTGGATTTGCAGGATCTTTTGAGCATATATGAAAATAAGCTTGAACCCGTTTATTCCTGCAACATTCGATCTGACGGAAATGTGTATCCTGCATTTTCTTATATTTTTAATGAACGCAGAGCACCGTCAATAAAAACAGCTGTTCCGCAAGTACTTATTCCTGTTTTTCCCGGTACAAACTGTGAATATGACACTAAAAAAGTTATCGAGCGTGCAGGGGCTAAGGCAGATATATTTGTTATAAACAACCTGTCTGCCGACAATATTGCCGCTTCTGTTTCTGAGTTTGCGGAAAAAATCAAGAACTCCCAGATTATCTTTATTCCCGGTGGTTTTTCCGGCGGCGATGAGCCCGACGGTTCCGGTAAATTCATCACTGCATTTTTCAGAAATCCTGAAATTAAAGATGGGGTAACCGACCTTTTAGAAAACAGAGACGGTCTTATGTGCGGAATCTGCAACGGTTTCCAAGCACTGATAAAGCTGGGACTTGTTCCGTACGGTAAAATTATTGACACAGATGAAAACAGTCCGACGCTTACCTTTAACACTATCGGACGTCACCAGTCAAGACTTGTCCGCACGCGGATAGCTTCCAATAAATCTCCGTGGCTTGCAAATACACAGGTAGGGGATGTATATACAGTTCCGATTTCTCACGGTGAGGGACGCTTCTATTGCAGTGAAGAGCTTTTAATGAAGCTTGCAGATAACGGTCAAATAGCTACTCAGTATGTTGATCTTGACGGAACTCCGACAGATAACGTTAGATTTAACCCCAATAACTCCGTGTACGCTGTTGAAGGAATAACTTCTCCTGACGGAAGGGTTTTCGGAAAAATGGGACATTCTGAGCGTATTGGAAACGGGCTTTATAAAAATGTTCCCGGCAAATTTGACATGAAAATGTTTGAGGCTGCCGTAAAATATTTTAAATAATTTGTCTGATATTAGCTTTTTCCGTTTTGGGTATCATTGACATTTTTGTCTATTTATGGTATATTTTGTGGGAAAGGTGCTGAGAGCTATGAAGCCAATGTATGCTGTCCGCCCAATAGACGACAACGGACGCATAGTGATTCCCAGAAATATGCTTACGGATGTTTTAAAAGTTAAGGATGACGATGATAGACCACTTGTGGAGATAACTTGTAAAGGTGATTCCATAATTATTAACAGGTTTCATCAACCTTGTGATTTCTGTGGCGAAACTGAGAATTTGCTTGAATTCAAAAATGGCAAAATTTGCCCGAATTGTTTAAGAGAAATTAAAAATTTGAAATAATATCACAAAATTAAAATGACGGTCTGCCGCTTATGGCAAGCCGTCATTTTTCGTTTTATATTAATCCAATTGACTTACATGATAGCTAAGTGTCATTAGACTGTCACTTAAATGTACATTTTCAACTGCTACATTTGGATAGTGAGCGGAAATATCATAGTGGCTGAAATTCCAAAAACCCTTTATTCCAAGCTCAACAAGCTGGGGAGCAAATACCTCAGCAGCAGAGCTGGGGATGCACAGAACCGCAACGGTAGGGGAGTTATCACGGCAAAAATCATACAAACCGTCAATATGTCTTATGGGTATACCGCGCAGCATCTGACCGGAAAGAGCCTCGTTTTTATCAAAGATACCGATAAGATTAAATCCTCTTGATTCAAATGACATATGCCGAGCGATTGCCTTTCCCAAATTACCGGCACCTATCAATATGGCCTTGCGGTTGCTATTGACACCGAGGATTTTACCGATTTCGTTATACAGACTTTCAATGTTATATCCGTATCCTTGCTGTCCAAATCCACCGAAGCAGTTAAGATCTTGACGTATCTGCGATGCTGTGAAACCCATTTTGGCGGACAAGTCTTTGGAAGAGATTCGCACGGTACCGTTTTCTTTTAATTCGCCCAAAAATCTGTAATATCGGGGCAGACGTTTAATAACAGATATTGAAACGCCGTCATGCTTACTCATGATTTTCACCTCTTATGAAAGCTTTTTTACAGTTTCCATTACATAATCGCCAAATTCGCTGCAGGTAGCACCGTCAGGTCTGCCGGTTATAATCAGCCGTTTTTCCTCAAACATACATATGTCGAGAGCTCTTTCAAGGAGCTCTGACTCTCTTTGCTTGCCGATGTGCGAAAGCAGCATAACCGTTGCGCGCAGCATTGAGCAGGGGTCGGCATAATCGCCGCGTCCCTCGCGGATCATACGTGGGGCAGAGCCGTGAATAGCCTCAAACATAGCATATCTTTTGCCGAGATTAGCACTTCCTGCTGTTCCTACACCGCCCTGAAACTCTGCCGCTTCATCGGTGAGTATGTCGCCGTAAAGGTTCGGTAAAATAAATACTTTGAAATCTTTTCGCCTTTTTTCGTCAATCAGCTTTGCAGTAGTGATATCAATGTACCATTCATCAGTTGTTATTTCGGGATATTCCTCGCCGACCTTTTTACAAATATTTAAGAATTTGCCGTCGGTCGTCTTGATAACATTTGCTTTATTAATAATCGAAACCCGCTCTTTGCCGTTTCTCTTAGCATAATCGTAAGCGATTTTAGCAATTCTTTCCGTACCCTCAGTTGTTGTCACTACGAAATCCATCGAGAGTTCGTCTGTAACATTTACTCCCTTTGAACCGACTGCATATGCACCTTCAGTATTTTCACGGAAGAAAGTCCAGTCAATTCCTTGGTCAGGAACCTTTACAGGACGAACATTTGCAAATAAATCAAGTTCTTTACGCATTGCGACGTTTGCGCTCTCAATATTTGGCCACGGATCACCGGCCTGAGGAGTGGTAGTTGGTCCTTTAAGAATAACGTGACACTCTTTGAGCTCTACAAGCACATCGTCGGGAATGGGCTTCATTACAGCTACTCGGTTTTCAATCGTAAGTCCGTCAATATACTTAAATTCGATTTTGCCGCTTTTCACTTCGTCAGCAAGCATATATTCAAGAACTCTCGCCGATTCTTTTGTAATGATCGGACCGATTCCATCACCGCCGCAAACCCCGATAATGATTTTGTCAAGCTTTTCAAAATCAACAAAATCCTTTTCGGCTTTAATTTTTTCATTTCTTGCAAGCTGTTCTCTTACAAGTGCTTCAAACTTTTTTAATGCTTCTGCAATTTGCTGTTCCATAGTTTTACTCCTTAAAAAGCCATTTTTGTGTAATTTAAAAGACCGCCTGCGAGTATAATGTCCTTTTGACGCTTAGAAAGCTCGTATTTAAGCTCATATTCCTCGTCCTTTGTTATATTAACAAGTACAGCGGTTTCATTATTTATAATAGCGTTTTTAATTCCCTTAAGGCTTAATTCATCACCCTGATCTATTCTGTCATAATCATTAGAATCTTTAAAATTAAGCGGTAAAATACCTGCATTTATAAGATTGGCGCAGTGTATTCTTGCAAAAGATTTTGTAATAACTGCTTTTACGCCGAGATATAATGGTACTAAAGCTGCATGCTCTCTTGAAGATCCCTGTCCGTAATTTGCACCGCCGATTATAATTCCTTTGCCTTCTTTCTTTATTCTTTCGGGAAATTCTTTGTCGCAAACCCCAAAGCAGAACTGAGAGAGATACGGAATATTTGAGCGGTAGGGGAGTATCTTTGCTCCTGCAGGCATAATGTGGTCGGTTGTAATATCATCGCCGACTTTTAACACCGCTTTGGCAGTAATATCATCCTCCATAGGCTCGCTTGAGGGGAACGGCTTGATATTCGGTCCGTACATTACTTCTACGCTGTCAGCTTCCTCAGGTGAAGCGGGCAATTCAACCATATTATCGTTTATGGTAAACTCATCAGGCAAGGCTATCTCAGGAAATTCACCGAGTGTTCTCGGGTCTGTCAGAACACCTGTTAAAGCTGAAACAGCTGCGACCTCAGGGCTGACAAGATAAACACCTGCATCAGCAGTACCTGAACGACCTTCAAAGTTTCTGTTAAAGGTTCTAAGCGACACACCCGCAGAGTTAGGTGACTGTCCCATGCCTATACACGGTCCGCAGGCGCTCTCAAGTATTCTTGCACCGGCATCTATCATATCAGAGAGAGCACCGTTTTGTGATATCATATTCAAAACCTGTTTTGAACCGGGAGCTATCGAAAGACTAACAGACGGATGGACGGTCTTACCTTTTAATATCGCCGCAACCTTCATCATATCAAGCAGAGAGGAATTAGTGCATGAACCGATACATACCTGATCCACCTTGATTTCACCGATCTCAGTAACAGATTTTACTCTGTCAGGCATATGCGGCATTGCTGCCATAGGCGCAAGTGATGAAAGATCAATATCAATTATCTCGTCATATACAGCGTCGTCATCAGCCTTTAATTCTATCCAATCTTCCCCACGGTTTTGAGCCTTCAAAAAGGCCTTTGTGACTTCGTCGGACGGGAATACAGATGTAGTTGCACCGAGCTCTGCACCCATATTTGTTATTGTTGCACGCTCAGGTACGGAAAGAGTCTTAACGCCTTCGCCGCCGTACTCAATTATTTTTCCGACTCCGCCTTTAACGGTCATTATGCGAAGCACCTCAAGAATAATGTCCTTTGCAGCAACCCACGGACTAAGCTTACCGGTAAGATTTACGCGAACCATTTTGGGCATAGTTATGTAATATGTGCCGCCGCCCATGGCAACAGCTACGTCAAGTCCACCCGCACCCATGGCAAGCATTCCTATTCCGCCGCCTGTGGGGGTGTGACTGTCAGAGCCTATAAGAGTTTTGCCGGGCTTGCCGAAACGTTCCAGATGTACCTGATGGCAAATTCCGTTGCCGGGACGTGAGAATCTGATTCCGCGTTTTTTTGCAACGCTCTGAATAAATCTGTGATCGTCTGCATTTTCAAATCCTGTTTGCAGTGTATTATGATCAATATATGCAACGGAAAGCTCTGTTTTAACACGCTCAGTACCCATAGCTTCAAACTCAAGATAAGCCATAGTTCCCGTGGCGTCCTGAGTTAACGTCTGATCGATTTTAATACCCACTTCACTGCCTACGGTCATATCTCCGCTGACAAGGTGAGAGCTTATTAATTTTTGTCCGATTGTCATACCCATATGAATCACTCCTTGGACTTTTTCATTTTTTTAACAATCTTATTTAATTTTATAATATTGTCAGATTTTTGTCAATATATCCTTATCAGCAAAATAAAATTTAATATCAAAATATTGATATTAGAAGCTATTTGTGATACAATATTTTGAAAAGTTGCATAGTAATATTATACCTTCGGTCGGGAATTATAATGATATGTATTATTTCGGAGGTTTAGTGTTATGTGCATATATTTTAACGATTTTACTGCTCCCGCAAATCCAACATCACCGAATACAGCAGGGACTAATGAAGAATTTACCGAAGAAAATCAAAATGATGAAATAACCGATACAGGTTCTTTTTCCGTTGGTAGGGACGGTAAATATATCCATTGTCTGACGATAATCGGGCAAATAGAGGGGCATTATATTCTTCCTCCTTCAAATAAAACGACAAAATATGAGCATGTTATTCCTCAGCTTGTCGCTGTTGAAGAAAGCTCCCAAATAAACGGACTGCTTATTATTCTTAATACAGTGGGCGGGGATATTGAAGCAGGTCTTGCAATTGCAGAGCTCATTGCAGGAATGAAAAAACCGACTGCGTCTTTGGTACTTGGTGGAGGTCATTCCATCGGTGTTCCTCTTGCGGTTTCCGCTAACCGCTCATTTATAGTACCGACCGCAACAATGACTATTCACCCCGTGCGTATGAACGGATTGGTTCTCGGTGTTCCGCAGACTCTTTCATATTTTGACAAAATGCAGGAAAGAATAGTGCGTTTCGTTTCGCAGAACTCAAAAATTCCTCCAAAACGCTTTCGCGAGCTTATGCTTTCAACAGGAGAGCTTATTATGGACGTGGGAACGGTTCTTGACGGTGACAGTGCGGTCAAGGAGGGTCTTATAGACTGTATCGGCACACTTAAAGATGCCCTTTCTTATTTATACTCGCATTTATAACGGAGATGAATATATGTCAATAATTAAAGCAATTATTTTAGGAATTGTCCAAGGTGTAACGGAGTTCTTGCCGATCTCCAGCAGCGGACATTTGTCGCTGTTTCAACATTTTCTTGGTGTAAGCGGCGAAGGCTCACTGCTGTTTTCCGTGTTACTGCATTTGGGTACACTGATTGCTGTATTTATTGTATTTTATAAAACGATAATCGGATTGGTTTTTGAATTTTTCTCTCTAATTAAAGATATATTTACAGGAATATTTAAATTTAAAAAGCTGAGGGGCAAAAAGAAAATGCTTGTTATGTTTTTCTTTTCCTGTATTCCGCTGCTTTTTCTGCTTATTCCTGTAGGAAACGGTATGAAACTTATGGACCTTTTAGGAGGACTCGGCGAAGACGATAGTATATTAGCTGAGGGTATTTGCTTTCTACTTACCGGTGTACTCTTACTTTCATCTACATATTACTCAAAACAAAATCAACTTAACAGAAGTGTCAACACTCTTGATGCGATAGCAATCGGTACAGCGCAGATGTTTGCTGCAGGATTCCCGGGAATATCACGCTCAGGCTCAACTATATCAACGGGTATGTTATGCGGTGTATCAAAAGAATATATGGTCCAGTATTCTTTTATACTCGGTATACCTGCTATATTAGTTGCAAACGCTGTTGAACTGAAGGATGCGGTTGAATCAGACGCACAGCTTGAATTGCTGCCTACAATTATCGGTATCACCGTTGCTGCCGTGTCAGGCGTAGCGTGCATAAAGCTTTTGCAATGGATACTCAAAAGAGATATGTGGAAATATTTTGGATATTATTGTTTGATACTCGGTGTTATTACTGTGATATGCAGTATTTTTGGATTATAATTTTGGAGATGTAAAAATGGCGGCTCAGGGAAGTAAAAAAAATACAAATAAACAGAACAAAGGCAAACCTGTACAAAAAAAATTCAAACTGAATAAGCAACTGACAGCAATCTTGCTGTTTGCCTTATCGGTATTGTGGCTTTGTCTTGCTATTATTGACGCAGGGGGACTTTGGGGCGCTTGCAGAACATTGATATTCGGTGTTTTTGGTTTTTGTGCCTTTATTTTCCCGTTACTTCTTATAGTGACTGCGATAGTAATAGCGCTTGAGAAATCAGACGGCAAATTCACGGCGAAAATCATAGAGGTTCTTGTCATTATAACCATAATTTGCAGTATAGTATTCATTTTCAATACAAATGCATCGTCTACATATTTTACTGCGGTAAAAGAAGCGTATAACGTTTATAAGATTGACGGCAGTATGCTCGGAAGCGGGGTTTTAGGCGCACTGATCGGCGGCGTCTTTCTGCTTATTACAGGCGGCAGTAAGACAGCGGCTCTTGTTATTGAATTCCTTTTACTGTTCGTCTTTATAATGGTTGTAACAGGTATGACACTTGCAAACCTTGTCAGAGGAATCTCAAGGCCTGTTAAAAAGATAAGCCAAATAACCGGAGAAAAAATCTCAGAATACGGTGAAAAGGCAGAACAGCACCACGAGGAAAAAGAAAAGGAAAAAGAGCGTAAAAAGCGCAGATTTAATCCTGATGTTGATCTCGGTCCGGAACCGCCGGAAAACCCTGAACCGCTTTTTGCAGACGATAAATCGGGAGAGGACGAGCTTCTGCCTTTTTCTGACGTAACGGGCAAAAATATCGATGTTACGCCTGTAGAGCAACAGGAGGGTACTGACGAAAAAGTAATAAATCTTGACGACATAATCAGAAAGAATTCTATTAAAACGGACGACGAGGCTCAAGATACAGATGACAAAGATGATGTGTTTACAGATGATGAGGAACTCGAAGAAAATGATCCGGAGTATGATGAATTCGGCGACCCTATAATTGAAAAACCATATGTTTTGCCGTCATTAGAGTGTCTTTCAAAGCCTAAAAACGGCGATGCTTCCGGGTATGAAAACGAATTAAGGCAAAATGCTGAAAAGCTTGTAGATACGCTAAACAGCTTTGGCGTTGAAACGCGAATTGTCGATATTGCACGCGGTCCGTCTGTAACAAGATATGAGATACAGCCTGCAGCAGGTGTAAAAATAAGTAAAATAACAAATCTTGCCGATGATATCGCACTTAATCTTGCCGCCTCAGGCGTGAGAATTGAAGCGCCCATACCGAATAAGGCGGCAGTCGGTATTGAGATACCAAACAGAAACCGACAAATGGTCACATTGCGCGAGGTTATTGATCAGCAACAGTACAGAGATGCCAAATCAAAGCTAACTGTCGGACTCGGTAAGGATATAACGGGACAGTTTGTGTACTCCGATCTTGTTAAAATGCCTCATCTCCTTATTGCAGGTACGACGGGTTCAGGTAAATCGGTGTGTCTGAATACGATGATCGTGAGTATTCTTTACAACGCTACACCTGATGAAGTTAAGCTTTTAATGATCGATCCCAAGCAGGTTGAATTCACAATATATAACGGTATACCGCACTTGCTCGTTCCCGTAGTTTCCGACCCTCGAAAGGCGTCAGGTGCTCTTGCATGGGCAGTCACTGAGATGCTTACGAGATATAAGACTTTTTCCGAAAATAACGTCCGTGATATTTCGGGATACAACAGTATTTGCGAGGGTCAGGGCAAAAAGAAAATGCCTCAAATAGTTATTTTTATTGATGAGTTGTCTGACCTTATGATGGCTGCCCCCAACGAGGTTGAGGATTCGATTTGCCGATTGGCACAGATGGCGCGTGCCGCAGGTATGCACCTTGTTATTGCTACTCAAAGACCGTCAGTCGATGTCATTACAGGTATAATCAAGGCCAATATCCCCAGCAGAATTTCACTTTCAGTGTCATCACAGGTCGATTCCAGAACAATAATTGACTCTGTAGGTGCAGAAAAGCTGCTCGGTAACGGTGATATGCTCTATTATCCTGTCGGAATCCCAAAGCCTATACGTGTTCAGGGTTGTTATCTTTCCGATAAAGAGGTTGAAAACGTCGTAACCTTTATTAAAAATCAAGAAAAATCCGAATACGATGACGACGTTATGAAAGAAATTGAACGACAGGCTGCTGCATCCTCCTCTAAAAAGAAGGATAATTCCTCTTCGGCAGACGACGGTGATGAGGAAGCTCCTGCCGATGAAATGCTTCCTAAAGCCATTGAGGTGGTAGTTGAGGCACAATCCGCATCAACTACTTTACTTCAACGCAAGCTTAAGCTTGGCTACGCTCGTGCAGCACGAATAGTTGATGAGCTTGAACAGCGCGGAATCATAGGTCCGTATGAGGGTAGTAAGCCAAGAAGAGTTCTTGTTTCTAAACAGCAATGGTATGAGATGAATGCAATGGCGCAGGGAGGAGCTGACAAGCCCTACGGCACAGCAGACGATCACGAAGGAGAAGGCGGCGAATTTTAATGGCAAATAGGGGTAATTCTCTATATAATTCGGGCAAAAAAAATCCCAATGCATACCCAAAAAACAAAAAGCTTTTAAAAGAAAAAATAACCGTTGCTGTCGTTATTATCATCGCACTGATTGGCTGCTTGGTTTCTCTGCTTGAAAATGAGGGGATAATAAACAGGGGAGAGCTACTGAATGACACAGGTGCTGTCGATAGCGTTAAAACAAGTGATTCTGAATTTACGGTGTACTATCTTGATGCGGGTCAAAGTGACTGTTCAATAATCATATGCAACGACCAAGTTATGATGATAGATGCCGGAACGTATGATCAGGTTGAAAATATTAGAGAGGCTTTGCTTTCGCTTAATATTTCAACCATTGATTACATGATAATAACCCATCAGCATGACGATCATATGGGCGGTGCCGCGGCAATAATACAGAATTATGACGTTAAAAATATAATTATGCCGAGGCTGAGCGAGGTCAATATGGTGACGACGTACGCTTATGAAGAGTTACTCACATCTATTTCTGACAGAAGTGTAAACGCTATCGCAGCCGAACCCGGTTACCATTTTAATGTGGGGACGGCTGATGTAGATATTTTTTCGCCGTCAGAACAGGATAAAAATATAAATAATATGTCCGTCGTTTTGAAAGTTGTTTTCGGAAATACGTCTTTTCTGTTCCAAGGCGATGCCGAGAAAAAAATCGAAAACGCTCTTTTGAAAACTGATTATGATTTCACAGCGGATGTTATAAAGGTTGGGCATCATGGCAGTAAAACATCGTCAACGGCGAAATACATACAGGCGGTTGATCCTAAAGCCGCAATTATATCCTGCGGAGCTGACAACAGCTACGGACATCCGCATTCCGAAACATTAGAAACGCTTGAAAACGCGGACGTTGACATATATATCACTTCACTTATAGGAGATATTACTGCTGTCAGTGACGGAAACAAAATAACTATCACAAATGAAAAAACAGAGGATGTAAAAACATATGAGTAACAGAGAATATTATTCTGTTAGCAGAATTGAAGACGGTATTGCCGTTTTGGAATGTCCGGATAAGATATTTCGCGAGTTTTCACTTGATCTTTTGCCGCTTGATGCAGTTGAAGGTAATGTACTTATAAAAGATGAAAACGGACAGTTTGTTTTGGATAGGGATGAAGAACAGCGCAGAAAAAGGAGGCTCTTAGATCTCCAAAATAAAATTTTCGGATAAATTTGTTAAATTTTAGTTGCAATTCGATCAGAGTTGTGATATAATCTTTCAGCAATTCACATGTGCGGTGATTTTTTCGGAATTGCATATCAAATATGTCCCGAAAGAACTTGATCCGTGCAGAGGATTAAATAAGGAGGAAAAAATATGTCAGTAGTATCAATGAAGCAGCTGCTCGAAGCAGGCGTTCACTTCGGTCATCAGACAAGAAGATGGAACCCCAAAATGGCGCAGTACATTTTCACGGAGAGAAACGGTATTTACATTATCGATCTCCAGAAAACAGTCAGAAAGCTTGAAGATGCCTACAAGGTAGTCAGGGAAATTGCTGAAAACGGCGATGAGATTCTTTTCGTAGGCACAAAAAAGCAGGCACAGAGCTCTATTAAAGAGGAAGCAGTTCGTTGCGGAATGCCCTTTGTTAACGCTCGTTGGCTCGGCGGTATGCTTACCAATTTCACAACAATCAAGCAGAGAATCAAGAGACTTGCTCAGCTCAAGGCTATGAAAGAGGACGGCACTTTTGAGCTTCTTCCCAAAAAGGAAGTTGCAAAATATGAGCTTGAAATCGAAAAGCTTGAAAAATACATCGGTGGTATAACCGAGATGAAGAGACAGCCCGCCGCAATGTTTGTTGTCGATCCCCGCAAGGAAAAGATTGCTGTTGCTGAGGCTAAAAAACTCGGTATACCTGTAATCGCTATTGTTGACACAAACTGTGATCCCGATGAGGTTGATTACGTTATCCCCGGTAATGACGATGCTATCCGTGCTGTTAAACTGATTGCCGGTGCTATGGCTGATGCTGTTATCGAGGCAAGACAGGGCGAGCAGAATGCTGCAGAGGAAAGTGAAGAAGCTGAAGCTGTAGAAACAGAAGCAGCTGCCGAATAATTTGTATGCAAAATAGCCCGTGGCAGCACTGCTGCGGGCTGACTTTTTAAATATTTGATATTGGAGGAAATAAAAATGGCATTTACCGCTAAAGACGTTCAGGCGCTTCGTGAAAAAACAGGCGTTGGTATGATGGATTGTAAAAAGGCTCTTGTTGAAGCCGACGGCGATATGGACAAGGCTGTTGATATTTTAAGAGAAAAGGGACTTGCTTCCGCTGCTAAAAAAGCCAGCAGAGTTGCTGCTGAGGGCGTCGTAGCTGCTTACAGCGATGCCGGTGCAGGCGCTCTTGTTGAGATCAACTGTGAAACAGATTTTGTTGCAAAGGGTGAGCCCTTCGTTAAGCTTGCAAATACTGTCGCAAAAACAGTCGTTGCCCAAAAGCCTGCCGATGTTGACGCTCTTCTCAAGCTCAAAGCAGCAGATTCTGACAAAACTGTTGAAGAAGAGGTTCAGGATGTATTCCTTGCTCTTCGTGAAAATATGAAAATTCGCAGATTTGCAGTTTTAGAGGGTCATGTTGCTACTTATATTCACGCCGGCGGAACAGTTGGTGTTATGGTATCCTTTGATACTGACGATGCAACCGCTTCAAAGCCTGAATTTGCAGCAATGGGCAAGAACATTGCAATGCAGATTGCTGCTATGAGTCCGGAATATTTAAGCAAAGACGACATCTCAGATGATGAGCTTGCAAAGATGACTTCAATCACAATTGACAGTGCTCTTAACAAGCCCGATTCACTTCCTGTTCCGATTCTTAACAGCCTTATTACCGAAGCTGTTTCCGATAAAAAGTGGACTGACGAAGACATCGCTGTTTATCAGGGTCTTGATCAGAAGCAAAAGAAAAACTTTACAAACTTCATTTCAAAAGAGGCATTTGCTACTCTTGCTGAAATTGCAATTGCTCATAAGGCTGAAATTTCTGAAAATAAAATTTTCGGCGGACTTGTTCAGGGTCGTGTTTCCAAGCAAATTAAAGAAATATGTCTTTTGGAGCAGGCATTTGTTCGCTCAGACCTTTTCGACGGTACTGTTAACGGATACATCGCATCTGTCGCCAAAGAACTCGGTGCTGACATTAAGGCTGTAACCTTTGTTCGTCTTGCAAAAGGCGAGGGCATTGAGAAAAAAGAGGAGAACTTTGCCGCTGAAATTGCAAGTATGATGTAATCCATTTCACATTATTATTTAAGGCGTGTATTATTACACGCCTTATTTTTTGTTTATAATCATTTTATAAAGTTGGACTTGTGCACATTTGCACTTGACAAAAAAACTCTAATATTATATACTTTTAGTAGATTATATTATGAGGAAGTTTTTAAATGAAAGAGTATGTGCCTCCCAAAATGGAGATAGATTTATTCGAGAATAATGGTGAGATGTTAACGGTCAGTTCCGGTTCCGGTTGTGGTTGTGATGTTCCCGATTGTCCTATCAATTTTGCTTATGGCGGGGGTACTGATCCATGGGATTCTTTCTCCTGGTGGAATTGAGTATTGTAGGTAATCTGTCGTTTTACTTTTCACGCGAATATCTAAAAGAATTATATGTTTACGGAAAATGCCCGGGTCTCTGGATGCTTGCAGATCCCAGGTGTTTTTTAATTAATGAGAAATGGAGACAAGTATGAAAACGATTGTTCCGGCCGCAGAATTGGTAACGAGGATTCTCGGCAAGCAAAGAAGGCAGGCAGGTTTAAATTACCGATTGCTGCGTTTTTGTATTCAATGCCCTGTGGAAGACGGAACGCTTATTTATAATCCCTTAACCTTAGAGTTACTTTTGCTTTCCACAAGTGAAATGAATAGTTTAACGGAAAATGAAGAGTTGATTTCCAAGTGGTTTTTAGTTCCAAAAGAGCAGGATGACTACGCATTGGCAGATCACTTACATGATATCGCTGTTCATGTGCAAAAGCCGGTAGATTATATTAACCATTACACAATATTAACTACTACGAACTGCAATGCCCGCTGCTATTACTGCTTTGAGCAGGGGTGTGTTCGAAAAAATATGAGCAAAGATACCGCCAGCCGTCTGGCTCAGTATATTACAGAACACATCGGAGACAAAAAAGCTCAGTTGCATTGGTTTGGTGGGGAACCGCTTGCCAATCAAGAAGCTATTGACACCATTTGCCAAGAGTTAACAAATGCAGGTGTCCGATACTGTTCATCCATAGCAAGTAATGGGTATCTGTTTGATAAACCAACTATTCAAAAAGCTAAAGACATTTGGCATCTTGAAAAAGCCCAAATTACGCTTGACGGCACAGAAGAGGTTTACAACCGTACGAAAGCGTTTTTGTGCCCTGACGGAAGCCCGTTTCAACGTGTCTTAAACAATATTGAATTACTGCAAAATTCAGGCATCAATGTATCAATTCGTCTGAATGTTGGCGAAGAAAATTGGCAAGACTTGCTCCGCTTAGCAGATCAGTTGGCTGAGCGGTTTAAAGGGCAAAAAGGTTTTTTTGTTTATCCAAGTCCCTTGCATGATAAAATAAATGATGAATCTAAATGGGTTTTAACACATAGTTCATCGCTTGCAGATAAATTTCGGAAAGTTCGGGATCGGCTCATTCAATTAGAATTATACGGCGATGGGCGTTTGGCCCGCAGCATTAAAGTAACGCAGTGCATAGCGAATAATGACGGCGCTGTAGTGGTGTTACCGGACGGGAAGCTTGGATGCTGCGAACACTTTCTTGATAGCGAAATATATGGGGATATCAACAGCGAAGAACGTGACTATGATATGCTTGTCGGTTGGAAAGAGCGAACACCGGCAGGGCAGGAGTGCTTTGATTGTTCGTATTACCCTCAATGTTACCGATTAAAAAAGTGTCCGGGAGGGCGAACATGCACTGAAATCGAGCGTGAGATGATGGAAAAACGACTGCGTTCGCAAATACTAAACGAGTACTATATCTACACAAGCAAAAATACGGTTGAATGGCAAGACTATCTGTCGCCGGAGAACTGCTGATAAGGAGGAAAACTATGAAGCTGAAAGATGGATTTATCACCCATCAAATTCAAGATACACAAATGATGGTAGCGGCAGGGGAAGCGGCAAAGCATTTTCATGGATTAGTCCGATCTAATGAAACTGCTGCATTTATCGTAGATTGCTTAAAAAATGAAACTACTGAGGAGGCTGTCGTAGAAAGACTTTTGGAAGAGTACAATGTTTCCCGTGAGGTAGTAACAAGTGATGTTCATACTGTGATAGAAAAACTAAAGAGCATTGGGGCACTGAATGATGTAACAACCTGATTGTTCCCGCTTCGAGCAGGGATTCTGTGGATAAGAACGATGCTATTCCATATCATAAATATATTTTTTCAAAAAAACGTCTCTAAAGTTCTATGTGCTTTAGAGACGTTTTTCTTTATAGTGTTATGTCCTGTATGTTTATATCTGCTTCTTCAAGATGCCCAGCAAAAACATTCTTAAAACTGAGCATTTGATTATACAACTCAGATTCAGAAGCGATCAAATCTCCCTTTTCACATTCCAGCATTTCTTCATTATTCATATGGTAAACCGTATCCGGCTCCTGCGCTTTGAGGGAGTCTGCTGTTTCATACCGATTCATAGTAACGGTATCATCCGCATAATTGTAAATAAACTCCATTTGCCAAGTAGCTGTGTTTGAACTGTCATAATGTATCCATATGGCTGTAAATGTGTGCTCTTTAAACTGATATATTTCCGAATATGTTTCGGTTATATCGTCTTCTACCCGTTCGCTCTGCATTGTGCAGGTATACTTAGAGCAGGAATAATTATTCTGCTCTAAGTATTTTTTAAATTTGTTGATCGGGTCTTTTTGCAGAGCAGCATTACAGACAAAAATCAATATGATAACAGCAAAGGCGACCGAGAGTCCTGTAAAAAGTATAACTTTTTTTCTCATACCGTACTCTCTTGAACCTCCTGCATACCAAAGGTATAATTCTTGCCTGTGATGACATATACCTCACCATCTATTTTCAGGCTCAAGAAGATTGAGGCATATCTCTTAGCATCGGCTTTTATGTTGCTCATCTGGAAAGTGGCTTTACCGTCAGAAATAACGCTAAAGCGCCTATAAGCTTCTCCCCATACGCAATAGTAGAAATAAAGGTCATTCTTTCTGGATTCATCCGTCGAAGCTGCTGTCAACCACTTGTATGGATCTGTGAAATTCATTGAATAATCAAGACCCTTAATCTCATCTTTCAGATCATCGATTTGGAAATTAACTCTTGCGTATGTAAAACCGGTTGCAAGAAGCTCGGCGTTCTCCAACTCTTCTCCATAGATTTCTTTAAGATCCGAATTACAGTTCCAGTTGAGTGTCAGCACCATTGTGTATGTACCGTTATCGTTAAGAATGTATTCGGGAACAAGTGAAACGCTCATCAATAGTTTCTCCAGAGCCTCACGATTAATTTTCCATTGTGCAGTCAATGAAATGACGGTTTCAGAGGAGGTCAAATCGACTGCAATCGTTTTGTTGTCCTCTGAAACATTACATTCTTCAGATACCCAGCCGACAAAATCGAAATATTCATCCGTTATATCAAACGTGCTCAGTGAGACAGTCATTTCAGTGCCGTTGATAATAACTTCGTTAGATTCTACATCAACGGTCATATCCTCAAATACATTTCCTCGTTTTATGTCGACACATTTTACCGTGTACTTAATAAGCTCGGTTTTTACTGCAATCTGCAAATCGTCAGTAACGGTAATTTCATAAATGCCGTTGTTTTCATACAGCTCTTCACCGTTAACATTGACGCTGACAAGGCGGTAACCGGGCTTAACGTTAACCTCAAAGGTGAGGGTTTGACCGTAAACTACATTGTCCGTAGAATCGTGGAAGACTATATTTGCACCCTGAGTCACACTGCCGTCACCGTCAGGTACAACTGAAACCATAGGCTCACGAATCGTAAAGGTAAGTGTCCTTGAACCGGAGTAAACGCCTAATCCGATCACCGTTACGCTTGCCTGACCCACATTTACGTTATTGTCGTACACTAAATTATAGTGTTCTCCTTCGGTCAGTACTACGTCGCCGTTCTTTACCGTAACAGCAGGAGCTTGCGGATTACCGTTGAACACGACCTCATCCGTCTCTAGTTCGACTGATAGTGCCTCGATGTAAACGGTGGAATCCACAATATTAATCTTAATCTCTGCACTGCTTATTGCTTTAGAAGAATCCTTCGCCGTAACAGTCACGGTATATTCTCCGACTGCCCAGTCAAATTCCGAATCAATGGAAAATTCAACATGCTCCTCGTCATTCGGGTCGATAATGCCGTCACGGTCATCTTCAACAGTAACAAAATCCTTCAGATAGGCAAAAATATCAATTCCGTAAGATACTCTTCTGTCAAATATAAATTCTGACTGTTTGAGCGTGATAACAGGAGGCTGGTTCGGAATGATATCTTCCAATCTTTTAACGGTAACGGTCTTCTCCAGCGTTTCATAGTTGTCATCCACAATATAAACCGCTTGTAAGCTGTTTTCTCCCACTGTCAATGCTTTGTTTGGATCTTTCCATGTCCAACCGACAGGGAGAAGTACCTTTTCAGCAATATCAATATCATATGAAACTTCGATTATATCCCCAGGGAAGGCTTCAGGTGCAGGCTGTGCTTTTTCAATTGTGAAAGTAAGCGTTTTATAGCCTTTATAACGCCCGAATCCTGTTAGCAACACAGTTGCTTCGCCTGCATTGATATTGTTTGTATAGGTAGCTGTATAGTCAGTTCCCAATACCAATATCTCGCTGTTGTTCCTGACCGTTACTGTCGGCAAGTGCTGGTAACCGTTATAAACGAATTTATCGCCAGCAAGCTCAAAACTCAATGCCCCAAAATCAACGCTTGTATCATCGACTATAATATTGATTACCAAAGTAGCTGTGTTTTCGCCGGAATCCGTTACGGTAACGGTTATGGTATAAGTACCTTTTTCCCATTTGAAATCAGAGTCAATCTGTACTTGCTTTGTGTTATTGATATCAATTATATCTTTATCATCCGTAATAGTTATCAAATTGATAAAGTACGAAAGATCGACCGGTAAATCGGTACACAAATCAAAATAGAAATTATCCTTTTCAATGGTAATGACAGGGGGGTGGTCCTCTTCACGGGGCGTTATCCAGTAAACATCCGCAACTGTGCTGCCTGTGTTGCCAGCTTTGTCATGGTACTGGAACTCAAACGTGCCGTTGTAATTGAATGTAAACTCGTCACTTCCGCCGTTGTTGTCAATAGTGATATCCTCATTTGCGGTCAACGTTGCAGTAACAGGACCGGGACCGGGCTCTGTACTGCTGTAAATAATACTGCCGATAGGCGAATCTTTATCGATCCAACTAACTGCCAACTCATAAACTCCGCTGTTTCCTGCTCTGTCATGATAAATCAGCGTGAGAACATCATTTTTATCAAATACATAGGTGAATACTCTGCCGTAAACGCTGTTGCTGAAATCGCTTACCATCATAATGTCTTCATCGCTTACCAGCGTTACGGTAACAGACTGGTTGGTAGGAATATTCGGGGCATGATCGTATTGAACCTCAAACTTGGGCAGATCACGGTCGATCCAGTTAACACTTGCCGTGACGCTCTCTTCCTCGCCGGACTGATCGGTATATACGAATGTGAAGTCTCCGTTTTGAGTAAAGGTATGGTAATAATTACCTGACTCATCCTGTTCTACGCCTTCAAGCTCTTTTACGACGATGTCAGCGTCGCTGCACAGGGTAGCGGTAACATCCGTATTGGTCATATCAGTCGTACTGTACTCTACCCATGCGGTCTGATCGGTGATCCAGCTTACCTCTGCGTAGATTGTTGCGACATTTCCTGCTTCATCTCTGTAAATAAACTCAAATCGACCGTTTTTATAGAACGTATAAGTCGGCTTTCCGTCATTGTTGGTGACAATAATCGGTTCATTATCGCATACAAGCGTTGCAACAACAGGACCTGCGCCGGACTCCGTTCGGCTGTACTGTATTCTTCCGATCGGAGCTTGTTTGTCGATCCAAGTTACCTGCGCAGTGGTACGGCCTACGTTTCCGGCCTCATCTGTGTAAACAAATTCAAAAGAACCGTTTTTATCGAAAAGTCTAACGCTACTGCCGTTATTGCTGATGATCGTAATATCCTCTTCACTGACAAGAGTTGCTATGACAGACTCATTAGTCAGCGTAGTCTTGCTGTAAACGACGTTAGCCTCCGGCGGAGTTGTATCGATACATGAAACCGCAGCCGTCACTTTGCCCGTATTGCCTGCAAGATCACGGTATGCGAATACAAAATCTCCGTTTTTGGTAAACGTGTGATAATAATGCCCGTCGTCATTCGGCTCTAAACCCTCTATGATAATAGGCTCGTTACTGATCAATGTAGCTATAATGGGCTGGTTAGTCGGTTTATTCGTATCTGCGCTGTATTCAACGCTGACTTTCGGCGGTTCCTTATCAATCCAGGTTACTCTTGCTGTAAGTGAACCGGTGTATGCGCCTGCCTTATAGACAAATGTCCACTCGCCGTTATCATCAAACGTATGAGATTCCGACTTATCGTTGCTCGTAATCTCAAATTTCGTGTCGCTGACTACCGTTACCGTAACCGGTTGATTGGTAGGCTGCTCTATATCGTATTTAAGCGAAATATTAGGTGCTTCTGTCTGAATCCAGTTAACCGAGGCTTCAGTCTCAGCTTCGTTTCCGGCAGCATCCTTATATTTGAAGGTGAAGCTTCCGTTCGTGCTAAAGGTATAGGTGTCACGACCGTCGTTATTTGTAATTGTAATTGGTTCTTCGCACTTCAGCGTAGCGATAACAGAACCGGATGTGGGATCCTTAGTACTGTATTCAACCGTTGCCTTAGGCGGATCTTTGTCAATCCATTCAACCTTGGCTTCAGCCGTTCCTTTATTGCCGAATGCGTCTGTAAACTCAAAGGTATAGCTTCTGTTCGAATCAAACTCATAGGTGAATGTGCCGTCAGGCTGCTTAGTTACCTTTTCGTCTTTTATTTCAACATATTTGTCTGTATGCAGGATAGCAGTTACATTCTGATTGGTAAGAGTGGTTGTGCTGTATTCCACTGTGCCTTTAGGTGGTATGGCCGCTGTTGTGTCCTCGAACAGATTGATAAGGGCGGCGGACATATAGTCATCAGAAGTTTCCGTACCGATAATTTTCACATATTTTGCCTGTACAGGCTTTTCAAATTCTACATATTTTGCCTGCGCGTTTTCTTCCCAGTTGGTGGAGGCAACAACTGTCGTCCAGGTGCTACCGTCCATACTTACCTGAATTTTAGCGTTTGTCACAATACCCGAGACACCGCTTTGTCTCGGAACATACTGCAATGCGGAAAGATAAACGGGAGCATCCAATGCAATTGTGAAATAGCGCCGAGAAACATTGGTTTCCGCAGTCTTTGTGCGCCAGAAGTTTCCTATATCGCCGTTGATTGCCTGATCGAAGGTTGCATCGGGATCCATAGAAGGATAGTCGTGAACCTTGAGATGATTTCTGGTAATATAGCTGTGATTAGGATCTGTATTATCCTGAGTGAAGACAACCTCAAGAACGTCGCTGGCCGTTGTGGTCATAGTAGCGGCACGTCTGAAATAAACTGTCTGATTTCCTTTAAAAATAGGCTCACGCATCTCAAAGGTGTCCCAGTCAAAGTACAGTCCGAATAAGGCGTTCTCCCACTGACCTGTTTCAAAGTTCCAATAATCAATGGCTGTACTGTCGATGCCGAAAATTGTGTTTTCCAAATCGTTACCGTAAATATTGGGCAATGTTCCCGTGGTAATATCTACGGTATATACTATGTCCAAAGCGCCGAGGATTCGCACCTTAACACCCGTCTCGGCACTGATTGTAGCAAGCTCTGCATCGGTCAATTTATGTGCAATGCCCGAAGCATCCTTCCAGTCTCTGCCGTTGATCATATACTGCCAATAAATTTCGTTACCTTTGAATTTCTCAGCAAGTAAAATGTAACCTGCGTAAAGCTGACCGTTTTCATCTTTACGGGCCACAACGCCCGTGGGAGTATTAACATATCCGTCAAAAGTAAATTCAACAATGCCCTTTTCCACATCACCTGCAAGATATCTTGCTACTGCTTTGGTAATGTTTGGCTGTCTGCTATTTTCTGCTGTCGCATTTTTTGCAGCGAGTAAAGCATTAGTTCTAATGGAATAAAGATAGAATGTGTTGCCTTCTGATTTAATGTACTGACCGGCGTAATTTAGCAGATTATCCATAGGTAATGGATAATAGGTGAAAATCGGAACAAATTCTGATATTAAATTAACAAAATCCGAATCTGGCTTATCGTAGGCTTTATATAAATCAATAAGACCGACCCATGCTTTAAAATGGAACGCTTGTGCCTTGATTGCTTTTCTGTAATAGCTTTCAGCAGTGGCAAAATCATCTTTATATACATTTGCAAGCATAATGTATTCTTCTGCCTGCTTATAACCCTCATAATCATCAAAAGCAGCTTGAATCAACGGGAAATAGCTGACTACATAGCCGCTGGAGGCCTTATCGGTGCCCCAACCAAGAGGCAAGCGAATGCTGAGCTTTTCTGTTCTTCCACTCTGTGCCCAGCCGCTGACGTCGTTACCTAAAACCCACTCTTTTTCGCCCTTTGAATTCAGCGACATATAAATGTATGCAGCATGACCCGGTTGACCTACTACCGAAGCCGGAACGCCGTAAGCCACCTGTAAACTAACGCCAGTTTTTGCAATGCCGCCGCAAACGGAGTTCTCTTCAAAAACGATCCAAAGCTTAGTATATCCATAGGTAGGAGTGAATGTAAGATCCCAGTCTTCTCCCCACTGCTTTCCGTCAAGATTATAAAGCTCAGTCCAATGATCCTTCAAGGCAGGATCATAATACTGTTCTTCCTGATAATTGTAGCCAAAGGAATAGTCAATGTACGAATAGGGGTTCATTGCCCCTTTACCCTTGGTTTTGCTGTAATAGTTCAACCATTCTATCTCTTCATCAGAAATGATGTTGTTCATGACCATGCGCATTTCTTCCACGGTCAGATTTTCGAATATCTTGTTCTCCAACAAGTCCTTTTTATGCATTTTGCGGTAGATGAAATACCTGTTTACCGCATTTGAGCCGTTGGGATGATTGGGATCCTGCGGTGCACCTGTGATCCATGTGCCTACCGGAGCAGAATGAGTAAGTGACAGTGTGACGATCATTCTTTTGTAAAGATCTCCCAGCACAACGCCGTTTTCCGTCACATCCTTAATATCCATATCAGATTTATATTTGTGAAGCAGATCAGACATCACCTCAAAAGAACGCCTGTATGTGCCGTCCGGTACTCCGCCCATAATGTAATAGGAAAGGGCTTCTTTGTCCTCAAACAGCCATTTCACGCCTGTGCCGATGCTCTTGGGGTTAAATTTCAGAAAAGACTGCAAAGCATCGTAACCGACATTCTTCACAAGCTCTCTCTGCAAGAGATAATTCTCATAGTTTGCATCGTTGGAATCGTGCTGACGTAAATATTTATCATACCAGTCCAGCGTATGGATAAGATCGTTCGGCTCATTATTTTCAACGAATCCGTCTTTTACCAGTTTTGCATCTGCGTATAAAACATCATCATACCAAGGACTCCACCAGTTTGCACCGTTACAATAAGCATACAGTCTGAGATATTTGGCACCTTTAACAGAAACTTCAACATGGTCGGAATTCAAAAAACCTTTTTTTGCCCCGCTTTTATAAGCAACTGTCCAGTTTTCACCGTCAACAGAAGTATAGACCGTAATAACTGCGCCGTCATTGGCATAGTCGCTGGTCTGATTGGCACTTACTCCGATATATGCGGTGAATTTATCATAAGAATAGTCACTCAGGTCATACACCAGGTTAGATGTAGCCCATGCAGAAATTCCCTTTTGGAAGATTTTCACCTCATCTTCATATTTTAAAGATATGGCTTTATTTGACGCATCTGTATCAAAATGGAAACTGTTTCCGTTTTCTATGTATGACATATCTGTCACATAAGATATGTCTGACAAATATACTCTATCGCTTGTATCGTATTCGATGTCTGCCGCATAGGCGTTTGTTGTCAAAAACATTACCGTGAGCAATGTCAAAACAAAACCTAAGAGTATTTTAACTTTTATTTTTCCGGTTTTCATGTGAATATTCCTCCCAGTACTTATTTTACCATTTCGCATTTTTATTGTTTATTATAATATAGTTTATTCCGTCGTCAGGAATATTGCTTTCTTTGGCACGTTCTAGTTGATCTTCCAAAAAAACTTTGATATCGTCTTCTGTTTTAACTTTCTCATATATGGAGCTTGCCATAAAAAAGTCCTTATCATCAAGCGCGCCGGCTTCAATGGATTTTGATGTGAGATAATTCGATATTTTCACACTGCCGTCATCGTTTATGACACAGGTTGACATCGCATCCGGATATTTCGTCTCCGAATCGTTTCGCCCGACCGAAATTCCCAGCAAATTGTCGTCATAAATGATATAAACTTCAAAACTTTTCAACTCACCGTTTATATCATAAAAAGCCTCTATTCCTCTGGTATAATGCACATTCTCATCATACAGGTTTAGTGCGTACCTTTTCGGACATTTTAGGCAGATTACTAACAGCAAAACAACGATTAAAATCACCGCACATGCCGCTATGCATATAAATCGTTTTTTCTTCATTTTTTCACCGATTTTCATATTGAATTTATAGCAATATATTTGTATATATTGTAACATTACTATGAATAATATGTCAAGTCTACCATATTTTGTAAGCCTTACAAAATACGATTTAATGAGCGAGAGTCCAAACAACTGTCTTGTAAAAGATACATAAATATGGTACAATTAACTGTATATTAAGCGAATATACAATTTTGTTTAATAATATTTCAAAAGGTTACGAAATGGCAAAAGTTTGAATAAATTCAAAATTATCAGATGAAATAGGTATTTTTCTCATTTAATCTTTTTTGTAGTCTGAAATGATATTCTAAACACAAGTTCCATATATTTATATAAGGTGATGTTATGAAAAAGACTATTGTCATTCTCCTTATATCTCTGCTCATTTCTTTAACGATCGTAATATTTCAAAAAACGGAGCTAACCTTATCATCAAATCTAAGTAATGAAAATGAGACTGTCATTATTATTGATGCCGGACATGGCGGTGAAGACGGAGGTGCTGTGGCGGCGGACGGAACGGTCGAAAAGGACTTAAATTTAGCAATATCATTAAAACTTAATGATGTACTGTCTTCATTTGGATACAAAACCTGCTTAATTAGAGATATCGATATATCAATACACGATGAAAACGCGTCTACCGTACGTGAACGCAAGGTATCAGATATACATAACCGTGCAGGTTTTATGAAAAAATTTGATAACTGTATTTATGTAAGCATTCATCAAAACAAGTACGAGGGCAGCAGTATTTGGGGTGCACAAACATTTTATTCTCCCAACAATGATGAAAGTGTAGTACTTGCAGACTTTATTCAGGAAAGTATCGCCGCTAAAATACAACCTGACAATAACAGAGTGATTAAAAAGTCAGGTACAAATATATATTTGCTTTACAATGCGACATGTCCTGCTGTTATGGTTGAGTGTGGATTTCTGTCTAATCCTCAAGAATTAGCTTTTCTTAAAAATGATGAATATCAATCGCAAATGGCATATGCAATATCGTACGGTATATTTAATTATTTTGTTACGGAGGTAAATAATGGCACAGAAGTCTAAATCAGTATATGTTTGCAGCGAGTGCGGATATGAAACTCCACGATGGCTCGGTCAGTGCCCTTCTTGCAGTGAATGGAACACTCTCAACGAGGAAATTAAAACAGTAGTGAAAGAAAGTCCGGTAAAGAGAACTTCCATAGTCGGACGTTCAAAAACATATGCACTTTCGGAAATTACGGCAGATACAAATCACCGCTATAATACGGGACTTACCGAACTGGACCGAGTTTTGGGCGGAGGATTGGTAAAAGGTTCAATTGTACTCCTAAGTGGCGATCCTGGTATAGGAAAATCTACTATTTTACTTCAAATATGCGAATATTTAGGACAAGGCTTAAAAATTATGTATGTTTCCGGTGAGGAGTCTGCACATCAAATAAAACTGCGTGCTTCAAGACTTTGCGTAGAGACTGAAAACCTTTCAATTCTTTGCGAAACCGATGCGCAGTACATTTGCGAATACATCTTATCTGAAAAACCGGATGTGGTAATAGTAGATTCTATTCAGACTATGGAAATAGGGGAGCTTACATCATCACCGGGCAGCGTAACACAGGTTCGTGAATGCACAAATCTATTTACAAGAACCGCCAAAAGCTCAAATATACCTGTTTTCCTTGTCGGACACGTTAATAAAGACGGAAATATTGCCGGTCCAAAGGTTTTGGAGCATATTGTTGACTGCGTTCTTTATTTTGAAGGCGACAGAAATACTTCATATAGGATTTTAAGAGCCGTTAAGAACAGATACGGTTCTACCAATGAGATCGGCGTATTTGAAATGCTTGATAACGGTCTTACACAAGTGGATAATCCTTCTATGATGTTGATTTCAGGTCAGCCGAAAAACGTTTCCGGTACTTGTGTAGCTTGTCTTATGGAGGGCTCTCGTCCTATATTGGCCGAAATTCAAAGCCTTGTTACTCCAACGGGTTTTGGTACTCCGCGCAGGATGGCAACTGGAATTGATTACAACAGAATGGCAATGCTAATTGCCGTAATTGAGAAAAGAGCAGGTTATTTTTTAGGAAATATGGACTGCTATACCAATGTTATAGGCGGCTTAAAAATTGAAGAAACAGCTGCAGACTTATCTGTCGCTCTTGCAATAGTTTCAAGCCTTAAAGATATCATCGTACCCGAAAAGACACTTGCCTTTGGAGAAATAGGATTGGCAGGGGAGATACGTTCTGTTACTTGTTGTGAGCAACGCATAAAAGAGGCCGCAAAGCTCGGCTTTGAAAGATGTATAATTCCCAAACATAATCATTCGAAATTACCAAAATATCTCTCAAATGATATTGATATTGTTCCTGTAAAAGATATCAGAGAAGCATTTAAGGCGGTAATGAATTGAAAAACAGGTTTATATATTTTCCTAATTTGCCGCAAAACAATGTTACAGCGGTCATCGCTGCTCCTGATGACTCTTTAAAAGAGATTTTGAGTAAAAGACAAATAAAAGTTATTGAGACATCTCAAAACAGCTTTTTAGAGTCTCCTGTAGCTTTTCACGCCGATATGCTTGTCCACCATTTGAGTAGCAATAGATTTATTGTTGATAACAAACAGAAAGATATAATTAATTTTCTGGAAAACAATGATGCGAATATTCTGTTGACTGAAAAGGTAAAATCGCCATATCCATACGAATGCCGACTTAATTGCGCTGATATAGGCGATTACATTATTTGTAACAGTAAAATAACCGATCCCAATATTTTGAATAAAAATAAGAAGCTGATAAATATTAAACAAGGATATGCCAAATGCTCAATTTGCATAATTGATAAAAATAAAATTATTACCGATGATTTATCAGTTTTTAACGCAGTATCGAAATACAGCGATATCACTGCTCTTTTAGTAGAAAAGGGGAGTGTAGTGATAGAAAAATACGGATACGGTTTTATCGGCGGTTGCAGTGGTCTTATCGGTAAACATTTACTGTTTTTTAACGGAGATTTATCTTTGCACAGTGATTACAATAAAATTTGCAATTTTTTGTATGATAACGGTGTATCATATATTGATATAAAACATAAGCCACTGACTGATATCGGCGGAATTTTGCCAATTATGGAACTGGAGGACGGTTAAATGAAAAAAGCTTATTTTGTTACTTATGTAGGTGCGATATTTTCTTGTCTTTTAACAGTTATCGGAATAAATAAGGTAACAAAAAAATACGGTCAATCGCTTAAGGAAAAGAAATTTTCAATTTATAATCTCTTCGACGGCGTCGGAAAAATTTTAACAACATATGCTAATAGTAACAGAACGTAATTAAAGCGTATTAAATTAATATCAAATTTAATTCACAGCATAAATTGATAAAATGCCTTTAGTATTTTCTAAGGGCATTATTTTTTTGATATTATACTAAGGGGATGCAAGGCTGTTGAAAATTCACCGTAATTGTTGACGATGTCGAAAAGTATTTTAGTAATTATACAAAATAAATATTTTGTATAAAATAGGGGAGAAATAATTATACAAAATTAAGCGTTGACGGTTCTGCGGCATCAATAATTATATAATAAACACATCCTTATAGAAAGAATATAATTTCTAAGTTTTCTTATATTTTTCTATATTTTGTTCAGATATTATTAATTAAATGCGAATTTTAATTTACTTTTTTCTCTTCTTTATTTTACTTTTGCAACTAACATCTATTTTGTTTTTTTATTATTATCTGTTAAATTGTAATTGCTTAATATTAAAAAACTATATTTTAATATTATTCAGAGATTTGTATAGTTTAATGAAAGCTTTTTAAAATAATATTAATTTTTATTTAGAGAACTCATAGGTATATTGATTATCGTTTAAATATATATTTTAATCTGCTTTTTTCTAAACGTGATTAACCTCCTAAAAATATATATGATAATTGTTTGAATTTTTTTATCCCATAGTGTATAATCTTAATAGAATTTTGCTTTCGAGATATATTTATGTGAAACAGTTTCACGGGTGATGATATGAAACACATTGATTATTCTGGATTACCATCATTGGTTAGGGATTTTCTTGTTTATATGGATGTAATAAAAAATAAATCTACTTTGACCATAGAAGAGTATTCTTCGGATCTTTGCTTATTTTTTAAATTTCTTAAAATGTTTCGTGGGCTTGTCCCCTCTTCTGACGAATTTGACAGTATCAATATTTCTGATGTTGACGAGACGTTTATAAAAAGCATAACGCTTAATGACGCCTACGCCTTTTTGTCTTATTGTAAGAATGAACGCGATAATCAGGAAGCCGCCCGTGCCCGTAAGGTTTCAAGCATACGCGCTTTTTTTAAATATTTGTCACTGCAAAGGCAGATACTTGATGAGAACCCCATGCAGGTCCTTGATTCCCCTAAATTAAAAAAGTCTCTCCCAAAGTATCTTACACTTGAGGAAAGCTTGAAATTGTTGAATTCAGTTGACGGTAAGTACAAAGAACGCGACTATTGCATAATTGTATTTTTCCTAAACTGCGGATTACGGTTATCGGAGCTTGTGAGTCTGAATTATAACGATATCAGAGACGATCATACATTGCGTGTAACAGGTAAAGGAAATAAAGAACGAACAATTTATCTTAATGACGCCTGTATGAGTGCATATGCGCAATACATGTCTGTACGCCCTGTAGACGGAGTTCCTGTTTCTGACAGAAACGCTTTGTTTTTGAGTAATAGAAATAGACGGATCAGTCCTAAAACAGTACAGCATATAGTTTATACATATTTGGAAAAGTGCGGATTGGAAGGATATTCGGTGCATAAACTGCGTCACACAGCCGCTACACTGATGTATCAACACGGCAATGTAGATGTTTTAGTTTTAAAGGATATTCTGGGACACGAAAATCTTGGTACGACCGAGATATACACACATATAATCGATGAACAACTGAAAAAGGCATCTGAAGCTAATCCGCTGGCAAATGTCAAAATGAATAATTCTAACGAAGACTGATTTTCGGCGCAAGAAATAAAATTAGACCGGAATTAACTGCAGCACAGACGGTGTTTATAATAATTAAAATTAAATATCTCAGCAAATACAGCCGTACGGATATATTATCGGCTGTATTTTTGTTTGTGATCGTTTTAAATATATATGTACTCATATATACACTTTCATTAGAAGCAAATATTAGTGAAGCCGTAGTTATAATAAAATACGGATATAAAAGTAAAAGGCAAAACAAAACACCCTTTAACTCAAATTCATTATAAAAGTATGAGCCTATATAACCAATTAAAACACATTTAAGAAACGGCGGCAAAAATGATATTGATGAGCCCATAAAGCTTGTACCCGCAAAAAAGCTGATAGATATAAAGATTATATCAAGTTTAATGAAATATAATAATATCTGTATGTAGCTTTCGCTTTGCAGAAAATTAAGTTTTTCGGCAATTATAGTGTTGACCGTGTCATTTGGATAGTTTTTGTAAATAAGACTGCCGCACAAGACGGCAACTATTGACAAAAAAGCAAAAATCACTTTATACTTTTCCGCTTGTAATCCATTTATATTAACCTTTTTTCCGCCTGTCTGCCGTTTTTTTAAATGAGCGTTAGTAGCATAGCCTCTTTTTTTTCGCAAGCTTATAACCTTTGTCATATACATCATCCTTTTTATAAATTAGTTTCTTCTTTTTGTGTTGGCTCCGAAAATTCCACCAAGCGTCGAAAAAAGAATAATTCCGAGGAACAAGAACAAGGTATTGTAAGCTAATTGACCTTTGGTGAAAAACAACATTATGACAATAACGGTTAGACTGAACGGAATTGAAGTCACAAGCCCCGAAAGGATACCTTTTGCCGTGCATTTTTTTGACGCTGTAAATCCGCTCAAAAGAGCTCCGCACAAAACACATGCGATAAAATAAATGCCGACGGTATTTGATAAAACCTCTGATTTCATCAATATATATGAACAAATCAGTGTCAACAAAACTGTGAAAACTGTTCCAACGGCACTTGCAACGACAATACCGATCACATTTTTTATCGGTACAGGTCTTTCTTTTTTTCTTCTCGCAATTTTTTTTCGCATAAAAAATCACCCTCACATTCTCACTAAAGAATATGAGGGTGAAAGAATATTTATGATATTACTCTTTGTCGGACTTATCATCTGAATCGTCTTTTTTGGACTTTTTGCTTTTCTTTTCCTGCATAGCCGCTCTTGCCGCTTCACGCTCAGCCTGAATTTTCTCGTTTGCGGTATGATTTGTCTGAATAGCATATTTTTTAAATTTAATTTTAACTCTGTCCGAGCCGGTCTCAACAACTACTGCATCATCTTTAACGGCAACAACCTTGCCGCAAATTCCGCCGATTGTTGTGATCTCGTCACCGATTTGGGTGCTCTCACGAATCTCCTGTTCTCTTTTCTGCTGCTTTTTCTGCGGTCTGATCGTAAAGAAGTACATAGCGGCAAAAAGTGCAACCATCATAATGATCATGGGCATTGGGCTTGCTGCAGAACCGCCTTCTGCGCCCGCAGAAGATGCCATCAAAAGTGTGAAATAGTTAGTCATTGGTAAATCCTCCAAAAATTTCTAAATTCTTTTAACTTAATTATTATACATATTTTTTTTACTCTTGGCAAGCAGTTTTCGATATTTTTACGTTTCTTTTTATGTATAATCGTTATATTTCAAGAAAATTTGAAATTTTTGGATAAATATGCTAAAATATTTTAAATTATTATTAATTGGAGTACTTTATGAAAAAAATACGGTTTTCATTGAAAATTTTATCGCTATTTTGCGTTATCACTTTACTTTTTTCTTCCTGCTTTGCCGGAACGAATACTTTAACTTTAAAATTTGCCGCTGTGCAAAATGAATATCCGATTTATGCAGGTGACGAATTCCATAAAAGCGATGAAAAAAGCTATGAGTCAATATGTAAATCCGGCCTTATTGAATTACTTTTTGATAAGAAAACAATGACGGTTGCAATACGCGAAACCGGTTCTAACACACTGTGGACAACTCTTCCGCAGAACTCCGTTAAAAAAGAGCTTAACAGTTCAACAGTTGAAATCCAGCTTTCTAACGGGAACGACACTGTTTACACCCTCAATTCTCAAGATAATTCAGTTAACTTCGGCAACGCAAAATATACCGTATTAGAGAACGGAATATCGGTTAACTACACAATGTCACTGGATGCCGAAACCGGCAGAGGTGATATCTCCGCTCTTACAGAAAAAGAGATTTGCGCAGATCTCACAGTGCTCTACACTCTCAAAGATGGCTCGTTTTACGTTAATATCAGTATGAACTCGCTATCATTGCCTAACGGTGTATATCTTGAAAGAATCAAATTGATGAATCACTTCGGTTCATATGAAAAAAGCGGACCGGATGATTATATTTTTGTCCCTGACGGAAGCGGCGCTTTAATTATGACCGGCACCGAAGACTCTGAATTTACACCGATTGATCTTGCTGTATACGGTAATGATGTTTCTGTTGACATAAAAGCTGCTAATTCCGAATGCCTTGTAGGCGCTTTCGGCGTGAAGCGTGGAAACAGTGCATTTTTGTGTATTATTGAGCAAGGTGACTCCATAGCACATATAAACGCATTCAGGAACAGTGAAGATACCTTAAACAGCGTCTTCCCATCATTTAATACGATGGATATCGGACTTACCGAGGAAAGCAATGGCGTAAAAAAAACATACGGTTATCAATCGCGTAACGATATAGCACTGTGTTACCGTTTTCTCTCGGGTAAATCGGCAACATACTCGGGAATGGCAACTGCCTGTCGTGAGAATTTGATCAGAAGCTCAGTTTTATCTGCAAAAACGGTCGAAACATCTTCTAAAGACATACCGCTTATTGTAGCTATTCAAGGCGGATACGTTAATACAAACGGCAAATATAAAGTACTGTCATCATACGGCCAGACGCAGACACTTGCGGCACTTTTAAAAGCAAAGGGTGTAAATAATATTTATTTACGTTATAACGGTCTGTATAGCGATGCAAATAACGGGAGTAGTAAAAAATTCGGTGACTTTAAACCGTCACTCGGCAAAAAAAGCGATTACGAAGCTCTTTATAGCTATTTAAGCAGCCAGCAGTTTTTGCTTTTTGCCGATACCGATATTCTGTCATTCGCTTACGATAGCTCTAAAGCATCTAAATCTGTTTTTGGTGCAAAAATTCAACTAAAATATGATGATACTGCCTTTCCCATGCCCACATCTTCACAAGGCTTTGTGAAGCTTTCCGAACTTGAGGACAAGATCGAGGATATATTGTCACACTCAGAGTTAACTTCCTTTGACGGATATGCCCTTAATGATATAGGAAGCGTACTCTACTCTGATTATTCATCTGACTTTTATTCAAGAGAGAGCGCTAAAAAGGAAATATCCTCGCAAACCTCTGTTCTTGCGACTGCTAAAAAACTGATGATCGATACCGGTAATTTTTACGCTGTCAAGGGAGCCGATGTTGTATCAAATATCCCAATGCACCCCCTCGCCTCACCTGAACGCGATGCGTATAAGGGAATTCCTTTTATTCAGATGATGCTCCACGGATTTTCTGTGTACAGCGCTGCGGGAATAAACTCGAACGATGATATACAAGCCTCGTTCCTTAAATCTGTGGAATACGGTTGTTTACCCTCAGTCGACTGGTATTGCACAGAGTTTGACGATTCACTTGACTCTAAATATTTTTATAACAATAATATAAACGACATAGTTTCATATTACATAAAGGCAAATGAAATTCTCTCTGACCTGCAGAATATGAGAATGACAGCTCATTACGAGGTTCAGAACGGTCTTTTCTGTGCAGAGTATAATAACAGTGCAAAGGTTTACGTAAATTATACAAGTAAGCCAATTACCGTAAACGGAATTACCGTTTCCCCTCTCGACTGCGTTCGGGCTTCATAACTTTATATAATGAATTAACCCCTCTCAACATACAGAGAGGGGTTAAAATTTTAGTGTATTGAGTTATCCGAAGAAATCAAAAATCGAAAAACGGCGGGTAGTTTCTTCAGTTTCTTCGCTGTCATCTATTGTTTCAAATGTCATGGGCGGAGCTCCCCACACTTGAATATATACCTCTGTTCCCTTTATGCGGCTTGAGCCTTCCTCGGGAGTTACCTCGCTGACTACGCCTTCATCGAAATCTCCGTTATTCTCTTTCTCAATAACGTTTACAACAAAGCCTGCTTCCTCAAGTCTTTGCTTCGCAAAATCAACGGAAAGTCCGACGACGTCAGGCACGATTACGTATTCCGGTCCTCTGCTGACTACAAATATTATCTCAGTTCCTGTTGGAACTACCGTACCCGCCTCAATACTTTGTGAAATGATATATCCCTTTTCGATATCATTACTGTATTCAAAGGTTGATTTAATTGAAAATCTTGCGTTTTGTACAGGATTTTGCGCCACCATATCATATGAGGTGTTATAGAAATCCGGTACTTCTATAGTTTCACTATTCTCAGTTTGCGGTTCAGTAGATGACGGTTCTTGCATTTTTTCAGAAATTCTGTCAAACGCAAACCATACACCGAAAATAAGGAGACCAACACCTAAAAAAATCAAAAAGCTAATAAGAATCGTTTTTCCCGTTGACGAGGTTTCCTCCTCATTCTGCGGTGAAACGGTTTTGTTTTCATTTTCATCCGATGAAGGTATATTCACACCGGAAAAAGACGATACAACATTAGAGGGAGTAGCAGAAAGCTCTTCACGAAGAGTTTCAATATCCTTTGTACGCTCAGCAGGATCGACCTGAAGTCCGTTCATAAGGGCGTTGATAACGTATACAGGTATGATCTCGGCATAGCGTGCAGGGATTATCAACTTATCGTTTGCCGAGCGCGATACAGCGTCCTGAGGAACACTGCCAACCAAAGCGCGGTAAACCACTGCACAGAAAGAATACACGTCCGAGCGATGTCCGTTTTCGTAATTATAGCCATATTGCTCAATCGGAGTATAACCGTCAAACAACTCGGGAGCAAGCTCTCCGCCTTCAATTCGTACATCACTTATGGAAAAACCGGTAAGGCGAAGCTTGCCGTCTCTGCCGATAAGCAAAGTATCGGGATTTATTCCGTTGTGGGTTATACCTGCGTTATGAAGTGCCGCCAGTGTGGAAAGCACCGGCATAAACAGTACTTTAGCTTTTTCCCAATTAAGATAACCTGTGCGGCTTTTTAGTAAAAACTCACGCAATGAGATGCTTTCTATATATTCCGTGACTGCATATGCGGTATTGTTGCATTCGATTATATCAACAACAGGAATAAGTGCTGAGAGACCGCGCATACGGGCAAGACTGCGCCATAGATCCAAAAACTTTCTCAGATATATATAGTAGTAATCACGCCACTCTTCTTTAATACTTAATTCAGTGCTTCCGTAGCCTCTGTCAATAAACTTTTCAGGCAGAAATTCACGTATTACAACAGCAGTTTTGCGCTCAGTATCATACGCCATATACGTTGCGCCCTCACTGTTTGAAGAAAGAACTTTTCCGACAATGTATTTGTCGCCAATGGGAGATTTTAGCGGAAGATACGGAGAAATCTGCGGAGAGTCAGTATAATATCCGCAATAAGGGCATTGCTTTTCACCGTTAAGCTGATGCATACAGCTCATACAAAGATCGTCAATATTCACAATACCGCCCCTTTCATCTTATAAAATTATAATACCAAAAATCGTGGAATATTGTCAAATTCATGTTTCGTCCGAGAGAACTGCCTCTGCGCATTTAACTCCGTCAACTGCAGCGGATACTATTCCGCCTGCATATCCTGCACCTTCACCGCACGGGTAAAGTCCGCGGATGTTGGTCTGATAAAATTCATCGCGGATTATTCGAACGGGAGATGAGCTACGGGTCTCGGGAGCGGTAAGAACAGCTTCCGACATAGCAAAACCGTTTAACTTTTTATCCATCTGAACAATAGCATCACGCATTGTATCGATTACTTTTTTAGGCAGTACAAGGCTAATGTCGCTCATTACCGTACCTGTAGGGAAAGACGGCTTTACGGCACCTAAACGAACCGATTTTTCACCTTTCAAAAAGTCGCCTACAAGCTGTGCTGGGGCTGAATAGTTTTCTCCGCCTAATTTAAACGCTTTTTGCTCAATTTCACGCTGGAGTGAAAATCCTGACAGCGGATGCTCGTCAGGAAAATCCTGAGTTTCAATGCCCACAAGCAACGCAGAATTGGCATTTTCACCGTCACGGGCATATTCACTCATACCGTTTGTCACCAAACCGCCTTTTTCAGATGAAGCACAGACAACCGTTCCTCCCGGGCACATACAAAACGTATATGCCCCCCTGCCGTGAGGCGGATGGCATGCTAACTTATAGTCGGCCGCTTTTAATGCAGGGTGGTTTTTATACTTGCCGTATTGCTGTGAATTTATAAGCTCTTGCGGATGCTCAATACGTGCTCCTACCGAAAAGGGTTTTTGCATCATATTTACACCGCGATTATAAAGCATTTCTATCGTATCACGGGCAGAGTGTCCGATAGCTAAAATCAACGCGTCGGTTTCAATATCATATTCCCGCCCGTTCTCATCTCGAACAGTTATACCGTGGATGTAGTTGTTTGCAACAATAATATTTATTAACTGCGTATTAAACAATACTTTTCCGCCGAGAGAAACGATCTCCTCACGGATGTTTTTGACGACGTTCTTTAATTTATCCGTACCAATGTGCGGCTTAGCATTATAAAGAATATCATCCGGGGCGCCGTGAGAGGCAAATTCATTAAATACAAATCTGCATCGGCTATCCTTTATGCCGGTGGTAAGCTTGCCGTCGGAAAAAGTTCCAGCACCACCCTCGCCGAATTGAATATTTGAATTTTCAGAAAGTTTGCGAGTTTTCCAAAAGGTATTTACATCAACCGTTCTCGACTCAACGTCACGACCGCGTTCTATAAGTATCGGGCAGTGACCGCTCCGTGCAAGGCAAAGGGTCGCAAACATACCCGCGGGACCGGAACCTACTACCACCGGAGGCAGTAAACTTTTTCTACGGGAAACAGGCAAGTTATATACATATTTTTCACATTTTGTAACACGAGATGTGTTGAGTCTTGACAAAATATTATCTTCATCTCCGTCAACAGTTACGTCGGCTGTGTAAACAAAGTGAACCTCTCCCTTGCGGCAATCAACACTTTTTTTATATATTTCGGTATTCATTATACGCTTTTTGTCAATTTTTAATGCTTTGGCAGCAGCATTTTCGATGTCGCAGAATTCACTGTCAAGGCTTAGCTTAATTTCACTTACTCTCAGCATTGTTTATCCTCTCACCGATCGACGCTCCCGCAAGACGTCCCGAGCTCCATGCCCACTGAAGATTATAACCGCCGCAGTCGCCGTCAATATTCAGTGCTTCACCGCAACAAAACAAATTGTTAACGAGCTTTGATTCCATTGTTTCTGCATAAAACTGCGAGCAATCAGCACCGCCGGCGGTAACTTGCGCAAAATCAAATCCGCGCGAATTCTTGATTTTAATTTTCCAGCATTTAAGTATATCAGCAAGTTTAGTCAGTTCATAATCGGAAAGATTATTCACTCTGCCGTTGACTGCTATTCCGCATTCTTTCATAAGAGCAATACAAAGCTGTTTGTTCATAATTCCGCTCAACATATTTTCACAAAGCCCTGTATCAACGTTCCGCCTTGTATTAAGATAATCGATTATACCGTCGTAAGTAAAATCAGGAGTTGTGTCAAGACAGATAAAAATATTGTCAGACGGAGAAACAGATACAAATCTTGATAACTGCATTATCGGTATACCCGACAAACCGTAATCGGTAAACTGTACCTCACCGTAATTTTCATAGGCAGTTTTATCATCGATAATGAGCTTTATCCCGCAAATAGAGCGAATTCCTTTGAGAGACTTTGTAAAATCATCACAGTTAAGGGATACTAAAGCCGGAGCAATAGAAGTTATATCATGGTTGAGCATTTTTAACAGCTCATAAGAGTCCCCGTCGGTCCCGTGTACTTTAGCAGCTTTTCCGCCGCAGGCTACAACAACATAATCAAAGCGGTCGCGGTTATTGACAACAATTTTTACACCCGAACTTCCAGATACGGTTTTGAGATGCACAGCACGGTAATCACAAACAGTGTTTACGCCTAAGCGGTCACATTCAAATCTGAGAGCGTCGAGAACGGATGATGCCTGATTTGAAAGCGGATATACTCTACCTTCGTCCTCTGTGCGTGTATAAAGTCCAAGTTTATTAAAAAAATCTATATTGTTTTCAGGCGTAAACCTTGAAAGAGCATACGAGGAAAAAGCCGTGTCCCCCCTGTACCCGGATACGGCCGCGTTCATATTTGTAAGATTACACCTGCCGTTACCTGTGACAAGGAGTTTTTTACCTACGCGGGTAAGTCTTTCGAACACGGTAACACTGATGTCATCCCTATTTTTAACGGTATGCAAAAGCTCGACTGCACAAGCAAGACCTGAAGCTCCGCCGCCGATAACAGCGACCTTTGTCACCGTTTATCACGCCTTTCGAGATATTCATAAAGCTTTTCTATGGTAACCGCACTCATATCGTGCTCCATTTTGCAAGCATCATTTTCAGCATTCTTTTCATCTACGCCTAATTCGTCCATAAGGAAATGCTTAATGAGCTTATGGCGGTGGAGAACATTGGCTGCGTAGCTCTCACCATCCGGAGTTAGCTCAATATCGCCGTAAGTGATATGCTGCAAATACCCGTTTTGCGTAAGAGTATTCACCGCACGGTTTACACTCGGTTTTGACACTTTCAAAAAGTCGGCAATATCAGTAACACGGACGCTGCCGTTTTTCTGAGAAAGCACAAATATCGCCTCAAGATAATCTTCTAATGATGATGTCATATTAAGAATTTCATTTTTCATGGCTAATTCCTTCAATATGTAACAGTATATATAACGAGAATCGGCAAATTATTTATCATAATTGCCTTTCTCAGCTAATTTTTCTTTGAGGTATTTTGCCACCTCGGCCTTATCCTTTTTATTAAGACGTCTGAAATTAACAATTATTTCCCTTTCTTGACGGCTAAGCTGTGAAAGATAGCGCGTGTCCTCTTGACCCTCATAATATGAATCTTCAAAAAAGTAGTCCACAACGATTTTCCCGACTATTGTTTCAACCGGAATTTGATAAAACTCACTCAATCTCTCAATAATGTCAAGATTGGGTGAGCGTCTCCCGGTTTCGTAGCTGCAATAAGCTGAACGGCTTATTCCTAACACATCGGCTATTTGCTGTTGCGTCAGTCCGTTTTGAATTCTTATTATCCGAAGCTGCCTTAAACGCATTTCGCTCCTCCTAGACTACAAACAATTATGGATTAATTATACAATGTTTTCATATAAAATACAATATACTTTTTGCAAATACGGATTGATTTCATATTAGAAAAAATATTGAACGAAAATGTATTCCATGGTAAAATTAATGTATATCTATTAAAGTAATGGGTGATGGTATGATAATTGCTTTAGTTGCGATATTCGCTTTGCTTTTAATTTTGCTTATCTTTGCGGCATTTATTTTAAATACAGCGGGTTTTGGCAAACGGTGTGAGGGAAACGAAAATCTAAAATATATGCAGGCTGAGGATTTTGAACATCTGCAAGCGACTGAAATAAGCTTTAAATCCGACAAAAGCCAAAATATTCGAGGTTTCCTATACAGTAGTACCGAATCAAATGAGTATAAAGCTCTTATAATTTTTTCACACGGTATGGGAGCGGGACATCTCAGCTATACTACCGAAATAAATTATTTTGCACAGAAAGGTTATCTTGTATTGGCATATGACAATACGGGAACGTGTTCTTCAGAGGGCAAAAAATTATACGGTTTTGCACAAGGAATCATCGATTTGAAATATGCATTAAATTTTGCTACTGAAAACGAGAAGCTCAATCGCCTTCCCATATTACTTATGGGTCACTCTTGGGGAGCGTACAGTGTTTGTAATGTTGCTGTAATCAGCAAAAACTGTGATATAAAGGGTATTGCGGCATTTTCACCGTTCAATTCACAAAACCGCCTTATCAGCGATTTTGCCAAAGGAAAAATCGGTATTAGTCTTAAAATTCTTTATCCCTTTTTCAATATAATCAATTATATCCATTTCGGAAAAATCGGACTGTTAAAATCCTGCAACTCTATTTCCGCTAACTCTATTCCAACACTTGTTATGCACGGGGAACGCGATGCAACTGTTAATGTCTGTAACAGTCCTGTAGGGATGAAAGATACCCTTACTAACAGCAAAGCAAAAACCGTATCATATGAAAACAAATATCATAACGTTTATCTTGCAAACGATGCAGAAAACTATCTTAATGATGTTTTCGGTAAAATAAACTCTCTTCCTGCAGGCAGTGATGAAATAAAAAAGTTATACAGTTCCATCGATTACGAGCTTATCACTAAAGAAGACCCGGAGGTAATGAATTCGGTATGTGAATTTTTTGAGAAATGTATAAATTTGGAGTGAATTTAATGAAATTATTTAAAGAGCGAACACAAAACTTTGACAATATGAATCAATATGACCTTGTAAAAAGAACAAAAAGAGAGAACTTTCGTTATCTCAATGAAACGAAGGCTCTCCCCGATCAAACGGTATTATTCGGCGATTCTATTACCGAAATTTTTAACTGGTATGAGTTATTCTACGATTTTTCAAAAGCAAGCGGTCAGGCAGTCTATAACCGTGGGATCAGCGGTGATACGACTAACCGTTTACTTGAAAGACTTTACGATAATGCTCTTAATATAACGCCGAAAAACCTTGTTATACTTATCGGCACAAATGACCTCGGCAACGGAGCTCCCATTGAATATCCCCTCGGGAATATAGAAAAGCTTATCATGGAAATTAATAAAACGTGTCCGAATACGAACATTATCTTGGAGGCAGTATATCCTGTAAACAAAAAAATGAACACTACCGCTTTAGGAATGGTAGGACGTAGAAGCAATGAGACGATAAAAGAGTTAAATTTTGAATTAAAAAAAATTGCTGATAAATACAGATGTATTTGGCTTGATTTGACCGATAAATTGGCTGACAGCAAGGGTAACCTAAACTCCCTATATTGCTATGACGGGCTTCATCTCAACGCAAAAGGCTTTACAGTTGTTGCGGAAAACATAATTCCCCTGCTCAAATAAAACTTATACTTTGTGACCGATATTACCGGTAGCGGGACCGTCAAGCAAAACGCCGTTTTCTTTAAAACGCGAGCCGTGGCACGGGCAGTCCCAGCTATGCTCGGACGAATTCCATTTTAAAGCGCAGCCTAAATGCGGGCAGCGCTTTTTTGTTAAAGAAAGAAGCCCTGCTACAGTTTCACCTGCGTTTATCGCGAGCTGTGGAGTGATAACACTACGTGAGGGTGAAAAAACGGCTGCAAAATCATTTTGTTTCCCCAAAACCATATCACAAAGTATTGTTGCGGCCACCATCGACGACGTCATACCCCATTTATTAAACCCAGTAGCAACATATAGATCCGATGTGTTTTTTGAATATTTGCCTATATACGGGATTCCGTCAAGACTCATACAGTCCTGTGTTGCCCAAGCCAATATTTCGCGGCATGACGGATAATGGGTTTTGGCAAAGCTTCTTATCTCACTAAAGTCACCGCCCTGTTTGCCTGTTCTGTGATCTCCGCCACCGACTAAAAGCAGATTTTCAAAGTTTCTGAACGACATTCCTTTTGGTTTTTCATCAACGTACATACCGTCTATATTAGGTCCGTTTTCAAGTGCGATTACATATGAACGGTCCTGATACATCTTCATAAAATAAGCGCCGAATTTATTAATAAACGGAAAATGAGTAGCGACAATGATTTTTTTAGCAATGACCGTACCCTTATTTGTGAATGCGCAATTATCGCGCACCTCATACACTCTTGAATTTTCATAAATATTAAGTCCGGGCACTATGGCAGCAATGAATGCCAAAGGATTAAATTGAGCTTGATTTTTAAATCTGACCGCTCCCGAAATCTTTATAGGTAGCGGTATTCTATTGTTATACTCTGCATTATATCCAAGTTTAGCAAGTGCGTTCAGCTCTTTTTCAACTTTTTTAGGATCATCGACAGAATACACGATATTATCTTTATTCTCAAATCCACAATCTATGTTTTGGCATAATGTGCGATATTTTTCTAACGCATTTTCGTTAGCTTTAAGGTACATTAACGCCTTTTGAATGCCAAAGTCTTTTATTAAACCGTTATAGATAAAACCGTGCTGAGAGGTTATTTTTGCAGTTGTATTTTTTGTGACTCCTCCGCCGATTTTATCGGCTTCCAAAAGCACACAGTCAACTCCCGATTCAGAAAGCATATGTGCGCATAAGATACCTGCCATCCCCCCTCCTATTACCAAAATATCAGTTTTAATATTGCCCTCAAGTGTAGGAAAAGCAGGTAAGGTTGTTTTTGCAGACCATACTGACATCATTTTATCACCGATTTTAAAATTTATTTTCCGACCAAAAGTCGCTGTCCTTTGACACTATTTTTTCCGGTCAAAATAAAATTATTATACTATGACCAATTTATCAACGAAAAATATATTTAACTCTTCTTTTGTGAATACGTCCTCTTAAAAAAATTATAATATTTTACGCACTTTTTTCTTAAAGTATTTAGAATTATGATAATATATGCAAATATGTAATTATCGTTAATTTTGACTTTATTCTTGACAAAACGACAGTATATTTATATTATATAGGCTGTAAAATGCATAAGGTTTACTGACTGTTGCAATCCAAAGCGGCTGTAAAGCTGTATGCACTGATTTATTGACATTAAGGAATGATGAAATGACATTTACCTCATATTGTTCCATTGCATATTTAGGAATTTTCTTGCCCATAGTTGTTGTTATTTACAGCATTTTTCCTAAAAAGCTCCGTTGGCTTGTGTTGCTTATATCAAGCTATATTTTCTTTTGGGCAATAAGCGGAAAGCTGATTATATATCTTCTCTTTACTACATTATCCGTTTACAGTGTCGGTCTTTGGATTTCTGCTCTGCAAAAAAAGAGAGCTTCTCTCCTTAAAGAATCCGAAAAAGAAGAAAAAAAGGCTATAAAAGCAAAATATTTAAAAAAGCTGCGCTTTACTGTCGCAGTTGCTATTGTAACAAATATCAGTATTCTTGCCGTGTTAAAATATTCATCTTTTTTTGTCGGTAATATTAACGATATTTTTACATTACTTAAAATTCCGATTTCTCTTGCCATACCAAAGTTTGCAGCACCGATCGGCATATCATTTTACACTCTACAGGCTGCATCTTACGTTTTTGACGTTTATAATGAAAAAATACACGCAGATAAAAATATAGGTCGTTTTGCATTGTATATGGCATTCTTCCCGCAAATAATGGAAGGTCCTATCTGCCGCTATTCAGATACAGCGATAAGTCTTTGGTCGGGAGAAAAAATACACTTTCAGAATTTGAAATTCGGTATTCAACGAATTCTCTTTGGTATGATGAAAAAAATTGTTGTTGCCGACAGACTTAACATTTTTGTTCAGAATGTGTTTACCGATTACACAAAATATGATGGAGGCATCATTGCGGCCGCCGCTGTTCTTTACACCTGCCAGCTTTATATGGAGTTTTCAGGCACAATGGATATTGTAATAGGAATCGGTGAAATATTCGGCACAAAAATTACGGAGAATTTCCGTCGCCCGTTCTTTTCCAAAACCATATCAGAATTTTGGCAGCGCTGGCATATTACCCTTGGAGCATGGTTTAAGGATTATATTTTTTATCCCGTTTCGATGTCGAATCCCATTAGGAAACTTACCGGAAAGGCACGAAAAAAGCTCGGCGTTTATTACGGTCACTTAACAGCAGGAGCAATAGCCCTTTTCTGCGTATGGTTGTGTAACGGTTTATGGCACGGTGCAGGATGGAATTACATATTCTTTGGTATGTACCATTTCACATTGATACTGTGCGGTAATTTAATTACCCCTCTCGTAAATAAGACCAATAACAAACTACATATTGACCACAGTTTTGCACCTTATAAAATAATGCAAATTGTCAGAACAACGATTTTTGTGTGTATTGGTGAACTTTTCTTTCGTGCTGAAGGTCTCAAGGCAGGATTATCTATGTTCGAAATAATCGTTACGAATTTCTCGCTTAAATCGTTTACAAACGGTACGATTTTAGAATTAGGCATGGACGGTTTTGACTTTCTCATTACCGCAATAACCGTGTCAATAGTATTTGCTATCAGTATTTTAACCGAACGCGGAATTTCTCCGCGACAATGGATATCAGAGCGTAAGCTTGTAATAAGATGGCTGTTTTATTATGCGCTTATAATGTATATCGTGATTTTCGGCGCATACGGTACCGGTTATGTTCCCGTTGACCCGATCTATGCGGATTTTTAAAGTGAGTGATTAGAAATTGGTTAAAGTAATTAAAAGAATTTCAGGATGTACTGCATTTATTCTTATACTTGCGCTGCTGCTGATTCTATCTTCTTATATTCTTTCCCCCAAGAGCAATGAAAAAGCCGCCGGTATGGAAAATGCAACGGCAAACGGAATACTCGGTGAAAGAGAAAATTCAATAGATGTTCTTGTTTTAGGCGATAGCGAAGCTTATGCATCAATTTCACCTATGCAAATGTGGGAAGAATACGGTTTTACCTCTTATGTCTGCTCCAGCAGTGCACAATATTTATCTTATACTGAGATCCTGTTAAAGCGTGCTTTTCAAAATCAAAGCCCTAAAGTAGTTTTATTGGAGGCTAATGCTATATACCGCGAAACCTCATTTATGAATTCTCTTGCCATCAACGCTGAGAATCTTATTTCTGTTTTTAAATATCATAATCGATGGAAGACTCTTCGAATAAATGACTTTTATGACTCGGTAGAATATACTTGGACAGATGATTATAAAGGCTTTAATTACAGTAAAACAGTTCTGTATACCAACAATACAAATTATATGATTGAAACCGATAAAGCTGCAGAAATTCAACTTATAAATGAAAATTCCGTAAAGTCCATAGCTGAATTTTGCAAAGAACATGGGGCTGAATTTTTCCTTTTTAGTGCTCCCAGTGCAAAAAACTGGACATATGAAAAGCATAACGGCGTTCAAAAGCTTGCTGATAAATACAATATAACTTATGTTGATTTGAATTTGATGCACGACGAAATTCCAATTGACTGGAAAACAGACACAAAGGACCAAGGCGACCATGTTAATTATTATGGTGCCGTAAAAACAACTAAATTTATCGGAAAATATTTGAATTACAACTATCAGCTTCCCGATCACCGCGAGGATGACGAATATGCAGCGTGGAACGAAGCCTTGATCAGATATTTAAAGACTGTGGAAGAGTAAGCAGTTTCTTTCATAAAATAATTATTACTTTCCCCATCTTTAAGTATATAATTGAATCAAATGTAAAAGACAGAGATTTCACTCTGTCTTTTTTATGCTTTTAAGTTATTTACGTTGCTTTGATAAATGAATGCAAAAAAATCCTTGAAATCCAAGCATAAAGGATTTCAAGGATTTAAATTGGTGATCCACCGGAGATTCGAACTCCGGACACCTTGATTAAAAGTCAAGTGCTCTGCCAACTGAG
>JAFLUM010000019.1 GCA_022508805.1 Oscillospiraceae bacterium | reverse complement strand
CTGCCCCTGCCACACGAAAAGCCTTGAAACAGCGTGGTTTCAAGGCTTTTTTCTTATATTTTTAATTTCTAAAAATTCACAAAAACAAGCATAAAACAGCATAACAAAACCCAAAAATGCAAGTCAAATGCAAGTCAAAAGAAGTCCCTGCACGCTGCTAAAAAGATATGATTTTAATTATAATTGTTAATTTGATATTTTTAAAGTAATCTTGAAAAATGAGAAAAAATTAGTATAATTTGTAATATATTATATTATTTTAGAGGTCGTACAAATGGGAAAGCAAGAAAAAAATAATAAACGTAAAACTTTCTATATAAATGATACCAATGAGCTTTTATCGCTAATGGATCTTTATTTATCTGAGTGGTTTCACAGAGATTCTTTACTATGGAAGCAAGCCTTTACATATTTTTTTGCGATTTTGGTTATAAGCATTTTGCCTTTTGCAAAACTGTGGGGAATCAATTTTGACAGTGTTATCCCAAAATGGATTTTTCCATTAATTGGCTTAATTTTATCTGTATTATTCTTTGTGTTTTCAATGGGATACGCTGAAAGAGTGGAGGCTGTAGGAGCAATCTATAGAGATTTGATTAATATGTTACCACAAGAGTATAGGAGAAAGAAAATTATCGAAATGGGCAATGGTCCTATATATAAAATTATTAGTTTACGTCTATCAAAACTGATCCCATATGTTATGTTTGTTTTGCTAATAGCCATAAATATAATTTTACTTTGTATTGCAATTAAATTAGAATGCGCTTCATAATAATTCACCGCCCTCCGTACAGGATTACCTATACAGAGGGCGGTTGTGTTTTACGGTATGGGATTATACCGTTATGTATTGAATTTTAGATCGATTGCAATCGATTGCAAAAACTATTCATCGGCTCTTTCGGATGTGTTCCCGTCATTGTCAGCAAAGTTACCGCCAGCTTTTAATTCTTTAATGGGAACGGTATCAGCTTCGAATGTTAAGCCATTTAAGTTATTCTCATAAAAAGTTGTTCCATCCGCTGACGCAGTGGATAGCGGGGTGTCTTTATAAAACGCCTTGTTAAATTCGGCTAAGGCGCTTTCTATCAGCATTCGCAATTCAAGGTCGGTTACGGTTATGCCCTTTTCATTAAGCATCTCTGTGGCGCTCTCGATAGCCTTTTTGAGCTTGTCCGCGCCGTGCAGGTCGGTATATATCTGCTCCACCGCCTGAACGACAGTTCTGACAACGCTTTTTTTCGTCTTGTCGTTTATGTATTTTTTTGCTATTCTTCCGATGTATCCAGCTATGGCAATAATCACGGTGTAGATTATTCCCGTACCGTATTCTGAAAGAAAAGTGTTGATGATTTCCATTATTTTTACCTCCGTGATTAGAATTATGGAATGTTATTTTTTAAACCCGTATCTTTCGAGCATGGCGAGTGTAAGCGGACCGATACAGCCGTCAGGTTCTAAGCCTGTCCGCCGTTGAAATTCAGTAATGGACTTGATTATGTAATCGCCATAATAATTACCAAGGGCTTTTTTGTCTGTGTATGCCGGGAATGTCTTTCGCATAAAAGATGCAATTTTGCCGACATTGGCTGAAGAGTCCCCCTTCTTAAAATATCCGCGTGGCGGGAAAAAGCTGTCGGTTTCAGTTTTAGCAGTAGTTTGCGTTTTTGCTGAAAAATCCGTATAGCAGTAATTCATATCCACATTGCCGGATATGCCGCTGACTTTGCCCGTAGAGCTGTACTGCCATATATCGTATTTGCCGGTATATGTACATTTGCTGTTATACTGTGCGATCCAGCGCGGCAGAGTATCGTACCACTTGTCGGTAAGATAGTTTTTATTCCAGTTGAGATTTGCATAGATACCGACGTTAAAGCCTGCAGATTTGACTTTCTCTGTAAACGCCTTAGCAATCGCAAGGATATTCGCCTTCCCAGTGTTGGCTATGCTGTTTTCTTCAAGGTCATAGAATACAGGTAAATCGAAGGACTTTCCTTTGATGATATTAATGCAACATTCAGCTTCCTTTGCCGCCTGCTCGGGAGTTTTGGCGTAAGCATAGAAATATGTGCCCACCTGCAAGCCTGCCGCCTTAGCGTTCTTGTAATTAGCCTCAAAATAACTGTCTTTACTGCTGCCTATTCCACAGCGAATAATAACGAACGATATACCGTCCGCCTTGACCTTAGCAAAGTCGATATTTCCCTGCCATTTTGATACGTCTATTCCTTTTAACATAATGCTATTCCTCCTTTAATTGAGCGATAAGCTCTTGATATTTGTGTTTAATTGCTCCGTTGCCACCGAGGGCGATATATTTATCCCCTGCGGCTATGCGTTCGGTAAGTGGCATTTCATCTGACATAATGACGAGACGGAGAATGTTTAAATAATTCTCCTTATCGTGCCTGTCCTTTGTTTCACGCCATTTTTCCTCTTTGCGGATAAATTTGTAACAGGTGACGGCAAAGGTTACTATTACAGTCAATGCCGTTATCACGCTTGCAATAAGGATTATTCTCTCTGAAAGACTCATTCACTGTCACCTCCCAATGCGCTCTTTGCGGCCGATCTAACCTGCGCAAGGGTTGTCGCTGTGCTCAGTCCCTCGGCAAGAGCTTTCGCAGTATCAACCGATTCTGTGGTTTCATCGCTTTCAGGAATATCGACACGACCTAATTGCGCTTCAAGCTCTTCCGTCAGCTCTAAGTACAGACCGTCGACGTATACTTTACTCATCGTCATCAACCCCCAATATTATAATGCGGCTTCCTGCTTCAAGTAATTTTGTCGATCCCTGGTAATTTCCAAAACTAATTGAAACAATATTTTCTGATGTTTTAGATTCTCTTGCATATATATCAGAAACCAATGCCTTATTACCGCCGCTAAGTCCTTGTGCATTTTGTGGAAAATCTTCCGGGTATATACTATTGTAAATGTTGATACCGCCTTTGTATTTTCTTTCACTTTCGATCCAAAGCATATACGGCGTACCCGCTGTAATCGTCATTTTACGGTACATCTGATATATGGTGCCGCCATTAAACTTAAAAAATATTACTCCGGTGCTTGCGACAGAACTGTCGGGATCATCGGTAAAGGTGCCCTGAAAGAATAGGTAAACTTTTTTCAGGTAAAATTTCTTATCTTCCATATCACGAGTGACTGTTATATCTAACACCGGCTCTTCAAGCGTTATGTCGGCTATGAGGCGGTATTGTGACTTTTGAGCAAATGCGGAAAGTTCACTTTCAATCTGAGTATCAACGTATTCTTTTGTGGCAGTGGTATTTATTTTATTAAGAGGCAAACGGTAAAGCGCCTGTTGCCCTTCGGCGTTGTTTTGGATGCCAAGTATATAAGCATCCGGACTCACTTTGTCGGGGATCGGCTTTTCTGTTATAGGTACAGTTTTTGCCATTTCGTATGGTCCTCCTTTTATAGTAGTGCAATATAGCAATATGTATTGTTCGAGGCGTTGCATTGCTGTGCGGCGGATATGCCATACCAGCTAACTGTATTGCCCTCCCAAGTGAGGTGTAACACGCTGTTTACCGCACTTGCAATGCTTTGCATCTCATAATCTCCCGAGGAAACCCCGGAGATTAATAGTGAGGTAACACCTCGCAGGGCTATAAAGCCACTGTTTGCTGTATTTAGAGCGTTAGCTGTCTGTGGCATTACCAGAATTAATTTAGGTGGGGATGTAAAAGTAAGTTTTTTTTGCTTATTTATGCCGTAGTCTCCGTTGCCAGCATACATTCCCGTTACAATCCGCGTTAAGCCATTATCTACAAGGCTTTTTGCCAAGGCATCTAAGCTGGTAACACCGGTACCACCACGAGCAGGAGAAAGCGTTCCGCTGATAATATCTGCGGTCGAGTGGGTGTGCAATTCTGCAGCAGCCCCAACCTGTGAGGCTGAAACGCCGTGTGGGTTACTTCCATCTGAAAGATGGTTGATAATACGAGTTATTGCTAGCTTTATCTTGCTAAAAGCGGTAGAAAGCTTTTCCCCAGAGGAAAGGGTTGCAAGCACTGTGGTATCGGTATAGGTTGGGGTTTGATCGTTAGTTGCTACATTCGGTACATTTTCGAGTCCTACCTGTGCCTTGGTAACTCCATGCGGATTTTGTGTATTTTCGGTATGGTCATCAAATTCGGATTTGGATGCGTATACCAATGAACTGTTGACAACTGCTGTAACATTTTCGGCATCGCCTATAAAAATAAGTGCATCAAACTGCATTTCAAGGATGCGATTCGAGTTTTCTGGCACATAATCGGCGCTGCTTTCCTTCTCGTTACCCAAGGCGTACAAAATCTCTTTTGTCGGATCGTCCGGATCCTCTGCAAAAAAGCCCGCCTCCGTGATGCGAAATCCACTCGTAACAGCGCTATTGGAAAAAATAGCGGTAAGCGTTACATAGTTATTGCCCACTGATATGCTGGAAAGTGGAACTGTAATCAACGGGTTGGAAAGCCCTATGGCTTCTTCCGCTTTTTGTTGTAGACCGTTCCCGAGTTGTACTTTTGTAAAGTTAATTGTTTCGCCGGTCAGAGCCCTTAACAAAAGATTTTTGCCGCCTGCAGTTAAGTTAGGTGTCATATTGTTACCTCCTCATAAAAAATTAAGCCTCCGTATTCTTCCGTAAGCACCTTGTTATTTTCATCAGCAAGCAGGTTTATATTATCTGTATTCCACGCTGGTGTTTGAAACTTTTGCACAACAGAGTGCCGAAAAACTGCACCGGTATAATGCGGCAACCGCATTTTAGTAAGCAAGATGACGGGGTCGATCAGCACGTTTGCAGAAATATACCGTCTCATACTTTCCAAAAGACCTATATAATCCGCTGATACGGGCAATGCCACCCGCAGCGTATACTCGTTTATGGTGGGGAGTGGGTTATCATCTCCGCAGGAGGTTTTTAACCAATGCACCAGCCAATTATAAGTATAAACAACACCATAGGTCCAAAAGGTTTTTATACGCTGCTTTCTAGTCTCCAGCGTGTCCGTGTTTAACGGGGTGATGCCAAGCTCGCTTTCCCAAACAGAAACGCCCTCCTTCGTGGCCGTATTGATGAATTGGTTATTCATCACCAAGTTAAGGGCATCCCACGCTTTTTCTATTTCCGGCTGTTGTGCATCGGTTATAGCCATAAACTCTAATACCTTTTGCAATGCCGGAGGCAGGTAATCAATTAGTTTTCTATCCATTTACAGTACCTCGCAGGGGGATATTATCCTCACCCAAGGTGAGATTTGCGGCTGTGCCATTAAGTTTGGTGTTGGAAATATCTACCACGAAAGCCGAACATTCCGAAAGTATCCGACTCTCGATTTGAGAAATACGTACCACTAAATTGGTGCTGTTTTCCCAGCTTTCGGCAAGCTCGTTAAAGTAGTTATCAATAACTTCCTCAATACTTGATTTTGCATTTTCCCAAGTCCATCCTGTGGCAAGAGTAAGGTCGGTGCTTATATTAATCTTGGTATGTTCCACACCTGCTACCGCAACAATGTGACCAATGGGAGCAAGGCCCAACCCCTCGCCGGCGTTTTGTGTCGGGTCAATGGCCGTTTGTACGGTGTTGATAAGGTCCTGCGAGGGGATGTGGTTATCAGCCGCCATAATTACCAGCCGGACCGTGCCACCCACCGCCAGCTTTTTGTTGTAAGCCGCATTATATACTGCGGTGATCCACTCCTTTGCGGTGATGTTCGTCACTCCAGCCATACCGCCGTTAAACCAAGACTGCACCGCCTCATTTGGAATGAAATCTGAGGGCGGAGTGTCGCTGTTCCAGACGGGGTGCACCTTGACAGCGGAAACGCCGGCAATATCAAGCACCTTTGCCTTGTAATCGGCTTGGTTGCCACCAAAGGCTTGGCTCTGCATTGCCGTAATAACGCGCTGCCTAAATACCTCCGTGTCTTCCTCATCGTCACCGGGCACAAGCAGCTCAACCAGCTTTGCGATTGTCAATCCGTCAATATACTCAATCGGGATAAGTGCGGTGCCGGCGTAGTCGTTGGCTACGGCTCCGGGGGTTTCGCAAACTACCCTGTGGCTCAATCCCGTTTCGGTGTCCCTGTCGGCCATTCTTTCGGTGATGATAAAGTTTAGATCCTCGCAGGAAAAGCGAGATCCCACCGGCACCTCGATGTTAAACTCGGCACGGAATACCGCAGCACTTGCCTCTTTAGGTGAAAGGCCGCGATCCTTGGCGCGTTCTATGAGGTATTCACGAGGCGCAGTAGCAACATAGGTGGCGGTAAAAACAAAGTCAAGACCGATGTAAAGCTGGGCAAGCTCGGCCATTGCCGGAGCATTACCGTTATACACCATAGAGCCCTCCCGTTTATCCAAGGTGGAGCTTATCCTTGAAAGAGCACTTGCAAGCAAATTTTCGTAGGTTTGTTCTGCAAAAAGGCTCATACATTTACCTCCTTTGTGGTTTCTACATCGCCGTAAATGGTGTGCACCGTAAAGGTGGCAATAACCGCCTTTTTGGTGGTTTCAAATTCCCAGCCATCCACGCTGTTTATGCGGTCATCCTGGGTTAGAGCCTCAGTAATACGGCGTTTTACCTCGCTCATTACATAATCTTTCGGCTGACCTATAATGTCCTCAAGCTCCACACCGTAGTTGTAGGAATATATAGGGTATTGGTACCTTTCCACCGAAAGTATAAGGTATATGGCTTGCAGCATTGCATCTGTTTCATCCGTCATACCCTTTACGCGCTCCCGGTCAATATCCAGTTTGTATGTGTAGCTCGGTTGCTGCTCAACAGTAAATTGGATAAGGTCCAGATCCTCGCCCGTCTGCGGTAAATAGGAATTATCGGGCATTACCCCAGCACCTCCAATCTATCTAACACAATAAACTTTTGCCCACCATCGCAGCGGAGGAGGAGCACCTTTTCGCCCACGCTCAAGCCAAGGTGCACCGTGTATTTTTTCTTGCCGGTGTATTTGTGGCTGTGGGAGGCAAAAGCGCTCTCGCCGCTGCCGCCGCTTGCTGGCTCCGTGCTGTGGTCCACGGTCATATAAACCGTATAATCACGCACCGCATTGGTGAGCATAAGCTGTGCGGCAGGTATCGTTAATTTTTGGTTTATGCTGATTTTCAGCGGGCTCACGGAAACAACCTCGCCTATTTTCAAAGCAAAGGGGCTGGAGGCGTTTACCGCCTCCACAGCCGCCTTTTTGATAATGCGTACCAGCTCATTTGCATTAAGCGACAAAACCATCCCCCCTCAATTTCAGCTCCATAAGGTGCTCGTTATCCTTGAAAGAGTGCTTTACCTGCTCCACCAACAAAAAATTTGATACATTTATATCACCCAAACCGAGAACAACCACCAGCAGCGTGCCGGCTCTTATCCTTGTATCACCGAGGGCGTTTTTAACGGTCAAGGTGCGAGTTTTTTCGTTGTATAGTTTCAGCAGGGCGCTTGCCATATTGGAGAGGTTTACGCTTTCATCGTCCACCTTTTCCACATATTGCAGTACGCCCCATTGCCGTATATTGGCAGCATCTTTCACAGTAACCGGCGCTTGCCCCTCACGGAAAAGTCGTATTTTATTATAGGTGTTATCCGCAATGCTTGTTTTGTAGTCATAATCGCCGGCGGTTTCCTCGTTTATCACGAGCCCCACTTTCATGTTGGCGATATTGGAAAGCGTGAGCTTGCCGGCTTTATCGTACAGCACATACATTGTGGTTTTTGCTTTCAGCGTATCATCCAGGGCGTTTTGGATAATATCAAAAAGGGTTTTGTTGTCTTCTGTCCGTCCGGGAATCTTATAACCAGTGTCCTCAAGGGTCCCCAGGTTTAGCCCAAAATCCTCTGCCAGCATCTTTACTACCTCGGTGGCCGTCTTATTTTCGTACTGAAAATAATCTTTGTTTTTGAGATAATAAAGCTGGTCGTACACCGTTACCTTAATCTGCTTTGGGTTGCTGCCTTGCCGAGATTTTTCAAATACAAAGCCGAAAAACAGGGGCGTACCGTCCACGGAAAAGCGGCAGGCATCGCCCTCTGCAAAGTTTAGGGCATCGGTTTTAACAACCTCAAAGGACAATTTGCCCGGCTGCCCTTTACGGTCCCACTCAATCGTTACACCGTCAACAACGGGCGGATAGTAAAGGGCTGTGCCGTGCTGTATAAACAGCTCGTAGGTCATAGTGGTATGGTGAACACTTGCCCAACATAAATGAGGTTAGGGTTTTTGATTTTATTTTTATTTGCCTCATAAATGCGGGTGTATTGTGCTCCATTCCCGTAATATTTTTTTGCAATGCCCCAAAGGGTGTCACCACTTTTAACGGTGTATGTGGTGGCTTTAGGTGCTGTGGCAGCGCTTCTCTCCGTAGTCACAGTTGCGGTTTTTGTACCAGCGCTGCCGGAGTGCGTGATTGCAGTCTTTACAGTAACGGTTTTAGTACCGTAATCACGGTATTGTTTCAGCTTAACCTCAACGCTTACATCGAGTCCGTCCTCCGCATTTTCCGCGATGTTATAATCCTCAACGCTCACCTTGATGTTGGTATCAAACAAGAGCTTTCCCGCTGGGGATGTTCTTGTCATAATAAATTGGGTGGTTTGCCTTTCGGTTTTCGCCTTTTCCAACATCCCTAGGTAATACTCCGGTGGTCGGCTACCCGTCAGCATAGGGAATGTAAGCGGGAGGGTGATCTCGGTAAGGCCTGGGCTTTTTAGTATGTTTATCTCGCCCTCATTCAACAGGGTAAGCGTGCTGTTTTTCCCTTTGATCTTGAGGGTGAGCTTGCCGGGGGTTTCCGGCATAAGCACACCAAACAAATAACAGTTATAGGCCATATCAATACACCCCCTCGCCTGCGGTAGCCAGGGCCTCGGCAACGCCCTCTGTGAGGTAGCTGATAATGCCGTCAATGTCTGTTTCGTTTTCAATGCGATTTGTCATTCCGGTCATATCAACCTTTATTTCGGCGGTGGTAAAGCGGTTTATAGCCTCTTTTTCGGCAATATCCCGCAAGTACGAAAGCTCCTCCGAGCTCTTATTTGTGTTATCAGCTATACTTCCAGTATAGTCGGCAATATCATCAAGCGTATCATCAGTAAAAGGATCAACTCCTATTCCCCCAAGCAAATTATCAAGGCTCATATTCTTCTGTAAATCTTCACCCCAAGAATAACCGCTCGACCATGCGTTTGAGTAATCTATTCGATTAAGTCCTAACCCCTCAACAGATAAGTCTAAAGCAGACACTATTTCTTCATATTGACCGTTGCCGTATTTTTGTGCGGCGGTATTTACGTTGACCTCAAGGGTGTTGCGCCAACCCTCTACAGTTGCCGCCAAATTTGAACCGAATACGAGATCCAATGCCGATGCAATCTTTTGAATAACTCGCAGGACGTTATCTGCCAAATCCCCAAATAGATGGATTATCGAGCCTACCGGATCGTTGAAAACATTTCCGAAGAAATTTGCAAAAGCAAGAATAGGATTGACTAAATAGTTTATAATTTCGAGTATAAAATCGAATAAATCAAGAAACAAATTCCAAATGAATGCACCCGCCACCGCAAGTGCTCCGGTAATTATCCCAACTGCGGATATTGAGGATCCTGTGACCCTGTTGATTATCCCAACAACCGCAAAAATCAGCGCGATTATCGCAATTATTCCCACAATGATCCAGGTAATTGGGCAAGCCAATAAAGCAGCGTTAAAACTTATTTGTGCTGCTGTCATTCCGGTGGTAGCAGCTGCCTCTGCAGCTGTTGCGGTACCGTGAGCAACAGCTGCAATTGCTGCTGCTGTTTTTAGTCCAGTGCTTATCGCTTGAATAGCATTATTGATAAAAAGTACAGCATTGTAAGCTATAAAAGCACCTACAATTCCATAAACAATCGGGCTGATTACACCCCAGTTTTCTGAAACAAAATTGTATGCACCAGCTAAAGCGTTTACGAGCTTCGTTGCTAATATAAGAACAACATTTATTGGCTTTGCTAAGCCCGTAATTAATCCGTTGGTACTCCCACTATTTTGATTTATAGTGTTGAAAAATTGCATAACAGCAGGATAGATTCGATCGGCTAACTCCTCTCGCATATCAGAGAAACTATTTTTCATCTGAAGGATTTGACCTTTCGGGGTGTTCGCCATTTGCGTGGCAAGATTGGCCCAACTCTCGTTTACTACATCGCTAATAACGAGGGCCTTTTCCATATCTGTGCCGTTTTCAACAATCTGCTTTTGTTGGTCCGTAAAGGTAAAGCCTTTTTTTGTCATAGCATCATAGCTGCCATTTACGATTTTACCCAGACCGGTGGCGTAGTCCACCATTTCTTTATAGCCAACTTCGCCGCCACCAGACATACCCGCAGCATAATTGGTGAGGGTTTCCATCATAATAGCGATGGCTTTATCGTCTTGCATATAGGTGGCAAATTCGGCAGCGCCGCCGATAAGCGACTCATCGCCAAACGCGGTAATACTTTGCAGGTCGCTTGCCTTTGCCTTTAAGTTGTCAAAGGCATCACCGGCAACGCCCATATTATTGAGCACAGTTTTGAGCTGTGTTTCAGCATTCTTTTGCGTATCAAACAGGCTCAGGCTTTCCTTTACCCAGCTTATGCCTTTCATTCCGAGGTAAGTTGCTGCAATGCCCTTGATTTTGCTTAACAGTCCGCCTGCTGCCATAGTACCTTCGGATATTTGTGAATTTAAAGCGCTTTGTTGGTTGTTACAATCTCTGTAGCTTTGTTCCATCTCCTCGATCATGGCATTGGCCTGACCTATTTCCTGTCGAGCTGCCGCAATGTTCGCAGTGTTAAAGGTCTGCCCAGAAGCTCTTTGTACGGCATCAAAACTATCCAGCACCATGCCCATTGCCTTATTTATCTTTTTCAGCGTGGCGGTCATACCGTCATTGAGCACGAGGGATGATCTTATTGCACCCATAAATACCTCCTCTCTGGAACAAAGGCGGGGTCCACACGAGACCCCGCCTTACTTCCGTTTTCTGCCTTTTGTTTTTAGTTTTGCCGCCTCTTTTTTGTCATTTTCAACCTTGACATCAATAGCCGCTATCACATAGGCCATTTCGTAAGGATCCAGCTCCAAAAATTCGTGCGGTTTCCAGTGGAATTTATGGAGGGCATAGTAGGCATAATTAGCCTCTGGATCGCCCTCCAATATTAGTTTTTTGCCTCATCAATCAGCTCACCGTCCGCGGTAAAGCCGCAAAGATCGGTAATATCAAGAATGAGGCTGTCAAACTCACCCGGCGTAAGCATAGCAGAGATGAGCTGTTCGGCGCTCATAACGCCGTAGCTATCCTGCAATTCCTTATCGTTAAGATCTGGGAATACAGTACACTGCACAGCCAGCTTTGCTTGGTATTGTGCGATATCAAAATCCTGCGTGTACTGCCCACGCTTACCGTTTACAGGAACGTTGCGGGTGCTGTTCTTGCGGATTTTCTGATTTTCACCGGCGGTAACGCAGGTTATCTCCCATTCTATAGGCTTGTCATCCTCATCCACAAAGCGCGGGGAAACGACGATTTTGCGGTTATCAACCTGTTTTGCGTTCTGCGCCAAAAAGGCGCTCAAAGATTTTGCCATAAAGCATTTGCCTCCTTTTTTTGGTTATCTTACATATAAGACGGGTTTTTGTACTTTTCCGGGCGGGTATAGCTGCTAGCAAAGCCGCTGATCTCCTGCTCGATGTAATCATCCTCAGAGCCAGTCAGCGAAAGCAACACATCGCCGTCAAGCACACAATCGTTGTATATCTTGGTGCTGCGCCCCATAGAGGTGGCGGGATCCTCGTTCGAGGTTTGGATCGTCAAAGTAGGCATTACTCCGGTTTTGATAAACTCATCTATAATATCGTCAAAGATTTCGGTGCACTTATAGATCGTCATTTTAAAACTGAGTTCCACGGTGGTGGGCTTTTTACCCATAATCACAGATCCCATACGGGGCACGTCTTTCGTGGAAATGTTGGCAGTGCCTTCAAAGTCTTTGCACATCAGCATCGAATAGCGACTATTGCCGCGGATCACAAAAACCTCGGCCCATTTCGCTACCGGTGCATCGTTGGGATTCATCACATTGTTAGTGTTCATTTACGCCGTACCTCCTTTACTGAATAATAACGCTCATATAGAGCTGGCTCATAGCGTTTACAACATTGAGACCGTTGATTGTGAGGAGCACAGCCTTTTTGTTATCGCCAATTTCTACAGCCACCGTGTCGGGGTCGAAGTCCTCCACCGCACGGATGCGCTCAAGCTGCTGGATGAGGCTCACAATGTCACCCCACAGAGTTGCACGCCCGCTGGCATCGTTGGGAATGGTGCCCACATAGCGGGTGTTGAACAGCACCGCAACATCATTGGCGATTTGGTCGCATACGCGCACGGTTTGATTGTTCTGAAAAATATCGCCCCTTTCATCCGAAAGGATGATGAGGGTATTAATATCCTCCAGCACGCGCACCGTACCGTTTACATTGTGGAGCATAAACTTACCCGCCTTGATGTCCGCCTCAAGCTGAGCCTGGGTGTAGTCCACATTTACGGTGAGTTCACCATCGTAAATGCTGTTGGTGAGCGATTTGTTGACCGCAACGCCTGCCTGGGCGCCAGCCACCCAATACACCAGCGAGTGGCTGCCAACATCGGCAATAGTGCTGTGCGTGACCTCATTCCACACGCCGACAACACCCTCATAGTCGGAAGCCGCCTGCCAAGCAACGAGCTGGAATTTGGCGCCGAGCTCATCGCGAACACGCTTTGTGAAAGCGGCGTAAAGCGCAACCGTGCCGCTGTCCGCAACCGGGCAGCAAAGCGCGTTAAAGGCGTAATGCTCAATCTTGTCAAGGAAATCTTGGTGATCGCTGCCGGAAATACTTTCTGCGTTTGCACCTCCGGTAAGCGGTGTGCCGGGGGCATCAGTAAGTGGCGTCGTTTTGAAAGTAACAAAATCGTTCGCCACAAGATTGCCCGCATTTGCCACCGTCTGCGTGTCGACACAAGTATTGTCGAGATATGTGCTTACATCATAAAAACTTTCATTATCCACATTTCTCGCGATAACAATGCGTATATCATTTCCGCGCACGCCTCCGTATTTTGCCTCCGCGTAGGTGCAAGCCGCCTTTTTTGCGCCCGTACCCAAGCGGTAGCAGTACACTTTAGTTGCGTGGCAGAAGATCTCACGCAAGGGCAGCATTTCGGGGGCATCAAAGCTATATCCGAAAATACGCTGGCTGTTTTTCTGAAAATCGCCCGCTGTCACCTCAAAAACAGTGCCCTCCGGACCCCAGCTCAATTCAAAAGGCGCTGCGGCAACCCCTCTGTCGGAGAGAGTTGCACTGGCTCTCGCAAGGCTGGAAAAATTGATATAAGTACCGGGCATTACCTTGTTTTGGGTACGCCAGGTACCGCCGCCGTGTGACATATTATTTCACCTTACCTTTCAAGTATTTTTCAATCAGCGCATCCACCGCATCGGCGGTATAGGTTTTATCGTCATCAAGCAGGGCGCTGATAAGATCCCGCCTGTTGGCGTATCGTTTAGAGGTCAAAAGCTGCGCCTTAGTATACTGCGCCGCGGCCTCTGTGGTCTTTTTATCTGCCATAGTAGCCTCCTGTTATAAAATAGTGAGTGTTTCCATTGCATCGCCGTCCGGCATGGTATAGACAAAATGCGGATAAGATACAACGCAATGCAGCGTATCATCCGTAATGTTGCCCTCAAACTTTAAGCAATGCACTTTGTTTCCGTTCGGAGTTGTGATCGTGCCAATCACGCCCGGCAATTGATGCTGCATATCCAGGCAAGCCTCACGGCTCCCGGTATCCGGCGGATAGTAAATCACATCAAAGGTGATGCTCCGCTGAGCACGGGTGCCTATTTGCACGGTTTCGCTCGTGGCAATGGGCAACACATTGAAATCACCGGGTTTGAGATCCTGCTTGACGGTGCCGCCGTGCACCCGCACCGCGGGGAAAGCACGGTGCAGTGCAAGGCTCACGCCGTCAAATATTTGGTTATAGTCCAATTCAGCCATCAAATACCTCCTTGAGCAGAGTGTTTAGTTTCTTCTCAAGCACGCCGGGAGCAAGTTGTTCCAGTTCTTTCTCCGAAAATGTGAGGAAATACCGTCCATTTACCCATCCGCCGTTTTTGGTGCGGTGCCCAAACTCCACATAGCTTGCATATTCCACTGGGTTAATAATCTCAATGGTATATTTACTACCTGATTTTGTGATTGGTAGGCTCTGTGCATAAGTGGTACCGGCATTGTTTTTGCTAGCGGTCCAACCGCGCCGCAGGGTACCGCCCTTTTTACCGGTGTCTTTTGGATATTGCCCCACGGGTGTGCGAGGAATAACAAGAGCAAGCAATCTGGCTGCAAGTTCCTTACTGCAATCCTCACAGAATTTATCGAGATCCATTTTCTCTAATCTCTGCAAGCGTCCTTGTAAAGCCTGGAGCTGCTTATAGTCGGCGTTGCCCCATTTCTTTGCCATTTACGCCCACCCCTTAAAGAGCTCAAGGGGTACTTCCTTATGGTTGGTGTAAACCGCCGGCACACCGCTCTGCTCGTATTCACCGGTTACGCCGTTTTGCGTAACGGTGATTTTGGATCCGGGCGGTATTTCTACCGCAGGATCAATAATCAGCGTAATGCGCTGCACAGGGCGGTTTGCGTTGTCGGTGTGCTCCGGGGTTGTAACCGTTTCAAAGGAAATGCGGCAAGGCTCATCCTTGCAGGTGTCAACCTCACCTGCAACCGGGCGGCCCGTTTTCTCATTTACGGTGTCATTGATCCGCACGGTAACGGTGCACACGCCTCGCCAGAGGCTTTTTACGGCTTGGGCGTATGTTTCTACTATGCCCATCACCATTTGAGCCTCCTAAAAGCGGCAAATATGCTCTGCGGAGGGTTGATAAAATCGTTTAGCATTTTATCAAACCTCGCCTCCGGGGTGTTGCTGCCATCGGCTGCCCCCGTAAATTCAACGGAAACATCGCCCTCGGTGATCTTTTTGGCCGGCGCTGTAAATTCAAACGCCGTGCCGAGCTGCCCGGCGGCCTTTTTATCAAAAAGAAAAAGGCCCACAGCCATATCAACCCAGGTATAGTGCAGCCCCTCCGGTATTTCCGTGCGGTTGATGTTCGCCTTGATTTTTTCGGCGGCATGGTTTATAGCATAGGTAACGGCAGCATCGGGGTTTTTGTTTTCGGATACGTTGTAACCCAAGGCTTTGAGTCTTTCCACAACATCATTGTAAATATCCATACTGCTGTACCTCCTTGCTCGTTATTTTGTCTCGGCAGCCTTTATAATCTCAAGAATTGGCCCTTTTTGGGTTGCTTCGCCAAGGTCAATGTTGTGCTCCTTGGCGTATTTCTTGAGTTGAGGCACATTCATAGCATCGAGCGCAAGGGTAAACTCCTCAACGGCATAACCCCTGGCTTTCATAGCCGTGGCAGTTTTGACGTCATCAGTTTCAACCTCACGCACTACCTTGTTGCCATCCCAGATGCCGCCGCGTTTTGAAGTAGCTGAAATCTTAAACATATTACCACTCCTTACTCGGTTTTAAGTCCGGTGATAGAGCCATGGAGGAAAGCAGGACCGTGTGCAAGACCAATCTCGCCGTAAATCTGCTTTTTTTCTGCGGCGCCGGTTTTTGCCAAATCCTCCAAGAAAAGCACACCCTTACCAGGTACATCCTGAAATACAGGAGCAATAGCCGCAATGTCAGCAATAAGAATACTGCCAGTCGGCATAAACGGATCATAGCATATACCGAGCTTGAAGAAATCATTTTCAATCTCAGTGATATTCATACCGCCGACATTGCGAGGTGCAGCAGCGTTATAACCAAGCTGTTTCTCATAAAGAGCAGTGATGATCTGCTTCTGATAGGAATTGCAGAAAAGCACCATGTTACCGAAGGCGGCGCCTGCATCTGCCATTTCCTTATAAAGAGCCTTAAGCATAGAAAGCGAAAGATCTGCCCCACTCGCATCTATGGTTGTACCGTCACTACAGAGTTCAAGCATACCGCGAGTTTTGTTCGGTACATTGGCACCGGTAGATTTCTGATAAACGCCGTTGAGAAAAGTGTATTCCACGTCACGGGCTATCTTTTCAAGGCGTTTTGCTACCTGCCAGTCAAGCTCGTTTGCGGGGTTGGCTTTCTGTCCTGCGGTGTTCAATCCGGACAACTTCCCACGGTTTGCCATCTTGGCATAAGCAATAGAAATCGTTTCGTGGAAGATCTGAGTTACGTTGGTTTTCTGTTCACGGGCAATCGCCGTAGCGGCGGGAGCCGTTTCGGATGCCGTTTCAGAAATTGAGGGCTGTGTCGCATCAGGAAATTCGTACAGTACACCAGTTGAAAACTCATCGTTTTCGGTTTTCATACCGCCGGTAAGACCGCCGATCATAGAGAGCAGCGGGGTTTTAGTGGGCGAGCAAGTAAAAAGCTCACCTGCATAGTTGGGCAAATTCCAGGTATTGCCCGTACCGTCTATAGCATTAGGCATATAGTTTACCTACCTTTCTAAAATTATTTTTTGCTTTAATGCTTGTAAGTTACATCAAATATACACCATTTTCAGCGGCCTCACGCTTGATCGCAACCGCTGCGGCGGTGTTACCACTTTTTCGTGCCTCCGCAAGACGGGTTTCATATGATCCCGTGTCAGGAGGCGGGTTGCCTCCGGGGTTACCCGGCTGCATTCCTGTAAAGGTCTGCTGACCATCTGTTTTTGTTTCAAATAAAAACGATGTAGTCTCGCCCTTTACAAGATTTTCGATTTCTGCCGTTAAGCCTTTGACGGTACCATCATCGGCCATTTTGGCATCTTTCAAAAACTCAACCAGTAAAGCCTTGACGGCGGTTACATTTTTTGCGCCCGCCATTGTGAGAGCCTTGTCAACGGCATTTTCCATACGGATCTTTGCCACCTCGGCATCATAATTGGCTTTATCTGTCTTGTTCTGCTCCTGGAGCTTGGTAATTTCGGCTTTAAGACCATCGGTAGCGCCCTGGCTCTTTGAAAGATCCTCAAGCTGTTTATCCCTTGCCTTAATATCCTCCTCCAGCTTTTTCTTGGCGGTGCTTACCTCGTTAAAATCGGCACGGGCAACAAAACCTTTTCCGATTTCAGCAGAAACCTTGTTGTCAATATCCTCCGTGTAAGCATCTCCTAGAATTGTTTTTAACCAGTCCAACATAGTATGTTTACCTCCTTTTTACTGGTTTATAGTTGCTGTCCTTTTTTGTCCGGCAAGTCCCGGTAATGCAACGCTCCTTTTTATAGTCCGCTGAAGTCATGCGGTATTTTTGTATGAAAAAAGCACCTTGTAAAAACAAAGTGCTTAAATCAACGATTAAATTTGTGCAAAAGAAAAGCACCTTGCAATCGATTGCAAAGTGCTTAATCTTCTAATAATTCAGGATGTTTATCCAAATAATCCTTGATTATTTTTATATCTGCCTTTATTAATTTTAAATCCTCGGGTGTAAATAAATCATCATATTCGCCTGTTTCAAAATCGTTTATATCATAATTCGTTCCATAGGCTTGATCGGATTCTACCTCATTATGTTCGATCATAAATAGCATACCGGAAAGCATAGCTACAAATTTCTCCATACCGTTTTCATCCATTGCTGTGTCAAATCCGTGATAATAGTGACCATTAACAGATTCAATAACAGAACAGCCTTCATTAAGATATCGATTAAAATTTCGATAATGTTCTTTTTTAACATCTAAATACTCACAATTCGGATAATCAAACAATCCTATTTTCTGTAAGATATCGTGCTTATCCATATACTATTTCACCTTCTTTCTTCGTTTCCAAGTTTTCAAGCCCTCTTCGCTGCCATTATAACCTTTTTTGCCTGAAACGATATTGATTGTCGCATTTGGAAACATCTCTTTAAACTGTTGAACCACGCCTTGACAACTTTCGCAAATATGTTTTTCAGAGAGAATCGTGACACTGAATTTGTCAGATTCCTGTTTTTGTGTTGCCACATATTCAAGGAACTTTGTCTCAGTATCGTATTGCCTCGGAATGCCGTCACCTAAATCCTTAACTTTAAAAATTCTATTTTCTGATAACGTTACCGCTGAATAATCGCCCTTGTAAATGCTACGTTCTAAAGTACCTGACTCGCCAAATCTGCTATGTGAAAAATAAATTTTTCCGTCAAACTCCATAGTGGCAGCATTACCACGATTAGAGATATCGTTTTCTATTCTTCGTTTCTCTTTGCCTGAAAATGCTGAATAATCAAATCCTGTTTTCTTTGCATAATAAGCTGCATTGTCAAGTTCAATAACTTTCTTTGCGGGAACATCGCCATCAATTTCATAACGATTTAATGTTCTATACTGATATTTCAGCTGTTCCCATTCAGCACTGTTATTATACTTGATTTGAACGAAATCTTCAAGGCTTTCGGGCGATAAATCTCTCAAAACGCTCTTATATCTTTCGTACATAGCCTTGTCGGCATTAGAGGTAGCGTCGACAACATATTTCTGTTTCCAATCCTTATATTTCATATCAGAAGATACGTAATATGTCTTGCCGTCGGCGTTTCTTGCAGCTCTCTGACCAATCCCCTCCATATCCGCAAAATACGGAGCGGTGCAACAGCGACAATATGGGTGAAACGGCGGTGCGGTTGAGCCCTCTTGGTAATCGCTCATTTTTAACTCCTTACTATCCAAATTGCCACACACGCTGCAGGTTGTGCTATCAAGCGTTCCGATGATTTTATAATACTCAACGCCAAGTTCGTTAAAAGCTTCCTTCTGTGCCGCTGAATGAATAAACGCCTCCTCTGTCATAACGAGTCGACCCGCCTGACTTTTGGAAACACCGAATTTACTTGATATTGCCTTTATAGCATCATCAGGACCTTTTCCGAGAATACAGTTTCGTGTAAGCTGTGTATGTAATTCATTAACAAGCTGTGCTTTAGACTGCCATATTCTATCAGAGAAATTCCTACCGTCTGCCGCCCAAGGTTTTGAAATGATTTTGCTGAGCTTTCGTTCATCGATCTGACCGATTTCCCAGCCGACATTAAAAGCTTTTTGCACCTCGTATATAGTGTGATAATACGATTCAAAAAAGACTTTTCTTGCCATACCGTCTATAGAATCAAGCTCGTTGCCAAAAGCCACCTCTGCCGCCTGCTGCGTCCTTATTTTCAAAGCTTCAAGCCTATTGATATGAAACTTAGCAGAAGCGTTTTCAAGCTCTTTTATCCATTGGCCGTCAATGGCGTTTTCCTTGCCGTATTTGATGTATTCGTAGACGTCCCACTTGAATTCTTCTAATTCCGATTTGGAAAGGAGCATCCTTGCTTCCTGCATCGATATCGAATTATTTTTAGCAAGTCTGCCGTACCACGCTTCGATTTCCTTTTGAATTTCTCTCTGGGCTTTATCGAAGGCGGGTTCGATTTCCCTATAAGCCGACTCTCCGTAGGAGTGTGCCGATTTTTCTAACTGCTCAAACCGCTTTTTCCAATAATCCGCTGATTTTGCCATTATTCATCACCATCAGGGTCATCATCGTTACCGTCTGTATGATTAAATGCATTGCGATAAGGATCAGTCTGCTCCATAGTTTTTTTCTTTTCAGTCTCAATACGTTTAAGTTCTTCGTTCGGGTCATTAATCCACGGATGCTGTTTAACGATAGTTTCATTGCTGATAATGCCCGCTGATTTTCCGCAGTTTTCAATAGCCTCGCTTTCGTTTACCAAAATATCACGGTTAAAGATAACGGTTACCTCTTCATCAGCAAAATTTCCTTTTCCTGCATTTGCAAGATAGGTATTTATAAACCACAAAAGATCCTCAAATGCGGCTTGGAATTCAATCTCCATACCGTTTGCATCAAGATCAATATCGGAATACATAGAGCGGATATTCATTTGGTTGGGCGTGCCGTTCATACGTTCATCCTTAGCATCGTAGCCTCTGGCATTTTCGATTATCGCCTTTTTCAGCAGATCAATAACGGTTTTGTAGTTATCGGCGTTTACATCAATGGTAAGCGTTGTAACGTCGCCATTAGATCCGTCCACGTTGCGTACTTTAACCGCACCGTAAGTAGCGAGATTTTGTCTAAATTCTCCTAAGTTTTCGCCATCATAGTTATGGAGCACCAGCACGGTGTTGCGCACATCCTCCTCCATACTGTTGGCAAAGTTGGAAAGCAGGAGGTTAAGAGCGTCCTGCAAGCACTTCACCCTGCAGAGCAGCGGTATCTCACGGTGATTAGCCTTAAAACAAATAAGCGGAAGGCGCTCCCAGTTGTAGCCCTTCTGCTCGCCCGTTTTCTTATCCGTAATCGTTATATAGGCTCCGGAGGGTGCATCGTTATCAAAAACGAGAGAGCCATCCTCCCATACAAAACGATCAATGCCTGCTGCGTGGATAACCTCCACCTTGAAAATGATGTTTTCGTTTCCATCTTCATCATATTCATATACCGAGAAGAAATGCACCGCGCAATCAAGCTCTGTATGCTCGGCATCAGCCCAAAAAGGTAATATCTCATGTGCCGGGAATATCGCAAAAGCAAGATCACCGTTGCCGTTATAATACGGAAAAAGCCACGCCTTACCGCCTGTAAGTGCCATTCCGGCAAGAATACGGATGGTGCGTTGTATTTTCTTGGTGAATACTTTGGTAAGCTGCTTTCCGTACTCTGCGTTTTTAGTATCAAATGTTATAGGCCGACCGCATTGGTAATTCGCTTTCTGATCCACCATTTTGGCATATTGGTTATCTACTATTCGATTATTTGGCAGATTATCCACAACCTTTAATTTGCCGTTTTCGCCTATTACAGTACGCTCACGATTGAGAATGTTATGTTTACCGTCATAGTACGCCTCGCCTTCAATCTGCTTTTTGCGTTCGGGAGAGGTAATCCACTTCTTGATTTCACGCTCAAGAAATTCTTTATCCGTAATACCGGGCTTTATATTAGCCGCCATATGCGCCATAAGCAAAGCGGATTTATCATCAAATAGATGTAATGTTTTCAAGGTCTTTCCTCCTTTACTCAAAGCTGAAATGCGGACCGGCTACAAACTCCTCAAGCGCATAGCGCATGGCATCCATCAGATGGTTAAAATCATCTATGGGACGGTTGAGCTTTTTACCGGTCTTTGTGTCTGTATCCCAGGTATAATTGCTTATTTCCGTGAGGAAATGCACACACTTGGGATGAATAAATATTTTATAATCTTGTATGTAATCAATACCGTTGTTTACGCTGTCCTTGCCCTTTCGAGCCTTACGGATATGTACCAACCCGAGGGAATATAGGCGGTCTATGCTTTTGGGCTCTGCACTATCGGCGCGGATCCGTTCTTTGCCATAACCGGCCTCAATAACCGCCTTGGCAATGTCCTCGTTGCTCATACCCTCCTTGTATATCTCATCAAACACCCAGAGGGTTTTATTAGAGGTGTCTATCAAGCCACAAAAAAGAGCGGTGGGATCGTTGGTATAACCAAAATCGAGACCAAAAGCTGATTTTATGCCGGGTGTTTTTCGCACCTCGTCAATACTGAAAAACCGCTCCTCAAAGTTTTCATATACCAGACCATCCACGATGCCCCAATCACCCAGCCCCGCTACACGATAGCGGCGTGGATTGTTTTTTTTCATTGTTTCAAAAACCTTTTTATCTGCCGCATCAAGCCACTCATTGCACATATAATTTGTGGTGATAGCAAGTATATCGGGGTCTGTGGCGGCATCAAAAAAGCGTTTTTTCAGCCAATGATGCTCATTCCATGGGTTAAAGGTCAACGTTATTTGTTTAAAAAGCCCCGTCGGCATTTCGCCGCGGATGCTTTCATCAAGAGTATCAAAATCAGCCTCGGAACTTATTTCGTATGCCTCCTCGATCCACAGCCAGCACAACACGCCAACCTCAACGGTGATGGATGTCACTTTTAGCGGATCATCAAGGCCACGGAAAAGGATTTTTTGCCCCGTGGGCTTATAGGTCATTTCAAGCGGGCTCTCCTTGGTCTCCCACCATTCCTCAACGCCCAGGCGATGAATCGCCCATTTTAGCTCTGTAAAGCAGCTATCTTTGAGGGTGCGGAAAGTTTTGCGCACGCACAGCGTATTGGCCTGCGGGTATTCCATCATTCGCACGATGGTGTTTAGGGCCATTGTTTTGGATTTTTTGGAAGCACGGCTGCCTTTGCATACACGGTACCTGCCCTTAAAATTCCAAAATGTGCCGTAGCCCTTGCCCACAATATCGGGGAGGCGTAGGTGGCGGCTTTTAGTCCTCAAGATCCTCACCGCCGGAAATCACCACAGGGATGGCGCCCTCCAGGCTTACATTGTTGGTAAACAGGCCAAACCGCTTGCCCAGCAGCTCCGCAGCCTTGAGGCGTTCCTTTTCGTCCGGGGGCTTTTCAATGATCTTGGCCTCCGAACAGCCCTCGCCGTAGCCCTCTACAACCACCACGCTGGCGGTGCTTTCGCCACGCATTACCGAGGTTAGATACTCCATAACCTCCTTTGCCTCGGCGGTCTTACGGCTGCTGATCTCGGCCAGCTTTTCCTCAATATAGGCCGCAACCTTAACATTTCTTAACATTCGTGCGCCGGCTGCCGCCGCTGTGCTGTCCTTTTTCACATTCGGGTAAGCAGCCTTATAGGCCCTGGTGGCGTTACAATCCACAACATACTCATCCGCAAACCGCTGCTGTCTGTCGGTCATAGGTATCACCTCGCTTTCACGCAAAATAAAAGACAGTCAACGGAGCCTGGAGAAAAGCCCCGCCGCTGTCTTACCAAGGAGGCATTGCCCGTATCGGTCAATACCTACAATATCATTTTACAATATATAAGCGTGACAAAGTGTGACAACATTCATTTTTGAGATTTTAAATAACGATACACACGTTGCCTTACGCTTACCTCAGTGTTACCGCCGCCGATGCTCAACGCTGTTTGTGCACAGTTCAAGCCGTTTACAAACCGCAGCGTGAATATCTGACGGGTGAGGCTATCCGGTATATCGGCAATATAACGCTCAATCCTGCTGCGCTCGTGAAGGCATTGTGTAACCTTTGCAGATATAATTGCCTCGAGGTCAACAATCTCGGCCATATAACGCTCGATACGATTTTCATAACTACCGCCTCTCGGCATACCTGTAAGGCTGGGTCCCGATGGGCTTGACGCCAATGTCCTTAACTTTTTCAACCTCTCCTTATCCATCTCGATCTCGCGGTCAAGATAATAAAGCTGTGATAATTCTTTTATTGTCATGTTGTACCTCTTTGATTATTCTTTGTTGCTTCTTTACTCCGTGTTTTGCAATCAATTGCAAAATCTCTTACCTCGCTTCATTCGTTTGCTCCACTACCTCTATTTCCGTATACGGTGGATTGGATACGCCTCCGCATTTGATAACAAGCGTAATATGGTCAAAACTGTCATCGGCGATTATTCCAGCTCTCACAAGTCCGTCAAGGATCATTTTGCCCGAATAGTTGTCGGGATCCCTGCGCTGCTTGTTTTTGAAAAAATAAGTCAACGTGACTATTGCTTTGTCTATCGGCTCTAACGGTCTAGGGCGGCATCTGATCCTCACAAGGTCTTCCCAATACTTTTTCGCGTACTGATATTTCCATCTGTCATTCCGCCCAATGTATAAGTTATTGCTCGGCGGAACTTCATCAATTATGTACTTCATTGATGTTGTCGTCCTCTTCAGATAATGGAAGCCAATTTGTTATGATAGCCTTATTAAGACAACATTCATTTTCTAATTTTTCTTCCATTTGTTTTACATCCTTTGCTGTAGGAGGATTGTGTGGAAATGTTACTACTACTGTTCCTATTCCTCTTTTTATTTTTTTCTTGTATTGGAATTTTATCAAATATTGCATTACTATTTAACCTCCAAAGAATACCTCATACCCCATTATCAGATATTCATAACCTTTGCCGCGTTCGGGAATATCTTGGCAAAGCCTGAG
>JAFLUM010000018.1 GCA_022508805.1 Oscillospiraceae bacterium | reverse complement strand
GTAAATACTGTTACAGTATCATACTCCGGAAGATTTTCTTTTTCTTGTGCGGCGAAAAAATTACTCTTTTTAATCATAGGTGCGCTATTCATAGGATTTTTGACTATGATTTCTTGTTGAGTTAAGTATCTGAAATACTCATTAAGAATTACATATACTTTCTTAACTGTTGTATATGCATATCCTTCGTTCATCTTTTGGTTGAGCAAGTCTTTAATATCTACAGAGGTAATATTAGAAATTATTTTATCACCTAAAGTGGGATAGATTTGATGTTTTGCTGTACATTCGCATCGGTCATAGGTTGTACGTTCTACAGATGGGAACTTGAATACTTCTAACCATTTCTGCATACTTTCTTTCAAAGTTTTTCGTGATTCGTCGGATTCAATAATCTCTTTAAAGTCCGCAATGTAGTCAGTGATCTTTTTGTTGACTTCTGCTTTTTTGGTTCCTGAAAAACTCTTTCGTTTTCTCTCCCCTTTTTCATCCATATACCAAACTACTCCGCACCAGCGATTATCTGTTCTCTTAAAAGCGTTACCGTTAGTTAACAGTTTCTTTTGCATAGTAATCTCTCCTTTCAAGCAGAACAGATTACCACAACTCTTCTTGCAAGTCTATACCAATTTTTGATAAAAAATCTAAGAATCCTTTTATGCCATAAGTGGGTTCGGGCTACCGCCCGGTAACTCAGGGTCCCCAAAAGTCGTAAGACTTTTTGGGAAGAGGAGCAACCGCCCAACAAGCGAAGCTTTTGCCGTGTGCGGCAAAACAAGCCAATAGGGCGAGTTGCGACGATGCGTCACGGCGGACAGCCGGACGCTCTGCTTGCCCCAGACAAATGTCTGGGAAACCTATTGAACTGATAGCCACCTTAGACGGCTTTGCCGAAACCCTTTGGAAACTCCCAAACGGTCGGCTCTGCCGGACGATGTAACCGAGAGTTGAGTGCAACTGCACCCCACCTCTCTTTCTCCTGCTTGTTTTTATGACACTGAAAATCAAAGTAATTTAAGGTGATTTTCAATACATAATCGAGTCTCTTTATAAAAAAAACCATTGCTATATTTCACGATGATTGAATTTTCCTTGCACTTCTTACTTGTACACTTTTCAATTTTGCTGTAGAAAAAAATCTTTTTATAATCAAAATGTCTTCCCATATTTATCGAAAAAAGCCATCGGTTTATTCAATCGATAGCTTTGGTTTCTTACTAAAAAATGTACTAAACAAGTGATGTTTTTTTGTTTTTTAGTATTGTATTAAAATGTTAATCGTATCTTCTTTCCCAATTCATACAACTGCCCATGGCGGTGATTTCTGCACCGAGGTATGTCTTGTTGCATTTGCCTTTACAACTACTATCGACTGTCATTGTGCCGGGAAAATGATATTCTGCATATCCTGTCCAATATTTACAGGTTGCACAGCAGATAAATCCCGCATCTATGGTCGATCCACTTTGCATAGTAACACTTCCTTCTTGTAACTGTTTAGTAAATAATTTTACCTTATACTCTGAATTCTTCCACCAACCGATCCATAATGCTTTGGGCATATTGGATTTTTTCTTTATAGTCGCTCAGATCAAAAAAGATCGGCATACGTTGTATCCCCCTCACAAAGCTCCTCAGCTTTTGTTCATATAGATCGTCATCCTCGTTGGATACATAACAAATATTGATTGTATTCAAACGCATATAAAGGTAAATAGCTCTAACATGATCCCGCACACCCATACTTTCGAGCTTGTCATCCGGAATATAGTACCAGTATAAACTGTGTGTATACTTTGGATTGTAACCCATGTAAATCCGCTCGCCTACGACCGATCTGGTCATATCGATAACCGAGTCTTCCACAAGATGCGAAGAAAAGTTCCGATAATCATTCTCATCCCACTGCTTTAAAGGGTTCTGCAGAGTTGATTTAATCCTATTCAACTGTTCATCGAGAAATTGAATATGTTGCAAAAAAATTGGATTCTTGCTTGGATATTTGCCGCATATTTCCCTCACTTTTTTCATTGGAAGATACAGGGCGTGCGCTCCCTCATCTTGCACCATAGTAAAACTAGTTGAAGGATCGTAATGTACGCAATACAAATTCTTTAAGTCTTCTGGATTCAGATCCGGCTCATAAAGCTCGGTTCCGCCAATTAAGATATGTTTATCATCATTCACTGTAAGGGTATCGCCATCAAGCTCTGTAACGACAACATTTTCAGTGTCATTCATGTCCAATATATAGCGGATCAGTTCCTTCGCACAGGCTGAAAGCAACGGATCTTCGTCCTGATATTGCTCCATGGCGAAGGACAGTAAATAATATAGAAATTCGTAATGTTGGTCAGTGTAGTTGAAATAATTATTATTTGGCATAGTTTTTATCCTCATTTTCTATAATTTATTTTTCCCAACTGATGCAGTTGAGAACGCCGCCGTCTGCGGCGATTTCGTTTATGTTGACGGGGACGATTGTCTTTTTGAAAACGCTTTTTGCTGTGGAAATTGCCTCTTTGTCCAAGTCGGCATCAAATACGGGCAAAAACAGATGGCTTTCAGTCTCCAAAAAGTTGAGATAACAGCCTATAGCACTTATCCCCTTTGAATCAAAATACGGGAAGTCGTAAACTTCTATTCCGTGATTACGCAATGCCGTTTTAATATGCGCCTCAAGTCCGAACAATGAGTGAGAAGCGTTGCCAACGGCGGTGCTCTCGTCTACAAATCGCACCATCCCGTCAGCGTGACCGGTCATATCCGAGCGTAGTGACGGGATAATAATAACCTGTGCTTCCAACAGCCGCTCCAGCTCCTGCACCAATTCGGCAGAGGAATAATTGAAATTTTCCATAAATACCCGATCGCTGATAACAGCTTTCGTTTTTGACGGTGAAAACACCACATTTCCGCCGTCAAGGTTGATGTCGGAATAGATAATACTTTCTAAAGCTAATTGACCGCTGATGTTCTTACGAAAATCAGTTTTTAAGTGTGGATAATCATTAAGATAACTCGGTTCATATCGAAATGATACATATTTACCTGATTTCGTCCTTATAGGCATAAAATCCCGAAGCCAAATGTCACGGGTGTTATCGAGAAAACTGTATTGTATACCGTGGGAATCGAGTGCTGAGAACAATCGTTCCGCCGATGGTTTATATTTTGGATTTGTTTTTAAGAGAGAGGAAAAATAGGTCATTTTTGTTTTTCCTTCACTATGTAATCCCAGTATTCTTTGATTTTTGGGCCAAAGATTTTTTTGAAATCGTCTGCTCCAATTAAATCACTTTTAGCGTTATTGCAAAGAATGCATGCAAACACGCAGTTCTCGGCATTATATCCTTTAGTAAGATCCTTATCCTTTTTATCGTCATTATCAGCAGGATGTGGATTCATTTTATCTATCTGAATACTTCCATTTTTCCATGCTTGCTTTTTTGGAGTAAAGAGTTGCAAAGAAGTAAATGCTTTTTTAGATATATCTTCACCAATGCCACAATAATGACAGTGAGGCACTCCGCGCTCATCTAAATCCTCGTTGTAGTACCACCATTTTAAAAATTCTGTAAAATCACCATCGAACGGAGGATCAACCCTATCCTTATTTCCTCTATAAAGACGGTTAAAAATATTGCGAAGCTCTTGTAAGCGTCTCTTAGCCTGCCTTATATGCTCGTTTTCCTTATAAAAATCCTCAACTTTCGTGAAATTTTCACCTAAAAAATTCTTTGATTTTAAAATAGAGGACTCTGTTTCATTTCCAATTTTAAATCTTTCTAAAAATTCAATTTCAGTATTAGAAAAATCCTCTTTCGGAAATTCAATTCTTAATATTGTTTTAATCAATTCACGGTTTTCCATCTTTCTTTTCTCCTTTATTTTAAATTATAATTTTCGCATTTGCTTAATCCCAAATTCTCAGTATCACAACCGGACCGCCGTCGCTGATTTTATGTTCACCGACGGTTATTGAATATGGCTCGTACGGTTCAACTGTTATTTTTTCAACCGCCTCTCTGCTTGCTAATTCTTCCACAAGCGCCTTTGTTGATACATTTTTCAAATCCATAATAAAAACTTCCTTGTCTTGTTATTTTATCTTTTTTATTTTAATATACTGATGAAAGCTTGTCAAAGACCGTATGTTTGAATTAAATACCTCTTGCTGTCTTCCAGCCAAGCCTGTTATTGCGCCATTTTATTTTTAATTCGACATATTTTCTATACCATTTTACCGCCTCTTTGTTTTGTTTTTGTAATTTATAATATTCTCCTATCATACCATAAGCTGCATAGTCTTCGCCTTGATATGCCGCCTTGTTCAGCCAATAAAGCGCCTTTTGATAATCCTGTTCTACATCAAAACCGTAAAAATACTTCCGCCCTAATTCATACATTGTTTTTGTATCTCCGTTTTCCGCCGCTCTCTGAGCCCAATAAACGGATAACTCCTTATCTTCTTCGATCGGTCCTGCTCCCAGATAATATACATCCATTAAATATTTTTGTGCTTCCACATTGCCGTACTCTGCCGCTTCTGTCATATTTTCCATTGATTCGGGCGTTATTTCTCCAAATAGATATTCGTCTAAAGCTTCAATGATATTACTTTTACCGTCCACAATATTTTCGACAGTTTCGTGAAAAGCATCTCCTTCGGGGTCAGGATTGTTTATCAAATCGTTGGTGATATTTCCCGCAGCTTTTTCATACCACCGAATAGCCCGCTGATAGCTTTTCCCTATGCCATATCCGTTTTCATAACAAATGCCCAGCATATATTGTGCATCTGTCTGTACCGTGGTATAGCCTTGGTTCGACAGCTTCTTAAATAAAGCAAACGATTTTTGCAGCATATTTTTTTGGTTGCTTTTTAAAAGACAGCTTGCAAGCTCATATTGCGCTTTTGCATCGTTCAAATCATTAGCACGATGCCACAAGTCTAAAACGCGCTGAAATTCGGGTGAATAAGATATCATTTCTTTCAAATTTTCATCTCTCCAATGATTTTGTTGTTTCGTGAGGTTATTCTATAACACAGCTTTTATTAAAACCTTATATAAAAATATATACTAATTTTATTTATATCATTGTCGGTAAAAACTTTATCCGTTTATCAAGTGATAAGTCGCTGCAGTAAAGAGAATTTAGCTCCGTACTGCAGCATTTTCGCGAATTACTTATGTACTTATCTGAGCGCGCACCACTTTTCCCAGCATCCGCATTCACTGTTAGCCTGCGTAGGCGAACCGTTAAACCAGCCGCTGTCTCGGCAGTAGCATGCGCCTTTGTCCATTGGGCTGCCAAGCTCAAGGTAATCGCCGTACTGCTTGAGTTCACGTAATCCGCCCCAGTACTGACAGGTTGCGCACACCTTGAACATTGAGGTATACTGCTGTGACATAATTGCACCTCCTTTCATCGGTATTTAATTTATTTAGAATTCAAGTTCTGTACTCTTTAAATTACCTCAAGATCATTTTGTCTATACAATTTTGTGTCGGCGTATTATAACTTACATGAATTTCTGTAACCTTAAACTTCATGCTATTAACCTATTTTTCTTCGCTTTTTGCTTTGTCTGCGTCAGTATAGCACACATTTCTTTTTTGACCCGGGAGGATTTTGATATAGATACATAAAAAACAGTGGGGAGAAAGCATTCTCCTCACTGTTTTTCACGTCGCTGTATGATAACCGCTACATATAAATCATCTATGGCATTATCAACCAACAGCATCGGTTTACCGTCTATCACTTCGCTGTCCTCTAAATCTTCTAACAGTTCATTAAAATTCCGGACTTCACTCATAGTGTGACCTCTCCATCTGTTAAAGTTATTAGGTGCTTTGCTCATCCAGCGGTGAATCTGCGAAACATCCCGTTGCAGATATTTTCCAATATATCTGTGATTCTTAGCACCGAGAATTTGGAAAAGTGTACACAGTGTCTTTAATAAAAAAGCACTATTGTTTTCTCTTTCATCCCCATCAACAAAATGATAACCGCACTGTTTACACAAATACCGCTGTTTTTCTCTAACCGTACCGCTTTTCACAATTTGAGCCGAACCGCACCGCTTACATTCAATCATATACTTTCCCCTCTTTTAGTTGTTTTTTACATTATATCATCTTATGTATCTATGCGTCAATAAAACACCAAAAAGAATAACAATAAGACTGCAAACAACATTAGTCACCGCATATATGACCGAATAAGCGGATGATTAACTATAATGATAGCGTGCGTATATGTGCACGAACCCAACTCCGTATTTAGTGGTCCCATATATTTCAAAATCTATAGACTAATTCTTTGTTTACTGTGGCTCAAAATTTGAGTGTAATAAATTTGAAGAGCATTAAAATAGCGTTATACATTAAATGGTAAGCGCAAAATATTCATAGCATCAAAAAAGCATCAAACGGCACGGGGTCTTATGGTAAAACATCGGTAAAAAGCTTAACAAAGCCTTTTATATCAATGGTTTGAGCGTTCCAACATCCGTTCCAAAACCGCGTGCCGAGGGTTCAAGTCCTTCTGCCCCTGCCAAAAACGTCCAGATTTTGTTTGAGTCTGGACGTTTTTTAGAAATTGAGAGAAGAGTTGGGATACTAAAAGGGTGATTATATGCAGAGATTAAAGTGTGAACTATGTGGTGGATTGGATATTATTAAAGTAGCTGACGATATTTTTCAGTGCCAAAGTTGTGGTTGTAAATATTCATTGGCGCAGGTCAAGAGCATTGTAGTTGGAAGCGATAAAGAGAATTCGGAATTAGAAAGATTGTTGCAAAATGCTGCAACTCAGATAAGATTCAGCGAGTTTATCAAGGCGGACCGCTTATATGATCAGATTTCAGACGAATATCCGTCTGAATTTGTTGTGTGGCGGGATTGGTTGGAAGGGTATTACCAATGGTTTGCTTGTATGATAGAATTACCACGTGATAACTTACACCAAATGAAAAAAGTGTTTTCTCGTGCGTTGCAAACAGCATCGACTTCGGAAAGAGTATCGATACAGAAAAAATGGGATGCTTTTTGGAAGACATATACTCAAAAGTTGCGTAACGGAGAACACAGTATTTTCAATAATTATTTATATTTATGGCATATTGAGGATCATTTAAAACAAGTGGGGTCGATGCATCCAGAATTGCAACAAGCAATCAAGGATGGTTTCCATGGTGCAAAGTTGCTGATGGGCACAGATCTTTGGTATGGAGTGGCTACTCAAGATAATGAATCAAGATGGCATTTCAAAACAACTAGTTCTCATGGAGATCCCTACTTTATTTTAGGAAAAGACTGTGTATATACTTATCTTGGTGACGGTCGGGAGTATCGCTTTACGCGACTTAAATCAACCATTCAGTTAACTAGTGATGGAATAGCAACCTTACAACTGCAGGCCAAGACAAATTGGAATAATTACGTTTATTGCCCTTATTGTAATCGTGAGCTAAAAAATACACTGTTTGGTAAAAGATGCGTCAATGACTATTGCGGTAAATATCGACTGAGAAGATAAGCTAGATCAGCGATTTGTTATAATAAAATTAGAGAAAATAAATTTGGCCTAAGAAAAAGTCCTTTATCTGTTTTTGTAGTACACATCCTGCTTTATTGCCCTTGATGCTTGAAATCAGGCATCAATTTCTCATCCGGTGGTAACCGGTTGTAACATTCCCGTCTGCTACATCATCAAAATAGCATCAATTATTTACGAGATTTAGCACTGATTTTACTTGGATTTCCTCCACAGAATTTTGTGGGTGCTTTACTTTGTAGAAAGTTTCAAGAGATAACGGCGAGGATTTTATTTCTCGCTGTTATCTTTTCTTTTTGCGACAAACGGAGTCTGCGTATCCGCAACACAACAAATACCACAACTGTTTTCAATTGTCCAGATAATTATTGAATCTAACTTTTTATATATGTTAATTTATGGTTTGCTGATTATATAAATCAAGTTTTATTTTTTGTTTACTGTGGTGCAAAATTTGACCGCTCAAGATTATACTTGGGCGGTATTTTTTACTATATATCAAAGTTATCTGTTATTATAATATTTTGGATTTAGAAAAAATTTTTCATTAGTTAAAAATATTAATTGTAAAAATTTCTATGAAAATGGACCAAATTGATTATTTTTTTACGGTTATATATAACGTGGGAGCAAGTAAATGATAAAAACAAATAGAAATAGTTAGTTTTTTCATTTTGCAAACGGTTATGTACCAAAAACACGCTACTAAATATAGTATTATTATAATAAACAAAAAAAAGTAGTTTATAGAAGGATATAAGATGATATATGCAATTTCAGACTTGCACGGTAGCTATGAAAAATATGTAAAAATGCTTGAAAAGATTAACTTGGGCGTTGATGACACGCTCTATGTCCTCGGCGATGTTATTGACCGTGAATCGGGCGGAATTGACATTCTGTTAGATATGATGCAGAGACCGAATATTAAGCCAATAATCGGTAATCACGAATCGCTAGCGTTGGGACCGATGAAAAGTATAACATTTTCATCTATTACAGCTACAGCTTTACAAAACACAAAAGCATATAAGCTTTGGATGCTCAACGACGGCGAGAGCACCGAGAAGGCTTTTCGGTCACTCGACAATGAAACACAGATAAAGATTATAAACTATATTGAATCATTTTCAATATATGAAGAAATCACGGTGGGCGAGCAAAAATTTCACCTTTCGCATACTTTACCCGACTACAATCCAAATAAACCGATACACGATGTATCCTATTTGGAATTTATTTACGGTCAAACTGATTATGGAAAAATCTACGCAAACGATACTCTGTTTGTCACAGGTCACACTCCCACAATGCTAATTGACCCTGCATATAAAGGCAGAATTTACAAAAAGAATAACCACATTGCCATTGATTGCGGAGCAGTATTCGGCGGCAGACTCGGCTGTTTATGCCTTGATACCATGAAAGAATTTTATATTTAACAAGAAAGGAATTTTGAAAATGAAAAAATTATTTGCACTTATTATCACTTTTGCACTTTGTCTTTCTCTTTGTGCTTGTGGAAAATCCAAGGAAACAACACCTAACCCGACGGAAATGGGCAGTTCTGATACAACGGATATAGTTTTTAATGAAACAGAGCAGTCAACCTCACAGCAGCAATCCACAGAGCAAAAAATGCATCAGGAATATGTTGAGACCTATTTCATATATGCGGAAGAAGGAGCTGTTGTGACATGGTTTGATGTTAATACCGGGGAATTTCGTTATAAATGGAAATGTGAATTCTGTGGAACAACGCAGAACGGCGAGACCTTAGGACATAGTTTGACGGCGAACGGTCAATCTCTAAACAGTGGCTTTGTTTGCACCAATTCCGATTGCAGTATGCGGGGAAAATCGCAGTCCTCAATCATCAAATGCAATGTGAACGGCGAATGGGTTGATGTTTACGATTAAGCGGTCGTTTATTGAAATGACAATGTGTACAAAAATGTTGATAGATTGAAAACGCAACATTACATATGATATTATACTAATAAGGAGGAATAAAAAAATGAATGAAACATTATTATCACAAGAACTGCAAAAGATGTATGAAAAATACTATAATGAAAACTCTTGTAAATTTCAACATGAATGTATGGAGGGTCTTTGCGATAAACGAATCAAATTTTGCTGTGACAAGGTTAAGCTTGGAGAACAATACGGTAAAGATCCTCACATGCCGAAAATAGTATGTGTTGGTCTTGAAGGAAAATATGGCAAATGTGAAAATGAGGTTATAAAAAGTATATCTTCACCAAGTGATGAGGTATGGAATCCGCACTATAAAGGAGTTCGCTATGTTCTAGCTTATTTGCTGAGTTCTTTTGCGAATAAGGAAAAACCTGAAAACAGTCGTAAAAACACGCTTATTGAATATCAGGATACTATCAGTCAATACGCACTGACGAATTGTTATAAATGTGCCTTCGGTGGTCCAACAAAGGTTCGAGGGCTGGAGCATTCAAAAGCCATGCAACGGAATTGCCAAGAAATACTGTTTAACGAGATTGATATATTACAGCCCGATGTTTTAATAATACAGATAGTCAACAACAAACCTACAAACTTTTGGGAGAATATTATCACACGATATGGGGGAATAGAAAGGCGGATAGACGATGATAAAAACACAAATAACACAAGCGTTTATGAGCTAAAACATACTTCGGGAAAACCGTTTTTGGTGGTTTGGACATATCATGGTACTTGGTTAAGATTTCATGGTGAAGAGTATCGCAGGCAAAAACTCAATCCCGTGTTGGACGCTACTTTAGAAAAGCTAAACGAATACGGTTTTAAAGCTGATTGATTTTTGATCAAAACTGCATATATACCAAAAAAATCCCATCCGATCCGGTATTTTATATACAGACCGAATGGGATTTATTATCAAAAATTAAGTTTTAGAAAGGAAACAAAAATGGATATTTTACGCTTTATTCAGTCCCGTGCTATGCGGGAGTATCTTGAAGAAATCAATTATAAATTTAACGCAGATGAGTGTGCGTGGCTGGTGTATCAGTGCAGAACGGCAATACTTTCAGAAAAACACGCTGCTTGGAAAGAGATTATTGACACTATGCCGGACCACGAGGTAATTTCTGAGAGTTTATCGCATAAAAGTCTTCATAAATTCTTAAAGCAGTATATGGAAATAGAAAATCGATCAATCGAACTCTTTTTTGAGCCTATGGACGATGCGTTTTATCAGTTTTCGTGGAGTTATGTAAGTGACAATTACAAACCGTATTACAAGACGGTAGATGAATGCTTTTCTGCTGCAATTAAATACCATAACGAGAATGATCTTCTTTCGCCGGAAGAAAAATCTAATGCCTATATTGATATTTTCAAAATGTATGACGGAGATGTTCACGAGCATATTAAGTTCAAACCTGACGGAAAGATTATTTCGACATTTCCATCGGTATATTCACTTTCTGAAGAAGAGTTCCGACTTTATAATTTCTTCTTTCAATGTACGCATTTTTGCTTTCTCAATCCCTTTAAAACAGGTGATGTATTGTTTAATGCCCGATATGATGATTATCCGAACCATAATCTTATGGTATTTGACAGAATAGAACTTTCAGAAACCGATAGATTGCTGGCATACGGATATGTAATGGATGACGGTCATATTATGCGAGAGGGTTTTGACTGTTTAGATTTAGATTATTACAAAAGCGAACATTTTGAAGATGAGTATCGTGCGTTGGATTATGTACGCAAATATCTGTTAGGTGAATTGAGCTTAACGGGACTTATGAACAAATATCATCAAATAATGTGTGAAGAGCAGGCAAAGAACACCGAATTTCATTCTGACTTGTGGGAAAACGACACAGTAGATGAAAAATGGAAACGAAATTGGTTCTTTGAGCAAACTCAGAACATTTGATATTTTAGAATCGTATTTTTTTGTTTTATGCAACGCAAAATTTGACCGCCAAGTTTTTCCTTGGCGGTCGTTTTGTATTGTATTGCTTTAGATTCTTGGCTATATCTCAAAATCATAACTTGTACCAATTTTAGGACACTATTTTAAAAACGGCAATGTATGTATTCCAAGTCTGAAACAACCCGTCACTTTCTAAGACCTCTGTTGCATTTTCAACGGAGCCGTCAAGTTCGTCATAAACAGAGGCGATTTTTTGCAAATTGTTATAAAGTGTGTTGAATTCATCTGCCGTTTTTTTACAGTCAGTTACACTCCAATTCATTCGGCATCGATAAATACTTTCTTTATCGGTATCATCAGAAAAATTGCAATGCCATCCGGGAATATAAAGTATACCGTTTTCGTCTGTTCTGTCAAACATAAGAGAAATAAATTGGGCAGGTATAAGCTCATCATCAAAGGATAAATTTGGGGTGTTTACATTTTTGGACATAAAATCAACTCCGTATTTTTTATTGTAAGGAAATTATAATAAATGGAACGAACTAAAAACGGTACATATAAACACTACTTTGTTTCTCTGTATATGTTTATGCCATTTGAGATATGCTGATTTGGAGCATTATCATTGGGAGCGATAAAAAAGAACCGCATACCAGCGGTTCTTTTTTGTAGAATCTTAGTTCAGAATTTCCGGACTTATAATCTCATCGAGTTTGATTTCATCATGAATACTTATATTTGCATTAGGATTCTTCAGCGGTAATGGTTCATTTGAACCTTTTAGATAAAGATATCGCCAGAAATAGTTCTCGCGGTCAGTTCCTTGTTTCCACTTAGTTACTTTATGATCAATCACAACATAGAGATTTGTATCAACACAGATCCAAGCAACTGTTACATTATCACTTATTCTTTTCAGTGTCAAAATGCAATGCTCATCTTTTTTCTCTTGTTCATCACAATCTGTCAATATGTATTTATTCGCAAGCGTTTCAAGTTTAATTGTATTTTTCAGATATTGATTCCTTGCATTTTCCCAAATTAAATCACTGTTACTGAGAATCACCGATAATAATTCAAGATATTCGGTAGGCTGTTCATTATCGGGATTTAATGACAGCAGTTTCATCAGTTCGATTCTGTCTTCATATTCTTTACACATAGTTGTAATCACTTCCTTAAATTGCATTATCAGATTATTGGGATCATTTTGAGACGGAAGATTGTTTAGCCACATTTGAATAGTTTTTTCAAATGAAATATTTTCATATTCTCCAGATTTCAGACATTTCTTTTTATCCCGAGAGAATAGACTGTCTTTTGATGGTTCTTTTCCATTTGGTGTTAAGTAATAGATTTTATGCGCTTTTGTTCGTTGAACTTTGTTGTAAAAATTATAATAATCAAACAACTGAGTCTCTTGATCTTTGGCATATATCTTAACTTCAATTGGTATAACTTCGTTTGCAATATAAATGGCAATATCAACTCGACGGTTGGCATTTGTGCGATCTTCCAGTTCAACCACAGCCGTTTTATAGTCATTTTCTGTAAAGCCAGTACTAATACCCAACGCCTCAATAAAAGATTTAAGAGGAGCATAACCGTATCCATGTCCGCTTGTAGGATTTAAAAGATAACCTAAAAATCTACACACAAGTACTTCATTGTATTGTATGTTCAGAATATTGAATATGTTGTTTGTCGCGTTGAGACTATTTTGCATTTTTAGTCCCGAATGTTGAAACTGTTCGTTTAGTTTCTCTAATAAAGTCAAAAAATCCATAATTCCCTCCATAGAAAGTAGCCACGCGCATTTTTAGTTAGATGCATAATACTTCTCCGAAGCATCCCGCAGGTTATCTTTTATTTTATCAACAAGTGCTTGCGGAGATGTAATTTTAACATAATTTATATACTGCATTGCCCAGTGCTCCATTGCCATGGGACTGACTTTTACGGCAACCTTTACCTGCTTATCATCGTCGCCGTAGGGGTTTATACGAATATCCTTGCCGAACCAGTCGATAATTTGGTCAATGATTTGGGACTCCGCAATAAACTCTACCCGTTCAGGTTTGTCCGTGAACATATACGGCAGAGCAGTCGAAAGATCTTTGTAATTTATGCCTTTTTCATACCCCTCAACAGCAGTGATAAGCGTACGTTTTTTCTCAGTGATGCTCATATTTGTAATATGGTCAAGTCTGTAAAACGCCATATTTTTCCAACGTTCATTTTGTGCCATCAAATAATATCTTTGATTATGCAAAATCAACTGGTATGGACTGGCATAATGTGTTGTTGTTTTGTGAAGCTTTTTGTCAACTCCGTATTTATTGTAATCAAAGCGGATCTGTTTTTTCTGCTCAATTGCTTCATCAACGATTTCAATGTTATAAAACAAATCCTTGTTCTCGGTTTTGTCCCAATCACCTACCGTGTGAATATGCTCAACATGTGAACGGAAATATTTGTTGGAAAGAGAACAGAGCTTATCGATCAAATCTTTTGAATATTTTGCGGTGATATGCTTGCTTGACAGTACTCCGTCAATTAAAATTCGAAGCTCCGCATCCGTAAAATCACGCTCGTTTAAATAGCTCCCCTTACGGTTGGACTCGATTTCCAAACCTGCTTCCTTCAGAAGGGAAATATTGCGACTGACGGCCTTGCGCTCAATTACAATGTCGTAATCGTTCTCTAAATAGCGGGCAATATCCTCTTGAGTCAGCGGATGATCGTAATCACTGTGCTTTTGCAATATCTGCATAATTCGTATCAATGCTAGTTTTTTAGGCTCTAAACTTTCCATTCGACTTCCTCCAACATAATTCTATATTGGATATTGTACTATATTTGGTGCATAAAAATCAATGTCAACTGACTATCTTCTCGCAATAAGTAAAAAACCGATGAATGCGAATTGCTTTCGCTCCATCGGATTTTTGGCTTGTGTTATTAATTTAGATTTCAATTTACTTACCACAAAACTACTGTATTTTCCCTATTTTGCTCAAAAATTCATATTCCATTTCTTTTTCTAACTCGTTGTTGAATTCATTTTTTAGAGGCGAAAGTGCAGAAATGAAGTCATCGTGATAACAATCCGTTATACTACTGTTTTTGAAAAAATTGTAGATATCTTTGTATGTAATAATTTTATATTGATCAGCAAGGAGAAACGGTGAAGCATAATAGCCATTTTTATTTTTGAATTGATGTTGCGCATATTCAGGTATCAACAAAAAACATTTAATATGTTTATCAATTTCCGATTCATCCATACCTTTACTTAATAAATAAGCTACTGCATAAATGTAATATTTGCTTAACTGTGAAACATCTCCGGTGTAGTTGCCAATTTTTTCCTTTATGGTTTTTTCCTTTGTTCTTTTTTCGGCCTTGCTTATATCTGTGAAGTACAAGTCTATAGCTTGTGCGATTTGACTGTCAAGGTTTTTTCTTTTATCTACCGTTATATTAGCGTCAATTTTATTTTCTATAATTATTACATTTTTTTCACCAAAAAATGAAATGTCTATATTGTTCTTTTCCCTTAATAATTCGTAGTCATCTTCTAAAAAAGCTTTTTCTAGATTTAAACATTTTTTAAGAAAAGTATTTTTGCCTGCTTTATCTGCTTCACCTATAAAATAAGCCAATGCGTTACTAAATGAAAGCTCGTCCCGTTCTTTTCGAAGAAGCTTAAAAAAATTGAATTCCGGTTTTTTGACTTCTGTCACATTTTTTTCGGTAATGTTATTCCATATATCCTTTTGTTTTAATAATTTACTTAGAGCACTGTGAGCATTATGATCAGTTCCAATGTAAGCTCTCATTGCTTCGCTGATTTTAAAGTCAGCATAATATATATTGGCTTCATTGTCTTCTAAATCTTTATCATTTGTTAAATACACATCTATATTACTTTTTGTTTCGTGCACTTTTGTTGTCCAAAAAGTGGCAAACATGTCCTTTTCATCATAGATATCATCCATAGGATCTTTTTCGTTATAAGTAACATGCATTGCTTTTTGTTCATTATATCTGTCTATTTTATCATCTGTACCTTTGTTTCCTTTTTTGCGTGATATGCCGACACCTTTACACAATTTACAGTTTTCCGCTTTTGCTAATACTTTATACAGATGGGAGTTGATGCTTCTTATCATAATAACAGTACAACCTTCAACACCGCTTTTTGTACAAACGCCCATGGAATTGAGCCAAATATAAAACTTTCCGTCATCTGCTTTAAATAAGTTAATTGCTTCGTGCCCTAGTTTTCCGTGTTGTGTAATATATCTGCCTGTGTACATATTGTTAAGAATAATCATTTTATTTTCGTTTCCCATATTCAGTCTCCTTTATTTTTGTTACATCATGATAACATAGTTTTTTTCAGAAGTCCAACAAAAGTGCTATTTTACATATGGTTTGCGAATGTTTCCGTTTTCGGGTAAATAATTTTTGGAATGGGATTTCTCGGCGTTTGGCTCTATAAGCTCAATGCTTTTTGCCGAGCATTCTTCAATGATTTCATTAAAGCGTAGCTCATCTTCTTCGGTTATGGAATTGTCGTTGTTAAAATAACACGACAGATATGTTGCATAAAATTCCGTCGGATAATGAATCTTAAACCACGCCAGCCTAACAGCATTCATCACATAAGCGGTTGCATGAGCTTTCGGAAACAGATAACGGATCTTTTGTAAAGAATTTATGTACCACTCGGGAACATTCGCATTTTCCATAAGTTTTATAAACTCTGCGGTGGTTTCATTCTCATAATAGAATCGCCCTTTGCGCGTATATTCGGCGATTTTAAATGCGTCTTCTCTGTCAAGACCGTACTGTAACAGTTGCAGAAAAACACTGTCACGAAGCGCCGGAAGCTCACTTAATGGATAATCGCTATTTATTAATTCCTCGCCATTGTCGATCCAAGTGCCGGTTCCGTGCGAAAGTCCCGAAAGTTGCACCAAATCTGCAAAAGAACCGGGCTTTGCCGTTAGCAGCATATCCTTCATAAAATCGGTGTCAAATTCAGGAATCCCAGTGGTATCCACATATGTAAACATCGCATATATTTCTCTGCCATTCCACGGAACATTTTTTACCGATATGCCAGTATAATCTTCCAAAAGTTTAAACATATCCGGCACATGATGTCCCAATACATCCTGCTTCAATATGGTATCATGTAATGAATGAAAATCAAGATGAACCACTTTTTCTACCGACGAATGACCTGCAGTTTTGCGAAGTGGCGTGAAATCCTCAAATTCCATATCTTTCGGTAAGACGAACACCGCTCCCGGATGGCTTCCTTCAAACCGTTTTACACCGCACAGTTTATCGGAAATATACCGTCTTTGCTTATCTGTGAAACAGTCGCCGGTTTTAGCTTCGTAAACTCCGATATAAGCATCTGTGAAGCGTTCCCACAAGGTTGATACCGTACCGGCACGGGCTACTTTGTCTGCACCGAACATTTCCTGCAAATATCCAACCGCATCGGGTTGTTTAGAGGAAGGAAAATTCAAATCAATATCCGGCATTTTGCTGCCGTGATACCCCATAAAAAATTCAAATGGGATATTATGTCCATCCATTTCCAGGGCATTCCCACATACAGGACAAGGCTTGTCCGGCAGATCAAAGCCATCGAATTCCGGTACTTCAAAATCGGTGAAATGACAGTGCGAACAATAATAATGTGCAGGCAAGGGATTAGTATCTGAAATTCCCAAAAGGAACGCCGTAAGTACCGAACCGACCGAACCCCGTGTTCCCACATAATAACCTAAATCATTCATATGCTTGACCATACGGTAAGCAATCAGATAATGTGTTGCAAATTCATCGTTTTTAATATATTTCAATTCGGTTTCAAGCCGTTCTGCAATCGGTATGGGAAGGTTATCTCCGTAAATTTCTTTTGCTTTTGCATAAGCCAATTCGTGAATCTGCTTATAGGCATTTTCCATTATTGGCATATAAAAGCCTTCTCGCATAGGATATACCTGTTCAATAATATCTGCAATCAGATGCGTATCGGTAACCACTGTTTTATAGGCAATCTCCTCGCCAAGATAGGAAAACTCCTCGAGCATCTCCTCTGTTGTGTGAAAAAAGAGTTTCTTATTATCGTTTTTGTGACCGTTTACCGTACGAATCACGCGACGGCAAATCTCGTCCTCTTTGTTTAAATAATGACAATTACCGCTTGCTACTACCGGCACACCTAATTCATCGCCTAATGCGCAAATCTTTTGATAAATCGCTTGTTCCTGCTTATCGTCAGTAGGATAAATTTCAAAATAGTCATAAAACACCGCGATTTTTTCGATGTCCTTACCGCTCACCACCGCGTCGTATAACTCGCCCATATGACCGCAGGAGCCGACTAACAGGTTATTGTGATTTTTCTTCAACAGCTCAATATCCGCCAAAGCAGAAACGCCGTCATTTTCAATAGAAGAAATTATTTTGTATAACTCTTTAATGCCTGCTTGGTTTTTGACTAGTACCGTTATGCCAAAAGGTGTTTCACGGTCTTCGTTCCTATAACGGAGCTCTGCGCCGTAAATCACTTTTAAGGTTGTATCTCCCAGCTTTTTATACGCATTCGCAATGGCAGGAAAGTCCTGCACATTGTTTAGATTGGTAAAAGCGATGGCTTTATGAGAATGTGCGATCGCATATTCCAACGCCTCTTTAGGTTCAATTACCGAAATATCGTCAGACAGCTTTGTGTGCAGATGCAGTTCTGCTCTTTTGATATTTACATTTTTATTGTTATTTACATAATTCTGTGCCATAAAACATTTTACTCCTTTTTTGTATTCGTTTTATTCATTATTCGCATTATTTTATCGCAATAAATGCCCTAAAAACGGTGCGTATGATTATTAAACATACTCGTAAAGGAACATATTTTATGGTAATTGATATAAAAAAGATAGACAAAATGATAAATGCAATCCTACCTATCCTAATAATTTTGGGAAACTGTTCCTCTTTATTTCTTTGTTTTATGCGTATCAAAATTTGACCGCATGAACTATTAGTTCACGCGGTCATTTTCGTTATACCTCAAAGTCATCTGTTGCCCATCAAATTAAATAATTATTATAGCAGTAACAAAGTATACTTACCTTATTTAAATGTATTTTGCATTATTCGTATTGTGAGATATCGAAATCATCTCTAACGCCTGCATTATCTATAATTTTTTGAATTTTACCTATTCGATTTGCGTCAATATAAATGGATTTTTCCTTATAGTTATTCTTCCCATTCTGATTTCGCCAAATGATCGGAGCATTCTCAAGTACATTATTTTTTACGGTATAACCTCCGGTCTGCTCATCCATATAGATGCCGCATGTATCATAATCAGCCCATGCGGGAGTTGTTATATCATGAATATAGTTTCCGATCATTTCGGAGTTCGGCTGCTTTGAGAGTGTATATATTCCGCCTGCATCGCAGAGTATTTGGCTGGTATGATGAATGTGGTTATTGAGTATTCTGTTGCCGGACATGGCATTATCATCACTTGTCCAACCGAAACCGACGGATATTCCTGTATAAGGTGCATAAGCGACCTCATTATTTGCGATAAGAATATTTTTCGGATAACCCGCTCCTATTGCAACAGAGCCTTCATAATCCGTGCCTATATGATGAACATAGTTATTTACGATTTTATCGTTAGTGCATATCTCATCCTCATTTTCGGGGTTGTACGCAACGTGGAAATCCGTATTTTCATCAACGACAAATTTTCCGATCATAATACCGTTTCCGCTGATATTCTGAACGGTATTATCCTGAATAAGCGAATTGTAAGTACCGTAATTCAAATCGATTCCGGCGGCGCCCATATTCTGAACCGTACAGTTTTTCATTGTGAAATTGTGGGTATTGGCAACATATATTCCGGCGGCAGGTCTTAAAGCTCCGCAGTCGTTAGTACCAAAAATGCAGTAATTTGCATACATACCTGCCTGAAGCTCAACAAGGCCGTTCTCGCTTGGATAATTCCATGTGCTGTACTCAAAAGTGATACCGTCAAAGGTAAGGTTATTTATTTTGCTGTTGTCATTTGTGTTAACGGATACAAGAGTTTCAAGTCTCGGAGCAATTACGGCAGCAGAATTCATATCCAATCCGCTCGGTGCTTTAAAGTAAAGCGTATTTGTGCTTTCGTCAAGATACCATTCGTTGTCCGTGTCGATAAGCTCGTAGGCATTTTCAAGATAATAAACGAAATCGTGCGTGCTTTTGTATGAATAGCCGTCAATATTGGGATGCATACGGTTAAAAATCAGCTTGTTTTCGTTGTCCTGAATACGGATAACTACCTGATTGTCCACTGTTTGTGCGGATTTAATTCTGAGTATGTTTTCAATCCAAGCGGTGAGAACGTGAAGCTCAACCTTTTCCAAATTTTTGAATTCGCCGAATTCATTTGCATTTATGTATATCTCACCGTAGTCGGCAGGAACGAGCGCATCCTCACCGTCGTAATTTAAATTTTCGGGAATTAGATTGCCGTAAGCGCCAAATCTTGAAGCGCCGAGGATTCTCGTTGAATAATCTGTGTTGCTTCTTGCTCTTACCGCTTTTTCTCCGTTAACGTATAATTGGCGGAACGTGAATCCGTCCTCAACCTTAGCAGAGTAAATGTTTGTTTCTTCATCAAATAAAGTGAATCCGCCGATTTCACTTCCGCCGCTTATGACCGGCTTTGCACCGTCAGCGGCAGTATATATTATATCAAAATCATTTGTAGCGCTGTCCCTTTCGTCAAAAACAAGCGTATCATCTAAAACATATGTGCCGTCATCAAGATAAACGATGATGTCGCCGTTCATATCCTGATTTATTTTCCTTACCTCTGACTGAGCTTTTTCAATCGTTAAAAATGGACTGTCCTTCGTGCCGTTATTATTGTCATCACCCAAGGAACTAACATAAATTTCAGCCATAATACTATGAGGTGTTTCGGTTTTCTTATTACAACCCACAAATCCAACTCCCATCAGTCCGATAGATATAATAATGCATATTACTTTTTTCATAACTAAGCTCCTCAAATACTTTTCTGATTAAATAATAGCATAAAACAGCGCTCAACACACGACATTTATGAGAATTAAATGTCGTCTTTTTTTGCGGCCTCTTCTTTTTTCTGTGTGAAGGACTTTCCGTAATACTTTTTCAGGAGTCTTTGCGTTTGTCTTTCGCAAAGGCCTATCGATTCAGATAAAGCCGCAAGCGTAATATTTGTCGGATTGTCAATAAATGCCGATTCAATAATAAAAAAACGCCTGTCATTCAGATTTCCGTTATTTTCCGAAATGTTGTTAAACTGAGGAAGATATATCCTTGTAATATGCGTCAGCAAAAGCTGCATTATTGCACCAACCGCAGCATCATATCCCAATTTCTTCTCCTGATTTTCACAAAGCATCATCTCAAAATATTTCTGCAATTCTTTGTTTTTGCAAAAGTAAAAATGAGTCGATAAAAATGCGGAAACCAACGAATCGTTTGTTTTTTCGCCGCCGGTTTGAAGGTAAACAAATATTTCCTGCAGCGGATCTTCCTTATCTGTCGACTGCTGATGATAAATATTAGGACCCGTAACAAAAAAATTGCCTTTTGAAAGAGAATACACCGTATTGCTTGTTGCAAGCGTTCCTTTTCCGCCGATTATATAATGCAGCTCATAGCTGTTTTTTGAATGACTGTGTCCTGTCATATCCTTTTCAAATATACCCATATCAAATTGAACTATGCTGAATTTATAGCCATTCCAAGTAAACGTAATCATAATACCACCCAGTCGTAGTTTATCATGCAGGCGACATTTTGTAAAGAATAATGTCGTACACTTTGCAATTCGCCTGCCGTATAATTGGCTTGGTGATGAAAATGAAAGTGAAACTAAAAGATTCAACGAAAAAGTTGATAAAAAGGATTTTACTGTCGGTGATATGTACGGTTTTGTGCTTAGCCATAATCGGCGGTGCAGCAACGGGAATTTATTTATATATCAGGACAGGAGAACCAGAGATGATAGGCAATAACGACAAGAAATGCTTTTCGACCGAATTTACAGAGGTTACGCTCTATCCTAACAACAGCAAGGAGCAACAGCGGTGGCGTGACGGTATGGTGAGCGGCAACGGCGAAAACGGTGTAATTTGCTCCGGTTCGCCATACAGTGAGACACTTATCTTTCAGAATATATATTTCATTATGCCCTCTCCTCAGCCACGGTTCACTCCTGATGAGGTAACGGAAGAGCTTGAAGAGGCAAGACAGGCTGTTATCAATTTTGATGACACCTGGAGCGTAAACGGAAGAAACAGAACTTGTTTCTACTGTTTCCATCCGTCACATCAGCTTAGGATGAATATGGATTCTCATATATACAGAAATTATATCCGCTGGACCGACTACGAAACAGCCGAGGTCGGCGTTAAATATACTGATAAAAACGGCACGTGGGAAAGAGTTACCTTTTCTTCCCGTGAGGACAATGTTACTATAACAAAAATCACTCAGTCTGATAAGGGCGAAAAAATCAATATGACCTTATCAATAGATGATTGCTCCGCAATGGCTAAATTCGGCTGGGGTGACGAATCAAATATGATATATAAAAAGCTTGTTGATGACGAATGCAATTATATTGCACAGATAGCCCATTATCCGTCATACAGTGGCAGCGAGCTTGCACGCGGCGGCTTTTGCGGTTTAACGCAGGTGCTCACAGTGGACGGAAAAAAGGAACGCGTTGTTCTTGAGGATACAAATGAATGGCAGAACGTCGGCAAAGACAAAAATGTCGGTATAAAAATATCTGACGCTACGGAAGTTTATCTCATAACGAAATCTGACCGTTCCTTTGATATGGGGAAATATGACCAATTCAGACCTGAACAAAGCTATGAGCTTTTAAATTCAATATTTGCAGACACTAATGCCGTTGCCGAGAAATATTCTGCCGACGGCAAGTTCGATTATGACAAGGCACTTGCTCCGCATAAAGAAAAGCAATCCGCGTTATTTAATGCAGTTGATTTCACGCTCGGTGATAATAAAAACAAAGAACTTGCAAATGAAAAGTTAATTAAACTTCAGCAAAACAGCAAAAAGCTTGAAAGCGCCATAGTTGAGCGTGCTTATAATCAAGGAAGATATGCCCAAATCTGCTGCTCGGGCACACTTTCCCCCAGACTTTCCGGAATGTGGACCGGCGAATGGAACCCGCCGTGGCGCAGTATTTACACAATGGACGCAAATGTTAATTTGCAGGCATCAGGTATGAATACAGGTAACGTATATGATGCAGGAATCGGATTCATAAAATTTGTTCTTCGCCAAATCCCCGACTGGGAGGACAACGCAGCAAAACACTACGGTATGACAAATGCCATTCAGGTGCCCGTTAACACAGACGGAGACAGAGCAATGAGCGTTGAATATGACAGATATTATCCCTTCCAGTATTGGAACGCGGGTGCAAGTTGGATGCTGTTGCCTATCTATGAATTCTGGCAGTGCTACGGCAACACGCAGATAGAATACGAGGGGCAGACTCTCGATTTAGAAAAAGATATTCTTTTACCGCTTCTCACAAAGCAGGCAAATTTCTGGGAGCAGCTCTGCACGCCCGAATACTATACAGATATCAACGGTAAGGCATGCTATGAAAAAGGCAAAACAGTCCTTAACGAAGGTGAAAAGTATTTAATTATCCCAAGCTATTCACCCGAAAACTGTCCTAACGGCTACAATTCAACAATAACCGCAAACGCAACAATGGATATATCCGCCGCACGCGACGGACTTTATATGACCATTGCAATGGAAAAAGCAATTGCAAATGACGGCTATGAGGAAAGAGTTGCAAAATGGGAAAATCTTATCACGTTACTCCCCGATTATAAGTATGATGACACAGGTGCGCTTTGCGAATGGGCAATGGACGAGTATGAGGAAAACAACAAACACCGCCACATCAGCCACCTTTACTGCGCTTGGCCCGCTTATGAAACTCAGGGCAATGATGATTTGACGACCGCCTGCAACATTGCTATTGAAAACAGAAACAGAGAGAACGAAGGCGAGGACGATACCGCTTCTCACGGTTGGGTACATAAAGCTCTCGTAGGCGCAAGACTTAAAAATGCAGACTCCGCCTATTATTCGCTTTACACTCTTATGAGCAGTAATATTTATTACACCTCTATGATGACAGACCATAACACCAACAGAGAATCAAATGCTTACTGCACCGACACGGGCATAGGCACGGTCGGAATTATAGATGAGATGCTGCTTTATTCAAACACAGGCATTATCGAAGTGTTGCCTGCGTTGCCTGATGAATGGCAAAGCGGAAGTATCAAAGGCCTGCGCGCAAGAACGAATGCGGCTGTTGATGTCGAGTGGAACGCCGATACTGTCACCGTAACGGTAACAAGCGACAAAGAACAGACGGTAAATATTAGTGTTTACAACGGCGAGAATCAAACTGTTCGTTTTAATGCAAACGAGACTAAAAAATTTACATTTAAAAAAGCAAATTAACGTGCATAGCTACTGCAATGCAAAATTTGACCGCTCAAGATTATACTTGGGCGGTCTTTTGCATATTGCATTCATGCACGAAAAAAAATTGTATATTATAACTCTTCGGTCACCGCAGAAGCGGCGGATAAATTTTCCTTTGCCACCGCAAGCATAAGCTTAATGCGGTTTTCCTGATTTACATAAGTCGCACCGGGATCATAGTCAATCGCCACAATATTTGCTTTCGGATTTATGCTGCGAATTTTGCGGATCATACCCTTTCCGTTGATGTGATTGGGCAGGCAACCGAAGGGCTGCGTGCAAACGATATTTTCAAATCCCGTTTCGGCAAGCTCTATCATTTCCGCCGTCAAGAGCCAGCCCTCGCCCATTTTACTGCCGTAACCTATAACATCTTTTACAGCCTTCTTGGTGTTTTTGTACTCATAAGGGGGAGTAAATCCGTATTTTACAGCGCTTTGTGCCATAATTTCTTCAATACGGGTCAAGTAATCCATAAGGAATTTTACGGCCCTGTATTTTATGCGGCTGCCCCCATAAAGCTTACAGTCTTCCAAACGGTTATCAACTTTAAACAAACCGAATCCCATTAGTCCCGGCAGGCAGATTTCGCAGTCCTGCTCTTCAAGGAAGCGTTCCAAATCGTTGTTGCCGAGACGGGCATATTTAACATATATCTCACCTACTATGCCCACTTTTATTTTAGGCACACGGTCTACTTCGATTTTCTTAAAATCAGCGCAGATTTTGTCAAGGTTTTCTTCAATCTCTTTTGTTTTATATCCTAATCCCCGAGCAAACTGATCAGTCAGTTTCTCAGTCCAGCGGTCTACAAGCTCGGCAGACTCTCCCTGCCTTACTTCATAGGGCTTTATCTGATTATTCAAAAGCATGAGCATATCGCCGTAAACTACCGCTGATACTATGCGTAATACCATCGGTAAAGTAATTCTGAAACCGCTGTTTTTCTCCATACCGGAAAGATTTAACGATACGACGGGAACCTGCTCAAAGCCTGCCTTACGCAAAGCTTTTCTCAATAAATGTATGTAATTCGATGCTCGGCATCCGCCGCCCGTTTGAGTTATCATCAATGCGGTACGATCAAGGTCATACTTACCGCTTTGCAAAGCATGAATAAACTGACCGATTACCAGAAGTGCAGGATAACAGGTGTCGTTATGCACATATTTAAGACCTGTCTGAGCAATCTCAGGGCCGTCGGTATCCAACAAAACCGCATTATATCCGTAATGCAAAAATACATTGCGAACGATATTGAAATGTATCGGCGCCATCATCGGGAATAAAATGGTATATTCCTTTTTCATCTCTTTTGTAAAGAGCAGACGGCCGTTTTTGTCGTATTTAAGCTTTGCCATTTTATTATCACTCCCGAACGTTATAATGTTGCAAACAGACTGCGCAATCTGATTTTTACAGCGCCCAGATTTGTTATCTCATCAATTTTTATCTGAGTATATATTTTTCCGCTTTTTTCGAGTATATCGCGAACCTCATCAGTGGTAATCGCATCAACTCCGCAGCCAAAGGATACAAGCTGTACTAGGTTCATATCCTTTTGCGTGCCGACGTATTTTGCTGCCGCGTAAAGACGCGAGTGATAAGTCCATTGATTCAAAACTCCCGTGTGGAATTTATTAACTCGTGAGGAAATAACATCCTCTGAAATAATTGATGCGCCTAAGCTTGAAATCAGTCTGTCTATTCCATGGTTTATTTCAGGGTCAACGTGATACGGTCTGCCTGAAAGTACGATTATCTGTTTGCCGCTCGCACGGGATTTTTCAATTATTTCCTCGCCTTTTTCACGGATTTTTTGAAGATATGCTTTATACTCGGCGTAAGCCGCCTTTGAAGCATCGTTTACTTCCCGTTGTGTAAGTCCCTGGAAATATTCACTCAGCGCGGTAAAAGCCTTTTTCGGAAAATCTTTAGGACGGTGAATGCCTAAATAAGGATTGATAAAGGTTATCTTTTCAATATCGGACATATTGCTTTTTATTACCTCGGGGTAATAGGCAACAACAGGGCAGTTATAATGATTATCGCCCAAGCCCTCGTCAATATTGTATGAAAGGCAGGGGTAGAATATCGTTTTAACACCGTCGTCTATCAAGGTCTGCACGTGTCCGTGAATAAGCTTTGCAGGGAAGCAGACTGTGTCTGACGGTATGGTATGTGTGCCTTTACGGTATATATTTTTGCTGTTGAGCGGAGAATGAACTACTTCAAAGCCCAGTTTTGTAAAGAAAGTATGCCAAAACGGGAGCATTTCATAAAGATTAAGTCCCATAGGCAGTCCGACAACTCCGCGTGAACCCTTAACGGGCTTATAGCTTTCAAGCAACTGCTGCTTATACTCGTAAATATTAAGCTCTGTATCGGGTGATTTCTTCGTAATCGGCTTTTCACAGCGGTTACCGCCGATAAATTTTCTACCGTCCGCAAAGGTGTTGACGGTCAGACGGCAGTTATTTGAACACATACCGCAGTTAACAACCGAAATTTTATGTACAAAGCTTGTAAGCTCATCCGCCGTGCAAACGGAACTTTTTTTGGTTCCGTCTGTTTTCGCCTTATCTTTAGCATAAAGAGCCGCTCCGTAAGCGCCCATAAGACCGGCGATGGTCGGGCGGACAACCTGTACTCCCATTTCCTGTTCAAAGGCACGAAGAACTGCATCGTTTAGGAACGTTCCCCCCTGAACAACTATTTTCTTGCCCAGCTCATCGGGAGTTGAGGCTCTTATTACCTTATAAAGAGCATTTTTGACAACGCTTAATGAAAGTCCGGCAGAGATATCTTCAATTGTTGCGCCGTCCTTTTGTGCCTGCTTGACTGAAGAATTCATAAACACGGTACAGCGTGAACCCAAGTCAACGGGGTGACGCCCGAAAAGTCCGAGCTTTGAAAAATCCTCAATCGAATACCCTAATGCGTTGGCAAAGGTCTGTAAAAAGCTGCCGCAACCCGAAGAACAGGCTTCGTTAAGGAAAATGTTGTCTATTGCTCCTGCGTGCACCTTAAAGCATTTTATATCCTGTCCGCCGATGTCGATAACAAATTCAACGTCAGGCATAAAGAACTTAGCGGCGGTAAAGTGCGCAACGGTTTCCACAATGCCGTAATCCACGCCGAAAGCGTTTTTGATTATTTCCTCACCGTAGCCCGTAACTGCTCCTGCGGTTATTTTTATATCGGGAGCCATTCTGTAAAGCTCTTCAAAAAATTCTTTAATTATCGGAACGGGATTTCCGCTGTTCGGAAGATATTTTGAGAATAAAATCTCATTATTCTCACCCATTACAACGGCTTTAACCGTGGTTGAACCGGCATCTATTCCGATATACGTTCCGCCGTTGTAACCTTTAAGCTCGGCAGTTTTAACATTTGCACGCCCGTGACGCTCGGTAAAATCAGCATAATCCTTTTCCGTTTCAAAGAGCGGCGGATTAAACGCAAAATTTCCGCTGCCGCTGTAATTCGCCGTCTTCTCTCGAAGCTCGTTAAAATCCACCGCATTTTCGGCGCACAAGGCCGCACCCATTGCAACATAATACAATGAATTTTCTGGACAAGCGCCTTTTGTGCCGAGTTCAATATCAAAACGGTTTCTAAGCTCCGGCATAAAGGTAAGCGGACCTCCGAGATAGACTACATTTCCCTTAATCTCTCTGCCCTGCGCAAGACCCGCCACGGTCTGATTTACAACTGCACAGAAAATGCTGGCGGCAATATCGTTTTTGCGCGCTCCCTGGTTTAGCAACGGCTGAATATCCGTCTTTGCAAAAACACCGCAGCGTGAAGCTATGGTATAAATCTTTTCATATGAAGCGGCAAGAGTGTTAAGCTCGCCGAGCTCCACATCAAGCAAAGTAGCCATCTGATCAATAAATGCGCCTGTTCCACCTGCGCAGGTACCGTTCATACGAAACTCCATACCGCCGGTAAGGAAAAGTATTTTTGCATCCTCACCGCCTAACTCAATGATAGCATCCGTGCCGGGAAGAAAGGTGTTAGCCGCAACTCTCGTTGCATAAACCTCCTGAACAAAATCTACGCCGCAATTTTGAGCAATTCCCATGCCTGCACTTCCGGACATTGCCAGCGGAGCGTTCACACATTCAGGAACGGCCTCTGCTGCCGCGTTGAGTATTTCGGCTATTTTCTGCGTAATCTGAGAAAAATGCCTTTCATATGTGCTGTATACAAGCCGATTGCAGTCATCAAGGACAACACATTTAACTGTCGTTGATCCGACATCTATACCTACTCTCATCACTGTCACCTCACACATTAAACCGACTTCAACATATACCGATTTTAATGCTAATTGACAGCTATTATATATCGAAATCGATAAATAGTCAATGTTGATAAATTCCTGAAAATGAACATAATTCCATCTATATATTTGTATATAATTTTTCGTATCAATAACATAAAAATCCAGCTATTTTTTTGGCACATTAGATTTAAAACCGTATGGGCAAATACCTAATACGAATCATCGTGTCGCCGAAGCGGTCAGTATTCAATTCATTAACAGTAGCATACGGTCAAGTCCTACCGCCCCTCCATCATCGTCGCAGACTATGTATTGTTCGCAATGACTTTTCTTTTGAAAAGTCATCTCCTCTATTCTTTGTTTACTGCGGCGCAAAATTTGAGAGTAATAGATTTGAAGAGCATCAAAATAGCGTTATACACTAAATAGTAAGAGCAAAAATATTCATAGAATCAAAAAAGCATCAAACGGAACACGGTCTTATGATAAATCTGCAACAAAAGGCTTAATAAAGCCAATCATATCAAGAGTTTGAGCGTTCCAATATCCGTTCCAAAACCGCGTGCAGAGGGGTGCGGATCTCCTGTGGAAATCTCTGAATACCGCAGGTATTCAGAAGCACCGACCGAGCTGGCAGGTGAGAACAAGTCCTTCTGCTCCTTCCACACCAAAAGCCTTGAAACAGCGTGGTTTCAAGGCTTTTTCTTTGCTTTATATGGCTCGGCACACGGTCTAAATTTCCGTACGGTGAATATAGACGTTGTTGATTCTATCCTTTTTCATCTTTGCACATCAAAAAAATAAACTATTTTGATTTTCTTATATAAGTTAGTATTATTTTATGGCATAAAAAAGCATCAATCGTTAAATTGATGCTCTAAAGCTTTTGCAATATGCAAGCATATTCTTATCGAGTAAGCTTTGATCAAACGGTAGCGGAATGGATTATCTTTTCTGAGAGTTCTCCAAGAGGGTCTGCGATACATACTACATAATAGTATTCCATCGTTTCGGCGGTGGTATATCTTAAAAGTGTAAAATCTCCGTAGGAATTATAGCCATACCAACAAGCATCGCCGTTGTGCTCTCACAGCGTTTGTCAGGAACATTCTTGAAACCTTTTAGGACTTGGGACTTTCTCAACAACTTACCTTTTGTACACACAAGACGATGTTTGCTGGCATGGAACACTATTGAGATATATTAATATATACTGCAGTTAAACTGCCAAGCCCATTAAAGACCGCAATTTGACCATCTGCAAACTCAATACTTTTCCCAGTTGCCGTGATATCTCCGACCGCAAAAATTTTATTTTGAGGATCATAAAATTTTTTGCAAGCAAATGGAGCATAGTTGCTATAGTATATTCCGTCAGCGTGAGAAAAATTCAAGTGCACAAAAATCTTTCCTTTCTGTGCTCTTGGCATCGTAAGATTTGCACTTTCACATTTAAAAAAGCATAGACTTGCAAGTGCACAGCATATCAAATATTTGTTTTCTGAAATTTGTTGCGTTGTTAGTTCAAAAGACCAATCGTACGGGTGAATCGAAAACGAGCAAATTGGAGGAAATGGCTGAAAAACAATTGATTCATCTTTTGTTATTACAGTTTTTCCAAGAAGAATATTATCACAGTATTCAAGTTCAAATTCTATATGGTTATTCATATCAGTACCTCTCAATACTTTAACAAGTAATGGCCTATCAATTGTTTAGAACTGATTGTAGTAAGTTCCCATACGCCACGGAATAACTTATCTCTAGCAACATTATAAGATGTTCCCAGTGCTCGGAAAGTATAAACACCATTTCCTTCATTAGTCATGCTTCCATATTTTATTATTTGTTTTTGTAACAAAGATGAATCATAGTACGATCGTTGTCCAATATGTTTTGCTGCACCGTCAGCATATTTATAATTTTGGACATTATTATATGCTTCAATTCTTGGTGCATTCTTGGCTAGCCAACCGCCGCAGATAGCAGTTCATATTTGAGCCGTAATGGCAGTGGAATATGCGTAAGCGTTATATGCCGTTGAATTCCCTCGAAACACGTCATCGCGCATAAAATTATGACCGGTAGCAGCTTCGCCGATTTCAGATACACCGTTTACTGCAGTTGCCACTCCCGCTGTTACTGTAACAGCTGCTACCGCCATCATTGCAGGTGCGGCAACGCCACATGTGAGTACAGAAACGCCTACAGCTACTGCGACAACACCGGTTGCAACCCATCCGCTACCTTTAGAGAAATTCCCCCAGTCCCAAGTCCCATCAAGATCATATCCTGTTACAGGATTGTTACTGCAGTATGCAAATAAATTATAACTTACCAGCGTTTCGCCAGCACCAAGGTATGCTGTATCATCCGCATTAATCCACCGACCAACTTGCGGATCATAATAACGGCTACCTACATAGTACATTCCCGTTTCAGCATCGTAGTAATAACCTCTGTAGCGAATCGGATTTAGGATGCCGATATGTGTTGAAGACGTGATCTCTTTGCCGTTTTGGTCCGTTATTGAGATAACATTACCCCAGGAATCGTAGGTGTAATGTGCCCTTAATTCCCCTGCGCCGTTGTAAATACCCTCTACATCGCCGCGGCTGTTGCATACTGCATAATAATAGTTTACCGTTCCGTCTGCTTCGGTATATCTTA
>JAFLUM010000017.1 GCA_022508805.1 Oscillospiraceae bacterium | reverse complement strand
GCTGGCTACAGCGGGATTTGTAGTAAGCTATCTCGCAGGATGCGCCCTCTCCATACTGGCAGTGGGTCGCACAAAACTAATAGAACTACTGTCTGAACGGGAATAAGGAGGAATCGATATGGCTGTTTTGGAGCTGAAAAATGTACAGTATACATACAAAACTCAGTATCAAGAAAATAACGTCTTAAAGGGGATAAACCACTCTTTTGGAGAGGGTGCAGTCCATGCAATTATGGGTAAATCAGGTTCGGGCAAGACGACGCTTCTATCCCTTATGGCGGGGCTGGATCTGCCGACAGCGGGTGAGGTGCTGTGTGAAGGCGAGTCCACTGCAAAAATGAATTTAGAGCAGTACCGTAGGGAGAGGGTTGCCGTTATTTATCAAAGCTTTCGGCTGTTCCCTCTGCTCACGGCAGCGGAAAACGTGATGTATCCTATGGAGCTGCGCGGTGTTCGCCCTGCGGAGGCTAAAAAAAAGGCGGCAGAGCTCTTGGAAAAGGTTGGTCTGTCGGAGGCAATGATGGATCGTTTTCCCACGATGCTTTCGGGCGGAGAACAGCAGAGAGTTGCTATCGCCCGCGCATTGGGTATGGATACCCGTGTCCTTTTGGCGGATGAGCCCACCGGAAACTTAGACGATGCAAACGGAGAACAGGTTATGGATATCCTGATTCGGCTCGCCCACGAGACCGGACGTTGTGTAATTGTTGTCACCCACGACCAAGAGCTGGCTTCCCGAGCCGATACCGTAGTGTATATGCATGACGGTGTTTTATATGAAGAAAAGCCATAACACAAAATAGACAAGTATTAAAAAGCAAAAACGACAATCTCCTGCCGAAGATTGTCGTTTCTTTTTGTGTCATCAACTTAAATTTCATCAGCCAAGGCTGCAGCCTTTTTGCAGCCGTCAGTCTTATTGATATCGCCCACATTCAGTACACCGGGTATCAGAACCTCGCCAACCATCTTCCACTTATTGAGGGCGCACATCCGCTCCATAGGAATGCGAACGCCGTCCATTACCGACATATCCTCTTCCTCACAGCAGGTGATAAGTGCACATTCCTTGCCGGCAATATCTTTACCGCCGACAACAAGAGAAAAAATACGGTCAATTACACCTTTGATCTGCGCCGGAATGGAATACCAATAAACAGGCATGGTAAATACAATGGCATCAGCATCCAAAATAGCCGGTGCGATTGTGTTAAAATCGTCATCAAAGGAGCAGGCTTTTCCGGTAGAATAGCAGGTTTCACATGCTTGGCATCCGCCGATTTTTTTCATAGCGGCATCGAACCGCGTAACCGTATGTCCTTTTGTCTCTGCCGCTTTAATAAACGCATCAGTCATTGCAAAGCTGTTTCCGTTTTTGCGGGGACTACCTGTAATTACAACAATTTTCTTGCCCATAATTAAATCCTCCAAATTTTATAGGGATTGACTTTTCTCGCGTCTTGTACTATAAATATACCATAAATGAAATATAATACAAGTACGCACATCAAAGTACGATACTAACCTAAAGGTCTAATACTTACCAAAAGGGAAGTGATAATTATGAGTATTGAATGTATTCAGGATGCGAAATTAGAAGACACGGGCTTTAACTATACGATGTCTTTGATACAAGGAAAGTACAAAATGTTTATTCTTTATGCTTTGGCGTGGTTTGGAGTTGTCCGTTTCAACGAGATGAAAAAGTTTATTGGCAGTATTTCATATAAAACTCTTAGTGCTACGCTGAAAGAATTGGAGTCTGATGGATTAGTTCACCGGGAAGAATACCCGCAGATTCCGCCAAAAGTCGAATACAGCTTAACCGAACGGGGTAAGTCTTTGATACCGATTTTGGATCAAATGTGTACTTGGGGTGAGGAACATAGACAGAGTTAAAGTGCATTTTGGTCTAAGGACTGTTAAAAAGATATTTTCGCTGTTCAGTATCGGGGCTTGAACTCCCGTAATCTTTATGCTACAATAAAAACCTGCCACCGGGTAGAGGAATGTATAAGCATTCGTTACACATCGTTAGGTCTTAGAAGATGTGTAGACGGATGCTTATTTTTTTGAGGAGGTACGAATGAAGAAAATTAGATTAATGCTGAATAGCTTTTCAATGTGTGAGATTACATTGTGGTCTTTGTCGGTAATACTTGTAGCAATTTCATTTGCAGTTTTTGATAGAGAAAACTATATGACGCTCATAGCATCTTTAATTGGTGTAACTTCTTTAATATTCAATGCAAAAGGGAATCCTATAGGACAGGTGCTTATGGTCGTATTCAGCATCTTGTACGGTATCATATCCTACACCTTTTCCTACTACGGCGAAATGATAACCTATCTTGGTATGACAGGACCTATGGCCGTTTTGGCATTGATCTCGTGGCTGCGAAATCCTTATAACGGAAACCGAGCAGAAGTTAAGGTCAATTCAATAAAAAAGCGAGAAGTCATTTTTATGTTCATACTTACTGCCGTTATAACTGTTGCTTTTTATTTTATTCTGGACTTTTTCCGTACAGCAAACATAATACCGAGTACGCTTTCAGTTGCAACAAGCTTTATCGCTGTATATTTGACATTCAGGCGAAGTGCCTATTTTGCCCTTGCTTATGCCGCTAATGATATCGTTTTAATTATTTTATGGGCTTTAGCCACACTGTCGAACATATCGTATTTGTCGGTAATAATTTGTTTTGTTGCGTTTCTGGTGAACGATATATACGGATTTATAAACTGGTTAAAAATTCAAAAGCGACAAAATGACAATCATGATAAAGAGTGATTAAAAAAACGACAAGTTTCGTTTTCTCGAAGCTTGTCGCTTTGTGTCATAAACATAAAAAGACGCTTTTGCGTTTTTTGTGGATAGATTTGAACTCCTGTATTATAAATACGGATAAAATATATCCTTTGTGGCAGGAGTAGTTTTATTTACTGTGAATTTTATTGGTTTTATATATTATTCCGTCGCTTTGGTCGGGATATTGCTTTGTTTTCGGGAGAATTGAGTTTTTATTGTTTTTGATTATTTCCTCACCCCATTTAATTACCGTCGCAATATATTCGCTTGATAATTCAGGGGTTCTGTGCCCCCAAAAGATGCGGTATTCTTTGCTCATACCGTAAAGCCATTTAGCTGACGGCAGCCATTCTTCAAGACTCGTAGCGCCGGGAAGCTGCATCCATAACGCATCGCAAACGTTATCACCGCTGAATACGGTTTTGCTGTCCTCGTCAATAAGAGCAATGCTACCCACACTGTGACCCGGCGTATGCTTTACGGAAATTATCTTGTTCCCCAAATCAAATTTATATCCGTCGTCAATAGGGATAAGCTTCGTTTTATATTTCGGCTTTGTTATATCCTTTGCAGTAAAACCGTGTTCTTTAATAGCGCTGTTTCCGCTTAAAAATGCTTTTCGCATCGGCATACCCATCTGCAATTTATTGATAGCCTTGCAGTCGTCACGGTGAATATATATTTCTTCAAACTGACCTGCGCCGCCGATATGGTCGACGTGACCGTGTGTTGCAACAACTGTAATCGGCAGGCTTGTGATTTTTTCGCAAGCGTCCCTTAAATCGCAGAAACCCGTACCGCAGTCTATCAGCAAAGCTTTTTCGGTACCGACTACCAGATAGCAGTTCGTACCGTCAAATTCATTGATCAAATATGTATTATCTGCAATGCCCGTAACAGGTAATTTTTTAGCCATATCCGTTTCTTCCTTTTACTTTCATTGTGTAGATTAAAACGGTAATCCGTCTTAGTAAATACCAACGTAATTATATCTTGCTTTACTAATTATTTCAATATCATTAAAAGTTAAAAGAATAAAAAGCTTGACATTTCTTAATAAATCAAAAAAATAAAAACACCTATTATTGCCCAACTCCAAATGATCAGATGACAATAGGTGTTTAATTTGTGTCATTAACATAAAAAAAGATGTTTTTGCGTTTTTGGTAGATAGATTCGAACCCTCGTATTATAAATGCGGACACAAGACATATTTAAAGAAATATTTGGATTATCTCAATAAGCAAGCACTTTTGGGCGATGATTCAAATTAGACATTAGGGTTCAGATTGCAATAGGTGTCTCATTTTCAATTGTTTGAGTTATTGAATTGTTCATCAAATTATGATAGACTTTAGCTAAGATATATTTAAAATTCCTTCATCACGAAGTAAATCTATAACGACCGTTGCAAAGGAGAATCTAATATGCAAAGAATGAATCCCCGTAGGCGTTTTACAGCATTATTGCTGACCGTGATCATGCTTCTTCAAATGGCAGTACCAAGTGTTTCTGCGTTGGATTTTCACGGCAGCAATTCTTCCGGATCGGGAGGGGAAACCTACGCCGACGATGATTCGGTGCGGGTTTCTATCGTTCTGGAGGACGCGCCTACCATCGACGTTCCCTACAGCATCGAAAACATCGCGGCAAACGAGGACGCCATGGCGTATCGGCACAAACTGCAGCAGATTCAGGAGCTTGTGGTCGACAACATTGAGACCTATGCGCTTGACGGCGAAGAGCTTGACGTGGTGTGGAATCTGACCCTTGTGGCCAATATGATCTCCGCCAACGTGGAATACGGAAAAATCGACGACATTAAGGCCATGGATGGCGTTGTTGACGTTTTTGTGGAAAACCGTGTGTATCTTGATGTAATGGATACCTCCGGAACCGTTAGCCCTGCCATGCTCGACTCCTCCTCCATGACCGGTTCCTCCCTTGCCCATGCGGCAGGCTTTACCGGCGCCGGCAGCCGTGTCGCTATCATTGATACCGGAATCGACACAGATCACCAGTCCTTTGACGAGAGCGCCTTTCAGTATTCCCTGCGTCGGCTGGAAGAACAGGGACTGATCCGCATCGACGAGCTTGATCTGATGACCGCGGCAACCATTGAAGGCGTTTTGCAGGAGCTGAATATCGGCAAAAAAGAGATCAATGTAAACGACCTTTATTACAGCAGCAAATTACCCTTTGCATATAACTACGCGGAGCCCGGCAAGGATGTGAACCACCACGAAGGCGAGACCGCAAAAGACATGGAGCACGGCTCCCACGTGGCGGGCATTGCCGCGGCCAATACATACATTCCATCTGGAAACGGGAATTATCTTTATGCGGCGGATGCGGTCGGCGTTTGCGGCATGGCGCCCGACGCCCAGATCCTGACCCTGCGTGTCTTTGACAAAACCGGCGGCGCTTATGAATCTACCTATATGGTCGCCATTGAGGATGCGATCATCCTTGGAGCGGACAGCATCAATCTATCGCTCGGAAGCCTTGTCTCCGGATTCAACCGTTCCAGCGTTTATGCCGATATTTTGGAAAATCTCGTAAACAGCGGCACCGTTTGCGTGGCGTCGGCCGGCAATAACGGCACATGGGCCGACTATGGCCAAATGGACGGCTACCTCTTATCCGAAGACGTAAACTTTAACACCCTCGGCAGCCCTGGATCGTACAGCACGACCCTCTCTGTGGGTTCCGTGGATAACAGCAATACCCCGCAGTCGTATTTTACCGTAGACGGTCGGTGGATTTTCTATCATGCCGTTGAGACCGGCACCGGCGCTCTTTCTGCTGTGGCCGGTGAGCGGGAGTATGTATATCTGCCCGGCAAAGTCTTTGCCGATTCAGACGCGGTCGGTGATCTTTACAGCGCTGTGCATGGAAAAATTGCCGTTTGCGAGCGGGACGCAAGGACGTCGCTTGCAGCCATAGCCAACCGTGCGGCAGAGGCCGGCGCGATCGCGGTGATCCTTGTAAATAACGAGGAGGGCACGCTGGATCCCGTTCTTGCCGATTATCACGGCGGCGTCCCTGTGATCACGGTGACCAAGGCCGACGGCGCCTTTTTAAAAAGCGCTGCGTCGGTGATTTCGGGCAGCGACGGTACGGAGTACCTTGCGGGAAAAATGACGGTTGGCAAGGAGCTTGCCGATCAAAAAAGCGGCTATTACACCATGAGCTTTTTTAGCTCCTTCGGCGTTCCGGGGAATCTTTCTCTTGCACCGGATATTGTCGCTCCCGGAGGAAATATTCTCTCAGTGAACGGTCGCATTCCGGGCGGACAGGATTATGTCAGCTTTTCCGGAACCTCCATGGCAGGCCCCCAGGTGGCGGGCATGTCGGCCGTGCTTGCACAGTATGTCAGGGATTTAAAGCTTACCAAGACCAACCGCAGCGCGCGCTTTTTGATCCAAAATCTGCTGATGGCCACTGCCGTTCCGTTTAAGGATGAAAAAAGCGATTACTATTACCCGGTTTTCCAGCAGGGTTCCGGTCTGGCCGATCTGGATCGCGCCCTGAACGCCCAGGCGTTGATTTTAATGGATCAAAAGTCCACCCCGCAATACGCCGACGGAAAGGTCAAGGCCGAATTCGGTGACGATCGTCAAAAGACCGGCGTATATCAATATGATTTTACCATTGAAAATTTCAGCGGCAAGGAGAATTCTTACACCCTTTCCAGCGTGTTGTTTACGCAGGCGCTGAAGGAGAATTACACCCTCTCCAACGGGCGCGAGGTCGACCTTTTGGATAAACTGACCACGCCTTTGCGTTTCAATGCCGTCTATACGGTAAACGGTGCGGCGGTAAAAGCCGATGAAGCCTTTACGGTGGCAGCCTATGAATCCGTTTCCGTGCATGTGCAAATCACGCTGACCGATAAGGAGCAGCTCAAGGACTATCCAAACGGCGCTTATATAGAGGGCTATACCTTTATTACAGGCGTGGCAGACTCGGAGGGCGTGCAGGACGTAGAATATTCCATTCCCCTGATCGGATTTTACGGGGATTGGGGCGACGCCTCTATGTACGACCACGCCAGCTATGCAGACTGGCTTTACGGCGATACCGCCTTGTCTTACATTTATCCGTATCTGACTTCCGGCAACAGTCAGTATGCCAACTGTTTCAGCATTGTGAATTCCGAGACCGACGAAAGCCGGATCTACACGGGAAATCCGTATACGTTTGAGAAAACCTTCACCCCCGACCGCGGCGCGATTCGCAGCACAGACACCATTTCAGGGTATTCCACTATCTTGATCCGCAGCGCGGCTGCTGCCGCCGTGTATTTGACAAATGACAAGGATGAGTGGATCGGGATGGGCAGCGTCAGACATCAAGTGGAGGCCGCGTCGAACTACAAGGGCAAATGGATGACCAGCACCGTTACCATTCCCTTTAGTCGGACGCCGGCTTCTATGAAACTGCAGGAGAACGATGTGTTTAACGTCAATGTGGTGGCGGTGCCTGAGTATTATGAAACAGGCGGAGATATCAGCGCAAATGAGCTGCAGGCCATGATCGAAGAGGGAAGAGTCGGCAAAGGCACTACACTGCAATCCGCCACGCTGACGGTGGATGATACCGCACCGACCATCCTGCGTGTTACAGAGGATGAAGAGGGTATTCTTACCGTTACGGCCAAGGATAATCAGTACATTGCTTATATGAGTATTACCGACCGCAGCGGCACGGTGATCTATGGAATCTGTGTGCCAAACGGAGAAAAAGGCAAAGAGGTGACCTGCACCTTTGACCTGAGAGACGCCAATGTCGGTCCAACCTGCGTGATATTTGTGGGCGACTACGCGGCAAATTCCACGACGCGGTACTATCAGACCAAAAAAGTCTATCCCGCGCTTGAGGGAAAACTGGGCGGTTATATCCACGAAGGCAAAGGCGAGTATAACAAGGCGTGGACCGTGATCGATCCTGCGAATATGCAGAATAATGGGATCAAGCCCATCGCGTATCACGGCGGAGATACCGTTACCGCTGCTGCGTATGTGGACGGATATATCTATCAGGTGATCGGAAGTAAGCTCTATACCTCTCCAGTGGATGAGGTGGACTATCTGACCGAGCTTGTGGATTTAGAGCGGTTTAGGCTGCACAGCATCCATGCTCTTTCCTACAATAGGACAGATCATTTGCTTTACGCGCTCACCGATGGGAATTATCTGTGGAGCATTGATCCGAAAAACGGCAATGCCCAAAAAGTGACCCAAATCTCTGTTTCCGGTCTCACGGACGGCGCAGGACGCATTACCTCTATGGCCATTGACGGCAAGGGGAATTTCTACGGATTTACTTATTACGAGTCAGTTTCCTCGTCATTTGTGAAATGGACACCGGAGCAGCTGAAAGAAGATCAGCTTGCCCTGGTCGGTGAAAGGCTTCCCGGGGAAACGATCCGCGAACGGTTCGGTTCCATGGCTTACGACGCGGAAAAGGACGTCTTGTATTTGGCCGAAGCCTATGCCGATAACGTTTCTTCGACGTACAATCGTTTGCTGTGCATCAATCCGCAAACAAAGTCTGTTTCGCACGTTACAGACAAACTGAATTACGCCGTGCGTGGCTTGTTTGCGGTGCCCGCGGAGGATGACGGGGATGATATCTTAAAGCCTACCGAAACGGTACAGAAACTGGATATCCTGCCGCAGGATCTGAAGATGTTAATCACCGGACAGGAGGATTTGAGTCCGCTGATCAGCCCGTGGACGGCAAAAGATCAGGAGCTCTTATGGGAGACCTCGAATGAAAAAGCCGTTAGGGTAGACAACGGCGTGATAACAGCGGTGGGGCTCGGCACGGCAACCGTCACGGTCAGCGCCGCGGCGGATCCCGGCGTAAAAGATACCTGTACCATTACCGTTGAGGAGATCCCTTCGATTCAGATGTCAACGGTGATCTATGACAAGGAGCAGAACGGCTATCTGGCAAGCTATGATGTTGCTTCCCCCAAGGATTTGACGGAGCAGCACCCGCTGCCGGCGTCTTACTCGTTCTATGCCGGCGGACTTTCCAACGGAAGGCTGTATCTCCATGACGGCTATTTTATGTATACGCTTGATCTTGAAACCTACGATGTGGAACTGGCAATGATGCTTTCTTATCTGGAGTATGCATGGTCGGATGCGGCTCAGGTGCCGACGGTCTACTCTGGTTTTTATGAGACGATTGGTCTCTTTTTAAGTGGTTCCCCATGGATCGGAATGTATAAAAGAACCTTGAGAGCGCCCTTTGGCAACGCGCTGCCTTTTGATTCGCCCGCGGCAACGATTGCGTATATAGAGGATGACGGCACGGCGAGTTGCTATTATGTCCTGTCGGAAAACGGCGCTTTATATCGCGTTTTCTTCCCAAACAATCCGTTCAAATGTGAATTTCTCGGCATGGTACCGGGCGTTAATCTGAAAGGCGTTTCCAATGTAACACAGGGCATTTCCGCGTCCATGTGGTATGATCAGGATAGCAAATATCTGATACTTTCCAGCCGTCTGAAAGGGGAGCGGGCAAAGGTTCAGTTGATTGACCCCAATGAGCTGCGGGTCATGTCTACCACCGAGTTCAGTGAGGACGTCTGGTATGCCACGGCTCTGTATCAGTACGATAAAACTCCTGGCGCTGCCGACAAGATCGCTGCAAATTCGACGCCTTACGCATGGGAGGAGCTTCTTTCCCCCGAAAGTCCATGGGAATTCCCGGAGTCAACGGCGGAGAACTCAGTTTCAAAAGGGACCCACAGCGTATATGAGGGGCTGGAGGAGCTCCTCGAGGCGCCGATTATCCGTCCCTACGCGGCAGCGGGGACAGCGGTCGCTCGTGTGGGGGATACGACTTATTCTACCCTTCAAGAGGCGATTGACGCGGCCCATGCGCGGATACAGCAAGGAAATCACGAGGCGCAGACGGTGACACTGCTCAAAAATGTGACCGAATCGGTACGCGACGTCTGGATTCGCAGTCATATTGATTACGATTACAATCTGACGATTGATCTGAACGGTTACACGATAACAGGAAACGGCGGCCCGGTTCTTTGGTTTGAAGCCGGCGGTCTTGGCGGCGCGAAGTATGGCTATCATGTGACGATCATGGACAGCAGCGGCGGAAAAGGAACCATCACCGGCGGAACGGGACGGCTTGACGCTTTCTCTAAAACCAACGGTGGCGGCATCTATTTCAGCGGCTCCACCGTCAACGATTCGCTGACAATCAGCGGCGGTAATATCAAAGACAATCATGTCACCGGCAACGGCGGCGCCATTGCCATGTCGGGAGACGCTGCGGCACAGCTTGTCATAACGGGCGGCGTTATTCGCGACAACACGGCAACAAACGGCGCTGTGTCCGGCAGATGGATCACGATGACCGGCGGTGTGATCACGGAAAATCAGGTTACCGGTGCCGGTGGGGGACTCTATCTGTGGGGGACCGGAACGCAGGAGCTTAAGGTCGCTGACGATGTGCGTATTTACGGCAATGCGGCAGAAACTTTGGGTGACGATATTGTAGTCGTGTCTCAAAGAGGAGGCGTAACCTATCGCGTCGACTTAAGCGATCCCGCCGAATGGGACGACGCCGAAGAAAGCGACGCCGTCGTCGCGTGGTACGCGGACGGAGCCGACGGGCTCTATGATCACGCAAGCGCGGGACCGAACGAGAGATTTAACGCTGCGAATCCTCAAATTTTGAACGACTACGTCGTGGAAAAGACGGGCAGGAGCGCGCCCGCGTACGGTATCGCGGCGAAAAAAGCCGACGATGCGGTAGACGAAAACGAATACACCGTAACCTATACAGACGGTGCGAATAACACTGTCTTCTCTCCGGAGGAGCATACCGGTCTGAAAACCGGAACGCAAACTCCGCAGTTTGGCAACGGTATTGCTCCCACTCGTCAAGGTTACTGGTTTGTGGGTTGGGAACCTGCATGGTCTTCTATTGTCACAGAAGACGTGACTTACGTTGCCCAATGGAAAGAAATCAAGGCGGAAGGTGTCACGCTCGATCATACAGAGCTTTCCCTGAAAGAGGGAAAAACCGATGAACTTAACGCTGTAGTTTCGCCTGATACCGCGCTCAATCAAACGGTTCAGTGGAGTGTGGAACAAAGAGGCACAGTAGTCACCTTGGTCATTGAGGGAAATAGAGTCACCTTGCGGGCTGTCGGCGTGGGTACTGCGACGGTTACTGCGGAGATCAACGGATTTAAGGAAACATGTATCATTACCGTGAGCCATGATTGGGGCGAACCGAAGTTTGATTGGCAACAGACAGAGGACGGTTATTCCGTAACTGTTACCCGAACCTGCGCTTTGGACCATACGCAAACCGCAACGGTCAAAGCTACCATCAAAGACACTACGCTGCCCACCTGTACGACAAACGGTTCTATCTCCTATACAGCAACGGTATCGTTTGACGGAGAAGAATTCACGCAAACGAAAGAGGTGACTGTACCCGCTACGGGGCACAGTTATGGTAAGCCTGTGTTTGACTGGTCTGATGACGGAAAGACGGCTGACGCGACCTTTACCTGTCAGCACGACCCATCCCACGCCGAGAAAAGGCAAGCGCTTGTGACCAACAAGATAAAACAACCTGCTACATGTATCGCAGACGGCATCACTACATACACGGCAACTGTCAATTTCGAAGGGAAGCAATACGCAGAAACCAAAGATGTTGCAGACATTCCTATGGTCGGGCACCGCTATTCGAATTACCAATACGACAACAACGCGACCTATTGGGAAGACGGTACCGAAACGGCTGAGTGTGACTATCACTGCGGCACGAAAAATACCCGATCGGCGAAAGGGACAAAGCTGATCGATGCCGAAGCGCCGACGGCAACCATTACGGTTGGCGAAAACAGTTGGCGTACGTTCTTAAGCAATATCACCTTTGGCCTGTTCTTTAACGAAACGCAGGAGGCGGTGATCAAAGCCGAAGATATTGGTTCGGGTGTAGACAAGATTTATTACTATCTGTCCCATACTGAGATCAGTAAGGAGGAAATTGAAAAAACTGCCTCCTGGACCGAATACAAAACGGCAGTCCACCTCGATCCCGATGCTAAGTGGATCGTTTATGTCAAAATAACAGACCGGGTTGGAAACGTTGGTTACTATTCCAGTAATGGTATTGTGTTGGACGCTACTGCTCCGGTGATCTCCGGCATCACGAACGGAAGTACCTATTACGACTCCGCTACAGTTACGGTGAAAGACGAATATCTGGACGCCGTCACGGTAAACGGATCACCGGTAGAGTTGAATGCCAATCATCAGTTTATCCTGACCGGTAAGGATGGGGTGTATACCGTTGTCGCCACGGATAAGGCCGGTAACAGCACTACGGTTAAGGTCACATTGCTTGCGAAAGCGTTGACACGGATCGAAGTGACCAAGAAACCGAGTAAGATGCAGTATTTGGAGGGAGAAAGTCTCGATACGGCGGGAATGACAGTGACCGCGTATTACAACGATGGCTCTTCCGAGACCGTCACCGGTTATTCCGTCACCGGATATACTTCCACGCCCGGCACGAAAACAGTCACCGTGACCTATCAAGGTAAGACGGCTTCTTTCACGGTGAATGTGTCCGCGAAATCTATAACGTCGATCACTATGAAATCGAATCCCGGAAAAACGGAGTATTTGACTGGCGAAAGCCTGAATCTGACCGGTGCGAAGATTACCGTGAAGTACAACAATGGCACAAGCGAAGAGATCACCGTGGACAGTTCCATGGTGAGCGGCTACGATCCGAACAAGGTAGGCAGTCAGACTGTAACCGTTACTTACGGCGGTAAGACCACAACTTTCAAGGTAACTGTAAAATCCCGCATTCCTACCTCGATCACCAGCAATGTGTATTCGGTCGGCAGCGGGTACATCAGCAAGATCGGCGCGGGTACAACGGCGGCTCAGCTGCTGAACGGTATCAATGAGAAAGCCTATTGTAAGGTTTACAAAGGAAATAGGGAGATATCCGGAAGCACCTTAGTCGGCACCGGCATGGAGGTGCGGCTGATGGATGGCTCCACGATCCTCGCAAAGGTAACGATCGTTGTGACCGGCGATACCAATGGGGACGGAGAGATCACCATCACCGATATGCTGGCGGTGAAATCTCATCTGCTTGGAAAAGATATTTTGACGGGTGCAGCGGCCAAGGCCGCGGATACCAGCGGGGACAAAGCCGTTTCTATTACAGATTTTATTCAGATCAAAGCACACATTCTGGGAAAAGAAAAAGTGCAGGCACGTGCGTGCTGAGGGAGGTTATAGAATATGAAAAAAATTCTTTCAGGTATGGTGGTCCTGCTGTTGCTCCTGTGTATGCTGACGCCGCTCAGCGTATCGGCCGCAACAACGACTGCGTCCTTGACCGGACCGGGAACCGTTCGGGCCGGGGATACCATCATACTGACCTTTAAGTTGAATGGTTCCGGACTGTACGGTGCATCCGGCACGCTGTCCTACGACACCAATCAATTGACCATGACCGGAACCAAACAGAGTATTGCTTCCCCATGGATGGTTGAGTTCAACGGTAATAATATGGTTGCCTATGATAACAACCTGTCGGCACCGATCAACAGCAGCAAGGATCTGTTTACCGTCACCTTTAAAGTCAAGAATGTGGCGGCAGGGACAGCTATCAAGGTGTCCTATACCAATGTAAAAGCATCGGACGGCAAGACCGACGCCAACATTGGAACTGTCAGTTATCGGGTGACTGTTGCGGAGCCTCTGTCCGCAAACAACGCACTTGCATCCCTGACGGTGAGCAACGCTACGATCTCACCGGCCTTTAACGCCAACACGACAAGCTATACAGCAAATGTACCGTTCAGCGTATCCAAACTGGACGTGAAGGCAACGGCCGCGGACAGCAAGGCTAAGGTGAACATCAGCAGCCCGGATTTAACGCCGGGCGGCGACACCAATGTGACCGTCACGGTCACCGCGGAAAATGGGTCGAAAAAGACCTATACTATCAAGGTGCATCGGGAAAAGGATCCCAACTATGTGGCCAGCAGTAATAATGATCTCTCGGAAATCACCGTAGAAGGATTCCTGTTGTCACCGGTATTCAGCGCTGATAGGACTGACTATGTTGTGTGGTTGCCTTATGAAACTGAAAGCGTTAAGGTCAACGGAAAGGCGGCCGATAACAAAGCGAACGTACAGGTGGTTGGCGGAGATAACCTGCTTCCAGGTCAGGACAATTTGGTGAAAGTGATCTGTACGGCAGAAAACGGTGAAACGAAAGAATACACGGTGATTGTCAAACGGGCGGCGGCTCATGACGGCAGCACAGACACTTCATATGGAGATCCGGCGTTTACCGATTCGCCGGAAGAAACAGATGGTCCAGGTTCGACGGCAGAAGCCCCAACAGATACTGATGGAACGGAACCCGCTGGTGATTTCCATGGTATCCCTTGGTGGTGGTTGCTGGTTGCCGGAGCGATTGGCCTTGGCGGCGGTTTTACCTGCGGCTATTTTGTGAAACGAAAGAGATAAAAATGATCAAGGAAGTGCAGGAATGTTACTTCGCGGATGATCATTAGAATGCTCCATGAGTCGACCAAATTATAAACCTAATTGTAACCTTTTCCGAGATTGTCTCCGAAAACCGGACATTTTGGTGGGAAAGTCTTTGAATAGGTGCTTTGATGCTTTTCGATTAATTTTTATAAATACAACAAGAGAGCCGGGATAAGGTCTAAAAACCTCATCCCGGCTTTCGCATTTTTACGGCTAAGTTTTCTTATTGCTCGTCTATTATTTTCATTGCTTCCTCAGCGGGTAGATTATCGTTCAAATACGCATCCCGCGCGGCAGTTGCTTTGTCAAGCCATACGTAGAATTTGTCATAAGTAATGCCCTTCGGCAGTTTGTGCAGCGAATCCTTTGCACGCTCATAACGCCGATACATTTTATGTTTGGTACGGTCAAAAGCCTGTATCACTACATCGTTTTCCGCATGGATTTTATGCTTTAGGACAGGCGCCAGTTCCTTGCAGATCTTTCCGTCCTTGATCACTCTGTCGCAATACAAGGTTTTCTTTTTCGTTTTCGGTATAAAATATCGACCGCAGCATTCGCATAAGGCTACATTCGGGGAAGAGGCAAGGAAATGTATCATTAGGAAACGATAGTATTCTATTTACGGTTCTGTATCAAACGTCAGAGGACGGACTCGGCGACACCATCAAGCCGTGACTGTCAGATGCAGACCGTCAGCCTGTTTTACCTTTAACATTTCATACTGACTGAGGCTCCAATTATCATTCAAAAACCTTTTGTGCTTGTCTGCGAAATCTAGGAGTTATACAATCATTCTCAAGGGCTCATATACCGTATGATAATTCGGTTATGGAGTCGTTTTTCTCTAATCTAAAGAGAGGAACTATACCGAACAAAATACCGTTCTGAAAATGAATTCAGAACGGCAGTTGACAAATATATGGTTTTCTATAACGAACAACGACCACACGCAAAGAACGGATACAAGACACCTTTAAAGAAAGAACTGGATTATCTCAATAAACAAGCGCTTTTGGGTGATGATTCAAATTTGATTTTGGAAAAGTAAAACCTGAAACCCCTTATATATCAAGGAATAATAAATAACACCTATTGTTGTCCAAACCGAAAGGGTTCAGATTGCAATAGGTGTTTCATATGAAGACTGACCCTTATTTTGATACGAATGCCCCCCCCTTTTGGCATTAGGGGGTGCAAAATCATTTTAGGGGGTGCATTTTGGCTGAGGGGGTGCAATGACAAGAAATCAATACCGATTGAAATATTTCTCAAAGAATTGCTTTGTTTCCGGAACGCATATAATTTTAAATAAATACTTGCCATTATTATCTCGAATAACGATATAGGAACAGCCTCCATTACTATATCGATAGCCGCGTACACGCATAGAATAACCAATCATAATTTCAGCATTTGCTATGTCATGAATTAAGAAAGACTTTTCCTTCTTGATTCCGAAATAATAATCCACAACGGTTATTGTATCGTTGTTAATTTCGACGAAGGCCTTCGCCATATCTTTCTGCACCATCGTGAACAGAATTGCAAGGACAAACACCGGCGTTAGTATCAAAACGGCGGGCGCAATGCTGTTTGTGCAAAGATAACACACCATGGCCACAAAAACAAATAAAGCAAATATCAATCCAAACCCAACGGCAAGCATTGCTTTAGCGGATTTCGCCATTTTGGTTTTAGGCGTTCTATCATGTGTATGAAATCTCATAATATCACCTCTTTTTTTAAATATAGCATATTAAAGCTTTCGCTTCAACGATTTTGCCTATAATTAAATTAAATGATTATTCTTAACGATATGAAAGTGGACATTTTGCAGTGTTTTCCATTTTCTAACTTTCAAAAGCGCGTAAGACGTCATTTTTAGGCAAAAATAACCGCCATTCCGTTGTATCAGAATGACGGTTATTTTATGGTGGACCCGAAGAGGATCGAACTCTCGACCTTACGGATGCGAACCGTACGCTCTCCCAGCTGAGCTACGGGCCCAAAATATTATGCGCTTTGATTCTGCCTTATACGCAAATGATATTGTACCACATTTTTATTTTTTTGCAAGATGTTTTTTTGGAATTTTTAAGCATTGGTCTGCTGATGTTAAATTATGTTCCTCTTGAAAACATATTAACCCTATGGTATAATAGGTATATAACAATTGGGAGGTAATGCTATGCTTGTATCAACGAAGGGAAGATACGCCTTGCGGGTGATGGTGGAGCTTGCAACAAGCGATTCCGAGGAATTTATACCGCTCAAGCAAATTGCCGACAATCAGGAGATTTCCGAAAAATATTTAGAGGCGATTATGAAAAATCTTGTCCGTGAGGGACTGGTCGTGGGTCTGCGCGGCAAGGGCGGGGGATATAAACTCTCAAAAAATCCGTCTCTTTATACTGTTGCCGATATTTTACACGTTACAGAAGGCTCGCTTGCCCCTGTGACGTGCCTTGAGGATAAATCGTATGTGTGCCCGCGAATGGACAGGTGCTCAACACTTTCTATGTGGAAAAAGCTGGATACTCTTATCAGCGAATTCTTTGAGGGGATAACGCTTAAGGATCTTGCTGACGAGGCGAGCGACTCCAAAGGCGATTTTTACGCAATATAAGCAATTTTATTGGATGTACCGTTCTCAGTGGACGGTACTTTTTTATTTTTTTTAAAAATCTATTGACATAATCTGCATATTGGTGTATTATTCCTATAAACCAACCATATAAATAGGTTTATGGAGGAAGATATGACATTTCGAATTGAGAAACAATTAAGAGTCAATTTCAGAAACGGGCGAATGTGCTGTCGATGTTACAAATAAAATAAATATATAGAATATTTTACTTTGAAAGGATTTTTTAATGTCTAATAAAAACTATAAATTCGAAACACTTCAGCTCCACGTAGGTCAGGAAAATCCCGATCCCGCAACTGACGCACGCGCAGTGCCCATATATCAGACAACGTCATACGTATTTAAAAACTCCGCACATGCGGCTGCACGTTTCGGCTTAGCCGATTCCGGCAACATTTACGGCAGACTTACAAACTCCACACAGGGCGTTTTTGAGGACCGTGTAGCGGCTCTTGAGGGCGGCGTTGCAGGTCTTGCGGTGGCTTCCGGAGCGGCGGCAATTACATACACGATTCAGGCTCTTGCACAGGCAGGGGATCACATCGTAGCTCAAAAGACTATATACGGCGGCAGCTACAACCTTTTGGCGCACACGCTGGCTCAGTTTAACATAACAACCACATTTGTTGATATCCATGATCTTGCTGAGGTAGAGGCAGCCATTCAGCCCAACACAAAGGCGCTTTATTTTGAGACGCTTGGCAACCCCAACAGTGATATTCCGGATATTGACGCGCTCTCTGAGCTTGCTCACAAGTACGGAATTCCCGCGGTAATTGACAATACCTTCGGTACGCCTTATCTTATCCGTCCCATTGAACACGGTGCGGACATCGTTGTTCATTCGGCAACTAAATTCTTGGGCGGACACGGAACGACACTCGGCGGCGTTATCGTTGATTCCGGTAAATTTGACTGGAAGGCTTCGGGTAAATTTGCTCCTATCGCTGACCCCAACCCCAGCTATCACGGCATATCCTTTGCGGATGCAGTAGGTCCTGCAGCGTTCGTTACTTATATCCGCGCGATCCTTCTTCGCGATACGGGCGCAACGCTCTCTCCGTTTAACGCTTTCCTGCTGTTACAGGGCGTTGAGACGCTGTCTTTAAGACTTGAGCGCCATGCGGAAAACACGAAAAAGGTCGTTGAGTTCCTTAAAAATCACCCAAAGGTTGAAAAGGTCAACCACCCGTCCTTGCCCGACCATCCGCAAAACGATCTTTATAATAAGTATTTCCCCAACGGCGGCGCGTCGATCTTCACCTTTGAGATCAAGGGCGGTCAGGAAGAGGCACATAGGTTTATCGACAATTTGGAGATATTCTCACTGCTTGCCAACGTTGCGGACGTAAAATCACTGGTTATTCACCCCGCCACGACCACTCATTCACAGCTCACTGAGGAGGAGCTGGCAGATCAGGGCATCAAGCAGAATACTATCCGTCTCTCAATCGGTACTGAGCATATTGACGATATCATTGCCGATCTCGAAAACGGCTTTGCAAGCATATAATATAAAATATACTATTATCGGAGGTAATCATTATGAAAATTTACCGTACAGCGGCAGATTTAGTAGGAAAAACCCCTCTGCTGGAGCTCGTACATATTGAAAAAGAACAGGGACTCGAAGCTACGCTACTTGCAAAGTTGGAGTATTTCAATCCCGCAGGCAGCGTTAAGGACAGAATAGCCAAGGCTATGATCGAGGACGCCGAGGCAAAGGGTCTGCTCAAAGAGGGCTCGGTAATTATTGAGCCGACCAGCGGCAACACGGGCATCGGTCTTGCCGCCATCGCAGCCGCAAAGGGCTACAGAATAATCATCACTATGCCGGAGACAATGTCAGTCGAAAGACGTAATCTTATGCGCGCTTACGGCGCAGAGCTGGTGCTCACCGACGGAACTAAGGGTATGAAGGGCGCTATCGCAAAGGCGCAGGAGCTGGCGGAAGAAATTCCCGACAGCTTTATTCCCGGTCAGTTCGTCAACCCCGCCAATCCCGAGATACATAAGCATACAACAGGTCCTGAGATTTGGGAAGATACCGACGGAAGCGTTGATATCTTTGTAGCAGGCGTAGGCACAGGCGGAACGGTAACGGGAGTAGGCGAGTACCTTAAATCAAAGAATCCAAACGTCAAAGTCGTGGCAGTTGAGCCTGCATCATCTCCCGTACTTTCGGGCGGCGCATCCGGTGCTCATAAGATTCAGGGTATAGGCGCAGGATTTGTTCCCGACGTACTTAATACCGAAATTTATGATGAGATATTCAAGGTGGAAAATGAGGATGCATTCGCTATCGGTAAAGTAATCGCGAAAAAAGAAGGCGTACTCGTCGGTATTTCTTCGGGAGCAGCGCTATATGCGGCACTCGAAATAGCAAAATGTCCCGAAAACAAGGGAAAGACCGTCGTAGTTCTTCTTCCCGATACGGGCGACAGATATCTTTCAACTCCTCTGTTCGCAGAATAAGAAACATAAAATTGAACAGGACGAAACCGAAAGGCTTCGTCCTGTTTTTTTGTGTATCTACTTAATAATTATTTTTCAACTGTCTGAACTTCTTTATCTGCAAACATAGCGTTTACATCGTTTTTGCCTTTGTGCCAATAGGGCTTAACTTTAAGGAAAATATAAGCAGCTACTGCGCCCAAAGTATTGAAAATAATGTCCTCCATTGTGTCAATAATAGCATAACGGGCATTGTAGACTTCTTCGGCAGAGTTATAAAGAACTGAGCCGTCCGTAATCTCCTGCAGTCTCGGCGCATAGCTTGTGGGGTCTAATATCCACGGCTTAGCAAGACCGGGATTGTTGTATTTTTCTGCTGCCCATATTGCCAAGGACTGTGACCAATGCTGTGAGTCGCCGCCGGCAACCTGATCGAATGTGAACTCGAAAAGCTCCCATCCTGTGCCGACAATAAATGAAAATCCGAAGGCCGCGAGCAGCATAACTGCAAGGTTAGTCTGCTTTTTATCTCTTTTCTGCATAGCGGTGCATATTTCATAGCCCATAATAACTGCGTAAGCACCCAAAGCGGCGTGCATTATGTAGTCGTAAGAGTTAACGCTGTAATAGAAATTGATGTAAGCTCCGCCGAAGGAGGCCAGCCACAAAAGAAGAATCAAACCGTCCTGAAAATGCGGCGGTATGTAATGCGGCCATCTTTTCTTCCCAAAGAGCATACAAATTTCCCATGCAAACATACCTGCAAGATTTGCAAAGGTCTGCAAAACCTGCTGAATGTTTACGGAATCTTCAAGACCGAAACCGAATCTGCCTAACCCGAAAGCGGCATCCGCCATAGCAAAAATCATGGTTGCACGAAGCACCCACCAATAAACAAGCTCCCATTTTTTGGGCTTAGAAGTTATTGTTTTGAAATAATCTTTCACTATTCATCAATCCTTCTGAATATAAATTTAAAGTATTTTACCACATACAAAGTATAAAGTCCATATATAATAATTTAAGATTTGTTTAAAATAAAAATCCGTTGTAGCCCCATGTGTCAACAAACCGGAATTTGACGTATGTTCGCGAGGACGGAATATCCGCTTCACGCTCGAGAATGTCGCAGATTTCCTTTGTCAGGGCCTCACAGCTTTGATCATCTGCACTGCCGAAAATGCTGACGGAGCACATAGCGGCGGGGGAAGAGTCTCCCTTAAAAAACAAATTGCAGCCGTCGCTGATTTTCACCATCAGGTAGCTTTCACTCTTACCCGGGATAAGAGTGATGGCTTTTCCGAAATCCGATTTGATTTTTTCGATCTTCTCATCGTCAAGCTTTACGGAAACGTTTGCGTCGATATATGGCATCTTATCACCTCCAGACTACCTTATAATATACTCTAAAACGCAAATAAAGTCAACAAAATACTCCGACTGAAACAGTCGGAGCAAAGAGCTGTAAAGAGTTATTTTATTGTACCGTCAGGGTTGAAGACGGGTAGCTTTTCAAGATATATAAGGTCGTCACGGTCTGCAGCCGTATCCTCTGCTAAAACGCAAAGTCTGCCGCAAACTATTCCGCCCGCTTCCGTTACAAGCTTTTCAAGTCCGTTTATAGATTCGCCCGTTGTAACAACATCGTCAACGAGAAGAATTCTTTTGTCTTTCATAAGCTCTGCATCAGCGGTGTCTAAATAAAGCTTTTGTTCGCCTTTAGTGGTAATTGAATTTACCGTTACTTGGAATACGCCGGACATATATGCTTTCGGCTTTTTTCTTGCAACTAAATATTTTTCGTTACCGTGAAGCCTTGCCATTTCGTGAGCCAAGGGAATACCCTTTGCTTCAGCGGTTATTATGTAATCGTATTCGGGTGCAACCTCCAGCATAGCTTTAGCACACGCAGTTGTTAGCTCAGGGTCGCCGAAAACAATAAATCCTGCAATGTAAAGGTCGTCTGTAACCGGACAGAGCGTAAGATCACGTTCCACTCCTGCAACCTTAAGATGATATGTCATTTATTTCACCTCAAAATTTGTAAAGCGGCGGAAAACCGCCGCCGATTATTAATTTGCCAAAGCACGGGAAAGCCATATCTCGGCAATATCCATTGCAGCGTAAAGTCCCTTCTTTTCACTTGACTTAACTATTCTCTCACGGGCGCTGACGTCCGGATCAGTGTTAAGAAGCTGAACAGATACCTTTGACGCGATCTCTGTATCGCCCACAGGCTTTGTGGCGTTGATCTGCATCATAATAACATATCTTTCGGAGGGTTCGCCGTAATAAAGAGTGTTGCCGTTACGAACCAGCGGCTTGCCCTTATACGTGAGGAATTGACCGTTTTTTGATGACATAAAAGCACCTCATAACTAAAACTTATTTCGCCTTTGCCGATTTAAGATACTCTTTTAAAAGATCCTGCAAAAGTTCGTCTCTGTCAAGGCGGCGGATAAGACTTCTCGCGTTGTTGTGAGTGGTAATATAGGTCGGATCCTCAGAGAGAATATAACCGACTATCTGATTAATGGGGTTATATCCCTTTTCGACCAAAGCGTCATAAACCGACACGAGTATTTGACGTGTGGCCTCCGCACTGTCGTCCTTTAACGAGAATTGAATTGTTTTGTTTGGATCAAGCATTCCGCCACCTCCTACTTATAATCATAACTATTATACACTGCTTTTGTCAAAAAAACAATAGTTAAAATGCTTTTTTGTAGACACTAAGGCGTCAATCGGTAATTAATCAGTGTCTACTTATGCTTACTGCTGCTTTAAAACGACATTTTCAGCGGCGAGAGCGTCTACAATGGAGCCTACGACCTTCATAACCTCGTCTCTTGTGAGGGTCTTTTCGGGGTGAGAGAAGGTGAGCCTTACCGTTATCGATTTGCCTGTGCTGTCACGGTATGTGTCAACGACATCGACCTTTTTAATAAGCCGGCAGTGGGCGTCGCGGATTGCTTTGCCTATCGGTGCGAATACCTCGGACACAAACGACAGGTCAATTTCTATCTCAGGGAAGCGTGACGGCTCGTCATACGTAATTCCCGCACTTTCTATCTCAGCAAACGCAGGTACATCTATCTCTGCAAAAACGATTGCAGCTTTTTTATCAATTTTCTTTGATACTGTGGGGTGTACCACGCCGATCTCACCGATAACCGTTCCGTCGCATAAAATTTTGTTTAAGTTGCGCGGATGCTCATAGCTATGCGTTGCCTCTGCTGCCTCAAAGGAGAGAGATTTATGCTTAATATCGTCGGCTATTACCGCCAGCATATCACGAAGCTCAAAATAAAGCGCCTCAAGAGACTTTGTCTTGCTGAAAAGCGTTACCGCCAGCTTTTTGTGCTCACGGCAAAGACCGTTTTCGTCTGTTCCGTCAACAGTTCTGCCGATTTCAAATATGCCGAAATCAGCGGCGTATGAGACATTCGTGCGCACCTGACAAAGCTGTGTGGGTATAATGGAATTTCTTATGGTCTCAATATTGGGATTTGTCGCGTTAGAGAGCTTTATATTGTCCTCAATTTCAATACCCAGTGCCTTGTATTCATCATAATACGCCCAAATATACGAGTGTAGCTCGTGCAGTGAAAAGCGTTTTACAAGAATATCCTTGATTTTATCTTCAACGCTCTTCTCATCGGTAATGCGAACAGGGCAGAGAGGAGCGAACGCAGTATGAACGTCAAAATTATCGTAACCGTAAATACGTGTTATCTCTTCAATGATGTCTGCTTTTATGGTAACGTCCTTTGTGGCCCTCCAACTTGGCACGGTAACGGAGAAACTGTCGCCGTCAAGTGTCACTTTAAAGCCAAGCGAGCAAAGAGTTTTAACAATAGTATCGTTGTCTATCTCGATTCCCGTATATCTGTCTACAAACGCCTTGTCAAAATCAAGTGTGACCGTGTCATAATGATAGGCGTATTCGTCTGTGAGGGAAGAAACAACACGGGCATCCTTATCGGTATCGGTCAGGAGTTTTACAAAACGGGCGATTGCAGGAACAGTCATCTCGGGGTCAAGGCATTTTTCGTAACGCATTGAAGCATCCGTTCTGTGTGCAAGGCGCACCGTGGATTTGCGTATGGAAACTGCATCAAAGGTAGCGGATTCAAGCGTAAGTGTGGTGGTATCCTCAACAATTTCGGAGTCAAGACCGCCCATAATGCCCGCGATAGCCACAGGTGTGTCGCCGTTGCATATCATCAGCGTGTTTTCGTCTATCTGACGCTCTGCACCGTCAAGAGTTTGGAACACGAACGGCTCATTGAAACGTTTAATACGCAATTTTTCAACCTTTCGGGCATCGAAGGCGTGCATTGGCTGACCCATTTCAAGCATAAGATAGTTGGTCAGGTCCGCAAGGAAGTTTATGGCACGCATACCGCAGTAGTAAAGGCGAATACGCATATTAACAGGACTTACTGTTGTGTGGATATTCTCAACGTGCAGACAGGAGTAACGCTGACAAAGAGGATCTTCAATTTTCATATCAATTTTCGGAAGATTATCGTAAGCGTGAAGGTCAACAGTGTCAAGTGGCTTTAATTCGCGACCTGCCAATGCTGCGAATTCGCGTGCAATGCCGTAATGACCCCAAAGATCGGGGCGGTTTGTCAGCGATTTGTTGTCGACCTCAAAAATAATATCGTCAATTTGATAAACAGCTTTAATATCCGTGCCGTTAGCAATATCATCGGTGATTTCCATTATACCCGAATGGTCGTCGCTTATGCCGACCTCTTTTTCAGAGCAGCACATACCGTTGGAAGTATATCCTGCAAGGGGGCGGGGAGTGATGGTGATATCGCCGATGCGAGCTCCCACCTTTGCAAAGGCGGTTTTCATACCCACACGCACGTTCGGAGCACCGCAGACAACGTCAGTAAGCTCACCGTCACCGGCATCGACCTTTAAAAGATGAAGCTTTCTTGAATCGGGATGCGGTTCCACCGATTTGATTTCAGCTACCACAATTCCGTCAATTTCACTGCCTTTAAAGAATATTTCGTTCTCAACCTCGGCAGTGGAAAGCGAAAAACGGTGAATAAGCTCTAATTTGTCAAGACCCGTAAGGTCAACAAAATCTGAGATCCAGTTCATTGATAAAAGCATTGTCGTTTCCTCCTTCCTTATTCGTCGTCTGTGAATTGTGCAAGGCTTTTAAGACTGCCGGAGTTTAAGTCGCGGATGTCTTTTACGCCGTATTTCATCATAGCAAGTCTTGTAAGTCCAAGTCCGAAAGCGAAGCCGGTGTACTCCTCGGGATCGATTCCGCCCGCCTTCAGCACCTCGGGATGTATCATTCCGCAGGGGCAAAGCTCCAGCCAACCGCTGTGCTTGCAGGAGGGGCATCCGTCGCCGCCGCAGATAAGACAGCTTATGTCAAGCTCAAAGCCGGGTTCAACGAAGGGGAAGAAGCCGGGGCGTAAACGGACCTTGATGTCCTTTTGGAACACTTCGGAAAGCATTGTTTTCATAAAGTAAATAAGGTTTGAAATGGAGATATTTTTATCTACCATTACGCCTTCCATCTGGAAAAATGTATTCTCGTGGCAGGCATCAGTCGCCTCATTGCGGAAGCAGCGACCGGGGAAAATCGCCTTTATGGGCAAACCGTCATTTACAAGACTGTCTCTGTATTTTCTGTAGATAGCGTTCTGTGCCGCGGAGGTATGGGATTTTAAGAGCTGACCGTTTTCAAGATAATATGTGTCCTGCATATCTCTCGCCGGGTGATGCTTGGGGATATTCAGCGCTTCAAAGCACTCATAATCGGTCACGATCTCGCTGTAATTCTCTATGGTAAAGCCCATGGATTTAAAAACCGCCTCGCACTGACGTTGAACAAGTGTTATGGGATGATATGATCCACGGTCAAGATTTGCAGGAGCAGAAACATCAAACAGCGGTACAGACTCAATTTCCTTTTGCATTTCACGCTCTTTGATTTCCTTTGCTTTTTCCTGCAACTTTTCCTCGATAAATGTTCTTACATCATTTGCCATTTGTCCCATTACGGGTCTTTCCTCAGGCGAGAGCGAGCCCATCATTTTAAGTATGGATGTAAGCTCTCCCTTTTTGCCGAGGACGGCAATTCTGAAATTTTCAAGTTGACTTTGCTCTTTTAGTTCTGCCAGCTCAGCCTCCGCCTTACGGCGAATAGCTTCAAGTTTGTCTTTCACTAAAAATCATTCCTTTACATAATACTTGCGGAACAAAAAATCGTCCCCTGTAAAAATACAAGGGACGAAGTAAAAATCTCCGCGGTACCACCCAAATTTTTGCACGAAGCAAACACTCCATTGTTCTGTAACGGGAACTGCCGTCACCGCCTACTTGAAGTAGCCACTGATTAATTACCAGCTGACGCCTTAGTGCACACCTTGCGTGCATATTCTCCGTCATCTTGCACAAATCCACCTTGACATACGTCAGTATGCCCACGGTGTCTTTATACAATCTAACGAAAAATCTGACTACGCAATCTGCACACTATAATTAATCGGTGTCTACTTAATTTCAACGGTGCCGCTCCGAAGTGAACTTCGGCTGTTTTGGCACTTGCCATACTTTCAGCCAACGGTACGGCTCTCTGCAAAGGCTTTTAAAAACAGCTTACTCTCTTCATCTGCGCGTTTTTCTATCGGGAATTAGTATATCAAAAGATTTATTTTAAGTCAAGTAAAATTATGCTTCCTCGCGGCGGCGTTTTATAACTATCGCCGTGAACACAACACCTGCTATCACTGCAAGCGATGCAACAGCCGCAAAAACAATCGTCATTACGCGATTGGAGCTTGATGTATTTGCGATATCACCTTCAACATTTGATGTGCCGTTGCTGCCATCTGTGGTGCTTTCATCGGGAGTAGTGACCGTTCCGTCGGGAGCAGTCGTCTGGTTGCCGTTTGTGCCGTCAATGGTAGTGCCGTCAGGGAGAGTGATGACCTTTGAGATAGCGAACTGGTCAATGCGCTCCTCAGCGCTTCCGGTGACTGCGTATGAGTCAAAGTACAGGTTGCCGCCGTCTATCTGAATGTAGGAATATGACGGTATCTGAACATCAACTACGGTTTCAGCAGTGGGGAACAGCTTGTCGGTTTCAGCTTGCTCTTTGGGAGTATAGTGCTTAACGCCCGCCGTACCGTTTATTGAGTATATGGTTCCGTCGGGAGCAATTTTTGAGGTGTACTTAAGTCCGTTATGGGTGAGTTCCTGTGTCTTGGTATCGACAACCGTGTTGTTGTTCATAACGTCGGTACGCAGATAAACGTGGTCGTGACCCTGGAATACCATATCAATATCAAGCTCAGGCATAAGGGTCGAAAGCTGAGTTCTGAGCGCTACAACGTCGTCATCGTCAAAGTGTGAGCCGTTTGAATAAGGAGCCTTATGAAGCGCCACAAATTTCCACGGCTTGTCAGAGTCGGCCATATCCGCTTTGAGCCAGTTGAGCTGCTCGTCTGAAAGTGTTCCGTCGGAATTAAGCTCATTCGTGTTAAGAATTGCAAAGTGAGCGGTGTTGTAATCAAAAGAATAGTAAACGCCGTTTGCAGTATCCTGCTCGGGAAGGTTAGTGAACAGAAAGTTTTCAACCGTAGCGTTGTCGCCCTTAGTTTCATGGTTGCCGGTCGCGGTCATCAAAACCGTGCTCATAAGGTTATCAGAGGCGGAATTAAACATATTCTGCCAGTGATTGAAGTTGCCGCCGTCGTCAACAAGGTCGCCTGTGCTCAGAATAAAGTCTGAATTCTGATGAAGCGTGAATGCAGTCTTAACAGCCTGTGCCCAGTTATCGGAATACTGTCTGTCGGTGACCGCCTGCGGGTCGGTCATATGGAAAAAGCTGAACGCAGTGGAATTATCGGCAGTTTCGATAACTCCCGCATCACTCCACCAGCCACGTGAAGCATCTCCAATGCGGTAGGAGTATTTTTTACCTGCCTCAAGTCCGCTTATCTGTACCGTATGGCGAACGACCGTGATGTCATGGTACAGAATTCCTATAAATCCAAGATCAACGCCCGGATAAGCGCGTCCTACCTCTTCACTGCTTGCTTTGACAGTCGCCTTAACCGTTGATCCCTTTGAGAAATCGGGCTTTTCGGAATAGGGGACTATCTGTATATCGGTGCGTGTAAGACTGTATTTTGTGACATAGCTGATGTTTACTGCTGAATTGCTGCTTTCGCCGAAGGTAATTGCAACGCCTGAGGGCAAACGCAGATCCTTTACTGTGGGAGTGACCGCGACCTTGCCGTTGTAAACGATCGTACCGCTATGGTCCGCCTCAACTGCGGGATTTTCGTCAGTTACAAAGCTCTTGACAACTCTGTAAAGCTCAGCGTCGATAATATCGTATTGGCTTTGTGTAAGATATTCGCTGAGAAGTGATCTAACCGTATCAGCAAGATTGTCGTTTTTGCCGAGTACGCCTGTCATCAGGATTACCGCAACGACATCACCTACGCTCAGCCCATTGAAATCGGGCGTGCCGAAAAGACCCTGAAGCGCATCAATAATTCCGTCTAAAATCTCGGAATTAGATCCGCTGATGCCCATAGATATCGGATCGATCTTTATATCGCTCAAGATCGTTCCCAAGATATCGTTAAGAACTGCATCAAGCAAGGTATTGAGAACGATTTCGCCTTTTTCGTTATTGTAAAGATTTTCAAGTGCGCTTTTCATGCACAAATCGTCCGAAATATTCTCATCGCTGGAGTAGTGATAGGCAAGAAGCTCCGATGCAACGTCTGCAAGAGTACCTACGTCACCCTTGCTGGCAAAACCGAGCGTGTCTGCAAATTTGGTTGAAGGATAATCGGATATTTCAATATCCAGCACCTTGTCGATCGCCTTTTCAAGAACCGACATAGTGTAAGGAATGGATTCCTCTCTTAGATATACTTTGTCTACCTGATTGCAGATAGAGCGAAGAAGAGCTCTGATAGCAAGAGAGGAGGCTCCGCCTAAAAGCTTAGAGTTTGTAAGTTCGGTCATAAGCTCATTGAAATCTACCATATCCGTAAGGTATGAGTAGAGACCGCCCGCTTTGCGTATATCCTTACCAAAGCCGCTGCGAAGCTGATATTCGATCACTCTCATAACGAAATCCCTAACTCCGCCGTTACCGAAGTTGATTCCGAATGAAGTATATTTGTAGGGAACGGGCATTGCTTGACCGTTCACCACAAGCGGCTGAAACTTGTCTATATCGTATGTTTCATAGTTAAATGTGACCTTGTCGCCCTCAGTTACAAATTCCACCGTTCTGTAATAGTGAGGGAAACTGAGAAGCGATGTAGTAACAATATCGGTAAAGGTCTCGCCGTTATCATTGACGTGGCTAACGATGTCCTGGGAGTGTATATGACCCGAGAAAGCGTAGTGCATACCAGCATCGGCAAAGGTCTCAACGATTTTCATCCAATCCTTGAGCACGAAAGCCTCAAAAAGAGAATCCTCAATGTCAAAGTTGGGTATCCAGTTAAAGTGGGTCATACCTAACACTGTATATCCCGCTTTATCGGCAGCTTTAATTTCCTTTAAAGCCCAGTTATAAAGGTCGTCTGTGAACATACCTGCAGTTTCCTGCTCGTCAAGACCTGAGGCGGTAACGTCTGCGCTGTACATTGCGCCGTCAAGAACTACAAGATAATAACTGTCGTTAAGTCTGACGGTATATGAGAGTCCGCCGGCAGTTGCACCGTTGGGAAGGGTATATACGTGGTCGGCAAGGTCATAACCGAGGTTTTTATAAACTTCCTTGAACTGGTCGGGAGTCATGCTGTATTCCATGCCCTTGTCCCATTCGCCGTTTGAGAATTTAGCGGCACGCTTATTATTGATATCATGGTTACCGTCAACGACGATCACCTGCTTGCCGGTCTCAGCCTCAAACCGTTCAAGGCGTGCTGCAAGAGCCTTGTGGGCGTTTAATTCGCCGTTGCGCGTAAGGTCGCCCGAAACAAGAACGTATTCAATGCTGTCATCATTGGCAAATGCGTTTAACGCATTGTTGAGCACCGCTTGCGCAAGATACGTTGTTGAGCCGGAGCTTTGACAGTCGGCAATAAACGCATTCATATCTTCACCCATGTCCTCTTCGGCAAAGTAGTGAAGATCGCTGATCACGCCGAAATTGATGGTATCATCGGGCTTGGAAACAGCGAATGCCGTGAACGGAATGCTCATTGCGACTATCGCTACCGCCATTACCAAACTGAACACCTTGGTAATAACACCTTTCTTTTTCATAAATTTACCTCCGTTTGTGGAATCGTATTCCTAATAATACATATTAAATGATAACACATAAAAAAGAAAAATACCACAGTTTTTGCGGTATTTTTCAGAAAAAATTTGTAAAATTTATGCATTAACAACGTCAGAGACTATCTGACCGTCCTGTATTCTTATGACCCTTTGAGCTTCAAGAGCAATATCGTTGTCGTGAGTGATAAGGATTATGGTTCTGCCTTCCTCATGTAGCTCGTGCAGTATTTTCATAACCTCAACGCCTGAATGGCTGTCAAGATTGCCCGTAGGCTCGTCTGCCAGGATAATGGGCGGTCTTGCGGCAACAGCACGGGCAATGGCGACACGCTGCTGCTGACCGCCCGACATCTGTTTAGGCAAGTGGTCGAGACGGTGCGAAAGCCCTACACGGTCAAGCGCCTCCAACGCCAAACGGTTTCTTTCTTCTTTTCTCATGCCTCGGTAAACAAGGGGCAATTCAACGTTTTCCACCGCGTTAAGGCTGGGAATAAGGTTAAAGCCCTGAAAAATAAAGCCTATCTGCTTATTTCTTATCTCCGACAGCTCGTCATCAGTCATATTCGACACATCCTCGCCGTCAAGAGTGTATGTTCCGCTGGTGGGAACGTCAAGAAGCCCCAGCATATTCATAAGCGTGGATTTTCCCGAACCGGATTGACCTACTATCGCCAAAAACTCACCGTGTTCAACGGTAAGCGAAATTCCGTCCAGCGCACGTACTTCGTTTTCCCCCGGGTTATATATTTTGTAAATATCTTTGATTTCAATAAGGCTCAAAGCAGTCACCGCCGTTTAAATTATGTATAATATTCTAAATCACCGAAACCTTTAAGTCAATGCACAAATTGTTAACATTTTACAGTATACGCCGATTTACATTTTATTATCATACTGATAAAATAAATATATATTTTTATTAACATCAGCTTATCCGCTCCATCTCTGAGGGAGCTGTCAAAGCGTCAGCTTTGACTGAGGGAGTTTTTTTAATATTTTTTAAAAATTTTTGTTAGGTTTTGTAAATTTTAGGCACTACATTGCGAAGGACAAAATTTTAAGTAAGTAATGCTTACCTAAGGAGAGGTTATATGGCGTACGGCATCAAAGAAGATGCCGCGGAAATTTTTCGACAATACTACGATGAATATTATAAAAGCCTTATAAGTTTTGCCTGCGCAAGACTTCGCTCGAGCAGTGATTTTTCCGAGGACTGCGTGCAGGAGGCGTTTATGGTGTTTTACGATAAGCTCAAATCGGGCGAGCGCTTTGAACACCCGAGAGCATTTTTATACAGAACTCTGGATAATATCATCAAAAAACAGCAGTCAAAAATTTCCACGGAACAAAAGAACACGCTTTCGCTCGATGACCCCGAAAATATTTTAGAGCTAAAGGCGGAGGACAGCGCGGATTACGAAAAATACATAAAACAGCTCGAAAACACTCTTGACGAGGACGAGCGCTTTTTCTACACGGAAAAATATGTAAACGAAAAGAAAATAGAGCAGATAGCCGAGGAATCGGGACTTTCGGTCGGAGCAGTGACTATGAGACTGTCGCGGCTTCGCAAAAAGCTCAAAAAAGAGCTTGAAGATCTGCTGATTTAGGAGGGAGGACAAGAAAATGAACGAGATAGTTTTAAACCGAAAAATAGCGGAAAGTATTTTTAACGACAATATTCTTTATACAGAGCTTGCCGAGCTGCTCAACGAGCTTATTGACGAAGAGCTGGCAAAGCCTGACGGCGAAGCTGATTTTGATTTAATAGACGAGTACAGCGAGGCGCTCAACGACCTTTATGGTGAACGCGGAGCGGTGTATGTATTGCACAGGCTGCAAACCGCCGATGAATTCATTGACCGACTCAGCGGCAACAAAAAATGGAAGAACATAAACAGAGCTTTCAAAATAACCCTTGCCGCCTGCGCAGTGATGGCGCTGCTCTTTACGGCGAACACAGTGACCGAAAAGACCACGGGGATCGATGTGCTTGGCGGCGTTGCACAGGCGTTCAGAGATTTTGTAACGGGTGAAAGGCACGAAGAGCCGACTCTGCCGGCGCTTATTACCGAGCCTGTTACGGAAAGTGAAAGCGTTACTGAGGAAGCATCCACTGAGCCTGTTACCGATACTTCGGAAACGGCCGTAGAAAAAGATGCCCCCGTAACAGTCACGCCGAGCAGGCAGACACAGCAGGGTAATACCACGACCGATAAGGATAAAACCGATAAGGAACAGACGACCTCGGTAGCTCCGAAAAATCCGAATCTGTCGCAGGTACTATCCCCCGAGGAACCGCCCACCGAACCGCCGACGGAGACCACGACCCGTGAACCGTTTACGAGGGTCGATGAAGATGCAACTGCAGCACCGCAGATAATCAAGCTGACGGGTACATATTCAAGCGATTTCAAACGCACCTACAAGGTCGGCGAAGAGGCAGATTTCAGCGGACTTACGGTAACTGCTGTTTACGACAACGGCACGGAAAAGATAATTCCAATAAGTGCCTGCAGTATTTACGGCTTTTCTACCGCTACACCTGCCAACAGAATAGTAACAGTAGAATTTGAGGGCTGCTCGTTCAGCTACCTTATCAGAGTAGAGGAGGAAAAATAATGAAAAAGGTATTAAGATGTTTATTGACAACGGTGTTTATCGTGTCTATGCTTGCGGTATGTGCATTTCAAAGCTCTGCGGCTACTGCTGAATATGTCGACGCCGACGGAAATATATATACATACACGATTTCAGCCGAAAACTTGACTATTAACGAAATTAAATTAAAAAATTCCGGAACGCATCTTGTAATTCCCGATACAATAAACGGCAGCACAGTAACACGTATGGGCAATTATGTGTTTTACGGTACCAATTCACAAGGAAAGCTTGAGAGTATTACAATTCCGAATACCGTGAATTATATATACGTTAATGCGTTTTATATGTGCAGAAGCCTGAAAAATGTAATTTTCGGAAACGTAAGTAACCTTGATATATGGTCAGATACATTTACTACTTGCACTGCTTTAGAATCAGTTACTTTTGGAAATACACAAAATGTAATAATACACTCAAATGCTTTTGCAGATATCACAAAACTTAAAACCGTAGATTTAGGTAATCCCACGGGTATGGAAATTAAAAACAAAGCTTTTGCAAATACTGGTATAACTGAAATTACGGTTCCCAAAGGTGTAAGCCTCGGTCAGTATGTATTTTATCTATGTCCAAATCTTGTAAAAGCGGAAATTTACGGTTCTCCATTGAAACAGGTAGAAACAACAACAGATACCCGTACAGGCAAGGTAATAGCACAAAAAGACGTTTTTTCTGAATATTTGTTTTACAAATGCCCCGTTCTGCGTGAGGTTACAATTGCGAACTATGAAATAATATATAAATATATGTTCAGCGAGTGCCCTGCTCTTGAAAAAGTGAATGTAGGCAATGCGACGTCAATAATTGACTACGCATTTGAAAAATGTACATCATTAAAGGAATTTATCAGTAACGGCAAGGTGAATATAGGTTACCGTTCATTTTACGGCTGTTCGGGATTAGAATATTTTGACTTGTCAAAAGTCATTAAATTAGATTATGCCTCGTTTGCAGACTGTACGTCACTTAAAAATATTGATTTGTCGACCGTCGAGGTAGTTACCAAATTTTGCTTTTCAGGCTGTACATCGTTAACAGAGCTTGATTTGTCAGGCGTTAAGGTAATCGAGGAAGGTGCCTTTAGCGAGTGCACAGGGCTTAAAGAGCTTCATATTGATCACGACATGAATATTTGGGAGCATGCTTTTAAAGATTGCACAGGTCTTGAAAAAATAATTGTCGAGGACAATGTAAAGTATGTAGATTTAACTGAAAGATCTCAATTGGGAGATTATCTTTCCAATGAGATTTTTGAAGGCTGCACCAATGTAAAATACATCTACATAGGAGCAAATTTTGTGCCTAATGTTAAAGAAAACAAATATATTTATTTGGCAACGAATTTCTTTAGCTACTATTATTTAAGCAGTTTAGAGAAAATAGAGGTTTCTCCAGATAATCCCTATTACCGCTCAGTTGATAACGTGCTTTATCTTGACGAGGGCGACGTGTATATACTTCTTTGCTACCCCAGGGCGAAAAAAGGTGAGTATTATTCAACCCAAAAGGCTCTTGCCGGTGTCAATAAGGACTTTACATTAGGCGAGATGGCATTTGCAGGAACCCGACATTTAAAGGAAGTAAATTTCACAAAGCCGGTTGTTTTTCCCGAATTTGAAGATAACAGCAAAGACTTAAGAATGTATAATTTACTTGACAGCAGTTTTTATGACTCTTCTGTTGAAAAAGTGACTTTCCCAAAAGGCGGAATGAAAACGGTAGGCTTTTTTATGTTCACATCCAGTGCCATAAAGGACATTGATCTCAGCGAAACCGAAAGAGTAATGCGTGGTGGTTTTTCATACTGTCAAAACCTTATTGAAATAGACTTACCTTCCTGCACGGATCTGGCTGGCTACGCATTCGAGGAATGCAAATCACTTAAAACAGTAAATCTTCCGCTGTGGACGGGTGAAACAAGTGATTGGGCTGGGGATTATGTGTTTTATCGTTGCACCGCGCTCGAAAGTGTAAATATGCCGCTTGTGGAGTACCTTCCCGATAGCTGTTTTTGCGGATGTACCTCTCTTGTAAATGTTTATGCACCTAATTGCATACAGATTGATGAGTACTGCTTTTACGGATGTACCTCATTGGAAAAACTTGATATGCCGCTACGTTATGTTGGCAAGTATGCTTTTAAGGGATGTTCAAATCTTCAAGATGTAACCCTTAACAATGCAAGAGTTTTTGAAGGTGCATTTTTAAACTGTATTTCTCTTCAGAGCATAGACGGGTTAAAGAATATAGGCGAGTCTGCATTTTCAGGTTGCGTATCTCTTAAGAATATAAAGCTGTACGGAGTAAGCAAAATAGGTGAAAGTGCATTTAAAGACTGTAACGGTCTCACCCTTGCACAGTTCGACAACACAAAATGCACTTTCGGCAGTAAGGCATTCGAGAACTGCCCGAATCTTTCGTTCTACTGTGATGAAAACTCCGATGCTTACAATTATGCGGTTAAAAACAATATTCCCATTATTGCTATCAGCGTGGGATTCCAAAATGATAAATACGAATACACAGGCAGCAAAATTGAACCGAGCATAATTGTAAGCATAAGCGGTATGACACTTGTGCAAAACAGAGATTACACACTGACCTTTGAAAATAATCTTAAAGTGGGAACCGCTACGGTAACCGTTCACTTTATAGGCGACTTCGACGGTCTGCCTGACGCTCGCCGTGTATTCACAATTACACGCCGCGATATTACTTCAGCCGAGGTTGAATATGTGGTAGATAATGAGTATACGGGCGAAGATATAAGACCTGCCGTTGTGGTAAGGCTTGACGGTAAAATCCTTGTCGAGGGCGTTGATTACTCAATTAAGTATTCAAGCGGAACAGATACGGGAACAATGTTCTTTACAATAAACGGCAGAGGCAACTACACAGGTTCAATAGACTGCTATTACAACATTGTCCGCCGTGATATCGCCGAGGCTGCCGCAGATAAGATTCCCGACTGCGTTTACACAGGCTCTGAAATTTGTCCCATACCAACGCTTACTTGGAACGGCTTCACACTCATTTACGGCGAAGATTATGAGGTAAGGTATTTTGAAAACGTAAATGCAGGCTTCGGCACTGCCGTAATTTACGGTAAAGGCAATTTCTGCGGAACACAGCTTGTAAAATTCAGAATTTTCGGCAAAAGCATTGAAAATGCGGTCGTTTCCGAAATCGCCGACCAAGAATACACAGGTCAGGCAATTCAACCCCAAGTAACTGTCACCGTTGACGGAAAAACGCTTACCGAAAATGTTGATTACACGGTTGAATATAAAAACAATATTGAAAACGGAACGGCATCGGTGATCATCCGAGGAATCGGGAATTACAGCGGAGTTACGGAGAAATTCTTTAACATTTACAAAAACAGTGTATACTCCTTTACTGTATTCTCCGAAACTCAAATGACCGCTACATATGACGGCACCCCTTTGAAACCCGAAATGGAAGTGTATTTCGGTACTGAGCTTCTCACTGAGGGTGTTGATTACACGGTACGCCTTGAAAATAACATCAACGCAGGCACAGCGACCGTTACCATTTGCGGCATGGGTCGTTTTGAGGGGGAACGCTCATACAATTTCACCATTTTGCCCTGCAAGGTAGGCGCAGAAGATGTTTTTGTCAGCGGCAACACTCAGTACAACGGTGAGGCTATTGAGCCGCAGGTCACTGTGTATAAAAACGGCAAGCTTCTTGAAATCGGCACTGAATACACGGTAACCTATCACAATAATATTGAGGTCGGCACGGCGTATCTCACTGTTGAGGGCATCGGTAATTACATCGGCACGGTCAATATGGAATTTGAGATTTATGCGCCCAAAGAGGAGAATAAGGGCGACGATAACGATAACAAGCAAGACAAAGATCCGACTCCTGCACCCGATGACAGTCAGGATGATAAAGACAAACAAGAACCCGCTGATCCCAAACCCGACAACGGCAATAAAAATGATAATGATACTGCCCAAAAAGACGAAAATCAAAACAGCACGGACAATCAGAACAAACCGAGCTCTTCCGAGCAACAGGACGGTACACAGACAGACAATTCACAGCAAAATGCAGTTGACTCTCCGTCCATTCCCAATACCGACTCCGAAAACGAAACGGTTGAAAATATCCTTTGGATCGGCCTCACGGTCCCGCTGCTTATAGCGCTCAATATTTTGTCTGATAAATGGCGCAAAAAACACGGCAAAAAAACCTTTATCGAACGCATAAAAGACGCCGTAAACGACATCGCTTAAGTTTAATTCTAAACCGGCTCCCCTTGTCAGGGGAGCTGGCCCGCCGCAGGCGAGACTGAGGGGTAGTTGTAGGGGACGATGCCCTCATCGTCCCGCAACACGATTAAATTTTTTCAGTAACTCACGGGCGGGTGTGGGCACCCGCCCCTACTACTATAAATCAACAGTGAAACTCGATTCCCTCCATCCAAGAGGGAGCAAGGCGTAGGCTTTGACTGAGGGAGTAAAAGAATACACCGACAAAAAATCCCCTCTGCAAAGAGGGGATAACTCATTTTAAGAAGCCTTATTCAGCAATATACACCTTTTCGATCTCACCAACATAAGCACGGTGAAAATCATTTGTTTTGTAGATTTCTGTAATTGACGGGTCAAGAAAGCCTTTCGGGTTTATGTCCTGATAGGCAATTTTTTTCATAACTATCACGACTTTTGCCTGCTCAAAGCCGACCGCGCCGTCAAGGGATATCGGTTTAAGTCCCGTTTCGGCAATTTTATCAATATCTCTGCCGGATTTTGAGCCGCATATAGAGAGCTCCTTTTTGCATTCGCCGCCGAAAAACGCGAGGGTAAACCGTTCGTGTTTTTCCATAAATCTGTATGTGTATCTCTGCGGACGGACGAACACAAAGCCTACATCTTTGCCCCAAAGCTCACCGATTCCGCCCCAGCTCACGGTCATGGTATTAAAGCAATTACTGTTACCTGCGGTGAGCAGTGCCCAGTCCTCGCTTATCATTTTAACAAAATTTCCGTTCAGCTCTTTTATATTTATCTCTTTGAACATTGCAGTCCCTCCTTATAACATATTATATATCCAAGTTTTGCAAAATACAACCGGAAGCCGCAATTTGACCTCAAAAAACGGCTCAAAATCAAGCGCAAACAGTGCATAGTTAAATTTTGACTATGCACACACTGTCGAAAATCTTTGTAAAACCTCACAAAAAATCTTAAAAATTTTTGTATAGTTATTTTTGTTCTGCCGCTTTAACTGGGCGTTGATTTATGCTATTATAAATAGCTGTTAAGGTGATAAATTATGACTTTCAGTGAACGGTTAAAAATGTTGAGATGCGAAAAAATCCCGACCATAACGCAAAAGGATCTCGCAAACGCCCTCGGCATAACTCAGCGCAAGGTTTCCTTTATGGAAACAGGCACTACCGAGCCGTCTTTGGGCGACATAGTGGCGCTGTGCAAGTATTTTAACGTCTCGGCAGATTATCTTTTGGGACTGCCGAAAAATATGAACTATCCGGAGTAAGCTATGACAAAGAAAGAGCGTGCAAGACTGCTTGTTGAGGCGTTGAAAAAAGAATATCCCGATGCGGTTTGTTCTCTGGAGTCTCAAAATCCCTTTGAACTGCTCGTTGCAACACGCCTTTCGGCACAGTGTACCGACGCACGCGTAAATCTTGTTACTCCCACACTGTTTGCACGGTATAAAACACTGGATGATTACTGTAACGCCGACGTAAAGGATATTGAGGAGATCATCCATTCCTGCGGTTTTTATCACGGCAAGGCAAGGGACATAATCGAAATGGCGAGGGGAGTACGCGACCGTTTCGGCGGCAGAGTGCCAGACACCGTTGAGGAGCTTACCACCCTGCAGGGCGTGGGCAGAAAGACTGCCAACTTAATAGTGGGCGACGTTTACGGCAAGCCTGCCGTGGTGGCTGATACTCATCTGATACGCCTTTCCAACAGAATGGGACTTGTGGATACAAAAGACCCCAAAAAGGTGGAATTTGAGCTTAAGAAAATTTTACCGCCTGAGGAGAGCAACGATTTCTGCCACAGGTGTGTTTTGCACGGCAGAGCGGTGTGCGCAGCACGAAAAGCCGATTGTGAGCGGTGCTCCGCGGCAGAATATTGCAAAAAAATATTGTAAATTTTTATGGGGCTTGAAAATTAGCCCCTATTTTTATATATTTACTTGTATTTTCATCCGGATATATGATATACTATTTACAACATTTGGAAATTTGGAAATGAGGTATATTTTATGGAACCCATAAATGTTGATTTCTCAGGAAAGGGCAAAAAGAACTCAAAGACCACTGTCGTCGAACCTAAAGGCACTACGGCAAAAAGAGTTATAATAAGCCTTGTCGTTACCGTCATCATTGCGGCGGCAGCTTATTACTTTATGCTTCCCGCACTTAATTTCAAGGCAATAGAGCTTTATCTTTACATTGCTGTAGTTATTATAGCTTTTATAGGTACGTTCGGTCTTGTTTCAAAGGCATATTTCCGTCCCGAATATATGGAATATGCTAAAAACAAGGTTAAAATTCCGGTCATACTCCTGCTTGTATTGGCGGTCGTCATCGGTATAGGATACCTTACAGGCGCCGTTATCTTCCGTGCAAAGGCGTATCACGAGATAATCAAGGTTGAGAACGGCAATTTCGCTGAGGATGTTGCGGAGATCGACTTTTCCAGCGTTCCGCGTCTTGACAAGGACTCGTCCAATATGATAGCCACAAGAGCACTGGGCGAGCTTTCCGACTACGTTTCACAATTTATAGTTTCCGATTTTTCTACACAAATAAATTATAAGGGTACTCCCGTTCGCGTTCAGTCACTTGCTTACGGTGATATATTCAAGTGGTTAAAGAATACTAAAAACGGAATACCTGCTTATATCATTATTGATATGACCACGCAAAAAGCGGAGGCAGTCCGCCTGGAGAATCCCATAAAATATTCTCCGGCAGAGCATTTTAACGAATATCTTATCCGTCATGTGCGTTTCAGCTACCCCACGCTTATGCTTGATTATCCGTCCTTTGAGATCGACGACGACGGTAATCCCTATTGGGTGGTTCCCGTGCTTGATAAGACCATAGGGCTTTTCGGCGGAACCGATGTTGCAGGTGCTGTACTCGTTGACGCGGTAACGGGCGATATGACGCTTATTTCCACAAGCCTTGACGGCAAAACAAAGCTTAAAACCGACAAATTCGTGACCGACTCCGAATACCAGTGGCTCGATCAGGTATATTCCGCAAGTATTCTTAATCAGCAGTACAATTATTACGGCAAATATGTCAACGGATTTATAAACTCTCTTATCGGTCAGACCGATGTCAAAATAACAAGTGACGGTTATAATTACCTTGCCCTTAACGACGACGTATATATGTATACGGGCGTTACTTCCATTAGCTCCGACCAGTCCATAATCGGATTTGTCCTTATAAATCAGAGAACGAAAGAAGCAAAATATTATCAGGTGTCCGGCGCGTTGGAAAATACCGCCCGTACCTCTGCACAGGGTAAGGTTCAGCAGTACAGCTATACTGCCACATTCCCGCTTCTTTTAAACGTCAGCGGTGAGCCTACCTACTTTATGGCACTTAAGGATGCCAGCCAGCTTGTTAAGATGTACGCTATGGTAAACGTTAAGCAGTCAACGGTGGTTGGCGTAGGCTCAAATCTTACCGAGTGTATGGAAAATTACGCCTCTGAGCTTGACAAGAGCGGCGTAAGCGTTGAAATCGATATGGACTCAATGGGTGATGAGAATAACGGCGATACGGAAAACACCAAGGAAACCGTCGATGTAAGCGGTACGGTAGCTGAGATCCGCAGTGTCATAACGGGCGGCGAGACATATTTCTATATAAGACTTGACGAAAGCGCATCTTATTATAAAGTCGCCGTCGGCCAGGCGGAAAAGATAGTTATCCTCAACGTGGGTGACTCAGTAACATTTACGGTCGCAAAGGATGCAAGCGGTGACATTATCCCCGTGGATTCCGTAAAATAAAGTTAAGTTATTAAAAAAATGAGGGAGAGACGCCAAAAAGTCGGCGCCTCTTCCGTTTTTTAAAAGTAACGTAAAAATATTTAATAAAATTGTTGACAAATAAAAACAGTTATATTATAATAATCAAGCCGTCTTTTTGACGGCATATGGCGGCATAGCTTAGTTGGCTAGAGCGTCCGGTTCATACCCGGAAGGTCACAGGTTCAAGTCCCGTTGCCGCTACCAAAAAAGAACGGAGCATTCCGTTCTTCATACGGCCCGGTGGTCAAGCGGTCAAGACACCGCCCTTTCACGGCGGTAACACGAGTTC
>JAFLUM010000016.1 GCA_022508805.1 Oscillospiraceae bacterium | reverse complement strand
TTTCCCACCTTATCCCTTCTCTTCTTTGTTCAGTTTTCAGGGTGTTATATGCACCGAAAAGACCTGCTTTGTAGCAGGTCTTTTTTCTTGCTTGTGAACTTTATTTACATATTATCTTCCGTTCTATCCATTCCTCCTTTAAAATGGCATATTTCTGGGAATCGCCAGTTCCGAAACCGATTTTATAATACATTTGCGGAAATATTCCTTCTTTTTTCATTCCTAATTTTTGCATTACCCGTCCTGAACCCGGATTTCGGGTATCGTGTCCTGAATAAATTCTATGAAATCCTACTTCTTCAAAAAGGAATTCAAATACAGCGTGAGCTGCCTCGGTCATAATTCCCTGATTCCAGTAAGGAACGTCAATTTGCCACCCCATACCTGCTTCCCAAAGGTCGTCGTGGTTGACTACTGAAATATTGCCGATCACTTTACCCTTGTATTCGATCGCCCAGTTATAATTTGTTTTACTTTCCGATGCTTTTTCCCACTTTTTTGCAATATCTTTTGATACCTCAATGCTTTGGTGAGTTGGGTAGCTTAAATATCTTGTAACCTTGGGGTTGCTTGCCCAAGTATAAATATCTAAATAATCAGATTCTTTAAAAGGACGTAAAATTAATCTTTCTGTGCGAAGTGTAACCGTGCCTTTGTGGTGGGTGAGTTCCTCTCCGCTTTTTGTCCAAAGATATTCTTTGCAACGGAATGTAACGCTATTGTCATATTTGGCGTATGTGCCGTATTTTACGAATACAAGTCCGCAGTTTTTCATTACACGTCCGCTGTTTGGGTTATCCACAGCGTGCATTGATCCGATTCGCTCAGCGTTTAATTTTTCACGCGCAAATTTTACCATAGCAAGAGCTGCCTCCGTGGCATACCCTTTATTCCAGCGGTCAAAACGCAGATTATAACCGATTCGCCATTGTGAGTTTTCTGCTTCCCAATATAGCCCTCCTGAGCCGATCAGCTTGCCGCTTTCTTTTTCCACAAGGCCGAAATCATAATCTGTTTCTGACTCATGATTAATGCTTTTCAGCCACTCGAGAGTTGTTTCAATAGATTTGTGAGTAGGGTAGATCATATATTTTGTTACCCTGTCATCGCTTGCCCATTCAAACACATCCGGTGCATCCTCAATCCTAAGCGGACGGAGAATCAGCCGTTCTGTTTCCAAAATTGGTGTTTTCATTTTTTTTACTCCTTTGATAAATATAAAAAAACCGTCGATGCTGTGTGCACCGACGGCATTTTTGACTGTTTAACTAATCAAATACCCATACGATGAACACAAAGCGAATAAACCGGGCAATCGTGCTCGGCTGCAGGCATAGTATTCATCATATAAAGATATGTCAGCATTGTGTCCATCCTCCTGAAAAATTTTTTCTAAGTATATCACCTCAAAAATTCCTTGTCAACAATTATTTTGATATTTCAGACAATTTTTAGCAGTAAACCGTCTTTATATATGACTATTAAATATGGAGACGATCATTATGAATTATCAATATTGGTTTTTGCTTGATTTACGGCACATTGGAAGTAAATTTGACATTATGAGCATATCAGAAATTTCAAATGTTGTTTTTCTCGTGTATTCTTCCGATTTATCGGTCGAGGACCTGGCACTTCTCAAGTCAAAATGCAAAAAAGTTATCTGCTTTTTGCCAATTTCTCCCAATATTGACATTACGGATTTTCTCTTATATTTCATCCGCACAAAATAAATCCATTGCGCTATTTACTGAAAAAAATTACCAAGCTTGTCGCTGAAGATGAATTTGTTAATAGTAATTGTTCGGTCTTTGCATTTAAGGCAGAAGATTCTTGTCTTTTTCTTGTCGATTTTCGCCGTTTATGCTATACTGTATTTGATTACCGATTATTTGGTAAAAAGATGTAAAGGAAGAATTCATTATGGATGGCACAAACCAATATGCTGCTTTTATATCCTACCGTCATTTGCCTGTGGACCGCGCCATAGCTGAACGCACACAAAATCTTTTAGAGAGATACAAGGCACCGCGTAATGTAAATGGATTGAAAGAACGCCGAATCGGTCGTGTTTTTCGCGATACGTCGGAGCTGCCTACCAGTGCCGATCTTGATGTTGCGCTTCAAAGTGCTCTTGAATCATCTGAGTTTCTGATTGTCATACTTAGCAAAGAAACAAAGGATTCAAAGTGGTGTATGGAGGAAATCAGGAACTTCAAGGAAGCACACGGAGGCAGCATCAATAATATTCTGCCTATATTGGTCGATGGCGAACCTTCTGAGTCTATTCCGGATATTCTTCGCCATGAGACGAGAGAAATAGTGAAAGAAGACGGAACGGTAGAGCTTCAGGAGGTTGAGGTAGAACCTCTGTGCTGTGACGTGCGTGCCAAGTCTTTAAAAGGCTCTTTGAAGAAACTAAAAAAAGAATACCTTCGCCTGTGTGCGGCTATGCTCGGCGTCAGTTTTGACGACCTGTATCAGCGACATGCCAGAAGACGCAAACGGATTACCACCACAATTGTTTCAGTGAGTATCGCGCTTTTCTTAACCGTACTTTTAGTTGTTTTTTTCTTTATGTTTTTTTACTATTTGTTGCAACTGAGATATGACCACAGCCTAATTGACAATCATATTCTATCTAATGAGCGTGGTGTCTGGTTGGTCAAGCAGGGGGCTACAGAGGTGATAGACGGCGATTATGAAAAGGCCTTGATGTATTACTCGGAGTCGAGAAACGCAGATGGTATGTTACTGCTTCTTCAACAGCACGGATGGCTCAATCACGTGGATGACGGCAACGGATGGATCGACGGCGATATACTGTTTGACAGTGAAATGCTGCACGACTATTATGAGGGTATTATCCATGTTACGGATTCTACAGGGGAAAAGCTACTGTACGAGAACAACGGTATGTTTGTGATAGACGGAAACGGAAACGTACTGGAGGATCTAAGTTATTTTGGTACACATATTTCAGCTTCTCAGGACAGAAGCTGCTGGACCTTTGCCACTGACGATACGATAACATTCTATTTTACGGCAGATTCATCTATATCTCAGGTTCCAAAGCCCAATGCGATCAATCCATACTGTGATTCGGCACAGGTGGAGAATTTACTAATTGACGATGACGGTGTTTGGAATGCCATGGCACTTAACCGAACACGGGCGGCGGTATGCTACGGAGGATATCTTTATGTTTACGATCTTAGTGAATCTGATGTCCAAGGTACGCTTCGTGAGACCTTCGACCTTTCACAGGTATTTAATACTACTGCCGAGCTTATGAGTGCCGAATTATCTATGTGGGTGGATGACGGAGGAGAACTTTGCGTTGTGTCTGATGGAACAAGCGCAGCTGTATTCAGTATCGGAAGCTCTGAATTTTCACATATGAATAGCTTTTATGATTCACATTTGCGTGCTTTGCAGAATGTTGCATTCAGCAATGACGGGCAGCACTATGCATTTGTGTACGGCAATGCTGTGGGGACAGACTATAATCCGGGCGGTGGTATTGAAGTCTACGATAAATACGGCAATATTTGTATGAAAACGGATTTTGACGGTAACACACCTCTTTGGTATGCTGCTTTTGAACCGAACGGCAGCAGAATTGCAGCATGGGGGAACGGAAAACTGCAGATATGGGACTGGACTACAGGTAAAGAAGCAGCTGCGCCGATACAGATAGCAAATCTTGAGTATGTGAAGTGGCTTGAAGAAGGCAGGCTGGCGGTCAGCGACGGATACGGCAATATCCGCTATTATACCATAGTTCGATTTAAGGCGGATGATGTTCCTATAGAGAGTCGGGAGTTTGACGGCAAGCAATGCGAAAGGCAGGACTATAAGCAAACAGAAGTCGAGCTTAGCACGGGGTATCGTGTTAAGAATGATGGATATTGTATAAGCGTTACGGACGGCAAGGAAAATAAGGATTCTTTGAAAATCAGATATATTTTTGAAATCGGATGTATAGACCGTATGTTCGTGGACAAAGATCGGGACGTTGTTTACTTATGGAATTCATTAGGACATGATCTGATAGAAGTTACAGTGGATGAAAACGGTGAAATATCCTCAGTTTTTAATGTGGATACACTTGGAAAAAGACCTATAGCGTTATTTTCTACAGATACCGGCGGTTTGTTAGCAGAGATGGAAACAGGAGACATTTTCTTGTATTTCACTAAAAAACAAACAGAACCCGTGCGAATACTGCAGCGTGAAACAGCCGGTATGATACAAAGTGTCGCCTCATATCATGGACGTATATGCTTTGTTATCCGTAACCAGCGATTTACCGAAGAAAACCAATTAGAATATACATATTCTATAGAGCTTTATTCCAGCAGTTACCAAGGTATTCTGACCACGGTGGAAAGTGAGTCTACTGAAGAAATAACCGATCTTAAATTCTTTTCCAACTGGGACCTCACTTATCAATATTCTTATATGTATAGTTATGAGCCGTGTACGTACATTATTTATACGCTTGGGGATGAGGTCTTTACATGGCTGTTGGATGCCCCAGGTTGGGATAGCGAAGCTAAAAATACGCTGCAGAACATGTCTTGCTATCAGTTAGATGATGAGGATATACAGATCGTCGATGCAGCATTTGACCCTCATGCCCTCGGTAATTGGGGCGATTACTTACATGTCGTAGTTGATGAAGGTGAAAAACAGTGATGAATAATAAATTTTTATTAGAAAAGCAAGCATTTCCGACGCGCAGGATATATGCTTTTTGAGCACTACCTCTCTCGGGTATGATTATGCTCTTGCAAAGACCGAAACGAAGCTTGCAAAAATTATCTTCGATAACTCACAGGCTGTTTTTGTGGCGGATATCGGTGAAAAGGTTGTAGGCTACATACATATTGCAAATTATGATGTGATTTACGCCGTCAATTATAAAAATATTCTCGGTTTTGCGGTAAATAACGATTATAAAAGACAGGGGATAGGCACGGCCCTATTGAGCGCCGCCGAAAAATTGGCAGAGGAAAACGGTGCGGTCGGAGTTCGCTTGGAATCAGGTATTGAGCGCACAGATGCACATATTTTACAATGCGTTAGGTTACTGCGAGAAAAAATTGCAAAAAAATTTTAAAAAGGATATAGTGAGGTAGAAAAATGAAAAGTATGAAAAAGATTTGTATTGCATTGGCAATTATTATGGCAGTGATAATATGCTTTGCTTCTTGCGGCAGATCGACTAAAGGGGATATCACGGGTTTTGCCGCAGAAAATTCGATTATCGGTAGGGAAGTACCGTTATTTACCGTTGACGAAAACGGTGATTTTACCGTGCTTCAGTTCAGCGACACTCATTTGATAAGCGGTTCCACATCAAAGGATACCAAAACTCTTGAGTCAATAAAAAGTCAGATTGAAAGTATAAATCCCGACTTGGTCGTAATATCCGGCGATATGATTGAAGGTAACAACATCAAAATCAAATATAATAAGGAAACTGCCCTTCAAACTATCGCAGAAATGTTTGAAAATTTTGATCAGTATTGGGCATATGTGCCCGGCAATAACGACGGGGAGATGAACGGTTCAACCGATGATGTCGCGGCGTATCTTGCTCAGTATGATCATTGCATATTATCAAATGTCGAAAATGTTACGGGTGCCACACATTATACCGTTGATCTGCTCGACTCTTCGGACCGCACGGTTCACAGCCTTATATTTATGGATTCTCTTGCACGTGATGATAATAATAATTATGATTATATGAAGGATGATCAGGTCGATTGGGCAAAAAATATTTTAGAAGAAAAAAAGAGTGAAAATCCTGACATGAAGGTCAGTTTCTTTTTTCATATGAATACCCCAAACTTTGCAAATTCCGGTAAAACCGGCGAGCCTTATAGCGCTGATTATGCACCGATACCAAATGATTTTTATGACGGTATTGCGGGAAACACTGCTATTGACGGAATAATGACAGGTTCAGGTTGCGTGGGACTTGTGTCTATAGGTCACGTTCACCCTAAAACAAATTATTGCAGTTTTATGAACGGCACATACTATCACGCGGTGCGTCCAGCCGGATACAGCAAATCCAAGAAGCCCGGCGGAGTAGAGATCACTATACACACATCCGCATCCTCAACAAGGGATATGTACGATTTTAGCGAAATAGTTTTTGAGTAGTTAATATGGTTGACATTCCTAAAATATGGATTATAAACAAAAAATGCTGCCTCAAAATAGTGAGACAGCATTTTTTGAATTGTTTTTATATTAGTAAATTCCCTGTTCCATCATTGCCTGAGCAACTTTTTCAAAGCCTGCGATGTTAGCGCCTGCCACAAGATTGTAGCCGAGGCCGTATCTTTCGGCAGCATCGACAGAGTTTTTGTAAATATTTTTCATCGCGTTTTGAAGTTTAGAGTCAACTTCTTCTGCAGTCCAGCTAAGGCGCTGGCTGTTTTGGCTCATTTCAAGACCGGATACACAAACACCGCCTGCGTTAACAGCCTTTGAGGGGGCAACGATTATATCCTTTTGAGCTAAAAGGTAATTGAGAGCATCCTCGGTGGTGGGCATATTTGAAACCTCAATGTAATACTTAACACCGTTATTGGCAATCAGCTTAGCATCGTCAAGATTGACCTCGTTCTGAGTAGCACAGGGGAGAATAACATCGCCTTTAACTCCCCACGGTTTTTCTCCGGGATGGAATTCAGCACCGAACTTGTCCGCATACATTTGAACTTTGTCCATACCCGAAGCACGCATTTCCAAAAGATATGCGATTTTTTCGTCGGTTGCAATTCCGTCCTTATCATAAACATATCCGTCAGGACCGCTTATGGTCAGCGCCTTGCCGCCAAGCTCTGTAAGCTTTTTAATAGCACCCCAAGCAACGTTACCGAAGCCGGAAACGATAAAGGTTTTACCCTCAATAGAATCGCCCATGTGCTTAAATACTTCGTTCGTGTAATAAATCGCTCCGTATCCCGTTGCCTCGGGACGAACGAGCGAACCGCCGTAGGAAAGTCCTTTTCCCGTAATAACGCCATTTTCAAACGCATCGGATATTCTCTTATATTGACCGAATAAAAATCCTATTTCGCGTGAGCCTACACCGATATCGCCTGCGGGAACGTCAACGTTCGGACCGATATGGCGATAAAGCTCGGTCATAAAGGCCTGGCAGAAACGCATGATCTCGCCCTTGCTTTTTCCTGTCGGGTCAAAATCGGAACCGCCCTTAGCGCCGCCCATAGGAAGACCTGTTAAGGAGTTTTTAAATGTCTGCTCAAAACCGAGGAAATACATTATACTTGAATTTACGCTCGGGTGGAAGCGCAGACCGCCCTTATACGGACCGATAGCAGAGTTGAACTGTACGCGGTATCCGCGGTTTATACGTGTTTTGCCGTCATCATCGACCCAAGCAATTCGGAAGGTGATAAGCCTATCAGGCTCAGCCATACGGGTAAGCAGGTCATCCTCCACATATTCGGGATGTTGCTCAATAACCTTTTCAAGAGAGCGGAACACCTCTTTAACGCATTGAATGTACTCAGGCTTTGCATTGTCACGTCTTTTTACTGTTTCTATAACACTTTCAATATATTCGTTCATTTTTCTGAACCCCCTTTGTTCCTATGATAACACCACGCAGTAGCTTTTTCAACAGAAAAGTGAATGAGAATTCACTTTTGTATATTTAACTAAATTAAAAGTCAATTTATTGTGATAATTGACAGGTCACTTTTTCTTTGATAGAATTTATTGGTAATTTTCACGAACGGAGTTGATGAGCCTTCTATATTATGTTTGAATAGCTAAAAAATAATATTTAGGAGGCTTTATTGTGATCTACAGTGGAAAAGAGTATAAAAGAATAATTGTAATAGGCTGTTCCGGCAGCGGAAAATCAACTTTTTCAAGAAAGCTTGCAGAAATTACCGATTTGCCGCTTATACACCTTGATGCCGCTTTTTGGCAGGAGAACTGGACGCACCTGTCCCGTGAGGAATTCGACATTTGGCTGGAGTCAGAGGTGCAAAAGGATAGGTGGATAATTGACGGCAATTACAATAGAACGCTTGAAATGCGTCTAAAACACGCCGATACGGTGATTGATTTTCGTATTCCGCGTTATCAGTGCTTATCGGGAGTTATAAAAAGATATTTTAAATACAGAAATACAAGCAGACTCGACATGGCAAAGGGATGCAACGAAAAAATTGATTTTGATTTTTTGAAATTTATCTGGAATTTCAATAAAAAAGATATTCCCCAAAATGATGAAAAAATAAGAAAATATCCTAACGCGGACCATATTATTTTCACAAGCCGAAAACAGTCCGAAGAATTTTTAAAACTAATTCAATCGGCGGTTTACTAATCGTCATATTTGTGATAAAATCAGTTTAGATAATAAGTTTTAAGGTGTTTTATGCAGAGATTTGTAACCGACAGTGTTGAAGAAACGATCGAATTAGGCAAAAGACTGGCTTCAAGGCTTACGGGCGGAACAGTGGTTGCGTTTTTCGGCGGACTTGGTATGGGCAAGACTGCCTTTACCCGCGGTATGGCAAAGGCTTTAAATACCGTGGAAGAGGTCAGCAGTCCCACCTTTGCCATTGTCAATGCATACGGCGGCAATCCGCCTCTATATCACTTTGATATGTATCGCGTTGAGAGCTGGGACGACCTTTATTCAAGCGGTTTTTTTGATTATTATGAAAGCGGCGGAATACTTGCCGTCGAGTGGAGCGAAAACATTGAAAACGCTTTACCCGAGAATACTGTCCGTGTTATATTTGAACGCGGAGAAAATGAAAATCAGCGCATAATAACCGTTGACGGAGGCGTGAATATTTGAAAATTTTATCACTTGATTCCTCATCAGTAACGGCTTCGGTATCGGTAACGGAAAACAGAAAAATTCTTGCCGAAGGCTTTGTAAATAACGGACTCACTCACAGTCAGACACTTATGCCCTTGGTGCAGGAAACCTTAGAGAAAAGCGGCATTTCAATTAAAGATATTGACCTGTTCGCGGTCACGCACGGACCCGGGTCATTTACGGGTGTACGTATAGGTATATCGTCGGTCAAGGGAATGGCGGATGCTCTCAGCGTGCCTTGTGTTCCCGTATCTTCTCTCGAAGCGGCGGCAGAGCCATTCCGTGACAGCGGTGCTTATGTCTGTGCGGCTATGGATGCTCGATGCTCACAGGTTTATACGGCATCATTTTATGAAGGACGCCGACTTTGCGATGACAGAGCCATATATATTGAACAGCTCGGCGAGGAACTTAAACAGGCGGGCAGCAAAATCATCTTAACAGGTGACGGAGCAGCACTTTGCTATGAGAAATTAAAGGACACCGTTCCTGATTTATCTGTTGCCGACGAAAACACCCGTTTTGTTCACGCTTCAAGCATTGGCTTTATAGCAGAGCGAAAAATAAATAATGGAGAGAATACCGTAAAATCAAATGAGCTTACGCCTTTCTATCTGCGGATGCCGCAGGCGGAAAGAGAGCTTAAGAATAAAAAATTAAAAGGGGAAGAAAAATGATAGCACTGGGAGCCGATCACGGCGGATTTGAACTTAAAGAGGCAATTAAAAAGCATCTTGGCGAGAGAAATATTGAATACATCGACTGCGGAACGTATTCGTCGGAGTCAATCGACTATGCGCCCATCGCAAAAAAGACCTGCGAAAAGGTAGTCAGCGGCGAGTGTGAAAAAGCGATACTTTGCTGCGGAACAGGCATAGGAATCTCTATGGCGGCCAATAAGGTCAAAGGCATCCGCGCTGCTTGCTGTTCCGATTATTTCAGCGCAAAGCTTACAAGAATGCACAACGATGCAAACGCTCTTTGTATGGGCGGCAGGGTAGTGGGCGTGGGGCTCGCTTTAGAGCTCGTGGACGTTTTCCTCGATACCGAATTCGAGGGCGGCAGACATCAGCGCAGAATCGACCAAATAGCCGATATAGAAAATTCATAAAAAATCTTGTCAATTAAGTACGATTAGTGTATAATATTTCAATAAAAACGATTTGTTTGGAGGAAGTAAAAATGGCAAACGTAACAATTACCAATCATCCGCTTATTCAGCATAAGCTCACATTATTGAGAGATAAAAACACCGGTTCAAAAGAGTTCCGTGCTCTCGTTTCGGAAATCGCTGCTCTTATGTGCTATGAGGCAACTCGCGATCTTCCTTTAGCCGAGGTCGAGGTCGAAACTCCCGTAGCAATTGCCAAAACAAAGGTTATTTCAGGTAAAACACTTGCGTTTGTTCCGATACTCAGAGCAGGCACGGGAATGCTTGACGGCGTTCTTTCACTTGTTCCGTCCGCAAAGGTCGGTCACATCGGTATGTACCGTGATCCCGAAACGGCTCTTCCCGTTCCTTATTACTGTAAGCTTCCTTCGGACATCTCACAGCGTGAGGTAATCGTCCTTGACCCGATGCTCGCAACAGGCGGCTCAGCCGTTGATGCTATCAATCAGATCAAAAAATTCAATCCCAAATCAATCAAGTTTATGGGCATTATCGCAGCTCCCGAGGGAATGAAAGCTCTTACCGATGCTCATCCCGATGTCGATGTTTACTGTGCCGCTCTTGATGAAAAACTCAACGAGCACAAGTACATCGTTCCGGGTCTCGGCGATGCAGGAGACAGAATTTTCGGAACAAAATAATCATATTAAATTTTACGGCGGGAGTCATTTCGATTCCCGCCGTTTTTTGTGTTTTATAATTTAATTTTTCCCCACTCTATAACGAGTTTTTCAAAGCTCCAAGCCGCGTTGGCAGGACTTGTGGATGGCAGACACTGCGCCTCTACCCCGATTTCGGGCAGGATATATTTATTATAAAGCTCAAATGCCTTTTTACCGTTTGTAAAGATACGCTCAATGGGCGATACGGCTAAAATCCTGCTTATATTGTTGGGTGTGACGTCCTTTATACTGCTGTCGGAAGAACCGACGATCTCACAAGACGCTATCACGTCCCATAGAGCAATATGATTTTCAAGTAAAAACGCTCGTTTTTCCTCAATGCTTTCGGGTACTTTACAGCCAAAAATCTCCGCCGTGACACGCCAAAAGCGGTTTTGCGGATGCCCGTAGAAAAATCCGTATTCTCTTGACTTTACCGACGGAAAGCTGCCCAATATAAGTATTTTTGATTGACTGTCAAATACGGGTGCAATAGGGTGGACCGTCATTTTTAAAACTCAACCCTTTGCGGTGCGCCGTTTTCCTCACGGGATTTGTCGGCAAGATATACACAAAAGTGACCTGCAACGGAATCAAAAATCGATGTGCAGGCAAGGCTCGGCTTTTCTCCGCGAATGAATGATACAAAATCAGCCGCCAATCGCTCGTCACCACCGCCGTGTCCGCCGTAAGCACCGACCATATCGCCGTGAACGTTTAAATTGACCTCTTCAAGCGTTCTTTCGTCGGTTTTTGTGGGATGAATTTTTGAAACAAAGAACTTTGATTCCTCAAAATTACCGTAAATTTCACCTTTAGTGCCGACAATATGTATTCTGCGCAGGGGAGTTGATGAGCCGCCCACCATGTTGTGCGTGCCCGTCGCTCCGCTTGCAAAATTGACAAGCACCGACTGATGATCTACCACGTCGTTATCGCACTTATAAATACATTTTCCGTAAGGACTGTTACCCTTCAAAAGATCAATTTTGTCCTCAATAGTCGGATTTTTAATGTGCTCCAGCTTATCCCAGATATAGAACGCCCAGCGCTCCGGCTGATCAATATAAAGGCGCTTTGCCGAATAGCGGCAGGTGTCCACAAGGGGACAATCCACAAGGCAGCGTTCACCTGCGCCCTCAGGAGCATTTTCGGGCTTGAACTGATATTTACCGCCGAAGCTGGAAATGGCAACAGGCTTTGTCTCACTCATCATCCACATCATAATATCAATGTCGTGACAGCACTTCGCCAAAAGCATTGACGTGTGGCATTCCTTGCTGTTCGCCCATTTTCCGCGAATGTATGAGGTGGAAAGGTGGTGATAGCTAACGTGCTCAAGGGTTTGAATATTTATAATATCGCCGATTTCGCCGTTTACAATACGCTCTTTTATGGAATAATAAAACGGCGTGTAGCGGAGCACGTGGCAAATCATTACCTTGCTGTTATTTTCCCTTGCACATTCCACAAGCTCACGCATTTCACTCTCGTCGACCGCAAAGGGCTTTTCAAGAAGCATATCGTAGCCCAATTTTAAAAGCGGTATAGACGTCGGAATATGCTGGTGATCCATAGTTCCGTTTATTATTGTGTCGGCAATTTTGCCCTTTTTTGCTAATTCGTCTGCGCTTTCAAAGCAGTTTTCAGCGGAGAAGCCGTATCTCTCCATCGCCGCTTGCCGTCTAACGGGGTTAGGGTCGGCAACGCCGACTATTTTTAAAAGCTCGGGATTTGTAAGCGACAAATCTGCATATATCATCGCTCTGTGTCCTGCGCCGACTATGACGGCGGTAACGGGTTTTGACATTAAAATCATCTCACAAATATAGGGTGTTTACTATAATACAGCAAATATTTTCTCTTGAAAAGAGGAAAATTATAAAAGAGCGAAGATTTTTCTCCGCTCTTAACTCTAATTTACTGTGCCAGACTGATAACGGTGAGAACTGCACCCGCATCTCCGTCAACAAGAACCTTACCGGCGGTGTATGCCTCAACGGGATTCATTTTGCCGTCAAGCAGCTTCATAAGATTAGTGGGGTTAACGGTTACAGCCGCATTTCTGTCATAATAATCATACGGCTCAACGTTTACACGGTGATCCTTGACCTCAATATAAAAAATTCCGTTTACGTTTTTGCCTTCCAGATTTATCTGAATAGCGACAACACCGTCGACGGCAGATGCATCTGCGTCAGCAAACTTGTTCTTTACTTTTGCGACAATTTGTTCGTATGTCATTGTTTTTACTTCCTTTGCAAAATTTTTACCGATTTTATCACATATATTTTTTATTTGCAACTCCGATTATATTCATTTTTGACCTTTAAATAATATCAAAACAGCGAAAAATTCGGCATATTTACTGTTTTTTACGATAAAAATATATAAAATATCACGAAATATGTGTTGCAGTAATAGTAAATCATACGAAAAATTTATTTTATAAAATTTACATTTTTTTAATGACAAAGGCCTAAAAATATAGTATACTATTTATACTTATAATGTATTATTATGCTTTCGGAGGAGATTTTATGGCATTGGTTAGAAAAGAGGCGTATTTCAATTCGTCTAACGGTAAAAACAAGATAAGAACTCTTATCTGGCAGGATGAAGAGCTCACCCCCATAGGTATCGTTCAGCTTACCCACGGTATGTGCGAGCATATTACGAGATACGACGATTTTGCCCGTTTTCTCGCGGGTAACGGCTTTATCGTATGCGGCAACGACCATCTCGGTCACGGCAAAAGCATAGATGAACGCTCTCAGATAGGCTTTATGGGCGCAGTTAACGGTGACAAACGCCTTGTGGATGATATGCACATTCTTACAAAAATTATGAAAAAGAGAAATCCCGGTCTTCCTTATTTCCTTTTCGGACATTCAATGGGTTCCTTCTGTGCACGCATTTATGCGGCTCATTTCGGCGATGAGCTGGACGGCCTTATTATTTGCGGAACAGGTAATACGCCGTCAGTAATGTCGGTGCTGTCTCCTGCGCTTGACAAGCTTGTCGACAGATTTGGACTTATGAAACGCGTTGATGCTATCGGGCAGATAATGAACAAAGGCTTTTCCGCTATGACCGATGAAAAGGACAATCCTCTTGCGTGGCTTTCGGTAAATAAAGAAAACAGGATTGCTTATTCCAACGATGATCTCTGCACATTTACCTATACGCTTGCAGGTTACCGCGATATCTTTAATCTTATGTCCGAGGCGTGTGACGACCGTTGGGCGTTCAGGTTGCCGAAGGATCTTCCCATAATGATAATTTCAGGCGCTAATGACCCCGTCGGTATGAACGGTAAGGGAGTTTTGGCGGTTGCCGACAATCTTGTAACTGCCGGATACGAGCCCACAGTCATTCTCTATCCGGGAATGCGCCACGAAATACTTAACGAAACAGAGCACGAGGTCGTATATAACGACGTTCTCTCGTTCCTTCAATCAATTTATACTAAGGATGTGGCGGATTGACAGATTTTGTCAAAAACGAGGAAATAGAGCTTCAAAAAAGCATTGCCGATGAAGTCGGCGAGCTTTTGCTGCTGAGATACGGAAAGCAGCCGAAGGCTTTTATACATACTTACGGCTGTCAGGGCAATGTTGCTGACAGCGAGCGTATAAAAGGTATGCTCGTCAGTATGGGATATGTAATGACCGAGAAAAAAGACGATGCAGACCTCATTCTCTATAATACCTGCGCCGTACGTGAACACGCTGAGGACAGAGTTTTCGGCAATGTGGGAGCCATAAAAAAATTAAAGCAGGAAAATCCGTTGCTCATAATTGCTCTCTGCGGTTGTATGATGCAGCAGGAGCATATCCGCGAAAAGATATACAACAGTTATCCGTTTGTCGACATCGTTTTCGGAACACACGGTCATTACAGACTGCCGTCTATACTGAAGGAGTATCTCACACGCGGCAAAAGGGTGGTGGACACCTCTGACACCGACGGCGAGATCGCCGAGGGAATACCTGTGATCCGCGACAGAACCGCAAAGGCGTGGCTGCCCATAATGTACGGCTGCGACAACTTTTGCAGCTATTGCGTTGTCCCTTATGTAAGAGGCAGAGAGCGAAGCCGAAAAAGCGAGGATGTAATCACTGAGGCTAAAGCGATAATATCACAGGGCTATAAGGACATTACTCTGCTCGGTCAAAACGTGAATTCATACGGCAAAGGACTCGATGAGAATATCAATTTTTCTGAGCTTATCCGCCGCATAAACGCGTTAGACGGTGATTTTATCCTGCGTTTTATGACCTCGCATCCAAAGGACTGCACTCGTGAGCTTATCGACACTGTCGCGGAATGTGAAAAAGTCTCCAAACATATCCATTTGCCGTTCCAGTCGGGGAATAACCGAATTCTTCACGAGATGAACAGGCGCTATACACGCGAGCAGTATTTAGAGCTTATAAACTACGCCAAAGAAAAAATTGACGGTCTATCGCTCACAAGCGACGTAATAGTAGGTTTCCCCGGAGAAACGTACGAGGAGTTTAAAGATACCCTGTCACTTGTAAAAGAGGTCGGTTTCACCTCTCTTTTCACATTTATTTTTTCAAGCCGCAAGGGCACAAAGGCCGCTTTAATGGACGACCCTGTCCCGCGTGAAGAGAAAAACCGTTGGTTTAAAGAGCTTTGTGACTTGCAGGAGAGTATTGCCGCCTCTCACAGCGCTAAAATGGTGGGCAAAACCTACCGTGTGCTTTGCGAGGGCGAAAGTAAAAATCTTTCGGGCTATTTGGCGGGCAGAACAGACGGAAATGTTATAATAGAATTTCCTGCGGACAAATCGCTTATCGGCAAATTCTGCCGTGTTCGCGTGACCGAGTCACTTAACTGGATCGTGCGCGGCGAATACATTGAATAATAATAATTTAGTATAAGGAGTTATAAAAAATGGATCTTGAAAAACTTACGAGAGAGCTGGGCAAAGCTATACAGCAGGACGAAAGATATCTGCGCTTTGAACAGGCAAGAATAGCAAATGAGCAGGATACGGCTCTTAATGAGCTTATGAGCAGAATTCAGCTTATCCAGATGTCATATCAGCACGAGGCTTCAAAGGACGAGCCCAACGAGGGCAAAATGAAGGCATATGACGAGGAATTCCGCGGAGTTTACACAGAAATTATGCAGAATAAGAATATGCAGAATTATGAAGCCGCGAGAAAAGACATTGACGATATGATGAACTATCTTACGGGCATCCTTGCACTTTGTGTAAACGGCGAAGATCCCGATACCTGTGACCCCACTGCGCATTCCTGCGGCGGTGAGTGCTCCGAGTGCGGCGGAGGCTGCGGTCACGATCACTAATTAGTATCAAAAGTTATTTGTCGGGAGGGGAGACGGTAATATGGCAGAGCTTTCACCAATGATGAAGCAGTATTTCGAAATAAAAAAAGATTATGAGGACACCATATTGCTGTTCCGTCTCGGCGATTTTTACGAGATGTTTTATGATGATGCAAAAACAGCGTCAAGGGAGCTTGAGCTTGTTCTTACAGGACGGGACTGCGGTCAACAGGAGCGCGCTCCTATGTGCGGTGTGCCGTTCCACAGCGCAGACTCCTACATAGCAAAGCTTGTTTCGCGAGGCTATAAGGTCGCCGTCTGTGAGCAGATGGAGGATCCCTCCACAGCAAAGGGAATCGTAAAACGCGATGTAATAAGAGTTATTACTCCCGGAACGGTCATAGAGAGCTCTATGCTCGACGAGTCAAAAAATAACTATCTCGCCTCAGTCTGCATTGCCGACGGCAAGGTCGGTATGTGCTTTATTGATATTTCAACAGGTGAGGTCAATCTTACCGAATTTGACGAAAATATTGAACAGCGCGTTATCAACGAAATGGGTCGATATCTTCCGTCGGAGATTCTTATAAACCCCGGAATGGTATCCTTTAAATCCCTTGCCGACTTTATCTCAAAAAAGCTGGACGCCTCCGTAGAGCTATTGACTGCAGAATTCGAGCTTGATAACGCCGAAAAGGTCTGCAAAGAGCATTTCGGTATAAACGATTTAACAGCTCTTTCGTTAAATCAGCGTAACTGTGCTGTATGTGCGCTTGGTGCGGCTCTGTCTTATTTGATGTCTGCTCAGCGGCACGGTCTTGACAATATTAAAAACGTCTCATTTTATACAGATGCCAAATTTATGAACCTTGGCATTTCGGCTATCCGCAATCTTGAGCTTTTAGAAACTATGCGTGACCGAGAAAAGAAAGGTTCGCTTTTGTGGGTGCTGGACAAAACTAAAACAGCAATGGGCAAAAGAATGCTGCGTTCCTTTATAGAGCGTCCCTTATATGACTGCGCAGAGATCTCAAAGCGTCTTAACGCTGTGGACGAGCTGTATTCAAACACTCCTCTGCGTGAGGGTGAAATGGAAATACTCACAGGCGTTTACGATATGGAGCGCCTTATGACCCGTGTGGTCTATAATACCGCCAACGCTAAGGAGCTTTTGTCGCTTAAATCAACACTTGAAAAATTACCTGCAATAAAAGACGGCTTAAAGGACTGCAAATGCGGACTTTTAAAGTCTGTATACGGTGAAACGGACACTCTTGACGACGTTTGCTCACTTATCGAAGCCTCAATAAACGAGGAGGCACCGTTCTCCGTGCGTGAGGGCGGAATGATCAAGGACGGTTTTAACCGTGAGTTGGACGAGCTTAGAGAAATCGTGAACGGCGGTAGAACCGTAATTGCAAAGCTTGAAGCGGACGAGCAGGAGAGAACGGGCATCAAAAAGCTGCGTATAGGCTACAACAAGGTTTTCGGATATTATTTTGAGGTGCTCAATTCATATAAAGAGCTCGTTCCCGATCATTACATAAGAAAACAAACGCTTACAAACTGTGAAAGATATATTACCGAGGAATTAAAAGAGCTTGAAACAAAGGTTCTCGGCGCTCAGGAGCGTATAGTCGGTCTGGAATATGAAATATTCAACTCCATACGCAAAAAGATAGCAGGCGAATATTTGCGTACTCAGCACACTGCCCATGCACTGGCACTCCTTGATGTTCTCTGTTCCTTTGCGGCAGTATCCGTTCGTAACAACTATACACGACCCGATATAAACGACAAGGGAGTTATCCGTATTTCCGAGGGCAGACACCCCGTTATTGAGGAACTTTTGAAAAACACTCTGTTCGTTCCGAACGACGCTCTGCTTGACCGCGGTGAAAACCGCACTGCGATAATAACAGGACCTAATATGGCAGGTAAATCCACCTTTATGCGTCAAATCGCCATAATAGTTCTTATGGCTCAAATGGGTTGCTTTGTGCCCGCAAGGTCAGCGGATATCGGCATAGTTGACAGTATCTTTACCCGTGTCGGTGCCTCGGATGACTTGTCGTCAGGACAGTCAACCTTTATGGTAGAGATGAACGAGGTTGCAGAAATTCTTAAATATGCCACAGCAGACAGCTTAATAATACTTGATGAGATCGGCAGGGGAACATCGACCTTTGACGGAATGAGTATTGCCCGCGCAGTCGTCGAGTATATTTCCGACAAGAAAAAAATCGGCGCTAAAACACTGTTTGCTACCCATTATCACGAGCTTTCCGAGCTTGAAAAGACCGTTGACGGCGTTAAAAACTATAACATTGCCGTCAAAAAACACGGTGATGATATTACCTTTTTACGCCGTATCGTACGCGGCGGCGCTGACGGCAGCTACGGCATCGAGGTCGCAAAGCTTGCAGGCTTGCCCGATAACGTTATCAAAAGGGCAAAAACCATATTAAAGACTCTTGAGGATAACGACCTAATGAAGCCGAAAACCGAAACGGTCGTACCCGAGCCGGAATTCGAGGATATACAAATATCATTTTCCGGTAATATTCGCGATGAAATTATAGACAAACTTAAAAATATTGATATAAATACTTTAACGCCTATTGAGGCTATGGGTATTCTTTATGAGCTTGCCGATAAGGCAAAGAACTGATTATATTATCTTCTGTGGGGGAGGTGACGCCGATGGCGAAAATAAATAAGCTGCCAAAACATATGGCGGATCTCATAGCGGCAGGCGAGGTCGTCGAGCGTCCCGCGTCCGTTGTAAAAGAGATTTTGGAAAATGCCGTTGACGCAGGCGCGTCCTCGGTGACTGTAGAAATAAATAACGGTGGCATTTCGTATATCCGTGTTACCGACGACGGATGCGGAATAGAGCGTGGCGACGTCAAAACCGCCTTTTTAAGCCACGCTACAAGTAAAATTTCCTCAGCGGAGGATTTAAATTCAATAATGACTCTCGGATTTCGCGGTGAGGCGTTGCCCTCTATTGCCGCCGTTTCAAAAGTTAATATGATAACAAAAACCGAAAATGAACAGATGGGAACAAGTATAAGTATCGAGGGCGGTCAGGTGACGGATATATCCGATGCTGGCTGCGCACGCGGTACAACGATAATCGTTCGCAATCTGTTTTATAATACACCCGCTCGTATGAAGTTCTTAAAAAAGGATGTCAGCGAGGGGAATTTTGTTGCGGGAGCTGTGGAAAAACTTGCGCTTTCACATCCTGAAATAAGTTTTCGCTTTATCCGCGACGGCAAGCAGGTGTTCACTACTAACGGCGACGGCGAGCTTCGCAATGTATGCTTTGGCGCATTTGGCAAGAATTTTTCCGATGGACTTCTTTCTGTTAACGGTAAAGTCGGAGCAGTAAGTGTCAGCGGCGTTGTAACTCCGCCGTTTAAATGCCGCGGCTCACGCGGAATGCAGTACTTTTTCGTCAACGGCAGAAGTGTCAAAAACGCCACTGTGACAGCCGCTTTTGAAAATGCTTATAAAAACAGCGTAATGGTGGGAAAATTCCCGGGCGGAGTACTTTTTATCAATCTACCGCCTCAGCTTGTGGATGTAAACGTTCACCCGTCAAAAATCGAGGTCAGATTTTCTGATGAACGTGCTGTGTTTGATGCAGTATATCATTCTGTAAAATCTGCTTTGTCCGAGAATACAAGTATAAAACACGCCGTATTGCCGGAAAAAAGGACGGCTATAGAATTCGCCAAGCCCACTCCTGAATATCGTCAGACAACGGTAGAAGAAAATATCGCTTTTACCGAAAAGGTATTAAAGCCTTTACATAATATAGATTTATCGGTAAGTGATGTGTCAAACGAGTATTCGGCAGATGCCGACGATGATATTATAAAAATTGAATTTCCCGTTAAATCTACACCTACCGTTCAGAGCAAAGAACCGCAGATAGAAGAAGCAAAGCCTGCAGCGCCCGTTTCTGCTGACTTTCGCCTTATCGGCGAGGTGTATAAAACTTATATACTGATCGAATATGACGGCACGCTGTGCGTTATCGACAAGCACGCTGCACACGAACGCATAATTTTCAATAAACTCAAAAAAGAAAGCAAAACAAGCGGTAAACAGATGCTGCTTTCTCCTGTTACTGTTACTCTCGATAAAAACGAGTATACAGCCGTGACCGAGAATCTTGATACAATAGCCGAGTCAGGCTTTGACGTTGAAGATTTCGGCGGCGGCTCTGTGATAGTCCGCAGTTGTCCCATTGATCTTGACAGCTGTGATATTCCTTCACTTATCGGTGAAATAGCCGGATATCTCATTAAAAATCGCCGAGATATCACAACTGAGCAGCTTGACTGGATTTATCATAACGTCGCTTGCCGCAGCGCAATAAAAGCAGGCGATAAGAATGCTCCCGAGGAGCTTTATGAGCTTGCAAAGCAGGTATTATTTGATAATGATGTGCGTTTTTGTCCCCACGGAAGACCCGTTATGATAGAGATTTCAAAGCGTGAACTTGAAAAGCAGTTCGGCAGGGTGTAGGATATGAAAAAAATTCCCGTTATAGCCGTAGTCGGACCGACAGCCTCAGGAAAAACCGCTTTGGCGGTTGAAATTGCAAAAAAATTCGGCGGCGAGGTCATCTCAGCGGACTCTATGCAGATATATGAGCAGATGAATATTGCCACTGCAAAACCCACTGCCGAGGAAATGCAGGGAGTACCCCATCATCTTATCGGATTTCAGCCCATAAGTGAAAAATTCAGCGTTGCAGATTATGTTCGTCTTGCCACGAAAGCCGTTAAAACCGTCAGTAACGCGGGGGAATTGCCGATCATTGCAGGCGGAACAGGGCTTTATATTGACTCTTTTCTCGATAATATCAAGTTTTCCGAGGAAGAAAGCAATACGGAAATAAGAAAAGAGCTTACCGATTTGTTCCTGCAAAAGGGGGCTGAGCATATGCTGTCGGAGTTAAAAAAAGTCGACCCCGAAACAGCCGAAAAACTTCATCCAAAGGACAAATCAAGAATAATTCGTGCAATGGAGATATATAAGCTCACAGGCAAAACTATGTCGGAGCAAAAAGTATGCTCTCGGGCGGAAGAAACGCCGTATAACACTTTATATATCGGTATAAATTACCGCAACCGTTCAGTCTTATATGACCGCATAAACGGCCGTGTCGATAAAATGCTCGATGCAGGACTTTTAAAAGAAGCCGAAATGTTTTGCAATATGAACAGTGATACTACCGCCTGTCAGGCAATCGGGTATAAAGAACTTGCACCATATTTCAGCGGCGAAAAAAACCTCGATGAATGTGTGGAATCCTTAAAGGCGGAAACACGCCATTATGCAAAACGGCAGCTTACGTGGTTTCGCAAAAACGGGCGGATAAACTGGCTTTATCCCGATGATTACACCGAAATAAATGAATTATATGAACAGGCTTTTTTATTGACTGAAGATTTTTTAAGGAGGTTATGAGAGTGAAAATGAATAAAAATACCGTTAAATATATCGTTTGCTCTTTTTTAGGAATTCTCATAATACTCTATTTTGTCTATCAGGTAGTTCAAATGAATTCCTCGCCTTATAAAACCGAGATCGCGCTGGAAAGGGAGATCAAAAGCACGGTTTCTGCCGATGCGTTCGTTGTCCGCGATGAGTCGTATATAACTGCTGAGAATACAAACGGTACTTTCGTTTCCATTGCCGAGGACGGCAAACGTGTTGCAAGCGGAGACACAGTGGCAGTGGTATTCCCTAACTCCCAAAGCGCGGCGGCATATTCCAGAACAAATGAAATTGAAAAAGAAATAGAATATTATAAACAGCTCAAAAACCGCGTGGGTGTGGGAACGAACGCTCCTTCATCATATAACGATATGATCAACAACGCTTGCATTGATCTGATTGAGGCATCACGCGGAGAATTCGGGAGCAGCTTCAGCGATGCATTAACCGATTTCCGCGATGCTATAACAACTAAACAGCTTGCAGTTGGTGAGGAACTGTCAGTTGATGCAAAGCTCACGGAGTTGGAGGCGGAGCTGTTGGAGCTTCAGTCAAAGGCGGTGGGTTACACTACAGTAGCATCGCCTAACCCTGGTTATTATATCGGTTCGGTGGACGGTTATGAAAACACTGTCAATTACAGCAGCGTTTTGGACGTAAATTGCGAAAAAATTTCATCATTATTATCGGCGCAAAAACAAAGTGTATCGCAGAACGTTATGGGAAAGCTCGTGGATGCTTTCGACTGGTATCTGCTTTGCAATATCCCGTATAATTCCTCCGGTGCACTGGAAGTCGGCGAAACAGTAAAGGTGGATGTCGTCAACGCAGCCGTCGGCACGATACAGTGCACAGTCGCCTATAAAGGTGACAAGGAGGGTGAACAGGTTGCTCTTGTGCTGAAATGTAATGCAATGAACCGTAATGTGACTAATTTGCGAATCGAAAAAATTGAGATAGTTACTGAGGAATACACGGGAATAAGAATAAACAATAAAGCGATACGCGAGCAGGACGGCGAAAAGGGCGTATATGTAAGAAACGGAAATATTATAAGGTTCAAAAAAATAAATATTCTTTATTCGACTGAGGAATATTCCGTTATCGAAAAAATTGACAACGATTCTTCATATGTAAAACAGTATGACACCGTAATTACCGAAGGAGTGAATTTGTATGACGGAAAAGTCGTTTCTTGAAAAACGCAAGGCTGATATTCGGTATAATCTTGATGTTATCAATGAAAAAATAGGCGAAGCGGCTGTCAAAAGCGGCAGAACCCGTGACGAAATACGTCTTATGGCGGTCACTAAAACGGTTGATCCAATTTTCATAAATTTTGCTCTTGATTACGGAGTCGATCTGATAGGCGAAAACCGAGTGCAGGAAATGCTCAGAAAAAAGCCTGAGCTGCATCTTGACGGCGTTGAAAAGCATCTTATCGGTCATCTTCAAACAAACAAGGCGGGACAAATCGTCGGCGCGGTCGATATGATACAGTCCGTGGATTCCGTGAAAATTGCCCGCGAAATAGCAAAGCAATCTGCAAAAAAAGGCGTGGTCACCGATGTGCTGCTTGAGATAAATGTCGGTGAAGAAGAAAGCAAATCCGGTTTTTCGGTATCGGAGTTTTATGAGCACGTTTATGAAATATCGCAGATACCCGAAATCCGAGTAAAAGGTCTTATGACCGTACCGCCGATTTGTGAAAATAATACAACACTTTGTAAATTCTTTGAAAATATATACGATATATATGTTGACATCGGAACCAAAAAGATAGATAATATAGATATGAATGTTCTGTCAATGGGGATGTCCGGCGACTATGAGCAAGCAATACTGTGCGGGTCGAATCTTGTAAGAATAGGCTCTTCGATTTTCGGTCCGAGAATATATTGAGTAAATATCAGGAGGTCAAAAAATGAGCTTTTTAGACAAAATTAAAAACATTGTTAATGTTGACGAAGACGGTTATTATCCCGATGATGACGTAGATACCGGAGATTTTATGGGCTCGGACCGTTATGAGGAACCCGAGGTAAGACAGCCCAGACCTGTACACAGAGCTCAGCGCAGCTCAGAGCAGGATAAGGTAGTGAACATTCATACTACCGCTCAGCTTCAGGTCGTTCTTTCAAAGCCTGAAAAATTTGACGAGGCAGTTGGAATAGCTGACAATCTCAATGAAAAGAGAACGGTCGTATTAAATCTTGAATCCGTCAGCAAGGATGTTGCAAGACGTCTTATCGATTTCTTATCCGGCGTGGCGTATGCCAACAACGGTCAGATCAAGCGCGTTGCCAACAGCACATTTATAATCACCCCTTATAACGTGGATGTGATGGGGGATCTGCTTGACGAACTTGAAAACAACGGAATGTTCTTTTAAACAAAGGAATATTATTTATCATTCTGAGTCTTATACTTGCCTAATGGCAGAACGGGAAGGATATTAAATGCTAACACCTGATAAAATCAAAGAAAAAACGTTTCAGACTACGGGACGCGGCTCATATCGCTCCGAAGATGTTGACAGCTTTCTGACGGAGGTTTCAGCTTCCTATGAGCGTATGTTCAAGGAAAACAGCGACCTTATTAAAAAGATAAGCATTCTCGCAAAGAAGGTCGAGGAGTACCGCGCAGAAGAAAACAGCCTGAAAATGGCGCTTTTAAATGCTCAAAAGCTTGCAGACAGCATCGTTGCCGAGGCTAAAGAGAACGCAAAAGCACAGACTGATGCCGTTAATGCCGAATCCGAAAAGGTTCGTTCCGACGCTGCTGCTGCCGCCGATGATTTAACCTCAAAGGCAAAAAAAGAGGCCGATGCTGTGATTGCAAGCGCCAAAGCCGAGGCTGAAAAAATCGTTGCCGATGCAAACCGTCAGTCTAACGAAATTTTAGGCAATATCAACCGCAAGGTCACGCATGAAAGCCTCGTATATGAGATGATTCAAAAAGAGGCTTCCGAATTTAAGGGCAAGCTCGTTGCAATGTATAAGGAGCACGTCAACCTTATAAATAAGCTTCCTGAGCTCGTCGATGAAAAAATTGATTCCGAAGAATCCCAAGAGGTTAAAGAGGAAGTGAACGAAGAAAGCGAACCCGTTGTTATAGAGGAAGCTATTGTTCCTGAAGTAGCCGTTGCCCAAGAAGAGTCCGAGACCACAGAACCTATTGCAGAGATAGAGGAAGTCGAGGATGTTGAGGAAATCGAGGAAATTGAGGAAGTTGACATCGATGAGCCTACAGCGGAAGAAGAGCCTGAAGAAAAGACTTCTGACCCGCAGGAAATCAAAAAGCCCTTTAAGCTTGATTTAAGTAAAATAGACTTCGCATCTGACGCTGACGATGCCGCCCCCGCACCCGCTGCCGAGGTCGCAGTATCTCTCGAATCGAATGAAAGCGATGCTGACGATGAACAACATATGTCTTTTAAAAGTTTTTTCAAGAAAAAGCAGTAAAGAGGTAATAGAATGCTTCAAGTAATTACAATTTGTTCAATAGCACTGCTTATTGTGCTTGATCAACTGATTAAATTACTTGTTTTAAAATATCTTGCACCTGTCGGCAGTTTCCCGTTGATCGGCGGATTTATTCAGCTCAATTACGCCGAGAATACGGGAGCTGCTTTCGGCTTTTTCAGTGGGTTTACAGTGATTTTGTCGGTCATTACTTTCTGTGTTATAGCTGTAGGTATATTTTTACTTTTATCAAAAAAAATAAAATTCGGCGTGGAATATGTCTGTGCAGTTGCCATAATTGCAGGCGGCACAGGAAACCTTATCGACCGTGTATTCAGAGGCTTTGTCATTGATTATATTGAGCCTCTTTTCATTGATTTTGCTATATTTAATTTTGCCGACATTCTTGTTACCTGCGGTGCGGCGGTCTTGATTTTTTGGATACTGTTTGATACGTTCAGAGGCAGAAAAAAGCTGGAGCAAGAAAAAAATGAATGAGCTGAAAGTATCGGTCGAGCAGGAATATGAGGGCGAAAGACTTGATAAATTTCTCTCTTTACTTCTTAAGGAGACCTCACGCAGCGCCATACAGCGCCTTATTGAAAATGGGTCGGTAACGGTCAACGAAAAATCCGTAAGCAAAAACTATCGGGTAAGTGTTGATGATGAGGTTTTAATGCGAATCGGCGAATTAAGGCCTCCAGACACCGAGCCTGAGAACATCCCCATTGACATAATTTATGAGGATAACGATTTGCTCGTTGTAAATAAACCCAGGGGGATGGTAGTCCATCCCGCGCCGGGTAATTACAGCGGAACGCTTGTGAATGCGCTGTTATATCACTGTAAAGACTCGCTTTCCGGAATCAACGGCGTTTTAAGGCCGGGTATCGTACACAGAATCGATAAGGACACAAGCGGACTTTTAATTGTTGCTAAAAACGATATTGCCCATATGGGACTTGCCGAGCAGATAAAAGAACACAGCTTCACACGCGAATATAACGCAGTAGTATGCGGCAAAATGAAAAATGAAATCGGTACCGTAAATGCTCCTATCGGCAGAAACCCCAAGGACCGCAAAAAAATGTGCGTGACTGAGCACAATTCCAAAAGTGCTGTCACGCATTACAGCGTAATAAATGAATATAACGGGTATTCGCATCTGGCGCTGAGGCTGGAAACGGGTAGAACACATCAAATCCGTGTGCATATGGCCTATATCGGACATCCTGTCGCGGGGGATCCCGTATATGGGAACGATAAAAAAAGCGCTGAACTCCACGGACAATGCCTTCACGCAATAAAAATTGGGTTTGTTCATCCTGTCAGCGGTGAATATCTTGAATTTACCACCGATTTACCCGATTATTTTAAAAATTTTATAAACAAGATTTCTAAAGGAGAAAAGAATGCCAAATAAAGATATGTCAAACTGGCTTGTTGTGTCAGATATTGACGGAACTCTTAACAATAAATTCAGACAACTTCCCAAGCGCAATTTTGAGGCGATAAACCGCTTTGTGCTACGGTGCAACGGACATTTTACGCTGGCCTCGGGACGCAACGTGGAGTCGCTTCGCAAGCATTATGAAAAACTTCCGATTGCGGGTACACCGGCAATCATCCTGAACGGCGCAGGAATTTACGATTACTCTCAGGAAAAAATGCTTCATTATACGCCGATAAACCAACACGCTGTGGATATAGTCGGTGATATATACAAGCGTTTTCCGCTTGTTGAAATCGAAATCGTAACCGATAAGACGATTTATACGCTCAATCCGGGGATCTTTTCTGTAGCGATGTCTACTGCGGATAAGCTCACGCATAACAGCTATAAGAAATTTGAGGATATCCCGCGTGAGAATTGGGGAAAGGTCATTTTCTTGGGACTTCCACCCATTATCAGTCAGATTCGAAAATATGTGGGCACTTTAAGCGATACCGGAGCGAATTTTATGTCCAGCTCTGTGTCCTCTTTTGAAATGTTGGAACAGGGTGTTCACAAGGGATCTGCACTTCTCAAAATTGCCGAGATGTATAATATAGAGCAAAAGCACACGGCTGCTATCGGCGACTATTTTAACGACTATGATATGCTTAAAACAGTTAATCTTTCAGCAAGCTGCGGACAAGCTCCGAAAGCACTCAAAGCTATCACGAAATATCACGCTTGCCATTGCAATCGCGGCGCTGTCGGCGATTTGCTTGAATATTTAATGGATAAATATGAGGAGGATTCTGATGAATGCATCATTAAAAAATGAACTTGAAATATTCGCTGTAAAATCAAGGCTTTTGATGCTTGAAGGCGTTTATAACGCCAAGGCAGGTCACCCGGGCGGCTCTCTTTCAATAGCCGAGCTGTTATCTTATCTTTATAATGTTGAGTTGCGTGTTGACCCGAATGATCCCCACGATGAAAACAGAGACCGTTTCGTGCTCTCAAAGGGTCATGCAGCACCTGCTCTGTATGCGGCTCTTGCATTGAAAGGATTTTTCCCTGTTGAAGATATAAAAACTCTTCGCAAAGCAAATTCTTATTTGCAAGGTCACCCCAGTATGAAAAGTGTACCCGGCGTTGATATGAGCACCGGCTCACTGGGACAGGGTGTATCGGCAGCGGTGGGTATGGCTCTTGCCGCGAAGCTTGATAATAAGGATTACAGAGTATATACGATCCTTGGAGACGGTGAAATTGAAGAAGGTCAGGTTTGGGAGGCGTCAATGTTCGCGTCGGCAAAAAAACTTGATAACCTTGTTGTTATAGTAGATAACAATAATTTGCAGATAGACGGCACAGTGGAAGAGGTCAATTCGCCATATCCCATTCCCGAAAAATTTATGTCATTTGGCTTCAATACGATTGAGATCGATGGCAATAACCTTGACGAGATCGAGTCAGCACTTGAAAAGGCTAAAACGGTAAAAGGCAGACCTACTGCGATAATTGCAAAGACCGTAAAAGGCAAAGGCGTTTCGTATATGGAAAATCAGGTCAACTGGCACGGCGTTGCACCCAATGAGGAGCTTTACAACGTGGCAGTCGAAGAGCTTACTGCGCAGCTTAACGCATTGGAGGGTGAAAAATGAGTGAAATAATCAAAACCGCTACCCGTGACGCATATGGCAAGGCACTTGTCGAGCTGGGCAATACCGATGCAAAAATAGTAGTGCTTGATGCAGATCTTGCCGCAGCGACAAAAACGGGAATGTTCAAAAAAGCTCATCCCGAAAAGTTTATTGATTGCGGAATCGCAGAGGGTAATATGATGGGCGTTGCCGCAGGACTTGCATCGGCAGGCTATACGGTTTTTGCCTCTTCCTTTGCAATGTTTGCGGCGGGCAGAGCATTTGAGCAGGTTCGTAACTCCATAGGTTATCCGCATCTCAACGTTAAGATCGGCGCAACTCACGCGGGCATATCTGTCGGTGAAGACGGCGCAAGCCATCAGTGCTGCGAAGATATCGGACTTATGCGCACTATCCCGGATATGGTTATTTTAAATCCTGCCGACGATGTTGAGGCTCGTCTTTGCGTGCTTGCCGCTGCTAAGCATAACGGCCCTGTTTATATGCGTTTCGGACGTCTTGCAGTACCGAGAGTTTTTGATGAAAACTATGATTTCCAAATCGGTAAGGGCAATATTTTAAAAGAGGGTACAGATGTGACCGTAATCGCTACGGGTCTTATGGTCAATGAGGCTCTGGTGGCGGCTCAAAAGCTTTCTGATGATGGCGTTTCTGTAAGAGTTGTCAATATGGCGACGATCAAGCCTATTGACCGCGATATTATAATCGACTCTGCAAAAAAAACGGGAGCTTTGGTGACCGCAGAGGAGCATAATATCATTGGCGGACTCGGTTCTGCAGTTTCCGAGGTCGTTTGTGAGACTGTTCCCGTACCTGTTCTTCGTGTCGGTGTTGAGGATACCTTTGGAAAATCCGGTCCCGCCCTTGAATTGCTTCACATTTTCGGGTTGGATGCCGATAACATCGTTGCTAAATGCAAAAAGGCGGTTGCGTTAAAAAAATAATTTAGATATACAGATAAAATGTGGGCGGTAGGAGTTGTTCCTTCCGCCCGTATTTTATCTATTTTTTCAGTTCGTATTGTCCGAACAGCAGCTCTTTCACAAGCTCATCGTTAGTTTCAATTTCTTTTTCAAAATATATTCCTCCGCGTGCGAGGTCCTCATATTCATGAAAATCAGAGCCCGATACCGCAAGCAGGTCGTGCTTTTTTGCCCAAATTGAAGCAAGATAATTGCTTGAATCGTGCCTTGGATTGCCGTTAAAGACTTCAATGCCGTTCAGGTATTTTGGCTTTGATATTTTCATACCCACTCTAAACGGATGTGCCTGAAAAATCACCATTTTATTGCGGTGGGCGAGCTTTGAAAAATCATGCAGATTCATATTCAAAAGTTCGGGAGTGGAGTATAAAAACTTCTCGGTTACTCCGTAAACCAGATAGTCGTTCATAACATTCGGTATATCAAACCTCAGCTCCATACCGAGCAGTACGTTTATTCTGCCGTCAGCAGCCTTCAGCGCCTCACGGTATCCTCCCAAAAAGTAATCCACCTTTTCCTTCCACGTCATATTGATGTGATCGAATTTTTCAAAGGTTGAGGTGCTCATATGATCGGTAATAACTATACCGCTGTATCCCGCGTGTATATACTCATCAACCACACCGTGGGCGCTCACGTGCGCACATCTGCTGGTCTCGCTTGTATGAGTGTGCATTTCATATAAAAATTTGCCCAAGCCTATTCCTCGCTTTGCATAATCAAGTTTTATATATTATACACTTATTTACGGTTAAAGTCGATATTTTTCTGCTCTTTTTTTCATTTTTCTGATAATTGAATTTTTAAATGTTCCTGTCTTTAAGCTGAGGAGGGGAGTATTTGTAAATTAAATGTTAAATTTCCGTGATATTCTTGATATAAAACGCTCGTTTATGCTATTATTTTACAGGTGACAATAATGCGAATTACTGAAAAGCTTAAATTATCTAAGCAGTTAATATCCTTTGAGGTTTTCCCGCCTAAAACAGACATTGCTTTTGAAAGCATAGAAAAATCAGTACGCGAATTGGCAGCCTTTTCGCCTGATTTTATGAGCGTTACCTACGGAGCGGGCGGCGGAACGTCGGAATATACCGTTAAAATTGCTTCAATGATTAAAAATAAGCTTAACACCACATCGATCGCACATCTTACCTGCGCTTCGACCACTAAGGAAAAAATTTCCGAAATGCTCTGCAGATTTAAGGAAAATAATATTGAAAACGTTCTTGCATTAAGAGGAGACATTCCAGAAAATTTTAACGAGCGTGTGGGCGATTATTATGAGTACGCCTCAGAACTTGTAAAGGTTATAAAATCACACGATTGCTTTGATATAGGCGCGGCCTGCTATCCTGAGGGACATCCTGAAAGCAGTTCGCCTGAAGAAGATTTAGAGCATTTAAAATATAAAACCGACTGCGGTGTTGATTTTCTCACGACACAAATGTTTTTTGATAACGGACTGTTTTACGATTTCCTTGACAGAGCCTGCCAAAAGCAGATAAATGTGCCGATTTTTGCAGGAATAATGCCGATTACCGGTATTAATCAAGTCGACAGAATAATCCGTCTTTCGGGTGCAAAGATACCCAATGAGCTTGAGACAATTTTAAAAAAATATGAAAACGATCCTGATAGCCTTCAAAAAGCGACCGTTGATTATGGCATAAATCAGATAAACGATCTGCTGAAAAACGGCGTTCGGGGGGTCCATATATACACTATGAATAAGCCGTTTGTTGCCAAAGCGGTATTAAAGGGTATTTCAAGGTAAAATTTATGTTTGGATACGTTACCGTTTTTAAGCCGGAGCTTAAAATCAAAGAATTTGAAGCATATAAGGGCGTGTACTGCACACTTTGCAAAAAATTGGGTAAAGAGTACGGCGTTCTTTCACGGTTGCTTTTAAGTTACGACGGTGCGTTTTTTGTGATATATAAGCTGGGTTTGAATAATGAAAAAGTCACGGCTGAAAAATCAAGGTGTACTTTTAATCCTTGTAAAAAATGCTGCAAAATCGGCTGCTCGGGAGATACTTACAGTCTTGCCGCCGCGATAACGGTCATCTTGTCATATTTTAAGCTTATTGACAATATCCATGACGGCGGAATAATTTTGAAAATTCTTCTTACGCTTATTCGCCCGTATTTTTCTTTTATAAAACGACGTGCCAAGAAAAAATATCCGGATATTTTTGCAGAGATCAACAAATTAATGCGTGCCCAGCTTGATAACGAAATGATAGATAATGTTTTACCTGATAAGGCGGCGGATGCGTCGGCAAATATGCTTTCATTTCTGCTGTCCTACGGTGAAACAGGGGAAAACACCGATTTTTCACGGGATTTCGGTTATCAGCTCGGCAGAGCGGTATATTTTCTTGATGCCTTTGACGACTATGAAAAGGATATAAAATCAAACTCTTTTAACCCTTTCAAAAACAGTAAAAATTTTGTTGATGACGCAACTGTTTCCGTAAGGCTTTCAATAGGGGAGCTTACCAATAAACTGGGGGAAAAATCATTTAATAACTTTTCTTCCATAGTGGATAATATTATACGTGACGGACTTGATTTTCAGCTTGAAAAAATAGTGCAAAAATACAGGAGTGATAATATTGAACAATCCATATGACTATTTGGGAATTGGCAGGAATGCTACGGAACAGCAGGTTATGGACGCCTACAGAAGAATTGCGGGCGAAATTCAAAGTTCTGATATATCTGACAGTGAAAAGACTGCCCGCATGAACGAGCTCAACAACGCCTATGATACCGTAGTAAATGAAATGCGCGGAACTTCTGCCTATCAAAACACATCGAATTCACAAAATAATTATTACTCTGACTCTCAATTTTCTGATGTACGTCAGAATATAAATGACGGACGAATCGACGAAGCCGAAACTATACTTAACGGTATCCCGACATCAATGCGTACAGCCGAGTGGCATTTTCTTAAAGGCGTTATTCACCAACGCAGAGGCTGGCTTAATGAAGCATATCGCTGTTATCAGACAGCGTGTTCGATCGATCCGTCCAATGCTGAGTACGCCGCCGCGTTCAACGCTATGAACGGAAATGTGGGCGGAGGCTACAAAACTACTCCTAATCGTGACAGAATGTGCGACATCTGCACAGGACTTATATGTGCGGATTGCTGTTGTGAATGTATGGGTGGAGATTTGATTCCCTGCTGCTGATTCTTGGTGATGAATATGAAGTATCGTTCATTTAAGGTGGCTCTCGGCGGGATTATAGCATCTCTGTCAATCGTGCTTATGCTTTTGACGGGGATCATTCCGGTGTTGACTTATGCCGTACCTGCGATTTGCGGAGCTCTGCTTATGATGCTTGTTATTGAGCTCGGTTCAAAATTTGCGCTGTCTGTTTACGCGGCAGTTGCGATTTTGTCTATGCTGGTGGTCGCCGATAAAGAGGCAGCAGTTATGTACACTGCCTTTTTTGGTTATTATCCTGTTCTGAAAGGCTTTTTTGAAAAACATCTCAAAAATTTACCTTGTTGGATAATGAAATATATTGTGTTTAACTTCACAATGATAGTATCATATTTTATCGTGTCCCGTGTTTTCGGCATTACCTTTTCCGATATGGATTCTTTTGGTAAATTTGCTATGCCTGTGCTTCTTGCCGCAGGGAATGTGGTTTTTGCTTTATATGATGTTGCCTTGACAAGGCTGGTTACGGCGTATTTATTCAGATGGCAAAAGCATATAAAAAAGCTGTTTAAGTAGGGGACTTTATGGCGCAGAAAAAGGGTTATGAGGCTGAAACAATAGAACAAGATTCTCCCACAGATGCTAAAAAGAGCAGTGAGAAAAAGAAAAATCCGCATGCAGGTCATCGCAAAAGATTACGGGAAGATTACAATAGAGATGGATTGGATTCATTTAATGATCATAAAGTTCTGGAGCTTCTTCTCTTTTACGGCCACGCAAGAAAGGACACAAACGAAGTCGCTCACGCGCTTATGAATCGATTTGGCTCCCTTTCGGATGTTTTCGATGCGGATTTTGATGAGCTGTGCAGCGTGAGTGGAGTCGGAGATGTCTCCGCTACACTCATAACACTCGTTCGTGATTTGTTCAGACGATATGAAATAGACAAGCAAAATAAAGAAAGTATTACCTTAAACAACGCTGAGCTTGTTGCCCGATATGCTTCGAAGTATTTTAAAGGCGTAAATGAGGAACATATGTATCTGATATGCCTTGATTCAAACTGTCGGTTGCTCAGATGTGATATGATAGGGAAGGGAACCGTGAATTTTGCGCCTGTCAGCAACCGCAAAATAGTTGAGCTTGCATACAAAAGTAACGCCGCAAGTGTCATCTTGATACATAACCATCCGTCGGGAATAACTGCTCCGTCCAGAAAAGATATTGATACAACGATCGGAATAGTTGAAGCAATGAAGGCAATCGGAATAACGGTAAGTGATCATATTATTATAGGTAACGGTGACGATTATTTTTCTTTTTGCGCAAACTCGAAATTCCGTAATTTTTTCAGGCGATAAAGAAAATAGTATTTTCCACTATTGACTTTTAGGTGCTTTTTTCATATAATAATTAGGTAATGTGCCGGTGTGATGGAATTGGCAGACGTGCTGGACTCAAAATCCAGTGGTAGCGATACCGTACCGGTTCGACCCCGGTCACCGGCACCAACAAGGACACTTTTTTAAGTGTCCTTAATTTATTTTAACTTACGCTAAGTAACGCTAAATAGCTCTATATAGCCATTTCTTAAAAACAGCAAGCGTAAGTTAGCGTAAGTTAGCGTAACTTAAAGTAGGTTGCGTTGCAGTAAAATTGCAGTACTTTTTTCGATGTTCCCAAAAAGCATAAGCGAAAAATAAAAAGTACTGCAATAGTACTGCAATTAACCTTTATAACCCCAGTTGTATCAAGGGCTGACGGGCACTTTATATAGCTAAAGTAAATTGAAAAAAATCAAAAGAAAAATAGGACTTTCATTTCGGCATAATAGCCGTTGTGGAAGTCCTGTTGTTTTGTCAAACTCGTTATTCTATTTTTTTACACTTTTTGTCCTTTTATGCCTGCTTAATTATGCCCATTTTTGACAAATAGTTATCGGTCATTGTGATATATTCACTTTCAAAGGCGTTGAAGACATCGCAGTAGGTGTTAAGCGTGATTTTTATATCAGTATGACCGAGAATTTTCTGCAAGACTTTCGGCGGCATACCTGCCTCAATACATCTTGTAGCGTAAGTGTGCCTTAAAGAATGGAGATTTACACTGCCTTTTACTGAAGTGTCTATAATATCGTATTTCTCTAATATCCTATCAAACTTGGAATTGACTTGATTTGTTGTTATCATTTTCCCGTTTCGCAGGAAAAGAATTCCCTCAGTTCTGTCGCCAACGCATTGTATGAGTATCTTTTCAACATTATCAGTAAATGAGATAGTTCTTTCTCCTGCATCGGTCTTTGGACGCTCGTCTAATATAGCTTCTCCTTTCTGCCCCCGTGTAATTGTTTTGTTTACGGTTATTTTTTTAAAGGTGAAGTTTATATCCTCAATACGCAGAGCATTGATTTCGCCCATTCTCATTCCAGTGAGCATTGATAGGAGCATTTGATGCTTATATGTAATATTCTCTCTGTTTAAAATATCACAAAGTTTTGCTTGTTCGTCCGAAGTTAAAGCACGGACTTTTTTTGTTTGTTTTGCTGACTTTGGCTTTTTTATATCGAGAAAAAAGTTCTCTGATATAATTTTCTTCTTGGTCGCAATCTCAAACGCATTGTTTAACATTACATACTGCTTGTTTATAACCGACTGTGAATAGACTGTCCGTGTGGATAAAAAAGCAGTTATCTGAAAAGCATTAAGCTGTTGCAGGGGAATGTGGGAAATGCTTTCAAGACTTTTAAGCGTTTCAATGTGCCGATAATAGGTTGACTCTTTAATTTCATTCAAAGCAAGTTTCTCGTCAAGCATAACTTTAATAATATCATAAATGGATATTTTACTCTTTTCCAATAGAGTTCCAGTCTGATATTTATACTCTGCTTGCTTTAACTTATCTCTGACTTCTTTTTGAGATTTACCATAACGAGTAACCCGAAAAGGTTTACCGTCTTCTTGAAAGCCTAAAGTTGCTTGACCAACCCATCTATTTTTACTTTCAGAAAAATAGATAGTTCCTTCGCCATTTTGCTTTCTCAAATCTTTTTTGATTTTTTTTGACATTGATTGTTTCCTTTCTTAAAAAAATTGTACCTTTCTGTCCGAAATTTGGGACTGCAAAATTTTCGTCTTGACAAATGACGAATGTGCATTATATAATAGCTTTGTTACCGAACATTTGTTCTGTATAGAAAGGAGTACCAATGTCTGATATTGAATTTTTTGAAGAAGTTATGAAGGTTCTTTATGACGATAATGATGCCCCCAAAATTACCGTCACCCAATTTGAAGAAATCATTTCATCATTTTTACAGCAGTATTCAAGTAAGTGATAAAATCCTTTCTCTTTTCTTCGGGAATGGCTTTTATTAGTTTGAGTATTTCCTGTTCGTATTCCGAGAGCACCGACTCAGAAGTTGGTGCTCCTTTCTTTGACTCTCGTCCCATAGGGACATCGTATCCCATAAGCCAAGCCTCGTTAACATTAAGAGCTTCACCTAAAACCAATAATTTGTCTTGATTTGGTAAATGTATTCCTCTAACATATTCACTTAATGCACTTTTTCCTATAGAAATACCGTATTTTTTGCATATTGGTTTGCACAACTTCAAAATATCAGTCTGTGATAAGTCTTTGGTTTCCATTAAATATTTTAGTCTGTCGGAAGTAGTAACTTTCATTATTTTCACCACCTATTTTCATCGGATTTTCAAGGAACAATGCGTTTCTTGTCGAATAAAGACTGTTCCTATCATATATATATTGTACTACATACCGAACAAAAATTCAATAGTTTCAAACAAAAAGTTCTAAATATCGAACGAAAAGGGTTGACAAGCAAAAATGATGATGATACAATAACGGTACGATTTAATCGAACTTTTATAAAGGAGTTAAGAATATGATAAAAAGACCTATTCACGATTACTCAAAACTTAAAGGCAGAATTAAAGAAATATGTGGTACACAGTTAGAATTCGCTAATCGTATGGATTTATCTGACCGCACTGTTTCATTGCTGCTGACAAACAGAAGAACTTGGAAACAGGAATATATGGAAGCTGCTGCTGTTGTATTAGATTTTCCAGTTGATGATATTCCAAAATACTTTTGCGTTCTTGTTGAGCAGTCGGTTGTTGATTAAAGATTTCATATATTTTTTTATCTGTCAAGTTCGATATATCGAACTAATCACGGAGATTTAATTATGTTAAACGAAGAAAAAATTATTGACCTTACAGGCGGTACTAATGTTAATGACCGCTCTATATTCTATTCGACTTCTGATGTGGCAGAAATGCTTGGGTGTTCGGAAGCAGCAGCGAGGGAAATAATGAGACGAGCTGACTTCCCGCTTATCAAAGTCGGGAAAAACTATAAGGTGTTCAAGCCCGCTTTTGAAAAATGGGCAATGCAACGCAGGGAATAACACAAACTTATTATTGGAAAGGAAAAGTATTATGCCGAAGTGTCCTGTGGACTACAAATGGGTAAGAGTCCCACGCAATTTAATACCGACAAACTGCAAAGGTATAATGAAAGACTATTTTAAGATTGCTTTTGCATCTGCCTACAAGGACGGAATTATGCACTACTGTGGATATGAGAATGAAGTCGAGGCTAAACAATGGATAGGCGGTCTTGCAGGTCTTAAAAGATTACTTGAACGCAGAAACAGAAATGCGGCTATAAACACAATTTTCTTGCTTGAAGATTTAGGATATGTGGCAATGTTTGTTGAGAATACTGGAAAAATGACTATAACCGTTCCCGATATTATTCTGCCTCAGACCTGTTCTATAAGGAAACAGAAAATGGGAGAAATAGAAAAATACATAGCAGAGCATCGCAATGAACTTGATGCGTATGATATTGACTATCTCAATAGGCGTGTTATCGACTTTCAAGAAAAATGCTATGTCAGTGACGGTAGCGGATATATCTGCATACCGAGAAATCTTACAGAGCGTCTTGTCGAAAAGCACTATGTATTTGATGATGCTGATGCGTTCTATGACCTTTATCTGCACACGGTAGACAGACACGAAAAGAATCCGTTCTCTGAACTTTGCCCGACGGTAATGTATGAGAAAGGAACTTCCGTGTTCACATTTGACTATCTCTGCACTCGTTGGGGTTGGAACAAAAGCAAGGTTTCTCGTTTCTTTAAGAAATTCAACGATTATTTCAGTCTGGTGAAATTACAATCTTCATACGGCTGCGTTATATTCAACAAAGTCTTTCAGACTGACTTTGAGTTCTCTGTTCCGACACAAGAAGACTGCTTTACCATAGTCAATAAAATGAAAGCCCGTGGTAAATGCTTTGGTGCGTATGAAGAACTGATGTACTACGCTGAAGAAAACTATTCAGAGAACGATTATATCAACTGCATAATTAACGGCTTTATGTTTCTTGACCCCGAAGCAGATGCGTGGAAAGCAAAGCAAGATTTGGCAAAATATAGTGTGAGCCAAACTGACGAAGCCGATGCGTCAGACTCAAAAAATGAAAATTCAAATTCGGAAAATGAAAGCTCAACACCGTCTATCGGTAATTGTTTTTTTGACCGTAAAAAGTGCGTGTTGCAGTTTTCGCCCTATAATAATACTCTTGTTGATATATATAATCACTTTTTATTTTATATATCTGCGAGGAATATATACCTTACTTACTTAGAGAGTAATAGTAATACTCTAAGAAGTAAGTATAGTCTAAGAGATAATTTTACCTTAAACTGTAAAAAATCTATTTGTCCTATGTTAAGGACGGGCTTTCAATGTGCGAGAGTATCTTATTATCGTATTCGTTCACCAATTACAGTAATGGTAACTCAAAGCCTTAACGATTTTCTTCCTTTTGATGATAGTAAGGCAAATTATCCATTTACGGGTGAAGCGTCAACCGCTTCACCCCCGCAGGAAAAGAGTTCTTCTACGGTTAAGAATTCTCCAACGAAAGCGTTGAAAAATCTCTTGCATAAAGCGTTAATGAAATTCAAATTCAAAATAAATTATCTTACCAAAGGAGTTAAATTATGAGTAATGTTTCCGTTAACAATCCGACTATTGAGGCTTTTGGGTCTTCTGAAGAATTATTTAAGACCAATGATTTGATTTCAGTTCTTCAAAAACGAGGGCTGATACCCGATGAAATGATTACTGACGATAAATTACAGAAGGTGAAGCAAATGAAAGTGCAGCGTGAATACAGAAACACAAAATTACTTTTGGAAAGTTATCGAACAATTGCTTTGGCTGTCAAATACCTACCTCACCAGATAGCGTCGGAGTTAAATGTTCCGTTTAAGAGCATTGACGACCTTGTGGAAAAATGCGATATTGCAAGTGCATACGACGACTCAAACATTGACGATAAGCTCCGCAATATTCAGCGAACAAAACAGCTTATTGATGTGGTTCACAGGTCACTTACCGCTGTAAAAAACTCTAATGAGGACGGGAAACTATACTACAAAATTCTCTACTGGACTTATATTAGTCCCAAAAAAGTTAAATATGATGAAATTGTAAAGAGATTAAATATTTCATTAAGGGGATATTACCGCAAGCGTGATGAAGCGATTAAGCTCTTGGGTTCAATCCTTTGGCTTGCTCCTGACCGTGAGGTTGACCTGTGGATAGACTGCATTACACTTCTTAACGGTTAGGAGTGAATGGTATGGCAACTTATACATACACCATCGACTATGTTCCACCGTCAAACAATGAATTTATCGGCAGGGACAATCACATTGCGTATCAGAAAAAGAAAAAGGAATGGGCGGACATAATCGGTTGGTTATGCCGCCCACGCCCCAAAAAACCTATCCCGTATGCAAAAGTCACTCTTCGCTATTATTTCCCAAATCGTATGAGGCGTGACCCCGATAACTATTCGGGAAAGTTTATTCTTGATGGTCTGACAAAGATGGGGATTATTGAGGACGACTCTTTCTACCACATCAGACTGAATTTGGAGTTGGGCGGTATTGACACAAAACACCCTCATACTGAAATCGTCATTGAAGAGTTGGACGAGAGTGAATTCCTGCATTGATGGAATGTCGTTCAATACTCAAAAAATCTAAAAAATTGTAAAAAAAACTACAAAAGGTATTGACGAGCATATCTTATTGTGGTAATATATATTTGTCGGTGGACATTCCATACGACTCCTTTCCAAATTTTTACATCGAGAACCAAAACCCGCAGAACGGCATACTGTGGGTTTTGGTTTTTATAGGGGCATTTTAAAGAATATTTTTTACTATCAATGTAATCAATTTCAATCTAACGAGCAAAAAAGACCCAAAAATCGTGAATTTTAAAATTTTTTTAGTACTTTTTAGAGGCATCAGCCCTGTAATTTGAGTTTGTCAAGCCCCCTAAATTAACTCTTTCTAAAAGCAAAATGGCTCTATATCAACGATTGCAACAAAGTGTCGCCAAAAGGCGACCTTTTTTTGCTTGACACTATTGCGGCAAAATGCCGTTTGTGATATTCTATACTTGGAAAATTGAGTAGGCGATAAACCACTTGATTTTCTTGCTGTATTTGCTGTGACGACAATAATAAGAATTGTCAGAAACATTGCAAAAATTTTTTTGAATTTGTTCATAGTGAACCCCCTTGCTTTGCGGCGAGGGGGGTTGCTATTTGTGGCAAAGTTGAAATTCACTAATTCAACTCTCAATTTTGTGGGAGCTTATTTTTGTGCAAAAACAAAAAAAGGACTGTAAAAGTCCCTTTTTGTTTATAATTCGTTGACGGTAACCACGAAATATAGTATAATATTTTTTGAGACAAGGTGAGCCTTAAACGGTAGGCGGTCAGCCCTCTTTATCCAAGAGGGATTGCCCTCTTGAGATTGTATCAAAAGGGGGTAGTGCTATGGAACAGATTATTTTATATCTTACCTTAGTTTTACTTATAGTTTACTTTATGACAAAAAAGTAGATGTATATAGTAATAACCGCCGTCCCCTTCAAAGATAGCGGTTATTACTGTTCTCTTTAGGGCTAACCGTCTATCGGTTTGCCTTGTTTCGTCTATATTATATGCTACATAATGTGAAAAGTCAATATGTTTCATCAGACTCACTTTGGTGGGTCTTTTTTTATTTGCAAATTTTCAACGAAAGGATGAGTCCAATGGGCTACTAAAGCGGTTCGCCGCAAAAAAATAAAAAAATTTTAAAATGGCGAAACCCTATATATTTCAACGGCTCAGACCGATTTTGCGGTTCATCAGACTGAAAAACTCCGTTGACATTTTAATGTGATTTCTGTATAAGTTAATGTAGGACAAAAACCACAATATATAGGGGGCATTGATATGACAAACACAAAAAGAATAGTTGCTCTTGCTCTCGCTCTTGTAATGCTTGCAACAATATTTACAAGCTGTACGAAAAAAGAGACTGTTAATACTGAAACGGGCGAAACTGTAAGTCAGTCTGAAACGGTAACGCTTTCGGCTGAAGTTCCCAACGAGGATACAGTGGAAGATGAAAGTCAGTCTGAAGAACCAACTAATGAAATTACGGACAATGTGACTGAGCCTACTCAGACTGAACAGACCACGAAAAAGGCTGTTTCTACAGGTAATACGGAAACCACTACGAAAAAGGCAACTACTCCAACGGGCAGTTCCAGTGGTTCTTCTAACAAGGGTACTTCCGCTACTTCTTGCTCTCATTCTTGGAGCGAGTACAAGTGGGGTACTACCGAAGCGACTTATGCTGATAAGTACCGTACCTGTTCAAAGTGTGGTAAGACTGAGAACTGGAGAGACTGCAACCACTCATTCGGCAGTTGGGCTGATGTAAGATTAAAGGTTCAAGAACGAGTTTGCTCAAAATGTGGTTGGGAAGAAAGCAGAGATGCCGATAATGCTGATAAGTTTATGGGGAATAAGTCTGAGTACCTTGAGTTCCTTTTCCTTGTAAACGAAGCAAGACGAGCAGAGGGTCTTAATGAGGTAAAATATCTTGATGTCGCACAAGATGGTGCAAATATAAGAGCAGTAGAAATTACTGAAAACTTTTCCCACACAAGACCAAACGGTAAAAGAGGTATATCGGCAGTAGGTGAGTGTATAACTAAAGCTAACATTACAAACCTTGCTGCTTGCAATGAAAATATTGTTGGTAGTGCCACAAAAACACCTAAGCAAGCGTTTGACTCTTGGATGAATTCCGCAGGACACAGAGCAAATATTTTAAGCGACGGAATATCGTATATTGTCGTTGCGAGGTGTGATGGATATTGGGCAATGATTGGCGTTGCAATAGTTGAATGACTTTAAAAATTGAATATCAAATATAGAGTCTTACAATAAGTGAGGCTCTTTTTTTATACATAAAAAATCAATGAAAGGACTGATTCCGATGTTTTACCAACAGTGAGCTGCATTTTGTAGTTCACTTTAATTTTGACCGAGGCTCACGGTTAAAGGGCAAACGACAATTTAATATTTTTTATTCACTCAGACCTATTTAATGTAGGTCTTTTTTTTAGCTAAAAAAACAAAAGGAGTCTTTTATATGACTAAACTTAAAAAGGCAATGTCAATAGCGTTAGTCGCTCTAATGCTTATGTCTGCATTGCCGATGCAGCTCTTTGCTGCTACAATGAACGACCCGTGGGCGAGTACCAATGTGAATGATAATATATTCCTTGATGCTCTGAAATACACGGGGTATGACACTTCATACTTTATAAACAACGGTACATTCGGTAGTTCTGTTCCAAACAGTGCCTTGTCGGGCATTGGTTACAGTAGTCCCGGGGCTTCGGGATTAGAAAAGACATCGGCAGGCAAACCAGACCTTGCGGCATTTAAGAGTAAGGGTATGTGCTGTGCATCTTATGCAAGTTATGTATACTTTAACTATCTGCCGAATGTCAAAGGCTACAATATGACTGATTTAGCAGTGCCGTCAAATCCACATTCTCCAGATTCTTGGCATACTGCTTGTGAAAAGTGGGTTTCTTCGGGCAATGCAACAAAAACGACTATCAACGGCTCAACAAATCCCAATGCATCAACGAACTCAAATTTGAGTAAGCTAAAAAATGTTGCAATCGGCTCTATCCTTACTTTTACGGACAGTGACGGTTATGCACATATCGGACTTTATGCAGGTTACAAGAATGGTCGATATTATCAGACCCAAGTTGGTAACAGCAGAGGTCCCGAAGTCAATGTTATTGACAATTTCCAAAAAAACGGCTACCTCGTTGTCGAGGCGGCTTATACGCCTAATGTAACAGAACCCGATTATTATGGTGCAGTCGGAGTTAAGAAAGTCGACGACGCTGGCAATGCTGTAAGCGGTGCTAAAATAGGCGTTTATAGTGACAGTTCTTGTACTAAACTTGTAACAACCCTTACTACAGGCTCTAACGGTACAGCAACCTATGGTTATTCAAACGGTGAATATACTCTTGATGAAGGCACGACTTATTACTTTAAGGAGACTTCTGCTCCGACAGGTTATGACCTTTCAACGCAGATAGTTTCTGCAAAAGTAGTTAAAGAAAAGGTGACTTACGCATCAACTTCAATCGTCGATAATAGACAGGGTAAAATTACCCTTACAAAGTACGACGACGCAAACACCAAACTCGGTTCGGGCTATGTATTCGGAATTTATTCCGACAAGGCTTGCACAAAGCAGATTACTACAATGACTACTAACTCGAATGGCGTAGCTACTTCGGGTTGGCTTTCGGCAGGGACTTATTATGTGAAGGAAACTTCTATTCCTTCATCTGATAAGACACACAAATTAAACACTACAGTTTACACCGTAACCGTTACAAAAGGCGGCACGACTGCTGTTAATAGCGGTAAATTTGTCAATGACCGTATGAAGGGTAACGCAACCGTTACAAAAACATCTGAGGACGGTATCGTTGAGGGTCTTACATTCAGACTGTACGGTACTGCCGACATCGGTACTGCGGTTGATATGACCGCCAAAACTAATTCAAAGGGCGTTGCAACATTCAGCAATGTT
>JAFLUM010000015.1 GCA_022508805.1 Oscillospiraceae bacterium | reverse complement strand
ACTGTGTCAACGAAATGAACGGCATCATCGAAAGGGAGATATTCGCATACGCATTCCGGCTCGGCGGCAGGCTGATGCTTGAAATGCTGACGGAAAGCCAGGACGAATAAAAGGTATGCTTGCGTTAGTTTTTGCAACGCACCTTATAGAAAGCGTGCATTGTATCAAATAGCGCAATCTATGCCAGAAAAATTCCCAAGTCGAAAGACTTGGGATATTTTTTTGAAGCGATGTGTTCCGCTTGCGCGGAACGTGATGCTGTTACGGCAGTGATGTGTCCCTGCGGGACATGTTGCGGAACACATCACATCACTGCGAATAAATGAGCAACATCACTATGCGTTAGCATAACATCACTTGCCTCAACGCGGCAAACTTCACTTTCTCCGCCGACCGCCTCAAAATCTCGGGCACCGTAAGGCGCTACTGCACAAAGCTTTTCTCACGCAATAGCCTGTAAGAGTGGCATAATCTCTCAAAACAAATGCCCCCCAAAATCAGATGACTGTGGGGACTTGAAGGATGTTCTTCTTACTCATTAGATTTACCGGCGAACAATCAGAGCGGCATTCCCTAACAAAGTTACAGATTTTTAATTTCAGGAAGACCTTTTGGATTTCTATCCGTTTAATAAGTGGAAGGAAAAAATCATTACCTTTCGGAAAGGAGCAAATCAATGGATAACGGTGCAAGTAGCTACCGCCGTTTCCTTGATGGTGATGACAAGGGCTTAGAAGAAATCGTAAGAGATTATAAGGATGGTTTGATTCTATACCTCAACGGTTTTGTGAATAATTTTTTTACCGCCGAGGAGCTTAAGGAAAAAGTTGAATTAGATATCGCAAATTACCGCGAGGATGGGGCACAAAAGGCGTATGAAGCGGCATGTGATGCCTATAGCGAACTATTTGATCATTTATGATACCGAAGATGAATTCGCTTCTCTTTCGATTGATCGTACGTCAAACTGGTATTTGGGATTAGCTGCCCAAAATACAGATGATGAGGGTGCTAGCGATATGGGATAAATTTTTTCAAATAACAAAGAAATCAAAGCAAGAGTAAAAAATATTATCAAATGCGGTTAAATCTCAAAAAAACGAAACCGGTAGAAAAAGTCACAATTGCATGTTATAATAGAAACATAAATTCGTAAAGAGGTCGACATAAAAATTGTCATTATGATATGTACATTTCACATCTCATACTATAGCTGATAAGGATCGCAGAATCGAGAGTTAATTTCATTAATTTTTAGAAAAATACAGAAAGGATCAAGCCATGTCAGAATTGAAATTCAAAACCAGAAGCAACTCAAATCCGCAGAAAAAGTCGAAAGTGTATTTCTCATGTCACTTAGACGATTTTAAGCCGTATTTTGAATCTGTCAGCGACGAAATTCTGAAGATAATTGACTGCACCATATGTTACTATGATCCACTAAATCAACCCGATTTCGATGAGAACTACTACCTGAATCTCGGTGAGATGCAGTTGTTTGTAATACCGATCACAAACAAGTTTTTGACTAAAGAGAATCGAGCTTTCAATGTAGAGTTCAAGTATGCCATAGAACATCATATTCCCGTGCTGCCTCTGATGCAGGAGATCGGACTTGAGGAGCTTTTCAATAAAAAATGCGGCGATCTGCAATTTCTCGATAAAAACAGCCACGACATTACAGCAATCAGCTATGAGGAGAAGCTTGAAAAATATCTTAAATCCGTGCTGATCGGCGACGAGATGGCGGCAAGGATCCGCTCAGCTTTCGATGCGTATATTTTTCTTAGCTATAGAAAGAAGGATCGAAAATACGCCAAGGAACTGATGCGAATGATACATAAGAACGACTTTTGCCGCGATATCGCAATCTGGTATGATGAATTTCTGACCCCCGGCGAAAACTTCAACAGCGAGATCGTGAATGAACTGAAAAAGAGTGTGCTATTTACCCTTGTTGTTACGCCTAATCTGTTGACTGAGAATAATTACGTCATGAGAGAGGAATACCCACTGGCGATGGAGGAAAAAAAGCCGATACTCCCGGCAGAGCTTGTCACCACGGATAAAACCGAGCTGAACAATAAATTTGAGGGAATACCGGACCCAACAAACGCTCACGATGTGGGTGCGCTGTCTGAAGCTTTGATGAATGGTTTGCAGGGACTCGCGATAAGGGAAAATGACGGCGATCCTGTGCACAACTTTCATATTGGTCTTGCATATCTCGGTGGGATTGACGTTGAGGTTGATCGCGAGAGAGCACTTGAGCTGATTACAAGTGCAGCCCAGGCAGGGCTAACCGAAGCACTGCAGAAAATACGGAATATGTACTTGTATGGAGATGGCGTTACGTGCAATATGTCCACAGCGGCATCTTGGACAAAAAAGCTGTCAGAATGTCTTGGTGATCAGTATCAAAAAGAACCCACAGAGGTTAATGGAATTCTGTGGGTAAAATCACTTTGGGATTTGGGAGACTATCTAAATGAATTAGGCAAACCGGAGAAGGCATTTGATGTATATAATCAGATGAGATTACTATGCGAAGATGTTATCTGCAAATATAACAATTCTGAAATAAGGCGCTCACTTGCCGTTTGTTATGCAAAGCTCGGATTAGCCATTAAAACTATTGATCGTGAAAAGGCATTAATGTTTTTTCAAAATGCAGTAGAGCAGAGTCTAAAGCTTTACGATGAGGAAAAAAACTTTAGAAGCGCTTGGGATCTTGCTATAGCGAATCTGCGGCTCGGGAATATAATAAGCGATAAATATCCCACGGAGGCGCTTAAACGGTATGCTCAGGTTGAAGAACTACTGCAAGAGGCTGCCTCTATGAGCGATTCCAACCGAGAAAGACGGCGTATCGAGCAAAATATAGCAGTGCTTTATAATAGTATTGGGCACCTGTATTATATCGACAGAAAATTTAATTTGGCAAAACAATATATTCACAAAGCAATTAATATCACTCAAAGTCTCAATAGTAACCAATACGAGGATAAGACTATAGCCTCAGCGCGCAATCTTGGAAATAGCCATTACCTTATGGGCGACATTTTTTTAGATGAGAAACAATATGGCGCCGCTACCACTCACTACCTGGAAAGTTATTATATCTATCTCGATTTGTATGATCAGGTGCATTTATGCCAGGACGCCGAGTATCTGGATCTTCTCCGTGGTCAGCTTAAAAAGATTTACGACCATCTTTCAGCGGTACTGGAGCAAGAATATATGAAAACAGGTAACTGGGAAAGATCAGAAGCCTGCTGTCAGATCATAATTGAACTTATCATAGCATTATGGGGGCAAGAAACGATGCCGGGTATAAAAGCACTTATTGATGCCTATAACCGATTGGGGCTTATTCGTGTACAAGAAAAACAGTTTGACGATGCATTGAAAGCTTCTTCAACGGCACTTCATCATAGCTACCGACTTTATCAGATGGAAAAAACAGAAAAGGTCGCAAACTGCATCACAAGTATATATACTAACATGGGGAACATTTGCGTCCAGAAGCAGTGCTATGGCGAAGCAGAAAGGCATTATTGCAATGGCATCAAGAATGCGGCAAATGTATACGAAGACTTTAAGACGGTAAGCGCAGGGCTTGCCTTAGCTGATTCCTACTACGAACTCGGTCGACTGTACAGAAACATCAATCGACCCGATTTGGCTTTTACTCCGTATAATGAGGGAATCAAGTTTTGCAACAGACTGTTTTTTGAGAAAAATGATCCTAGCATCATGACCAGACTTATAATGGCATATAAAGCGATGGGAAATATGTGCTTGGAGAAAAAGGATTCAGAGGGTGCGCGGAAGTATTATATGTATTTGTTGGATGCTTCCTCCCTGCTGTTGAAGTTATTCCCTGATAATCCGGTCTATGCGGACAGTGTGGCTACAGCACATTACGACTTAGCCTCGGTCAGCAATGAAAATGAGCGTAAAGAGAATCTCGAGGATGCACTCTATCTTTGGCGTCAGCTCAGCACTCAATTTCCAAATGATCCAAATTACGCTAAAAATGTAAAAAGGGTCAAGAGTCTTTTGGAACAAAGTAATTGATATAGCACAAGACATAAAAATTCCCGAACAGTATGTTCGGGATATTTTTTTGGAATGATGTTTGCTCTATTGGGCAATCATCACTTTACAGATAATACATTTTTGGGGTATAATTTATTTATAGGGTATTGGATTTTAGTTCTTCAGAAAGAAAATATGTGCGGGGGTTAAAAATGCAGTCATTAAAATACTTATACAAAATCGGCAGAGGACCTTCATCCTCCCATACCATGGGACCAATGGCGGCGGCGGAACAGTTTTTAGCAGAAAATCCGAATTATGAAAGCTACAAGGCTGTGCTTTACGGTTCGCTTGCGAAAACCGGAAAAGGTCATATGACTGATGCGGTTTTGCGCGAAGCCTTTAAGGACAAGCCGTTCACGATTGAATTTGATGAAAACACGGTGGCGGATTTTCATCCCAATATGATGGATCTTATTGCCATTACGGATGGAAAAACTGCCGTGCAAGTACGTTATTACAGCATAGGCGGCGGTGAAATTATAAAAGAAGGCGAAAATGCCCCGAATCACGATAAAATATATCCTCACCGTTCGTTTTCCGAAATTTCAAAGTACTGTAGACAAAAGGATATCCGTATTTGGGAATATGTTGAGCAGTATGAGGGAAAAGAGATATGGGATTACCTTCAAAGTGTATGGGAAGTTATGCAAAAAGCAATAAGCATCGGTCTTGATACCGAAGGCGTGCTGCACGGCGGAATAGGCACTCAAAGAAAGGCAAAGTACCTTTTTAGGCAAAAGCATATTGATGAAACAGAGGAAACAAAGACAAACCGACTTATTTGCGCCTTTGCATATGCGGTAAGTGAGCAAAACGCATCCGGCGGAGAGATAGTGACCGCCCCTACCTGCGGTGCCTGCGGCGTAGTACCGGCGGTGCTCAAATTTTTGCAAAAGAAGCGAAACTTTACTGATACTCAAATTATTCACGGTCTTGCAACGGCGGGAATAATCGGTAATCTTATCAAAACAAACGCCTCCATCAGCGGTGCAGAGTGCGGTTGTCAGGCAGAAATAGGAACAGCCTGTGCAATGGCTGCAGCAGCGGCTGCAGAGCTTTATGAGCTTGACCTTGATCAGATAGAATATGCGGCTGAGATCTCTATTGAGCATCATTTAGGGCTTACTTGTGACCCTGTTTTGGGTCTTGTTCAAATTCCCTGTATTGAACGCAATGCAATCGCTGCCATGCGGGCGCTTAACGCCGTTAACCTTGCCGATTTCTTAGCTGATTCCCGAAAAATCAGCTTTGATATGATAGTTGAAACCATGTACGAAACCGGAAAGGATCTAAAGGTTATTTATCGGGAAACTGCTGAGGGCGGTCTTGCCAAAAAATTCGGAGGATCAAATACATGAGCAAAAAACCGGAGGTGCCTATTAACTGTTTCTTTCAAGGCTGCTATAATCCTGCTTACGAAACGGAAATAAAGAAAGCAAAAGAAAAATGTTATAGATACAATCAGCTTTGTCCCAATGACTATGAAGCTCAGCGGGAAATTTTGAAGGAGCTGCTTGGGAAAATGGGCGAAAATACTGTAATCACACCACCGTTTTGGTGTGATTACGGCTACAACATTACTCTCGGAGATTATTTTTACTCCAACCACAATATGATCATTACTGACGGAGCCAAAGTAACCTTTGGCGATCATGTTTTTGTAGCGCCGAATTGTTGTTTCACCACGGCTGAGCACGCTATTGATCCTGAAATGCGTAAAGCAGGTGTAGAAATCGCAAAGCCTATCACGATTGGTAACAATGTGTGGATCGGTGCAGGCTCAACCGTTCTTGCAGGCGTGGAAATCGGAGACAATTCGGTGATCGGCGCCGGAAGCGTCGTTGCAAAATCCATACCCGCGGGTGTAGTGGCTGTCGGTGTTCCGTGCAAAGTATTAAGAGAAATTACGGACGAAGATAAGACAAGGTATCCGATGTATTCAGAGAAATGAAAGACTCCCTCAAGAGTGGGCGGAAAACAAAATAAAGTTGATATAGAAATAGGCTTCCCTGACTGGATTTGTTCAGACAATGGGGAGCCTTTTTCTATCGTCTAATATCTAAAAGAACAGCGGATGGGTTTTACCCCATCCGCCTTAATTTTGTTTATCCTATTGAATTAGGAGCTTTATTTGCTCTTAGCGTAAATCTTGCGGTAAGAAACAAATACTGCGCATGCACTAAGCATAAGGATGAGAACTACCCACAGAGCGATTTCTGTGCCGCTTGCTGTGTTGGGGATCGTCGGAGGATCAACCGGTTTAGTACCGAGTGCAGGAATCTCCACGTTCTTAGTTGCTGTGTATGTTACGCCGTCTAATACTACTGTAGCAGTGTAGGTCATTGTGCCTGCCTCTGTTGCAGTAGCTTCCTTTGTAACTTTGCCTGTTACGTCAGCATCAACAGTCATAGTGTGGCTGTGATCAAGCTGGCAAGTGAATGTAGCATATGCGGATGTGCCGTTCTCAGACCATGTGAATGTGGGAGCGCCCCAAACGTGATCGCCTACCGATGTTTCGGTTACAACAGGAATATCCATAATTGTGACTACTTCATCAGTGGGTTCGCCGTCTTCAAGAACTCTTACGGTGATGGTTGTGTCAAGACCGCCGTGCTGATCCTCATAAGAGAATACCAGCTTAACAGTTCCGTCCAACTCACCTGCGCCTGCATAAGCAAATTTAAGAACGCCGTTTTCAGCATTATCCGTGTAGTTCTTCAGATAAGCAGTAGTGCTTTCAAGAGTAAGAAGATCAGCGTCATAGTTGACTGCTACAAGACCGTTAGTTGAATCATCAACATTCAATGTCAATGTTGCGGTCTTTGCATCTTCGTCAATTACAATAGCTTTCTTTTCGCCGTTTGCAACTTCAACCTGGTCAACAGTTATAGCGTTAAGAGAACCAGTGAGAGCCGCATTTGTCGACTCGGTCTCTTTGGTTGCAACTGCAGACTTGAGTTCAGACATTGCATTAACCTCAGTGAAGTTTACGTCTGCAAATCTTTCGGAAGCGTCAGCACCCATTACGAACATCTCTTCTTCGAATGAGCTGTAGAGAGATACTGCAGGCCATACATTCTCACCGAAGGATACGCTTGCCATTGTACCAACATCTTCGCCAACCTGAATAACTGAGAGGTAAGCACTGTCAGCGTTATCTTCATAGTGAGCAAGATACAGGTATTCAGTGCCGGTTTCCTCGTCAAAGTTATCCCAGTCATAGATCAAGGAAGCTGAAGAACCGCCGTCCGGGTTTGCAGCGCCGGTAATATCCATACCTATATTACCTAAATTTCCTAATCCAATATTACCGGCAGCGCTGAGATACAAGATGTACAAATCGCCGTTCTCAAGGAGCATATAATAGTAGTCGCGCTGGGTTGAGCTGTCAAGACCTACCCATGTAATAGCGGCAATGTTAGAGGTAATCGGGTTTTGGCCGGTGCCGAGGTTTACAGTGTAGAGACCTGCAGACAAGGGAAGGAAGATCATAAGAGTCTTCGAGTTAGCCTGCGGAGCAAGAAGAGCCATTTCACCGGCTGTTGTGGCTGCGAAGTACATATTCAATGCAGCATCCGGGAAGAGGTATGTGGGGTTGATCTCGAACAACTGCTGAGCAGCAAAGTCAGTGGGATCTACCAGGTAGACAGCGCTGCCGTCATGGGTAACGAGATAACCGTAATCGGTCATAGAACCTGCATAGTAGTAGTTGCCCTTTGCCAAATGCTTAAAGCTTGCAGGATCCTGCGTATTGAAGCTGCTCCAGTAAGCTACGCTGTCGGTGTCATAAACAAGTCCCTTGAGGTCGTATGACGGAAGCGGAAGAACTTCAATTGTAGAAGTTGCGCTCTTTGTAGGATCGGCTACGGATGTAACTGTGATCGTAGCAGAACCTACGCCTACTGCCGTAACAAATCCGAGTTCGTCAACAACTGCAACGCTCTCATCGGATGAAGTCCATGTTACGCTCATATCGGTCAGAGTCCAAGGTGTAAGCTGAGCTGTAAGCTGGTAGCTGCCACCAACCATAGCTTTCATCTCTTCGGGAGCTACTGTGATGCTGTCTACCTTATCGGTGGGCGTGAAGTCCTCACCGGACGTCAAACCGGGTGCGATAAAGAGTGCAGTGAAAGGAGCGTAGAGCTGGGATCCTGTAGTAGCGCCGTTGGCACGTGTGTATTTACCGGTTGTGGTGTCAACGATCGCAAGATAGTTATTGGCATTGCCAACGGTTGACTTACTTACCATGTAGAGAGTATCAGTATTGTGATCCCATGCCATGGTGCTGTTTGTGGTGGGAAGGGTACCGCCGCCAACCATGCCGCCGCTGGCGCCGACTTTTGTCACTGCGGGAGCCGTTGTTGCGCCGTCCCAATTTGCTACTGTATACAGAGAACTGCCGTCGAAGTAGAAGGTACCTTCGTCGTCAATAGCCATACCGAACAAGGTTACATAGGTTGTACCAATAAAGCTGGTATTTGTAGCATTAGCGTAGAAGGCAACTGTAGCTTTACCGGTGAGAGGATTGATCTTATAAACAACATTCTTGTTTGCAACATTATTTGTAGTGGCTGTAACAAGAGCATAGAGATTATTTGTGTCGTAATCGTATGCCATATCGATGGGAACGACGCCCATATTGCCGATAAGTGTAGTCATACCAAAGTCAGCCTCAGGAGCAACATAGAGGTTGCCGTTGGCATCTGCCTGGAAGATATAACCGTCAATGTACTCAGCACTTGCAACAGCGAAGGTTGTTAAGTCTTCAAGAGCATAGCCGTCATCAGCAGTTGCTGTGATGTTAACGGTTGCGGGATCGATGCCGATCCAAGTGTTATAGCCTGTGAAGAGGCTGGAGGTGAAGCCGTACATCTTGCCGACTCTGTTAACGTGCTCGCCGTACTTAACCTCGATAACGCTCATGTTGCCTGCGTAGTCGTAAACTGCGATTGCAACATATTCGCCTGCAGCTGCAAGATCTGCGCCGGAGAATGTAAGTTCAACCTCTTTGCCTGCCTCAGTCTGAGCAAGATCGTCTGCTGTGATATCAGCGAACATCATAGTGCCGCTGCGGTTCAGTGCTACCGCATAAGCGATATACTGGTTATCCTTTACTTTGATCTTAAGATCGCCGCTTGTGAGCGATTTCATAGGCTCGCCGACGAACTTGGGAGCCGTATTGTCAACTGTGACCGACTTAGAAACAACAGCGCCGTTTCCGAGCTGATCAACAACTGAGAGAGCTTCATCAAGTGTGATTACGCCGTCCTCATACATCTCAGCTGTGAGATAATACTCGGGAATAGCATACATTGCAAATGTGAATTGCTCATTTTCTTTGGTGTTCAAGTCAGCAACCTTTACACCGAGGTTAACGTTGCTGGATGTGTACTGCCATGAGCCGCCGTTCGTGTAATAGAACGCGCCGTATTCACTTGATACTGATGTGGAGTAAACCACATTTCCGTCAGCATCGTAAACAACAGCAAGACGTGCTCCGGCATTTCTGATGAGTGAATAGTAGTAAGATGTAAGAGTATCTTTATTTCTGAGAGCTTCACGCTCGGGATGATACTCTTCGTCCTGTACATAGGGGTTACCGAACAGGAAATAAGTCTGTTTGTCGTCGCCGTCCTTATAATCGAGCTCGTCTGTGATCTCGCCTGTATAGGGGATATCATGATCGCTGCCATAGAAGTAGCCTTCAATGTCAAGACGGTCGAACATGGAAGGATCTGACCAGTTGCCGTAGAAACCGAGAACAGGGATGGAGTATACAACGTCAAGCTCGCCCTCTTCAGATGCGACGGGTTTAACGAAAGTATAACCTTCGATGTATGCACCGTTTACATAAGCGGAAAGATCCTCGGTGATAGTAGCAGTAACCTCAACCTCAACTGAGCCGTTTGCGGGAACTGTAAGTCTTGCCTCGATACCGGCAAGGAGTAAGTGTGCATCATAGGTTGTGATCTTACCGTCAGCGTCAAGGTCACCTGCGTCAAGATCAAGTCCTTCGTCAGTGATACGACCAACGATATAATCAAGGAGTGCCTGAGCATCAGCAGCATTGGTATAACCGTTCATATCTACGTCGGCATCAATGCGTGCATCAACGTCGAAGGGAACACCGTTTACCGTATAAGTTACTTCTGCATCTATAGGTATTGTCCATGTGTCGAGAAGGAGATATCCTGAATTCTCGAACATATCCTGTGTGAACATCTGAGTGTCAAGCGTGTAAACATTTTCTGTACCGCTTGTGTTGTTAATGGTGAAGCCGTATTTGTAAACGCCTGTCTTTGCAGGGTCGTCACCAAGCTCAACCTTTACCTTGCCGTCAGCGGCACTTGCGGTTGCGCTGTCGTTCATAACGATATAAGCATCAGCGCTTACAGCGTTACCAACGTTTGCAAGACCTGAGCCCTGTGCAAGGATTGAATAATAGCTACCTGAATCTGCCTCAATAATAGGCTCGGCAGTAGCCATAAGAAGACTGTTGATAAGTCCGCGAGTAGTAAGCTCAACATCAGCAAATTTATCTGCATTCTCACGGATGTACTGAGCAACAACAGCAGCCATACCTGTTACCTGAGGAGATGCCATGGAGGTACCGGACATATTTTCGTATGCCTGACCGCCGGGAACAGCACCGTTTACGGAATAGATGTTTCCGCCGGGAGCCGTGATCTCAGGTTTCATGGTAAGAGAACCGGGAATACCCCATGAAGAGAAGCTGGACATTGTGTAGATGCCGTCTTCGTTCTTCTCAGCATCGCTGGAAGCAACACCGTCGCCTACAGTCATTGTGCCTGTAGCGTAGTAAACGCCGTTCAGCTCGTTCTCTTCAACAGCGTTTTCCCAGAACAGCTCGCCGTCATCATAGGTGATGGAAACGCAGGGCTCTGCATAGGGATAGTCAGTGAGGTCCATATTGATGGTTCCGGGCTGATTGTTTACGATGATTGTTGCAATAGCACCGTGATTAACAGCATAAACTGCTTTTTGGTAGAAGGAAATAGTTCCACGATAGCAGAGAGCGATCTTGCCTTCAAGAATGCTCTCAACAGCAGCGAAATCTTCGTCAGTACCGATGCCGTCAATGAGAACATACTCATGGTCACCGGCAAGCGAAGCAAAGGGAACGTTTCTGTAACCGGTAGTCTCTGTGTAGAAAACAAGAGAGTCGCCAACGGATACATAAGCTCCGGTAGAGCCGACGTTGTCAACGGAAGCAACGCCGAGAGAGTTTGTAAATGAACCGGGAGAACCTGCGGTGTCAAAGTTTACATCGTCACCGTAGGGGTAAGGCACATTGGAGTTTTCAGCCCAATATCCGCTGTTACCTGCGGACATTGTAACGACTGTATCGCTGGCAACAATGCTGTTCATAACAGACTCGTAAGCATCGCTGCGGCTGAAGCCTGCCATAGCTGAACCGAGTGAAAGGTTAACGGTATCAGCGCCAAGAACGATAGCGTCCTCGATAGCTGCCATATAGTCAGAGTCATAAGCTCCGCCGCCCTTACCGAACACCTTCATGGTAATGATCTGTGCATCGGGAGCAACACCCTGTGTAAGAACGCTTGAAAGAGCGTCAACATACTCGGAGCCGTCCTTTATGTAACGGTTTGCAGCTGCAATACCTGTTACGTGTGAACCGTGCTCGCCCTGACTGTCGTTGTCATGGGTGACATCAAGGTCGCCGTCAACATAGTTAAATGCGAAGGGAACTTTGCTGCTCTGATACAGACCGGAAGCGCTGCCAGTGTAAGCGCCGAGCTTTACGATATTGAGCTGATCCATAACATCCTCGATATCGGAGACGTCCATAAGGTCAACTTTTTTACCGCTCTCGACAGCCTCGGCAATAGCATAATCAAATGCATCAGCATCGAAGGATTTATGATCGAGATCGATACCTGTATCGATGATGGCTACGGTGCTGCCTGCACCTGTATAGCCTTCAGCCCATGCGATTCCTGAACCGATCTGCTCTGAAGACGTGCTCATCTGGGGATCAACGGGCATTGAGTCTTCTGCTACAGCCGGAGCGTACTTAACTTCAAGTACGACATCTTTAACGCCTTTAACAGCCTTGATAGCTTCGATCTGGCCGTATTTAACGTTTGCAGAAATCATGTTAGCAACGAGTGTGAGGTTCCATTCAACGTCAAGAGGTCTTCCTGCGAGAACCTCTTTCTCAATTTTTGCCTCAATAGCCTCCTGCTTGGACAGTAATGAGTCTCTATAGGCAATCGCTTTCTTGTTGTTTGCAATGTCTATAGTGGAGTATCCCTTATCTATAGTGGAATCTCCGTCCAAAACGATGGATACACGCACGACATCATCGTCTGCGAATTCGATTGCGTTCTCGTTTCTGTCAATAGTTTCGGGATTACGGGGATCGGGAGTGATGTCTGAATAATCCCATTTGAGACGGGTTGAGTCGCCTGCTGCCATTACGCCGACCTGAAGCGGAACGATCGCAATGAGAGCTACCAAAACGAGTGCAAGCAACCGACTGAGTTTCTTGTACTTTCTCATATTTTTCTCCTTTCCAATTTCATGGCCACCCCTGAAACACAAGGGGCTGAATTTGGACAAACACCGATTTTTCAGAATGAAACGATATAGGTTGTCCCCCCAACCGACATCGTTGCATCCCAAAGCTTCGATATTTGTTTGATTTGGAAAAATTTTTCGTGCAAAAACCTGTAAAAAGATAATACTACACGAATACTTTTTCTATCTTTAATACTATAGCACTTTATTACGCAAAAGTCTACCATATTTTTATAAAAATTTCGTTATTATAATCGCCATTTTTTGTTAATTTTGTCATTTTCTATCTTTAAACACAATTCATCACCAAATACAACTACATATTGTCGGCTAAACGGTAAATATTACATTATATTGTGCGAATGAACACACCTTGACTTATATTATAAAATTTAGTATGCTTTTTATTGAAAAGAGGTTGTTTAAATATGAAACGGAAACAGAAACGTAAAAATAAAGGCTTAACGGTATTCATCTTTGCAGTATTTTTGGCATGTGCTGTTTTTACTGTTTACATGGAATCAAAACATGTGGTAATCGAATTTTATGAAAATCCTGAAGTAAACGTTAACGAAACTGCCGATAATTATCAATTCATAAAGACGCTGAAAAACTGTAAGATATTAACAGAAAAGACAGAGATCGACACCTCAAAGGTTGGCAAACAAAGCATTGATTTGGAAATCAAGCCCTCTTTTGGCAGGAAATATGTGACTGTGTATTATGTTTCAGTCGTGGACCGTGAAAGTCCGAAAATTCTCTTTACCGATTTTTGGGAAACCACTGAGGGTGAGGAAATCGACCTGTTGAAAGGCGTCAGCGCTACCGATAATTCTAACGAAGAAATTACCGTGACAATTGAAGGCGACTATGATTTCAAAACTCCCGGTGAGTATACATTAAAATATGTTGCCTGCGATTCAAGTTCTAATAAGACGGAAGAGGAATTCACGTTAAAGGTAAAGGAAAAGGAAAAAGTTGTTGCTACGGTTGCTCCCGTAACTCAACCGACTCCTACGACTCCTTCAACAGAAAAGGAACCCACAACTAAATACGAAACCGTAACCTTTACAACCTCAAAGGGATTTTCGGGTATAACCAGAGACGGTGTTACTTATATTGACGGATATTTGATCGCCAATAAAACATATTCCCTCCCCTCAAGCTACGGCAACGGTATTACGGGCGAAACTCAAAAGGCATTTAATACAATGGCAGCGGCCGCAAAGGCAGAGGGACTGAATATCTATATTGTAAGCGGTTTCCGTTCTTACGATTATCAAAAAGGTCTGTATAACAGATATGCAAATAGGGACGGAAAGGCAGCGGCAGATACGTATTCGGCAAGACCGGGACATTCCGAGCATCAGTCAGGACTCTCGATGGATGTGAACAGTGTCAGCAACTCCTTTGCCAAAACTCCCGAGGGCAAATGGCTTGCCGCTAACTGCTATAAATACGGATTTATTCTGCGGTATCCTGAGGGAAAAACCAATGAAACGGGATATATCTATGAGCCGTGGCACTTCCGCTATGTGGGAACAGACCTTGCAGAAAAGCTTTATAACGGCGGAGATTGGATCACGATGGAAAGTTATTTCGGTATCACCAGCGAATATAAGTAATTTTATACCGATTATATAATAAGAAAACAGCGGCAGCTCTCAAAAGAAAGCTGCCGTTTTTGATTAGATATGGAAATATTTTTGCAATGAGTGGTATTCGCCGAGAACCAACAAAGTTTTATCGGACGTTAAAAGAGTGTCCGGGGTGACTGATGCGTTCATTTTCCCGTATTGTTTGACCGCCATTATATTAAAGCCGTATTTTTTGCGGATATCAAGCTGACCGACAGTTTTATCGAGCCAACCCTTGGGTACGGGGACCTCAAAAATTGCGTGAGTCTCGTCCAACTCAATGTAGTCGAGAATATGGTCTGAGCCGTAACGGATAGCCGCCCATTTTGCCAGCTGTTTTTCGGGATACAGTATTTCATCCGCACCGTTGCGTAACAGGAATTTTGCGTGAACATCACGAGCCGCCCGTGCAACGACAAGCGATGCTCCCAGCTCTTTAAGATTCAAAGTAGTTTCCAACGAGCTTTGAAAATCGCTTGCGATGGCTACGATGCAGACGTCGAAATTATTAACGCCGAGGGATTTTAAAAATTCTGCGTTTCTGCTGTCACCTATCTGTGCATCTGTCACATAGGGCAGAATTTCGTTCACCCGCTCTTCGTCATTATCGACCGCCATAACCTGATGACCCAGCTGATTTAACTGTATGGCAATATGCTTGCCGAATCTGCCTACTCCAATCAATAATATGGATTTCATTGTATATTCTCCTTATCCAACCGTTATTTTTTCCTGCGGCAGCTTAGAAATGCTGTTGCCGCGTGTAGAAAGTGTTGCATAAATAAATGTAAGCCCCCCTACCCTGCCGAGGAACATCAGCAGTATCAAAACCATGTGGGATATGAGACTTAAACTCGGTGTGACACCGAGGGTCAATCCGACCGTGCCCACAGCCGAAGCGGCTTCAAACAGGCTGACACCCATTGGCAGCCTGTCCGCAATGCTTATTGTCACCGCGCCGCCGAAAAGCAGCATAAGATACATCATTAAAATTGTAGCCGCACTGCGGATAGCCTCGCTTTCGATTCTGCGCCCGAAGCACTGGGCATCCCCTTTTCGGCGGAATACAGCTATCAGATTTAAAAACAGTACCGCCACCGTGGTGGTTTTCATACCGCCTGCCGTAGAGCCCGGCGAACCGCCGATGAGCATAAGCAAAATAAAAATACCCTGTCCTGCCCCGCTGAGCGCTGTCAAATCCGCCGTATTAAAGCCCGCAGTTCTTGTGGTAACGGACTGGAACAGCGAGGTGAAAATACGGTCCGAAAGCGGCAATCCCGCATACTCATTTAAAAAGAAATAAATCGCAGGCATAATGATAAGAACTGCACTTGTTACAAGTATTACCTTGCTTTGCATACGGTAACGCTTTAAGCGCAGACGGTTTTCACGGATATCGTCCCACGTGAGAAATCCGATACCGCCGAAAACAATTAAAAGCATCAGCGTGATATTTATTACAGGGTTCATATGATAGGCAGTCAGTGAGGCATACGGAGCCTCAACCGTGCCCATTATGTCAAAGCCTGCGTTACAGAAGGCGGAAATTGAATGGAAGACCGCCATCCATATTCCGCGTGCACCGAAATCGCGGTAAAATACGGGCATCATAACGACCGCGCCGAGCAGTTCAACGGCAAACGTTACCTTTATGATAAAGCCTGTCAGTTTGACTACTCCGCCCGTTTTCGGTGCGGCTATCGCCTCACGCATTGTATTTCGTTGCATTAAGGATATTTTTCTGCCTGCAAGCAACGCAAACGATGCCGCCACGGTTACAACACCCATACCGCCGATTTGAATAAGTATTAAAATCACCGCCTGCCCGAATACCGACCAGTAGCTTGCGGTGTCGTGCACCACAAGACCCGTCACGCACACGGCAGAGGTAGAGGTGAACAGAGCCTCGTCAAAGGGTGTGACCGTGCCGCTTTTGGATGCAAAGGGCAGCATAAGCAAAAGTGCGCCGACTATAATAAGGCTCGCGAAACCGATAATGATTATCTGAAATGAGCTTAAATGCCTTTTACGGCGAATAGCATCTGCCATATTATCACCTCTTATTCACTCTGATTATCTCATATATTCCCAACACTATGCAGCCGACGGCATAACAGACTATATCTTTTAAGTCGAATACCGAGCCGAGGAGGATTCTTAAAAAGGTATTGTTTTCCACACCTAATATGCTCACCAAGTCAAAATACTGCAAAATCTCGATACAAGCGGCAAAGATAAATATCAAAATCGGCAATATACGGCATTTTTCGGGAATGAATATTCTTATAAATGTATATATAAGAATAACTGCCAAAACATCTCCCACATAGGGTCTGATAAAATTATCACGTACATACAGCGCAATAAGCACTTCCGTAATCATCAGCAACAGTGTTGCGACCACATAAGCTAATCTGATTTTTGATTTCTTCTTCATAAAAATCGTTTTGGGAAATTCCTTTTATTGATGATGGAATAATTTTACCAAATTAAAGCCAAACAGTCAATTCAAAGTCCGTTTTTCTTGAAAATATATGCTTTAGCATATGGTATCATCGGCAAATATAAGTAATTAAATCCATCGTTATATAAACTGTTTACACAACCAAAAAAGTTCGGAAAGCATTTCGTTTTCCGAACTTTTTTCTTTTATTCACATATATTTGCCTGAAAAGATTATGAGATGTTTTATTCAGTCATCTTCTTGACCTTATAGCTGCCGGTGCTTGATTTGAACGCATTTATAATGTTCCTCACACTGCCGAGAACGGTCAAACCGTACGCCATAACAAGAGAGACGTAATAATCTTCGGTAAGATTGAACTCTGTGATGATATTGTTTATAGAACGGTAGCAGTCAAAGAAGCTAATATCGAAGTCCTTTAACTCCGCGTATACATCATATGCCCATACGAGTTTATTTGCAAAGAAAACAGCAAAAATCATCACAAGAACGCAAGCAAAAACGCCCTTTTTGTCGACCACACCTCCGAGCATTCTATAACCCTCAAACGCACAGACGGCTGTAATCAACCCGGCGATAGCTGCGATATAGCCAAACTGCCAAATGATAAAATATGCCACACATCCGATCAGTGAACCGAGCAGTGCACCGACAATACCGGGAATAAGCTTACTCTTTTGAGCCAAAATTTCCTGTTTTCTGTCAAACAGAGCACCTTCGACCTTACCGGCGCATTCGCTGCACATGTAATGGTGCACTCCGTTAATATCGTAGCAACCGATTTGGGCGTTTTGTGTTCCGCACTGCATACATCCGGAAGCATAACCGTTTTGTGTAAGGTAGTCAATAATCGGCATAACCGCCTCATTTATATGTGCCGGAAGTTTATTCAAAAAGGCAACGCCCTTCAGAACGATAGTAACAGTGTTGTTGTAGACGTTGACAGACTGAATCTGCTTGGTTACGTTTTTGCGGGACTCAACAAAGTTACGCAAAGCCGCATTCCCGGGATCGTTGTCTGAATGGGCGCTTATTTGTAAGTTGTACGTTCCGTTTTTCATCGGACTGACAGTTATGTAAAAGCCTCTGCAGGTGCCTGATATATACTTTTTGTGATCAGTCAGATTGCCGTCAAGAAGCTGACTGCATGCTTTTGCGTTTAACATCTGAATTGTTCCTCCCAAATTTCAGCAACAGGCGGACTGATTTTCTCAATCAGCCATTGCCGCGAAAATTGTAAATTGCCGTCGAAAGCACTGTGAAATATTGTATCACAATCTTTCAATGTGCGCAATAGAAAATTTGCTCTAAATCAGCTATTCCACCTGCTGATTTTCTTGACAAGGCAGGTGAAAAAATATATACTTTAAACATATTAAATGTATATGTTTATAAGGAGAGACGGTAAATGCTCAATCAGTTTTCAAGAACGGAGCTTCTTTTAGGTAAAGAGGCTATGGAACGGCTGGCAGCATCACGGGTCGCCGTGTTCGGCATAGGCGGAGTGGGCGGATTTACCGTTGAGGCGCTTGTCCGTTCGGGAATCGGCACGGTCGACCTCATTGACGACGATAAGGTCTGTCTTACCAATATAAACAGACAGATATACGCTACCGTAAAAACGGTGGGTCAATACAAGGTGGACGTTGCCGCTGAGAGAATACACGAGATAAATCCCAAAGCCGTTGTGAACACTTATAAGACATTTTACACGCCCGAGACTGCCGATCAATTTGATTTTGCAAAGTATGATTATATTGTCGACGCTATCGACACCGTGACGGGCAAGCTGGCGTTGGTAGAAAACGCCGAAAAGGCAGGAACGCCCATAATTAGCTGTATGGGAGCGGGTAACAAGCTGGATGCCACCGCTTTTGAGGTCACGGATATTTACAAGACCTCTATGTGTCCTCTTGCCAAGGTTATGCGTCACGAGCTGCGCCGACGCGGCATAAAAAAACTGAAGGTGGTTTATTCAAAAGAGCCGCCGATGACTCCCATAGACGATATGGCTATAAGCTGCCGCGAGCACTGCATCTGCCCTCCCGGTACGGCGAGAAAATGCACTCAACGCCGTCAGGTGCCCGGGAGCACCGCTTTTGTTCCGTCGGTAGCGGGGCTGATAATTGCCGGTGAAGTGATAAAGGATTTGGTTTTGTGAGAAGAGAATTGACCGCCTGCGAGCAAATTGAACGCAGCATAACAAAAAAATACCGTAAAGAGATATGGAGTCCTTTTATTGCGGCTGTTAAACGCTATGAGTTGATACAGTCGGGCGATAAAATAGCCGTCTGTATTTCCGGCGGTAAAGATTCAATGCTTTTGGCGAAGCTTATGCAAATGCTCAGGCGTTTCAGCGAAGTACCCTTTGAGCTTGTATTTCTTGTGATGGACCCCGGGTATAACGAGCTGAACAGGCAGAAAATCGAAAACAATGCAAAGCTGTTGGAAATACCGATAACGGTTTTTGAGACCGATATTTTTGACGTTGCCAACAAAACCTACAAATCCCCCTGCTATTTATGCGCTAAAATGCGTCGGGGGCATCTGTATCATAAGGCACAGGAGCTTGGGTGCAATAAAATAGCTCTGGGTCATCACTTTAACGACGTTATTGAAACCACTGTAATGAGTATGTTTTACGGCTCTCAGCTACAGGGAATGATCCCGAAGCTGCACAGCCGAAATTTTGAGGGAATGGAGCTTATCCGTCCACTTTACTGCGTTCATGAGGACGATATTATAGCCTGGAAGCGGTATAATTCCCTCGATTTCCTTCAATGTGCCTGCCGATTTACCGAAAGTTATACTGAAGCCAATAATGAGGGTGGTATTTCCAAACGGCAGGAAGTGAAAATGCTTATTAAGAGCTTGAAAAAGGATAATCCGAATATTGACATAAGCATTTTTAACAGCCTGCACGCCGTTAATCTTGATACTTTCCCCGGATACAAAACGGATGACACTGAGTACTCTTTTTTGGAGAGATATGATAAAAGAGGCCTTAAAAACAGTCCGAATAAAAAATAAAAAATTGACTGCAAGTTACCAAAACAGGTAGACTTGCAGTCTTTTTATAATCTAACAAAATAACGGATATTCGTAATGATAACCCAATTTCTAATCTAACAGCTTCAAGATTTGACTGCAGGCAGTTCCGTTCTCAAAGGAGCCTAAATCATCATGATGCTTGTCCATATTGAGTTTAAACTGATCTTCGTTGAAGGTCAGTATACTGTTTTGCAGCTCTGCATTGTCCTTGCACACGGGAAATCCCCAAGAATAAATATTTTTATCAAATCCACGTATTTTTTCATACCCGTCCAAATCAGGTGTATAGAGCAAGCAAGGCTTTTGTGTAAAAGAAAAATCCCAAATACCTGAAGAATAGTCAGAAATCAGCATATCGCAGGCAATAAAAAGCTCCTGTATATCGGGATAATCGGAAACATCCACAGTACCTTTAAGCGTTTCGCAGTCTTTTGAAAACCTGTGCTCGCGAAGCAAAACGACTGCATCTTTTTGAAATCGATTTTTTACAGCTTCGGTGAGTCCGTTTATATCTAACGCTTCAGGCAGTATTCCATTGTCACGGTAAGTGGGGGCATATAAAACCGCAAATTGTTCGGGAGTTATATTCATTTTTTCACGGATAGACTGACGCATTTCGCTATTAAAAGAAAACAGTATATCATTTCTCGGCATACCGATACTCAAAACATTTCCGTGAAAGCCGTATTGCGAATGAATTACTTCATCCGTAAAGAACCGACTGCTTGAAACATAGTGCGTAATGTCGTATTTTGACTGCCGTTCCAATACCCAATTGTGGATTTTCGAGTTGTAGCCTATTCCTTTACCTGTCTTTTTGTAACATCCGCCGCCGTGCCAAGTCTGCAGACGGATTTGACCTTTACGTGACGGCATTTCATTTGTTCTGTGGAAATTAAAAACTATCATCTGTGCGGTAAAGGAATAAAATTTGTGCCTGAGAGAACGGTATTTGCAGATTTTTGTGCTTTTATTTTCTGCCAAAAAAGAAAATTTTTCCGGATTTTGAAACGCCCAAATATATTCAAAATTATCTGAGCCGTTATGAAGAAAATATTCATATAAAGCCTTTGGATTGCAGGAGTACTGCTCACCCAAATAACTGTCAAAAACTACTCTGCCCTTTTTTATGGGAATAAAGGGACTGAGAATATTCCATGAAATCTTAATAATAAAGGCAATACAATATTTAATTAACTCTGTCATTTGTCTGTCTCTTTTTAATTACATTTTTTGTTACTTGATCCCATTGCAAAACGGGGAGTTTACTGTTATTTTAACACGATATCTTAGATTTTTCAATTACAATGTTTTTTCAGTGACTATATTCGGATGTATTAGACAAGGTCTGACAAATGTATTGAAAATTTTAATTATTTATGGTAAAATTAAAAAAATTGCTCTTGAAACAAAAAGAAAGTTCGGAAATACAGGGCTTTAAAGGGGACGAAGCAATGAATTACTCAATTATTATGTACCGTGATGCATTTGAGTGCAGTGAAGCATTTGACAGCATACTTACTAATAATTGTTTTTCGGACACACAGCTTATAATTATAAGTCCGTTTGCCGAAGAAGAGGATACGTTAAAAAAGAAAACAGCGGACAGGTCTAACATTCTTTTAATTGAAAAAGAAGGCATTTCATTAGCAGATGCCTATAATCTCGGACTTGAAAATGCAAAAGGCAGGTTTATCAATTTTACCTTAGCCTCTTCATATCTTTCTCCCAATGCGTTAGATACATTAAAACCTTCGCTTAATGCATTAAAGGAAAACGGTGAAGCGGTTAAGCTTTTCACTGTTAATGCAAAAGGCTTTAAGAACACAGTTACTGAAGACGGTGAAGAAAAAAGGTCATATTTCGGCTACAAAATGAAGTCAGACAAAGCCGGTCTTAATAACATCAGAATTCAAACAAAATGCTTAAATCTTTTATTGCAGTCATATTTTATTGATTCAGAACTTGCAAAGAGCATAAAATTCAACCCGCAATTAAATGCTGTCTGTGAAAATGACTATCTTTTGAGCTTGCTCGAAAAAGAAACAGATGTTTTCAAGGTTCTGGGAATTACCTATTATTATTCCACGCCTCTTGAAAACAGCCCATTGACCTGTGAAAATGCAAAGCTAAAGGAATGGTATACACCTGCTGTCAGAGATTGCTTTATTCCGATGGCTAAAGAACTTCAGAAGAAATACGGCACGGTTCCCACATATCTTCAAATTTCTTTGCTCTATTTTGTTTGGGCAAGGTACAACTGTAATTTCTTTGAGAGAGATAAAGGTACTCTCACAAGAGAAGAGGCATTTGAGTTTGACGGGTATGTTTGCGAGCTTATGCAGTACATCAATGACAATGTTATTTTCCAAAATATACCCTGTAAATATAAAATGGCACGAAGCCTCAAAATGCATTATTATATCGGTAAATGCAAGGCGTTAAATATTAAGCCCCTTGAAGTAAAGGTCATTAACGACGGAAGATATAAAAATCAGCTTGTATTAAACAGCGAAAGCTACAAGGCATTAACAAGTGAGGATTTGGAAAGGGCAAAGGAAAGATTTGACATTTTAAGCCTTTGTACTCTCGGCCTTACTTACAACCAAAGGGCTACCGTAAAGGTTATTGATTTCATCGCGAAAAAAATTGAAATAGATGTTGAATTTCCTATGTATCTTCTTGATACAACCGACTACGAAATATTCGCAAAAATCGGTGATGAAAAAATTGAAATGACCGAAACAAGGCTTTATTCTTCTGAAAAATTCTTTGGAATTACAATTAACAGAAGAAGAACCTTCCATATTTCAATTCCGGTTGACGATATGCTTAACAAGAGTCTTGTATTCGGCTTTACGGTTGACGGCATGGATTATCCGGTAAAATACGCATTTGCCCGTGCAGCCTCAAAAATTTCATACAGCAATGCAGCATATACAAAGCTTAATAACAAGAGAATACTTGCATTCAGAAAGAAAACACTTACGGTTAAGAAATTAAATCCGATTAAAAGGATTGGGCTTGAGGGCAAATTCTTCGTTTACAGACTACTAAGAACCAAAGCCCCGCTCAAGACGAGAGTTTTATATCTTGCGCTTAGATTAATTTATTGGCTTGTTTATCCGTTTATGCACAAAAAGCATATTTGGATCACCTTTGACAAGCTTTATAAAGCAGGCGACAACGGCGAATATATATTTCAGTATTGCCGCAAATTAAATGACGGCATTGACATTTACTATATAATCAGTCCCGATTCACTTGACTACGAACGGCTTAAAAAGCAACACGGAAAATATATATTAAAGCAAGGCAGCCCAAGACTTAAGCTGTTAGCCCTTTACAGCGAGGTTATACTTGCAACACACTCAACGGTATTTAATTATCTCGGCTTCAGCGGCAGAGGTCAGGTGTTTGTCAAGGATTTGTTTAAGGGAATTGTTGTTTGTATTCAGCACGGGCTCACAATTCAAAAAATCGCACAGTATCAGAACAGAATTTTTGACGACACAAGGCTTTACACTCTTGCATCAAAATATGAAAAGGAAAACTGTGAAAAACCGCCTTATGATTTCTTCGGCAAGGAATTAAAACTGACAGGTCTCGCACGCTATGACGGGCTTAGAAGCAACGATCAAAAGCAAATTTTGATCACCCCTACATGGAGAAGGAATATTGTTAACCAAAGCATAGCGTTTGTTAAGAAATCACATAACGACAGCTTTAAGAACAGCGAATATTTCCGCCTTTACAACAATCTCATAAATGACGAAAAGCTTATAGAATGTGCAAAGAAAACAGGTTATGAGATCATCTATCTCCTTCACCCTGCAATGAGCTCTCAGGCAGAGGATTTTGACAAGAATGACTATGTAAAAATTATGCAGGCGACAGGAGAAATGAGTTATGAAAAGATCTTAACAGAGTCTTCACTTATGGTAACTGACTATTCAGGCGTTCAGTTTGACTTTGCTTATCAAAGAAAGCCGATAGTTTACTACCACCCGGACACATTGCCCCCGCAGTATGAAGAAGGCGGAATGATTTACGAAACAATGGGATTCGGTCCGATTTGTAAAAATCACGACGTCTTGATCAATACACTTTGTAATTATATGGAAAACGAGTGTAAAGCAGAGCAAATGTATGTTGAACGTGCAAATGATTTCTTCTGCTTTGACGATTTCAATAACTGTGAGCGAATTTACAACGAAGTGATCGCATTTATGAACGATAAATCTAATTTTTAAAATATGAAAGGTGGAGAAAAAATGAGTAACAGCACTTTAGCCCCATCTCCCTACGCAGACGAAAAAGGAAGACTGTACTATTACGATAATGCAAAATTTATTTTGATTTTCCTTGTCGTATTAGCCCATGCTCTTTCCCCGTTCAAAGACTCAGGCGGGTCGGGAATTGTATTTATGTATCTTTGGCGTGTAATCAATACATTACATATGCCGTGCTTGATTTTCATTTCCGGTTTCTTCGCAAAAAAGTATATCAGACCTGACGGTACAATAAATGTTCAACGGCCGTTCACTTACATTATGTATTATTTGTTTGCACAGGTTACCGTTGCGGCTTTTGAAATGTTTGTTTTGAAGGATGATATTACACCGTCGTTCTTTGCGCCGCGTTCATCTCTTTGGTTTTTGGTATGCCTTATTTGGTGGTATTGCTTTTTGCCGCTTGTTGACAGAGTAAAACCCGAGATTATGTTCCCGGTCGCTGTTTTACTGGGACTTTTCTTGGCTTATGACCCAAAACTTAACGGTTCAATGTCAATTTCCAGAGTGGTAACGCATTACCCCTTCTTTCTGGCAGGTTATTACATTACACCTCAAACATTTGAAAAGATATACAGTAAAAAAGCAAGAATTATTTCAATCCCCGTCGGAATTGTTGCGTTATTGTCACAGCTTGCAATTACGCTGCTCTTTAAGCCTTACGGAGATGTAATCAATTTTTCAATCAATAAATTTATCACTTGCGATACCCCCTATGCGACGATTTTCAAAAACTCTTCATTAACCCCTCTTTTGTGGTTTGTGCCGAGAGTATGGTTTTACATCTGTGCTGCAATGCTTTGCTTTGCTTTTTTGGCATGGGTTCCAAGGAAAAAGTATTTCTTTACAAAATACGGTGCAAGAACACTTGCCGTTTACATTCTGCACAGATATTTATATTTAGCTTATCTTGATTACAGATGGTATGAATATCTCGATGCAGTTCCTTACTTAAGATTAGCAATTTTCCCGATTGCTCTTGTTATTACGCTTGTTTTCTCAACATATCCGTTCTGGTACCCGTTTAAGTTGCTTGGCAAAATCAAAATCAACAAATTTATTAAAACAAAGTGATGCAAAAAAAACGCCATCGAAATTTCGATGGCGTTAATTTTTTGTGATGATTCAATTATTGTTATTTGTTACAAGACATATCTTCAATTAAGTTTTTAAACATGGTTTCAAGGTCAACCTTTGCATCCCAGCCGAGTGCACGGAGCTTGGCAGTTCCGAGTTTGATCTTAACAGTCGGATTATAACCCATTTTTGCTGCATTGCCGTTGTCCTCAATTACCACCTTGATACCCTTTTCAGGAAAAAACGAGCAAAGCATCTCTGCCATACCGTAAATTGAAATGTCGGAATCTTCATTTGCAATATTATACGCCTGACCGATCTCACCTCTTGCGGCAACTGTCATTAAAGCGGTAACGGCATCCGAAAGATAGCAGTAATTTCTGACTGTTTCACCCTTGGTGTGAAGAATTATATCTCTGCTCTCAATGACACACCGTGCAAAATCTGCAAACACTCTGCCGTCATTATAAGCAACGCCGGGACCGAAGGTTTGCGTAAGACGGACAATTTTAACGGGTACGCCGTATTCCGAAGCAAAAGACACGCAAAGACATTCCACCATTCTCTTGCCCAGCGAATAACTGCTGCGAACGTTTAGCTGGTCAATATAACCGTAATCGTTTTCGGTAATTATTTTAAGCTCCGGCGGTGTGACACCGTAAACCTCCAACGATGACATATAAACAAATGCCTTAAGGTTTTTCTGCTTTCTTGCGGCGATGAGCATATTTTCCGTTCCCTTGATGGCAATGTCAATAGTCTCAACAGGCTTTTCCACCATATCCTTTGAGCTTGTAATGCTTGCTCCGTGGAAAATATAGTCAACCTCAAAATCCAAAGCCGTAACATTTACGATGTCACCGACAACAAGACTTACCCGGTCACCGAACATCTTTTTTGCCTTCTGCTCGTTTCTTACAAGAGCATAGATTTTAATATTCGCATTCTGCGTCTTATTAAGCTCTATAAGACTTTTAATGAAGAATGAGCCGATAAGACCGGTAGCCCCGGTAATCAACACAGAAGAATTAAAAAGCTCTTTGCAAACAGGATCGCTTACAACTGTTTTAATGTCATTTAATTCAACCGAACTTGACATAGTTATCTCCTTATTATAGAATTTGCGCATTTTCTCTCGCTTCCGTAATAGCACGGAAAATGTAGAAATCAGACGGAGTGGTGATTTTAATATTTTCGGGCGGTCCTTCAACAACGTGAAGAGTTGTTCCGTAATGTGACATAAGCATTGCAGAATCAATGGCACTGAAGTCTTCAGCATCTGCTTTATTGTGAGCGTCAACAATTTCTCGCAAAATAAAGCATTGCGGAGCACGCGCCATTCTGCAAACAGAACGGTCCATAACCTCGTTTATCTCATTATTTTCGTTTACGCTGATTATGGTTTCAATAGCGGGAGTAACGGTAACGCTGTTGCCGTTTGCTTTTACGCACTCAATGTTGTCTGTAATAATTTGGTCATTGATGAGCGGACGAACACCGTCGTGAATAAGCACGATAGAGTCCTTTGGAACGCTCTCGTTCTCATAAAGAGCAAAAAGACCGTTTCTTATGGAATGCTGACCTGTATCTCCGCCCTCAACAACTTTGATCACCTTGTTAATGCAGAACTTTTTAAGGAGCGTATTCATATAAGGGATCCAATCACTCAAGCACACAACGACAATTCCGTCAATCATCGGATGATTTTCAAAATGCTCGATAGTATGAATGATAATCGGTTTGCTGTTTAATTCAAGGAACTGCTTAGGTTTATTCCTGGTGTTCATTCTTTGACCGGTTCCGCCGGCAAAAATTAAAGCATAGTTCATTTTTATATCTCCTTTAATTTTTACTATTTATTTTCAGGAAACTGTAATGCGGTTACGGCATGGTGCTCCCTTTCTTTTTCGGGTGGAGGTGTCATATAGTCGTCACCGAAAAGCCCCGTAAGGTAAGACTCAAAGCCGGACATAATATAAAACTCAGTATCTTCAAAGTCTGTTAAAACAGCTTTTGAGAAAGTACTTCTCGGCTGCATTTCTCCGAAATAATGCTTTCTTCCTGTGGGAATTGAAACGAAAGAGCTGTTTTGGTTCTTGCATAAGGACATGGTTTTTTCAGTAATAAGAAGCCATTTTCTTAAAGAGAAAAAAGATAAAAGATTTGCAAGGCGAAGTTTTCGTTTGATTACCGCGAGCTGTTTTTCATCGGTAATAAAAGGACGGATAAACGGTGCATTATTTTTAAGCCTTACGCACGAACAAATAAGAAGCAAAAGCTCGCAGGTGTAGCCATGTATTTTACGGACAAACGGATCATTATAAACGTTTTCAAGAGGATTTATGTCAATAAAAATCCCAACGCTTTCCGGGTCGCTTTCAAAAATTTCACGGCAAATTGAACCTTTAAGACGAACCTTCATAAAGTTTGCATCATATTTTTCGTTAATGTGTATCTCCTCATAATAATATTTATCGGGAAATTCGGCGTTTAAAAGTGCAGGGAATTTGTCATAATCCTCTCTCGGCATAATAACATCCATATCGTCATCCCAAGGGATAAAGCCCTTGTGACGTACTGCGCCAAGGCACGAACCTCCGCCGAGGAAATACGTCAAAGAATGCTTTTCGCAAACAAAATGAATATCTTTCATCATTTGCAGTAAGACCCTTTGGAGCTCTGCGGTCTGTGACTCGGTAATAAACTGAATATCTTTATTATTCGTAATTATCTGCCGAAACATTACGTTGGTTTCAAAGAGAGATCTGATTTTGCTGATAAAACTCATAATTCTCACGCACTTGTACAGGTACAGTCGATGTGCATTATACCCGTACCCATAAATGTATCGGATTTAATCTCAAAGGGTTTTTTATTCATTACTCCCCGCACAAAGCCTGACTGAGGATTCCAAATTTCACAAGTTATGAAATAATGACCTGCAAGCAGCTGTGGCTGGTGAAGCACAACATGCAGTTTATGTTTTCCGACGCTGTTTTTCAGGGCAAACTGTTTACCCTGTCTGTTGGATGAGAATATTTCTTTCTGCTCGTTGTCATAAACTGTAATTGCACAGTTAAGGTTGTCTGCCGAGACGTTTACTTCATAATTTGCAGAGATTTCAATATCCTCGCCTGCGGTGAATACGGTCTGTTCTTCACCTATACCGTTAACAAGATGGGCTTTGTTCGGGTGAAGCATATCGTCCTTTGTGAGAAGCAAATCGGCATTTTCTTTACGCCTGCGTTCATTTTCCTCTCTGCGTTCTGCTTTCAGGTAATCCTGATACATCTGAACGGCAGTGCCCGTTTGACCGTAGTACATAAGCTCGCCGTTTTTTATCCACATACAAGAGGAGCAAAAGGCTTTGATCGTAGAAAGGTCATGGCTTACAAAAAGAATGGTTTTGCCGTTTTTGCGAAACTCCTCCATCTTTGCAAGGCATTTTAATTTGAATGACATATCGCCTACTGCAAGAACCTCATCAACAATTAAAATATCGGGATCAAGATTTACGCTTACGGCAAACCCAAGCCTTGATTTCATACCGCTTGAATATGTTCTTACAGGCTGGTCAATAAAATCACCGATGTCGGCAAACTGCAAAATTGCATCCATTCGGTTATTGATCTCCTCTTTTGTAAGTCCTATGGTTCTGCCCTTTATATAGGCATTTTCACGTCCTGTAAGCTCTTTGTCAAATCCTGAGGTAAGCTCTAACATGGCAACAATTCTGCCATTGGAATCAATGGTACCTGATGTCATTTTCGTAACACCCGTTATCATTTTAAGAAGAGTCGATTTACCGTTGCCGTTTTTGCCGATAATACCGACTGCTTCGCCTTTGGGTATGGTAACGGAAAGGTCTTTCATTGCGTAAAACTCCGTATACGGGATCTTTGATGAAAAAGCATGAAGAACTCTGTACCAAGGGTGTTTATATTTTTTATATATTTTTGTAAGATGTTCAACTTTCACAGAATAGTTATTGTTATCCATATATTATAAACACCTCTTAAAGCACGTCTGCAAATTCAGGAGAAAGCTTTTTGTGAAGAGAGGCTGTAAACAGAGCAAAAATGGCGAGGAATACAAATATATAAATTGTGTATTTGTAATGCTCCCAAAACCAAGCCTGACCTAAAAAAGCGTCACGGTAACCGGTAACGAAATAGTTAAAGGGATTCAGCTTCAACACAAAAGCTACATATTTATTTTTAACATTTGAAAGCTGCCACAGAACAGGCGACATCCAAAAGAAAACATTTAAAATAGCTTTAATGAGCTGTTCAAAATCTCTGCTTATAACACCCAGCGTTGAAATGAACATTGCAAGTATACAACAGAATATAAAAAACAACAGCAAATAAAACGGAAGCTGAAGAAGATATACCGTAAGCGGATATTTTGCGAAAGCAAAAATGATTATTGATATTGCTAGCATAAGAAGATGAGAAAAAAAGTAGCTTATTGTGCTGAATACGGGAATTGTACCTACAGGGAAAAGCATCTTATTAACAAGATGGCTGTTTTGCCTTACGCAAACAACACCTGCCGAAAGTGTTTCCTGCAATACGAACCAAGCAATAACTCCCGGAATCATCCAAATAATATAGGGAACCTTTTCTCCGCTATCAAGAGTGATCGGTTTATTTCCACGAATTCCAACCGACATTGCAAACCAATAAACAAATATAAAAACCAACGGGCGCACAATGGACCAAGCCCAACCAAACAGCGTACTGCTGTATTTTTTCTTCAATTCGCTTCCCGCCATTGAAAATGACTGCTTGGTGTGCTTGATATTCAGCGCAGTCAATTCATATACGGCTTTAAAAGGATTCATTTTACTGACCTCGCTTTAAATGTGAAAAAAACATACAAATTATGTATTTTTGCTATTTTACCATATAATAATATAAAAATCAACAAAACAAATTTTTCATAGAAATCAAGTTTGAACGAAAGCAAAAATTCTCGGCTGCCGTTCCTTCATATGCGAAGTATATATCACCCGTTCCGCGACGAACGGATATCATTGAAAAAGCACTCTTTTGTCCGACAGACAAAAGAGTGCTTTTCCGTGGAGCGGCTGATGGGAGTCGAACCCACCTGTCGAGCTTGGGAAGCTCGCATTCTACCGATGAACTACAGCCGCAAATATGATGATGCAGAAGCCTGCATCATTTTTATATTTATTAAATTATACCGTCGTATCTTCGCTTTGAGAAAGAGCGATTTGGCGGTAATGTTCAAAATTCTCTGCTTCGATTTGACCGATCCTAAATTCAAAACCGGTAATTTTAAGCCGCATTTTGGCTAATTTCCCTACGCTGCCCTTCGGTAACTGTTCAATGTCAACAGTATAACTGTTCGCATCTAATTTGTTGACCTGCAGAGCAGTCCACGGAATAAAGCGAATCGGCAGTGTTGTCCAAAACGCAAATACCGTAAAAAGCATAAATGTGTTTTCAATGCCTGCCTCAGTCAACGTCATAGCGCCATTCCTTGCGAAAATACGTTTCCACATAGGAACTATCATAAATAAAGCCCCGATTTCAATAATTACCTCCAAAGCTATGAAAATCGCTTTGAAATACAACGGCATCGGAGTACCGTCCCCCATATAAATCGTTTGAGAGCTCATTTTGAAAATGCCGTATCCGATAAGTAACGCAAACAGCGTAAACATAACACATAAGGCAATCATTCTGCGTGAAAGGCGGATTTTTATCGGAAAGCTTTCCATAATCAATGTCTCCTAAACCGTCCTCTTTTATCTCTTGTTTTTTCATGGGAAACGGGAATTTTCGCAGTTAGAGAAGAGAAAAGAAAAGAACCAAAAAGTTGTTTTCAGCTTTTGGGTGTAAAGAATTTAACCTTCATAAGCATAAATGATGATGCACCGCCTACAGCGGTATGATGTTACACCTGTCGGTGTAATGATGTTGCTCGTTTCACTCGCAATGATGCAATGTTTGCAATAGAAAAAGTGACGAAGTCACACATCATTAGCGAAGCGTCATCATTGGAACTTGCCCAACATCATTTGCCTAAGGCAAACATCATTCAAAGAATCCGCATTTACGCGGATTCTTTGCTGGTGGAGACAGAGGGGATCGAACCCCCGACCTCACGGATGTGAACCGTGCGCTCTAACCAGCTGAGCTATGCCTCCAGGTTGTTTTTATTGTACCATAAGTGTAAGTCTCAGTCAAGTACACTACAACAGGTGATTTGCAAATTGAGCCCAACGGCATTATTAAGACTGCTAACAGGCATTTCGGCAAAATTCAAAAATCATATAAAAAGTATATACAATACAATTGCTAAAATTGATTGAAAAGGATGTTATAATTATGTTAAAATATGATGATTCGTTATTATACGGAGGAACAATGATGATAAAGCGAATTTTATCCTTGTGCCTGTGTCTTATATTACTGCTTTCAGGTTGCTCCTATACGCAAGAACCAGACAAACAATCAATATCCTTCTTTGCAATGGATACATATATGGAATTTACCGCTTACGGGGAAGATGCTGAACCGACGCTTATGTCGGCACGGGAAAAAATTGCCGATTTGGAGCTTTTGTGGTCTGTGACAGGCGAAAACAGCGACGTCTATGCTGTAAATCACGCTGACGGACAGGCTATAGAGGTAGCTTATGAAACGGCAGATATTTTAAAATTTGCTCTCGATATGTCTGAACGCACAAACGGTGCCTTAGACCTTACCGTCTACCCTATTTTGAGTGCGTGGGGCTTTACCAAAGAGGAAAACCGTATCCCGTCGAAGGACGAGATCAAAGGACTGCTGTCATTTGTGGGCTATGAAAACGTGATGCTGAACGGAAATACCGTACAGCTTGAAGAAGGTATGATGCTTGATCTCGGCGCAGTCGGAAAAGGTTATGCGGGAGACATTGCCGCGGGAATTCTGCGAGAAAACGGTATTACCTCTGCCCTTTTAAATCTCGGCGGAAATGTTCAGACCGTCGGCAGCAGACCTGACGGCTCTGACTGGCGAATAGGACTTCAAGACCCGAACGGAGAAGGAAAAATCGGAGTTATAGAGGTGTCCGACCTTGCCGCGGTGACATCCGGCGCTTATGAGCGGTTTTTCATCGGTGATGACGGAAACAGATACGGGCATATAATTGACCCCTCGACCGGATATCCGGTTGAAAACGGGCTTCTGTCCATAACAGTGATTGCTCACGATGGCAAGCTGTGTGACGCTCTTTCCACTTCGCTCTTTGTTATGGGGTTGGATAAATCAGTCGAATATTGGCGGCAAAATCAGGATTTTGATATGATTTTGATTTCCGACAGCAACGACATTTATTTGACCGGCGGCATTAGTGAAAGGTTTACACTTGACAGTGACCGCAGCAATATGAAAGTTTATGTGATAAGCGAATGAAGAAAAAAGTATTTATAAGTGTTTGTATCGGAATAATTTTGATAGGCGTGATCGGCAGTGTGTGGGCAATTACACGTCCGCACGGAGATTATGTGCAGATCGTACAGGACGGCATGGTGCTTTACCGCTTTGATCTTTCAACGGCTGAGGATCAGACGATTGACATTGAATATAGCGGTCGGATAAATACCGTTCAGATCGAAAGCGGAAAAATCCGAATGCTTTCGGCGGACTGTCGCGACCATACCTGCGTTAAAATGGGCTGGCTGAACTCCGCCGCAGCACCGATAGTCTGTCTGCCGAATCATTTGGTTATTGAATTTGCCGACTCAGACAGCGATTTGGATGCAGTAGTTTGATAAAACTCATATTATTTTAATAAAGCTTGAGGCTGCTGCTATTGGATATCCCAATTGCGACAGCCCCGTTTTTGGTCGGAGTGAGGTGACTCGAACTTCCGGTATCTTGCTCCCAAAGAAATTAAGTAACATTTTTTAGCTGGGAAACAGCCGTTTTGGGCACTTTCCGCTCCGAAAACAATGCTTTCGTGCCCTCTTGTCTCCACTGTTTCCATGTGTTCCAAACCGCACTATGGTCAAATATGTGGTCGTAAATAATGCTCCTACAGAATCGACGCTTTTGCGTCCGCCCGTAGGAGCATTTGCATTTTACCTCTCCCCTGCCGTTAAGTCAACTGGTTTAACTCATATTCCTCGCTCAAAATTTGCACCGCAGTAGACAAAGATATACGTCTATTATACTGCTTAGACATTTTGTTAAACTAAACCCAAAATCAAAAAAACATATGAAAATAATTCACGAGCACACGATTATATATTGCGCTTAACGTCGAAAAATGTTAGAATAAATAAAATAATAATTATTTGTTATAGATAGGAAGAACGCAAATCAATGCATAGTATAGAGCCATACAAAGTCAAATCATATTATATTGCATACTTTGATATATTAGGCTATAAAGCTTTCTTTGAGAATCAAGAAAATGATATTATTGAGTTTTTGCACAATGTAGTTAATATGGCAGCGGATGTGATTAATAAGACTGATTCTAACCATATAATGTACAGTGAACCGTTTAAAATTAAAACTTTTTCTGATAACTTTATAATAATGTTAGAAGAACGTGATGATTATGATGAATATGAGTGTTTGAAGTCTATTGGATATGTATTAGCACGCTTGCAATTACGATTTTTACAGAAATACTCAATTCTTATTCGTGGAGGAATAACAAAAGGTCAGACTTTTATAAATAATGATATCGTCTTTGAGGAAGGGCTAATAAGGGCTGTTTCCTTAGAAGAAAATGCGAATTTTCCAAGGATTGTACTTGATTCATATTGTTTTTCAAAAGAAATATGTGACAGTCTTTGCAAAAAATGTGTCGCAGAAGATGTTGATGAGAAATATTACATTGATATGTATTCTGTTTTAGGATCTCAGGTATATTATGATTCTGAGTTTATAGATGAAGATATTCATATAACTGTTTTACGTGATAATTTAATTCGTCTTCTGCGTAAAAACGGAAAATATAATCGCAAAGTGACTGATCCAAATAAAATTTATGCAACAGAAAAAACCATTTCTAAATATTTGTGGGTATTAACAAAATATAACGATTATTGTAAAGTTTTTGGATTTGATAAATATTTAATCGAATATAATTTAGAACTATATCCAAAATTGATGAAAGCAGAAATTATTCTTCGCTAATAGATAGATGAGTTTCTACGGGATTGTTGACTTTAAAAAGTTATAGATACTTCTTTTAGGAAAAAGATAACAAAGTCACAGTTCCGATTAATGCTTGGTCTTTCTCCAGCTACAATGACCAAACTTAATAAAAACAGAACTTGTATCTATGAAAGCGCTACTCTATTTACAATGCGCTTAAATATGACATATGGGATATTGTTGAAACGGTTTCATTTAAATAAGTTGAGAAGTAGAAAAAAGGTATAAGTCCGTTTTATTGGACACTATAAATGTTATAATATTTTATAATAAATGATTGTAGTGAAGTCTTTATGAATTAATGTGGAGGCACCTTATGGCAAGCAGAATAGTGTTAGAGGCAGTAGCATCTGCCAAACAATATTTGTCATATAAATATAATGAAAAAGATCTGTCAGCTATTATGTTAGAGATTCAAACAATAGCTGGATTAACAAAGAAACATCTTGAATTTGAGGTACCAAAAGAAAGAATTGGATATAATGATTTACAGAAAAAGTTAGCAAATTTAAACGAAAAAGAAATTGATCGCAAAGAAAAAGGAGTCTATTATACTCCTACTGATGTGGTAAAATTTATAGTTACCAACAGTATAAAATCCGCTTATGGTAAATTACATCCTAACAACCTACATGTTATGGATTTAAATGGTATACCTTATAAATCGTTTTGCCTAACAAAACGGGTTTATGATCCCACATGCGGTGCCGGTGAATTTTTGCTCTCTGCATTAGAAATCAAATTTGATCTTATGGACATGCACAGACAATCTATAGGAAAAATAAGTGTCCAAAGAATTATAAAAACTATATTTGGAAATGATATTAATTTGGATTCTATTATTATTTCTAAATTAAGACTTTTCCTTTGTGCCCTAAAAAGATATGGTATATCCAAAACAAAAGGTTTGAGCAAATTTCTTAATGAAAATTTTACTACCTTAGATTTTGTGACAAATAATCCCAATACACAACTATTTGATATTATTGTAGGCAATCCCCCTTATGTAGAAGATTCAAAATCAAACTTAAATCCAAAAACAAAATACGGCAATATTTATGGGAATGTCCTTGAAAATTCCGCACTAAATTTGGCGGATAAAGGTGCAATGGGATTTGTTATTCCACTATCATATGTAGCAACACCTCGTATGAAAACGCTACGCCAAGCCCTTCTAAACGTAGTTAAAGAGCAGTACATTTTGAGCTATGCCGATCGACCCGATTGCTTATTTACTTCTGTACATCAAAAATTATGTATAATATTTGGAAAAAAACGCAATACGGTAGAAACCTCAATATATACGGATAGCTACAAATACTGGTATAATGCCGAGAGGGATATATTATTTACCAACGCTACTGCTGTAAAAAACACGGTCACAGAGGAAGATTATATTCCGAAGGTTGGCTCTAAATTAGATATCAGCATATACAAAAAAGTAACTGGTAGAAGAAATAGATTGAGTGATCTGTTTATAGAAGAAGGCCATCCGATTTATTTGAATATGCGCGCTGCTTTCTGGATTAAAGCTTTTATTACAGAACATAATGGATCCGAATACAAGAGACTTTTTTGTAATGACGATGGCAATAAAAACTTTTGTATGTGTCTATTAAACTCGTCCTTATTCTGGTGGTATTGGATATGTATATCTGATTGTTGGCATATAACACAAAAAGAACTGAATGGATTTTCAGTACCTGAACTAAATGATTTTGCACAAGTAAATTTGTTAGCCCAAAAGCTTGAAAATAAACTTGAGCAGACAAAAGAATATGTAGGAACAAAGCAAACGGAATATGAGTATAAACACAAGAATTGTACTGATGAAATCCATGAAATTGACGATTATATTAATAATTTATACGGGTTAACTGAGCAAGAAAGCTTATATATTAAAGATTTTGCATTTAGATATCGCATAGGGGGAGGTGCTGAAGATGAAGGTAATTGACTTATTTGCGGGTTGCGGTGGATTGTCATTAGGATTTATTAATGAGGGCTATCAAATTGTCAAGGCCGTAGAGTTTGACAAGTCTATAGCCCAAACTTACAAAACCAATCATCCAAATATCGAAGTTATTGTAGATGATATTAAAAATGTTGACCATGGAGAAGTGTTTAAAGAGAACGATGCTGATGTAATTATCGGAGGCCCCCCTTGTCAGGGATTTTCAATGGCTGGTGCTCGAATTCGAGATGGTTTTATGGGAGATCCTCGAAACTTCTTGTTTAAACATTACTTCAACGTTGTAAAAGCTGTAAAACCCAAAGTTTTTGTTATGGAAAATGTTAAGGGTATTACTACAATGGAAAATGGCAAGATTTTCAATGAGATTTTGAGCATTTTTTCTGACCCATCTCTTTTAGATGGTTCATATTATAATCTTTATCCACAAATAGTCAGAGCTATTGATTTTGGAGTACCGCAAAAACGTGAGCGCATGATCATTATTGGGGTGCGTAATAAAGAAATTGATGTAAAGACATTATGGGATGCCACTAAAGAGCAAATAAAAAAAATATACCCAGACTACTTCGACAGAAGAACGGTTAGAGATGCCATTGGGAACTTGCCATCTCCGAGCATTACAGGGGTTGTGAGTAACCCCGTGGCGATTACATCATACCAATCGTATTTGTCTTGTGCTGCTCCAGAATTACAAAATCACATAAAAACCAATCATTCAAAAGTGGCTATTGATAGAATGGCAAAAATATCAAATGGTGAGAATTTCACATCCCTTGACGAAAACATAAAATCCGTTCATAGTGGATCTTACGGTCGATTATGTTGGAACGAGCAAGCGCCTACCATTACAACACGTTTCGATACTCCTGCAGGTGGACGTTTTATACATCCAAGTGAGGATAGAACATTGACTCCTAGAGAGGCAGCACGCATTCAGAGCTTTCCCGATGATTTTGTATTTACAGGCAATAAAACATCAGTATGCAAACAAATTGGAAATGCTGTCCCTCCTAAAATATCTTACTTTTTAGCCAAATTAGTACGAAACATTATCGAAATGGAGGATTCTATAAATGAATGAATTACTCAAAAACAAAATTGAACAGTTAAAATCAGCTGCGGAATATGAATGCTGGTATTTAGTCAAACAACCAACTGAGTTTGGCAAATTGTGTTATTTAGTATATATACTAAAAGAATATCAAGACAATAATTCTACTGAGGTTCTTAGTAAATATATTGAGAATCGGATTTCTCAACTACAGTCACAAGATTCAAATGTGGAATTTTCAAATAATTATCGAGCATTGAGAGTAGCCGCATTTTTTGGACTCATAAAAATGAATGGTGCCAATTATAAAAATGCAAAAATAACTCCTACATATCATGAGATTGCTAAACGCTGCAGTAATAAATTTGAGAATGTAGAAACATATGGAGATATCATCGACCGTCAAATAGAAAAAATATTTCTAAGCTCTGATATAGATGAAGAAAAGGACGGCGTTAGAAAAGAGTTTCGTTTATACCCAATAATGCTATTGTACAAGGTATTGATTGAACTTGGCAGAACAACAGGAGAATATTCTATTAGCCTTACAGAGTATAAGTATCTTGTTGCAACAACAAAAAAGTTTGAAGATTATTTGGACACAATTCTTCTTATCAAAATGATGAGAGATGACACATCTGTAATACCTGAATTCGAACAATTCTCTGCAAAATTCGATAATAGAATGCTACAAGCTTTAAAACAATTAAATACGCTAGTGGTCACGAATAAATCTATATCTGTAAATCCTGCTCGATTAGAAGAGGTCGCTAAAAAGGTATTTATTTTTGAGAACGATTCAAATTTGTTTATTATAGATAACTATCTGAACTTTTTGGGATCTACAAAAGCTCTGATAGAACTATATACTCCAGAAATATCTACAGAAGGTCGCCAGGAAAATTCTTTCACTACCGAATGGTTCCAGCAAGAGGCTGCCCTGCTTGGAAATGTAGATGAAGAAGCAAGTGAACTCTATGGCGAGTTTCGTTCAAAATTCTCGCCTGAAATATTAAAAACCTTGGATGGTATTGACATCCTCCATCGAATATTTTTAAACGATACAAATAAAAGAGATAACCTTTGCTACATTCTTGAATATGATAAACGATACAGCATTTTTGGCAGTATCGCAAGTGGTGCAGCATATAAATATGGTCTATTTTATAGTCCAAAAAAGCAGTCATGGATAACAGGATCTAGCAGAAAGCCTCAAATTCTAACCGAGAAACAGGCAATAGAGGTCGGTAAACGTATTCGTGACGAACTTATTGCGGGAGCAGAAATCATCTCTAATTTTGGCGAACTTAAAGAGGTAAAGGATTATGCTGACCTACACGCAAAATTATATACAGCAATGCCTAATACTATAGGTAGGCAATGGGTAATGAAGTATTTTCACATGATCTTTCCTGACCTGTTTACCGTCTTTTATAACGAAGAATGGCAGAGGAAAGCTTTAGATAAAACCGAAATTGAAGCAGACGAGAACTCATTTATTAGGATGGGGCAAATTGCCTTATTCGTTAAAAAGTGTGGGATCTCAAATGTAGCATTTTTCAAAGTGGTCCAAAACATAGGAGATGGTATTCCCAATGTTGCAGAAACTGAACCTATAGTTTCTCCGTACTCTTTTGACGCCGATAGAAACGGTGCACAGAACAGAGTAATATACGGAACCCCCGGCTGCGGAAAGTCATATTATGTTGAAAATACGCTTTTACTCAACCTCGAAGTTGCTGTTGAAGACAGAATCAGAACAACATTTTATCAAGATTATAGTAATACTGACTTTGTAGGGCAGATAATTCCAAAGGTTCACAGTGACAAGACAGTAACTTATGATTTTAATCCGGGTCCATTTGCACTTGCATTAAAAAAGGCCATTGAAAATCCGGAGAAACCCGTTGCATTAATTATTGAGGAATTAAACCGCGGCAATGCTGCAAGTATATTCGGAGATATCTTCCAACTCTTGGATAGAGATAAAACAGGAAAGAGCCATTATAGTATAACAAATGTAAATTTACAGGATTATCTCAACAAATGTTTCTCAGAGAACAGTTATGTCTTTAATGAAATTTATATTCCATCCAATTTGCATATTATTGCTACTATGAATACCAGCGATCAGAATGTATTTACGTTAGACACGGCTTTCAAGCGTCGTTGGCAGTTTGAAAAGTTGCGTAACACATTTGGCCCTGACCATGAATATAAAGGATATTATGTCCCCGGTATGCCTGATATCACTTGGCAGCAACTTGTTGATGATATAAATGCCTTCATAGTAAACAATTCTAACGAATTGTCATCTGAGGACAAGCAATTGGGTGTTTATTTTATAGACAAGGAAACGCTCTGCGAAAAAGTTGAAGATTGCTCAGATAATGCAAAAAAGACGAAATTTGCTTATAAACTCTTTGAGTATTTATGGGATGATGTAGCAAAATTTGGACGGACAGATTGGTTTGGCGCTGAGGTTAAAACCCTTGATAATCTAATAGATGCGTATTTAACTAAAGGAAAAAAGGTATTTGTAGATGGAATCATCAGTGAACAAAACCAAAATTAAAAACTTCTTTCCGCATAAGGCCACCGGGAAAAATGATGATTCATTTGTTGGATTTAAAATAAAGGGGAATGAAATTCATTTTTATTACCCGGAATCTTATAGGTTTGATCCCGAGTCTATATCTATGCGAAATGATATAGTTGATTTGTTGCGCACAATTTCAATAGCAAAGACCAAATCAACTATTCTTTCTCAAGCCAACAATGTTAATAATGAACCGGGTGAATTTGCATTATTATCATATCTTTGGGTGATCAATGATTTTCTGATAAATGGGTTTTATATTAATCGTGAAAAAAAATATAAAATCAATCGATCAGGGAAAATAAATTGGAAACGTACAATGCAGTCGCAACCAATTGTATCTAACGGAAACATTATATATCCCAATGTTACAGTTGAGGTAAAAAATACCGTAGATAATATATTGGTTGATATACACAAGCATTGTGTAAAAAGAAGTATTGACTTCATAGGATGGTTATTTAATCTATCTTCTGATTTTATTGAAGAAAAGCCCTTTAATGAAACAATAAAAAAACAATACATATCAGCTTTACGTGAAGAGTTGGATCACACTTTCGATGATGAAAAAAGGTTGCGTCTAAGACATTTGCTTAATGTAATACTTGGACTTGATTCCCGAAATAAAAATGAATTTGTTTACGGAGTGGATTCATATCATTATATTTTCGAAAGAATGATTGATTCAATTTTTGGAAATATAAAAGATTTACGCGATTTCAATCCAAAAGCAAAATGGCAATTAACTAAAAATAATTATAAAGAAACCGACAGTTCAAATTTACGTCCAGACACTATTATTGTGAAAGATAAAGATGTGTTTATCATTGATTCTAAATTTTACCGATTTGGTTATACAGGGAATGAGGAGGATCTACCAGAGACAACATCAATACAGAAACAAATTACATATGGCGATTTTATTCAAATGAATGTAACTAAGATTGATGTTCAGAACATTTATAACGCTTTTCTTTTACCGTATGATAAAAAGCGTGAAGTGTTCAATTCAGAGGATAATATACAATATATTGGTTTTGCAAAATCGACGTGGAAAGATAATACTAAAAAACATGAATTGGTACACGCCTTTTTAATCGATTTAAAACACGTTGTAAAAACATGGAATCGCTATAATCACGAAAACGATGTGAGCTTTTTAATTAGAGAAATTGTTAAACATCAGAGCGAAATGCAGACGATTTAACTGTGTGGAAAACATCATAAATTGTGAGGAATACTATATAAACATATGTAAAGAAATATGCGATTGATATATAAGAAGGTGAAAAAATGTGGAATTTCATTTTGTCATTAGGAGAAAAAATCATAGATAAACTGATTTCATTAAGAGTGAAACCAACAGTTGTTGTAGATGACTTTAGGATCGAGCATGAGAGTAATGAGAATAAAATCATTCATTTTTCTGTGCTTGTTAGTAATAACGGTGATAAAACCATTTCCATTTCTAAAAAATTTCTTCTATTCTTTAACGGAAAAGAAGAAATTGCCAAAATTGATACAACACGCTATGAAATAGTAAGAAAAAGGGATGCATTCGACGAATTGAATATTCTTACACCTATTGATGACATTATTACTCTTCCTGCAGGTGAGACAAAGAAAATAAAAATTATCGATCGGATTGCGACCAAAAAAGAAATAACTGAAGTTATTTTCACATATTACACTGGTCGAAAAACATATAAGCACATTTTACCTATTCCAATTATCGAAAATAAAATGAATAAAGACAATGATGGTAACTTGGGAAAGCAAGATGCTGAATCTGATATTAATATCATTAAGAATGGAATTAGGTTTATAAATAAAAATATAGCAGCCTTTACCTGGATTAGTACAGTACTTGTTGCAATTTTCACAGCAGTTTTGAAATTTAGTCAATATGCGTTTGAAGCTGGAAAAGTTCACTGCCTGAAAATTGATCCTTCAGCGATTGAGATAAACAGTAATACTATTTATGGGATTTTACTCTCAATAGTGCTAGGCGCCCTGCTTTTATTAGTTACTCTTATTCCATATTTAATTCACAAATCTTCCTGGAAAAAGATATTTAAGATATTTTCACAAATAGGCATTTTCGGAATATTTGGGCTAGTTATTGGATTTGCTTACAATTTGGCTGAATTTTTAGATATGAGTAATATAAGTAGCTTTATAATCTTATTTATTGCTTTATCATTAGCATATCTATTGTTTTTTGCCCCTAGTTTTATTTTCGGGATAACCTTTAGGAAAAAACGTAAAAAACATGTTTCGAAAGAACAAAGCTTAAAATCTGCGATTGTCTTTTTATTACTATGGGTTGTTTTTACTTTTGGTTATACATATGTAATGGGAGTTTTTTCTGTAGTTAATCAAAGTGAGTATCATGTAACCTCGGACGGTTATGCCGTAGTGTATGAAAATAAAGATTTGTATTATTTATCTGAGTATAAAGTCATAGATGGCAATATAATATGTGATCATACAAAGCAAAAAGTCATAAAAAAACAAGATAGTATTGATTTCATTGTACTAAGCGAAAAAAACGAGAAGTAGATTTTTTGTGGGAGGAAGTAAGGTTATTATTAAGAAAAAATCTGAAAAATTTACAGATGAATAAGATGAGGTTTACAAAACGGTAAATAGGACACGATTTTTAAGCATTCTTTTAGTCAATTTACAAATGACATTTGTTTCATAACCATCTGAACTTTTACAAACCTTTGTGATATATGTTGTTGATACAAATAAGATGCTGGTATGTCATAAAAAGTTAATACAATCAAGAAGAGCGGCTTTGCACAAAGATTTGGTGTGGAGCCGCTCTCTTCTTATGTTAGGGGGAACGAAAATGACAACACTTGAAAATCTATACTACGGCAACATTCACCCGAGCGAATGGTACATAAAGTGCGGGACAAAGATCGATTAGCTTTTAAAAAGTTGATATACAAAAACGAGGATGCTCTCACGGCGACGCTGACTGAGCAGCAATAGGAAATCTTCGAAAAGTTCAAGGATTGCCAGAGCGAGCTATCGGGAACGGTTGAGCGAGAGGCGTTTCGAGATGGTTTCATCCTTGCAGTACGAATTATGATAGAAGGCTTGGAAACAGTAGAAAAAATATAAAAATTTCGTTCGTAGACTATCAAAATCTGCACCGCAGTAGACAAAGAAAAAAGCGAGGATGACTGTACGATAACATCATTCTCGCTTTTCGTTATGTCTTTTTCTTTCTGTTCGGGAAGGACTCCTCCAGCCACTCGATGAATTCTTCTGTCGTGATCTTGCCGTCGGAACACTCGTCTCGCTTGGTCAGGGCAGCGTATTTCCATTTCTTGAAATCAGCCTCTTTGATTTGGTTTACTCGCACCCGTGCCGCATAGCGTTTGTAATATTTGCTGTAGATCGGCAGCGCCTCGTTTCCTGCGTTTTTCTGCTTGTAATTTTCCTGTGCCGCAATGTCTTGGCACTTGCGCTTTTCTCCCGGCGCAATGCGGTCGCAATATCTCGTATCGTAGTTGCCCTTCATGATGAAATATTTTCCGCAGCGTTTACATTTTCTAAATCGTATATTCTGCTCTAATATTTTGCTGAACTCGAGTTCCAAAATGTCCGTCACCGAGCGGAATTCATATCGGATATTCATAAATCGGGGATAGCGAAGATAGAAATCCAAACTATCTTTTGTCAGACCATACCGTTTTGCAAATTCTCTGTGTATATCATCATCCGGTATTTTCGAATTTAAGCGCTCCAGCATACCGTCTGCATCCAAGCCGTAAGGCATTTCGCGTCCGCTCATCAGATCTATGTTCATCTCGAATGTTTCGTCCCGACTGATATACGATGGTTGCTTGTGCAGATTGCGATACAAGTTGTAGCGCTCCGCCGGATGCAGATGTCCAAGCACCTCCGGATAAAATTCCTCATCAAAACAGAATTCCAAAAGTTCAAGATATTCTTTTTGCAGAGTGGTGAGATAATTATAATACCACCGCAATCCGTTCAGCGTCTCATGTTCGTAGGTAAAGACCGGCGGACAAATTGCCGTATACAGTGAGGTGTAGGAAATATCTTTGACATGATCTACTGTCGCCTCATAGCGAAAATATGTCTGTACGATATCCTGTGTTTGGTTATATATTTTCTCCGGTTCCGAATCCTGTTCAGTTTCTGTCTCCAAAACAAACTCGCCCTGTTCCTCTTGGAGCAGTGTACTGAACTGACTGAACAATAGAGGAATCTTGATCGCTTGCTGATAAGCGGGCTTAAAATCTGCATAGATAAAATCTAAAATTCCTTCGCCGAAAGGAATACGGATATACGAACCGCTGAGTACATTGTTCAGCGGTTCTTTCCTTTCCTCGGGGTGATCTCTGTAAAAATATTCGGCATTCATATCGAAACCGGAACGGTCAATGTCATAACGGGCACAAAGTGCGGCAAAATCTTTTTCGTTTTCCGCAAGCCCCTCTTGGCGTATCTCTTCTAAATCATCCGTCTCTTGTTGATTTCTATAACGGGGTCGAGGATGACCGCTCGTTTGAAAGTCCTCATATTCCGCTATATCCTCTGCTCGGCGTACATATTCGTTCGAGCCGTCCACGCGAATAAAAATTGTTTTGTTCTCGGCATTAAAACTCGCCGAGTTGACAAAGTAATCAAATCGCGCATACTGATTTCCTGAACGGATGTAACTGTACTTTTCATATTCATTGAGCTTGTATTCCGAGTAATCCTTTTTCATATGCACTCCAAATTTAGAAAATCAAAATGTGTTTCAAAATAGACAATCAACATCACTACAATAAACATTATACAAAACTATTGTACATCTTTCAATCCCCTGCTACAATATTTTTAGAAAATCCGGATTACAAGTAATAAATTATCGAAAGGAGACTTCAATGAAAGAATCAATTTACAAATCTTATGACGAACTGCCGTTGTTTCTAAATGCG
>JAFLUM010000014.1 GCA_022508805.1 Oscillospiraceae bacterium | reverse complement strand
TAGCGAACAGAAATCAAAACAACAAGCTCTGACGGAACAAATAAATCAAGCAGAATCCGTTGTATACAACGCAAAAGTATTCACCAATCTCAGTAAAAAATATATCAACATCACCGAACTCAACGCAAGAATCCTCAATGAACTGATCGAAAAAATCGTAGTCCATGAAATAGGAATTATAAACAGCGAAAAATATCAAAAGGTAGAGATATATTATAAATTTGTCGGATTATTGCAAAATTTTCAGAAAAAGTGTTACCTTTTATCAATTTTTGTCACTTATACTATAAGGGAATGTGGGAAATAGACATTGAAAAATATTGAGATTTCACATTTTTATTTAAATACTCAATATTTGTTTATCAATGGTTTTGCATTTTTATAGTACTAGAATGTCCACATAGAATAGCCCCTCCTAAAATGATTTTATTATATTATATCACGAAAGGATTATATTATGCAAAAAAATGATTCAAAAACAAGAACTATAAGTAATTGGAAAGTAGTTTTTATTTCATTACTATGTCTTTTTTCTATAATTATTAGTGCACTATCTTTGATTTTTGCACAGCAGCAAACAGCCAAGAATAACGCATTTAGAGAAGAAATTAAAAGCTATTTATCTGACGAAGAATCCATAGATTTAAAAACGAACGCTTATTTGGAATTTTGCGAAAGCATTAATAACAAAGCAGACAGTGTGTTTAATGAGCTTCTCACAATTGTAGGTATTTTTGCATCAATAATTACATTATTGGGTGTACTGATTACTTTTAAAGCCCCAAAAGATATTGAGCTCGAAATAGATAAATTACACAATTTATTAACCGAAACTCAATTTATATCTGAAGAACAAAAGTATTTATTGGAAATTTCATCTGCTATCAAAGAAAAAACAATTTACCATAGAATCAGAGCTTTAGATGAGGTCATAAATAAATTTCCTAACAAATGTCAAGCGTATATACATAGGGGAAATGAATATGATGATAAAAAAGAATATAATAAAGCCATATCAGATTATAAATCAGCAAATAAATTGGGGTGTGATAAAGAAACCTATTATAATAACATGTCCATTTCGTTGAGTAAAAGAGCTAAAGCAACAGGCAATCGAATGGATCAGGAACAAGCTCTAGTATATATTTCTAAAGCGATAAATCTATGTCCGGAAGATGCAATATACTATACTAACAGAGGTACTATATATGAAGAAATGAATCAATTTGAAAAAGCGCTCATTGATTATGACAAAGCACTTTCGTTAGATCCCGAAAACTATGAAGCATATACCAACAAGGCTATTTTATATATGGATTTAACTCATTCTACTGAAGACGATATTTTGAGTTCAGAATATAGGGAAAAAGCCATAAATTGTATTCGAAAGGCCTTAGAATTGAATTCAGAAGACAATTATAATTTGAACAGATTAAATAAATTGCTTAAAGAAAAACTGGAAAGCGAAAAAGATGATGTTATTGAAGATGACGACCAAGAAGTAATTAATAATCTACTATTTAGTATCAATGAGAAAATGGGTGATATAGATTGTGAAAGAGAAGATTATGTTGCTGCAATCAGTAATTATACAGATGCATTAATTTCCTACAACATTACTTCTGAAAAAACAATCATAGAAAACTTACCATTAATAGATCGTATATGTAATAAAATATTTGATTGCAAGAGCAAAATGCCAAGTATTGATATTAGTGATAGTATTAACAGAAAATTGCTTCTTTTAATCATTATGCTAAATGATATAGCATTTAATTATTATAAAAACCAACAATTTGCTAACGCAGGTAAAATGTTTGAATATACAACTATTTTAAGTGGTTATGGCACTAGTGCAAGCAATAATTTGGCATATATGATTCGCAGATCAGAATATATTTGTAATAGATTTAAATTACAAGATTTACTTAGTTGCAGAACACCAGATGAAACATCATCTTTTTTAAGAATAAATAGAGCATTATGCCGTATTAAAGGAATTGAATATAATAGAAGTATTGAAGAGGCTTTAAGGGAAATAAATGTTTGTGAGAATGAACTGGAAAGTGCTTTAACGTGGTGGAGTGATGCAGAAAGTGTAGGAACTGACGAATCCAACTTAGTCTTATTGCTGTTATCAATAATGGACAAAATTGAATTAGATGATAATTATGATATTCAAGAAATGATTCGTACTGCCATATCTGATGGATACGACTTACCAAACGACATTTTAGAAATAGCAGAAACAATACGCAACGAATAAAATTTAGCATCAATTAAATCTATTTTTAAGTATAGTATATTGCTGAATGAACTATTAATAATATTGCTACATATTAATCATATACTTTCAATATATCTTTAACTACAACCCGAGGTCATCGGTTCGAGTCCGATTACCAGCTCCATGCGCCGCAGATTATTCCTGCGGCGTTTTTGTTGTAATTTTAATATGAAAGATGGACACGCCACCTCTGCGAAAAGTAAAGAATATTGTATTTGATTGTTTTCGTGTAAATAATGCGGTACAATTATTTGTCACCGCCATCAAGGAGGATATTTTTTGCAAGAAAACAGAATTATCAGTGCGCTGATCGGACTTATCGGTGCCTGCAGTAACAATCCCAAAACGGAAAACACCGATCACTTGGTAATAAAGGCTTTGGCATCTTCATTAGAGCCTCATACTACCAGTGAGATCGTAAATGAAATACGCACAGAAAAAAACCGTATAGCTCCGGGGTGTATGACTTGCACATCACCGTGCGGAAACACATCGGATTATGATATGGAACGGATTTATAACGCTGATGAAGAAACACGTCATATGAAATTAAATATTTTGTCAGAAATCAGCGAAACAGCGAAATATATTTATAAAAACGAAGTACCGCTTTCAGAAAAGGAAATTGAATTTTTTTATAAAGCACTTTCCTATATGAGTTACGATTTGAAAACAGATTCCCTGCTCTCTCTTTTAGACGAGGCACAGGATATAAAGCGTAAAATCAAGGAGATGTAACTTATGCTAAGAAGAATTATAAAAATTGATGAGGAAAAATGCAACGGTTGCGGTATTTGCGCCGAGGCTTGTCACGAAGGTGCCATTGATATTGTGGATGGAAAAGCAAAACTCGCACGCGAAGATTACTGTGACGGTCTTGGTGATTGCCTTCCGAACTGTCCGACGAACGCCATCACATTTGAAGAAAGAGAGGCCCCTGCTTATAACGAGGCGGCTGTACTTGCCGCCAAGAAACATAAGGAATCCTCACATTCGTTCACAGGATGTCCCGGTATGAAAGTACAGCAAATCACACGTGACAAATCAGAGTCTGCGTCGACATGTGCTATGCCCTCACAGCTTGGCGGGTGGCCTTGCCAAATTAAGCTTGTTCCGATAAATGCGCCATATTTTGACGGCGCCAAACTACTGATTGCGGCAGACTGTACCGCCTATGCCTATGCAAATTTTCATGCAGATTATATGAAAGGGAAAATAACGCTGATTGGCTGTCCCAAGCTTGATTCCATTGATTATAGCGAAAAACTGACAGAAATCATCAAAAATAATGATATCCAAAGTGTTACTGTTCTGCGTATGGAAGTTCCTTGCTGCGGCGGGTTGGAAATGGCGGCAAAAAAAGCATTGCAGAACAGCGGTAAATTTATTCCGTGGCAGGTCGTGACCGTTTGTATAAACGGAGAAATTCTTGACAATTAAGCCTAAAGCAACACAAAGACACGCTACAAGTGACTTCTCATAAGTATATTTAACAAACCCGGAGAAGAACCGATTGACGGGAGCGAAAAAAGACGGTATAGCTTTAAAAGTTATACCGTCTTTTTTATGTGCTGTTAACGGAGAATATTAATACGGTGAAATATTATAATCAAAACCGTCGGTTCAACCGGTAGTTTTGTTCCCACGCATAAATGCACCAAAAAAACGGGAAAGCTTAATGCTCTCCCGCTTGTAGTTTATTGAGTTTTGATCAGTCCTCTTTAACTCCGCGTTTAGCGAGAAGCTCCTCGGTGACTTTCTTCTTCTTGTCGCCCACAAGGTCATAGAAAAGAATGGGCAGACCCTGTAATATAACGAACACCGCAGGAATGATCGTGTAAATTATAAGGAATTTATTCAGCGTATCGTTGCTCTGAGCGCCGTAGGTGCTGCCCGTTGCGGCGATATATCCGGTCCAGCCGATAAGCAGAACGCCGAAGGAGTCTGTAAGAGCAGCGGCTATCTTCGCAAACAGGCTTACGCCCGAATAGCAGAGAGCGTCAACACGTTTGCCTGTTTTAAGCTCGATCTCGTCGATGCAGTCGGCGATCATAATATTCGGAGTAAGGTTCGTGTTGCCGTGCTGTAAGCCGATAAGGAAATTCAGCGCAAGGAAAATAACGAGGAATATCACGTTGTCTTGCAGTCCCTTAAATCCGACTATCTGCGTAAACCCGAACAGCACTGCAAGCATAGTTGCGCCGTACAGGCAAAAGCCGATATAGATTTTTTTGGTGGATACCCTTTTAAGTAAGAAATTAACTATAAGCATACTTACCGCCGTGCCGACGCCCATCGGGAGCATCAGTGCGATGTTCAAATCCTTACTGCCCAAAAGGTAAACCGCTATGTAAATTGAAACCGCTGAATATACACCTCTGCCGAAGCCTGTCAGCTTGGTCAGCGCTACCATAAGCAAATTCTTATTGGTGAAAACAACCTTTAAAGACTCAATGATATTGGTTTTCTCGTTGGTATATGGAACGCGCTCACGGTTATTGAAGAACGCAAGGAGTGTCAGCGCAATTCCCAAAAATGCGCAGATGATTGCGGCGATTGTGTATTCCTGCTTGTCGATATGGTGACCGTATTTTGCTTTAAAGATGATGCCGATTATAAGCAGCGCAACCATACCGCCCTGCTGACCGACAGCCTTAGTTATACCTGCAAGGGAGAGGAAGCTGCCTCTCTCTTCGGGGTTGGGAGTTGAAACAGCGCCGAAGCAGTTAAGCGGATTTTCCACAGCTCCCGCAAAAATCGTATACAGTATATAGAGCGCATATATCCAGATAATGGTAAACATTGCGCTGCCTGTTCTCGGTGCAACGAAAAGCAATACTGTAATTATAAACAGCGGAGCTGAGCCGAAAAGTATCCACGGACGCAGCTTGCCCCATTTTGACTTAGTGCCGTCAACCTTATAGCCTATGCCGATATCACATATAGCGCCGACAATTCTCGCAACGAAGAATAGCGCGGCAACTATTGCGGTGATAGCCGGAGTGGGAAGTCCCGAATCACCCAAAGCAAAGTCAATAAAGAACGTTTTTGAGTATCCCTGTACCCAGCCCGTCAGCATTGCGAAGCCAAACAGTGCCGCCGCATATGTAATCGGCTCGGATTTGCGCAAATATTTTTTCATTTTTACGGGCGCTTCAACAGTTTTTTCTGCCATATTATATCACTCCCCTTAACCTTCAATTACCCTATTGACAAACATATTCTCAACCTCGCTGAACTGACCGTCTTTGAACTCGACGTTTGTAAGCGCAAGGAAATTATCCTTGATTTTTATGCCCGCGAAGCTTATATCGTTTGAAACCTCAATATGAATGTTGTCGCCGTCCTTGAACTCATAGCCCTTTATGGTAACGGTCAGTATTACCTTGTCGCCCTCGGTGCGATATGTGTATTCACTCTTGACCGGATTTATGGATTTACCCGAGCGAACGTATTCCATCGCCTTTGAAAAGCTCATTTCTTCGCCGTCACCGCTGTTGTCGCCCAATCTGCCCCAATCGGCATATTGGTAGTTGCCGTTCTCATCAAGAGCGGGCGTGCCGTCGTCGTTCAAAGTTGCTTCGGGACGGATCCTTATGTTGCCGTAAAGATCATCACCGAAATCATCGGGAAGAGTAGTCTCCCTTGTGTAATCCACATTGGAATACGCCTCGTTTTTATCCAGCGTGATGGTGAGAGTAGTCTCGTCGCCGTTCACAACGGTGGCCACCTCATAATTTCTCGCGTTGTACTCGTGGTAAACGAAGCCTTGCACGTACGTATATCCGCCGAAGGATGCAACGGTGATAAGCACAAGGGCAACGAGTACCGCAATTACTGATTTGCTCATATCTTGACCCCTTTTCTTTTTATATATGATATTATTTTATACTTTTTTCGGCTTGTTTTGTAGGTGGTAATGCGACATAATGCTTAAATTAATGTCGTGTAAAATTGAATTTATCTTGCAGAAATGTTATGCAAGTATTATAATAATAATATACTAATGATTATAAGGTGTTGCTATGACTGCTTCTTTTTCTTACTGCGGTGCGACTGTTCATATTTTAAAGATGTCGACCGCCACTGTAAACGACACGGTGCAACTGCACTCACACGCCAAAGACTGCTATGAGCTGCATTATATTTACGGCGGAACGGGGTCTTTGCATTTAAATAACGAGCGTTTTCCAATAAAAAAAGGCTCGCTTTTTATCGCCGGACCGAACGCACCTCATATGCAAATGTCGGACAGCGAAACTCCCATATATGAAATGTGTATTTATCTCGTTATTAAAAATGCCGATAGATCCGATGTTTTGCACTATTTTGCATCACATCCCAATTTTGTCGGCAGCAGCAACAGCAGAGTAAGGCGGTTGTTTCGGCGGATAATCGCAGAGAGCAGAGAAACGTCCCGTTGGAGCGAAAATGTGGTGTCTGCACTGGTTATTGCGCTGATTTCAGAGATAGTCAAGCTTTATGCACCGCAGGAAGAGGTTATTCCTGCCGAAACGGGGTCAGATTTCTATGAAAATCGCTCAAAAGTGCTTGATAATTTCTTTTTGAATGAGAATTTGAGCGGCTCGCTTGAAGATTTTGCGAAAGAATTAGGTGTTTGCCCTCGCCAAGCCGAAAGAATTATTTACGAAGCGTACGGTTCGACCTTTAAAAAGCTGAGAGCAGATGCACGTATGGCAAAAGCTGCCTCCTTGCTTGAAGCGGGCAACTTGACAGTGGAACAGTGCGCTCAAGCGTGCGGATATGCCTCTGTTACATCCTTTAACAAGGCATTTAAGCAAAAATACCAAATCACCCCAAAAAAATATCAGTTGAAATCTAATAGTTGAGATTCAGAAACGTTTCCTCTCATTTTCTGTGCGCCTTCCTCGGCTCCTCTGACAAGTGGAGCCTTTTTATGTATTTAAAATTTAATATTTTTCCAATATTTAATATGCAACAACGCCCCCTCGGATGAGGGGGCGCTGCGCCATCTCGCGTTAGCGAGTTAATGTCATTAGATTGTTATTCTGATCATTTCAGCAAATGGCTGAAGACATTAGCCCCACCATTCATCTCCCGGATCGGGGCTGGGGTTGGGGTCACCACTAATGATGTTAACACATATTTCTTCGAAATCGAAAACTGTTACGTCGAAATCGGGTGTTACATATTCACGCATCGCGTATCGCTCCTTTCAGTTATAAAACGAATTCAAAATACTGTACAATTATTTAACGCCTGCACGTTCTGCATATTCGCTGTACAGCGGTTCGAAATTAGTTATTGTAACTGCATCATAGCAATACACATTGCCATCTGTTGTCTTAACATAGGCAACAGCGCGAAGACCGTCGGTCTTTTCACCATCGGGGATTTTTTCAACCATGCATGAGAAGACATAGTTGCCGCCGAATTTCTCGCTGATGCTGATGTAATCAACAGGAGCATCCTTGCATGTGTCGGGAAGAGCTGTGCCGTCTTTCAGATAAGCCTTAACAGCGTCAACTGTAAGGTTGGTGCCGGTAGAAACTCTCTCAAAGACGAAACCGACAGTGGCGATCTTCGCTACAGCCTCATCATCAGTAGCGCCGAATGTTTCATGGAAATCTTCAGGTGTGATCTGAGCAAGAGTTCTTATGTCGAACTTGCCGACATAATTGCCTGCAGCAGCGCCCGGGAATCTGATCTGATCGCCATAGTGGCTAACGATAGCATTCTCAGGTGCGTGGAAATTGATTGTTGCGAACAAAACAGAATTACCAGCAGCTTGCCATGATTCGGCTGCAGCAGCAGTATTTGCTTTGGTCGTGCTGGTCCAACAAGCAGCATCGCCCAGCGGTGCATCTGCTCTTACGTTAACATTATCAATAGCGTTATCGGATGCACCGTCAAGCTTCTGAAGATAGAATTCAGCAACTTCATTTCCCCATATTGAAGAATCATAGTACAAGTGGGGATCAGATGTACCAGTAAGCCACGCTAATTGAACAGCGCTATAAGTGCTACTTGGAACAGCATCATTAAAGTATTTAGCGGCTGGACTTATTGAAGGAAGCTTATTGGCTCCTCCAGGACCAACTGCATATTCGTCAGGACCTTCGGAATCATATTCTTCGTCATCCGCTAATGCCCCAAGTAAATTAAATGCATTCGTTGCTCTAACAGTTGAATTAGCTACACCTGTATTTCTGATAAGCTTAAAATCAGTAGTCGGCCAATATACGCGGATATCACCAACTGAAACCGGATAGTTAGCTTCCAAATGCATCGTTATTTTGTAGATATCAGGACTAGAACCTGTCTGTTCTTTTGTCACCCAAATGTAGGCCTCAGCATCTTCCGGAAAAGCTGCGAATGCCGGCATTAAGGTTGCCATCAGCATTGCTGATATAATCAGTATAACGCTAATGACTTTTGTAAATTTTTTCATTAAAATCACCTAATCGAATTTTTTAAATTTTTCACCGTATTCTCTACGATGCTATTGTTTTTCCGAATACTTTAACCGCAGGAACACGGTGATTGCTTTAAACCGTTCGCTAAGTAATGTCCGGCAATGCAGTCTGATATTTCAGACTGCATTGCCTATTTACATTATCAAATAGCGTTAATTATTCTGCGTAGGGGTTAGTTGTAACTGTAGCGGTACCAACAGCACCAAGAGTTACCGTATTAGCATCTCTAAGTGAAATTTCTTCATCACCGTCAACATCGGCAGCAAAAGCATATACACCTTCAAGCTCAGATGTACCTACAGCCGCTAATGTAACAGTATTGGCATCGCGCAAGCTAATCTCAGCGTCGCCATCAACATCAGCGAAGATGACAACCGTGTAGGTTATAAATACGGTGCCATCGGCACGGAGAAGTTGAACAGTAGCACCTGTACCGTTGGTAACACCCTGCTCATTCGCTATAAGGTTCAAGGATGTTGAGCTGTGGAATACCTGAAGGATATCCTGACCAACTCCGATACCGTAGAGATACTTGTTAAGATCATCAACAAATCCGTTGTGATCCTGATCACCGTCAAAGGGAACATCTTCGTTATCATGATGCTCTTCTCTGCCGAAGATCTCGGGATCATTCAGCTTCGGGATGAAGTTTGCGATAGCAGCTTCAAGTGCTTTCTCAGCAGCCTTGATCTTATCCTTATTGTTCTGGGTAAGCTCGCGGTCATACTCGATGAACGTATAAGCTGAGCCTGCGTACAGGATCTCACCATCATCGGTGTAATAACCAAGAGCTGCAAGGAGCTGTGCAAATGCCTCTTCTTCAGTCATACCCTTAACGATATCATAAGTATCAGTGGTGTATGTTGAGAAGATATTTTCAGCCTGTTCAGCAAGTTTCTTAAGATTATTGGTATAACCTGTGTCCTTAGCAGATTTGTCAGCAGCGAGAAGGTTATTCTCAGCTACCATAAGTGCATACTTAGCGTCAAATACCTCTGACTGGAGAGCATCTCCCTTAGCGTTTACAGTTTTTGCATTCTCAAGAGCCTCCGTATAGGCTGCCCAAGAATCAGTGCTGTAGTTCGCTGCAACATAGTTCTGAGCTGCAGCATAAGCAATTTCCTTTGCAAGGAACTGCTTCTCAGTTGTCTTTGCGATAAGGAACTGCTTGTAGTAGTTCAAAAGCTGACCCTGGTTAGCGTTGTCAAGCTCTGAATATGTGGGAAGTCTGAATGCTTCAACAGCTGCTTCATAAGCTGCAAGCTCCTCAGCAGTGGGTTCAATTACCGAAGACTTAAGAGCAGTAGCTTTTTTATCATTAGTTACAGTTGCGAGCATCTCGTCAACAGCCTTACCGGAAAGTGAGCTGTCGGGGAAGTACTTCTCGGGAGCAACAGGACCATAGTACTCTTTGATTCTGTTACGAACAGCAGTTCTGTAATCCTGATACTGGAAGTACTCGAACAGCTGATAATTCTGATAGTTGATCTCAGGAATATCGCCGCCGGGCTCAGCCTTAGCAAGAGCAGCCTCAAGAGAAGCGGATGTAGCTGTTGCTTCTTTCTTGGAAAGAGCCTCATATGCATCCTTAATGGCTTTAACAAGCTCAGCAAGTTTAGCAGGAGCATACTCCTCTGCGAAGGTTGACTCTACGAAAGGCATTTCAAGAGTTCTTTCAGCAGCGAACATTGCATTCTTAAATGCATTCCACTCAGCGTCAGCATTCTTAGCATAGTTCTTTCTCTGAATGCCTTTGTACTGATTAAATACATCTTGAAGCTCGTTAATATTCTTATAATAAATAGTACCAGCGTTGATGGTCCATGTCAAGTTGTTGTTACCGCCGGTGTCCTGAACACCAAAGTTACCGCCCTTCTTGTTGTTGTGCCATGTAACACTGAAGGTGCCCATGTTGAAAGACGAACCTGAAGCAATGCCGGAAATATCTACATCAGCATTAAGTACATAGGGATAGATGGTAGCAGATGTGTTATCGCCGTCCATCCAGCCGTGAGTAGCATCCTTCATGTCAGAAACTTCGTTTGTACCGTGAAGGAATCCGGAGCTGTCAGCCTTTACGAAGTTGGGCATGCCGGAAGCCGAGAACGCGCTTATCCATGTAGCATACTTCTCGTTGTTGGTATTTGCAAAGCTATAGCCGATATAACTTACCTGATCAAGTCCGGTTACAACGAGATATTTGGGTGTGTCGCCGGGTTTAATCTTAATGGCGTTAACTTTCGTAAATGCCGTGTTGTTAACCTGCGTATTCTGCTCAGCATAGGTGTTATATGCCTGCTCATCGACCTTATTGGAAACATACTGATAAGTTGTCTCCTCGATCGCAGTGCCGTCACCTACAACATTACCGTCTTTGAAGAGATAGTAGTAGGAAACGGTAACCGTTATGGATTTGTCGCCCGTGTATGCCATGCTGATCGGGATCTCACCCTTTGCACCGGGAGCAATTGACATCGGAAGCGCTGCATTTACCGTAACGTCGCCGTAATCAGATGTAACAGATGTAATGTACATATAGTACGGATTGTCAACAACTTCGCTCTGGCGGTGCGTGTTAAGCATACCTGAAGAGTCGTTACGAACATAGAGCGTACTATTTACAGTTGAGCTGTCTGAAGAGTACATATAGGGCTTCCAGTCAGTGTTTGTGAATGAAAGCGTGGGATCAGCCATCTTCTGCGGGTCGGTGGTCCAACCGATGAAGAAGTTGGCGACCGGAAGAATCGGATCAAGCAATCCGTTGTTAGCAGCATTTATCAAGTTTTTAAGAAGAGTCTTAACAACCGTTATGATATTGGTCTGATTAAGAACTGTATCAATATCAGTTATAGCTGCAGGAATAAGGTCAACGGTAGCGACTTTCTTGAGAAGACCGTTGATTAAATTCTTGAAGACAGATGTAAGCTGTGTAAAGACATTAGCTTTTCTAAGAACACTGTCTGTCGGAATGATAAGCATGTTGGAGATTTTCTCGATCTTAAGATCAGCAATTGCAAGAACAAAGTTGTCCTTCAATACTGTCTTCAGCCATTGATCGTTAAAGGTCACATTAAGAATCTGATCAACAGGAAGAAGGTTCTTAATGATAGTGCTCAGCTTAACCCACGGATCCTGCTGAGTTGCAAGATCAACGCTTGCACCAGCGTCAACCAGTGTTCCAAAATGCCAAGCCCAAAGTGTGTCTGTGCCTGTGAGTGCCCAGTCAACAATGTAGTCAACTCTTGCTTCCCAAACCTTTAAGTCTGAACCAAGGTCATCTGCAGTGTAGGTCTGAGAATCCTGATAAGGCATACCGGTCTTCCAAGCATCAGTACCCTCACCCATATCAGCAAGGTTCTTTAAGTAATAAACGCCGATGTCTGTACCCATTGTGAGAATAACATCAAGCCAATACTCATTGTCCTTGCCGGCAACGAATGTCTTTTTGTTATACTGATCATAGATAAGTGCATCATAGTTGTGATTCGGTACAAGCTGCGTTGCAAGCTCACGAAGAACTGCTGCAAGAACAGCACCGATAGTATATCCCTTATCCTTGATGGTTTCTGCGGTGGGCAGAATCATCTGCGGCATGATCATCGGAAGAACTGTGCAAGCAATACCGATGAGAACTTCCTGATCATTATTGCTCATGATAAGGTTATAATACTTATCTTCGTCAGCATATTCAGCGCCAAAAATAGTTTCGGGGCTCTTAGCAACGATAGTCTGAGCAGCCTTCTTGATGTTACCGATAAGCTTTGAGTTGTCACCCTTATCAAGAGCGAGCTCAGCTACAACGTCATCAGCAAGGACTGTGTTAGCAGCCTTTACAAGGAAATCATTGAGTCCCTGGAGAAGAGTTGTGTAGCCAGCCTGAGACTGAGTATTGCCGTCAGCGCCGGGGATAAACTCATTCAGGAAATCATCAGTGATCTTATAATTCCAGTCGATAAGTGCAAAGAAGTCATTGACAGATGAAGTATCACCTTTGAAGATTTTGTCTTCATAACGATAATAGTGAGTGCCGTCAATTACTTTGTAATTGGTCCACTCCCAAACATACTCGCCCTGTTCCTCTGTGAAGAAAGAATCAGAGCCAAGAGCTTTAACCTCGTCACTGCCGGCATCGCCTACGTAAGTATAGGTTGCACCGAACAGCTCACCGAGGAGCTTCTTCATTGAACCGTTGAGAACAACAGGAGCCATCTCACCGAATACATAGGGAATAAAGCCGTAAAGAAGAGAAGCGGCACTGTTGGTCGTAAGATCAACAGAGAACTGACCGCCATTGATAGCCTCAGTAACTGAGGGAAGCCAGTAGCTGTCGTTCTCATAATACTTCAAGCCTTCGCCGGAGGTCTTATGATAGGTGTAAACGCCGTCAGACTCTTCGCTCTTATAGAAGCGACCCTCTTCAGCTTCATAATTACCCTTATCGGTGTTATATACATATGCCTCATAGTATTCACCGATATCGTCAGTACCCTTTACATAATAGTAACGGGTGCCTGCGCCTGTGGGCAGAGTGTGGTTGCTGATGCAGTTGCCCTGGGCATCCTCTTTATAAGTAGTGGTGCTCTGAGGCTTGGTGAACAGGGCGTTCACGAAGTTGTTAAGAACCGCCTGCAAGCCGCCGTTGCCCTTAGTATTGGCAAGAGAATTGATCTGAGCCTGATCATCGTCTTTTCTCTCAAACATCGGGAAGATCATGCCCTTAACAATAGCGGGGATGTCAGCAATTTTGCTGATATCAAGACCCTTTACAGCAGAACTGGCAACACCGAGGTTAAGTTTACCGGTGCTTAATACCGTACCGACAAGATCAGCGTTATCTCTGAGAACTTCGCAAAGCTCAGTAAGGATTTTAAACTGGTCAGTGTTTTCACGTTTCATACCGCTCTGCCAGCTGCCCATATCAACGTCAGCGATTATGCCGAGCAAGCCCTTAACAATACGTACCAGTAAGTTGCTCAAAAGGCTCTTAACATTGTCAAGAGTTCCGCAAAGAGCATTGATGGATGTCAAGTCGATAGTGAGGGAAAGTCCCGCAACATTGAACAACTGACCCATATTGATGTTGGCATCTTCAAGAACCTGGTCAAGCATATCAAAAACCATTGACAATCTTGTCTCGGTATCAAGTCTTGTAACTGCGCCGTAAGGTGAGTACGCATTGAGAGATGTAAGATTTTCACTCGTTTTGTACTCGGCTTTTGCAGCAGACGCCAAAACGGTCAGACTCGACAAAAGCATCAAAACTGCCAAGAGCACGCTTAACAATTTTTTAGATTTTTTCATCTTTTATTTTTCCTCCTATTAAATTTTGCAATATAATTGCAATTTGCGCCGCATTATTTAATGTCGCTGCGAAGCAGGGCGACACCGAGAGCAGCAATCGCTTCACTCTCTGACCCAGCCGTGCGGTGATCCGCATTCGGCAGAGGTCGGCAAAAGTGCTCGTATTTAGTTCGGATAGCCCTCACACCGCTTCCGCTTTTAATGCAAAAGACGGCGGAAGACCGATGATACACATCCGAGCCGATTAAAGGGACTTCGGAAATCCCTGTTTTTAACCGTAGGGATGTGTATCTGCAACGGGGAATGCCCCTTGGGCGAGGGTGCTTTCATAAAAATGGAGGCACCTCTACCCCATTACACCATTCCTATGGTCGAGTTCATTATACAAGCGTTTTTCATAAAAATCAATAGCTTTTTTCGGAAAATTCTTATTTTCTGCATTTCAAACAATAATTTTTTAGCGATTTTGTGCAAATACTCTAAAGAATATTTTGTCATTTTCACGAATTTGTTAATAAATTGTTAACGAATTGACTGTTGTTGATTAAATAGGCTGATTTTATTGATTTTTTAGACATATTATTGTAAATCTGTCTATTATATGAGCTGTTTTACACGGTTTTTTGCCTTTTTACAATATGTTGGGGGTAAAGAGAATTTATATGTCAAGATGTTGATTTGTGCGGGTTGGACAGGGATCTACTCTCTCAGTCGCTCTGCGGTGTTCCTTTGAGTAGGGGGCAAATTGATTTGCCCGACTATTAAAAAATTACGGCTCTCCTTATAATAAGGAAAGCCGTATACATTATAAGATAATTTCATTGTGCTGAGCGCAATGCGGCGATGTAACCGCATTGCGGAAAGCCCTAATACAGATTTTAATTAATATCAGCCTGCGGCGCCTTTGATAGTAAGTCCCTCGTTGATAAGCGCAAGCAGTTCTTCTGCTGTATCATTATAATTACCGTCGTTGCAGATATACTCTACCTTGTAAACCTCTCCGTTACAGAGATAATATGTTCCGTGAGCATGATAGAGTACATTGCCTGAATCGTCATTTATAAGAAATTCCAAAACCTTTGCAGGCGCGTTTTTCGACGTGATCTCTACATCGGAAATGGTCATACTGGAATCGGGATACTCTTTCTTAATAGCCTCCATAAGATCCTCATTGCCTGCTGCCTCACTATTGACCACCGTAGCCAATGTCTGTAAGTTTTCAAGTTTGCAGAGATATTTAACCACTATTGAAACCGTTTCATCCGTATTATCTTTAATAAAACGTCCGGCTTCATTAGGAGTCCATCCTTCAGGCATTGAAAACACATAGTCAGCGGATTCAACGCTATTACCGTTGATTATACTATCGGGAAATTCGATATAGTTTGTCTGTTTTTCTCCGTTTGAGTCTTTAACGTATTTACCGTGTTCATCAGTAACATATACGGCAATATCACCGTTGTCGTTCGCTACGGTGTTCCCCTCCTTGTCGGTAACAACTGCATATTCCATTCCGTTGTTGCCTATAATGGTCGGCTTTTTGGCGCAGGCGGCGAAAACCGAAACAAGCAGAATTACAACGCCTACTATTGCTATAATTTTCTTTTCCATTATATATGTCCTCCCTTACAGGAATTTATAACACTGTATTTGCACTTAGCCTTTTACCGCGGTTTTGGTTCTGTTTGCCTCGGGTACTACGCCGATCCAGGTCTGACCCTTGTTTACGGTAAGCTCATTGCCGTCTTTGCCGTAGAATTTGAGGGGAGAGGTGGCGCTGCCCTTTTTCCACGAAATGGACTCGCCGTGACCGTTAGAGATAAACACGGCGTCACCGCCTGACAGATCCCAATCCTGTCTGCCTTTGTTATCTATAGTCGTTGTTGGAGCATACATTATAATTACGTTTGTGACAGCCATTGTCTCGTCATTATTGCCGTCCTTCATCTCGGACGAATTCATATAGTTGTAATAAAGCTTATCTTCCGCATTATATTTAAAGGTATGGCGGTAGCTGGATGAAAATTCTACCGTGACCTCAGAACAGGTACCGGAGTCTGCGCCGTAAGAGGCTCTCTCCCCGTTAGTAATGACTGTAAAGGGCATCCAATTGCTGTCCGTCGCCTTTGTGTCAATGCCTCTTGCCTCTATAGCAGATGCAAGATACTCACCGTTTGTATATCCGGCATGCTCGGTTCCGCGGCTTGTCCGTGAGGAATCCTTAAAGAAATATTTGTTGCCGTAGTCCATTCCGTCAATATCTTTCATACCCAGGTTTTTGATGGTATCATAAGCCTTGGGACTGCCGCCCCAGTGAGCGTATATGGCGTTCATACCTGCCGCTATTTCAACATAGTCGTGGCGAGCGCTTCTGACAGGACCGATTTTCGGAACCTTAGCCACGTCGGCATAGATCCACATCATTCTGGTGATTCCGCCCTCAACAACGCCTTCAAGCACGATATCGGGGGAGGAAAGTCCCCACTGAGGTCTTGCGGCAGGTGAATTCTCCACCATTATTGCGATGGGACGGGCGCCGATGGCACTCTCGGAAAGATCTGCAAGACCCGTGAGCGGATTGATATTTGTGGGGGTGGGCTCTTCGGTCACCGGCTCGGTGGAGCTTGGAACGGTGCTGTCGACCTTTTGGTAACCTTCCTTATCTTTGCACCCTGCAAAGGAAAGCATTAAAAGCGACAACGCCATAATAATACAGCATATTTTCACGATTTTCTTATTCATTGTTTATCCCTCTCTGTTGGATACAATTTGCGTGGCTTCTTCCGATCCCTCTTTGAGGGAGGGGATTTAACACGCTTAAATTATTTTTTTATTTTTTCCTTACCGCCCATATACATCCGCAGGGGCTCAGGAATATTCACCGAACCGTCCGCGTTAAGGTTGTTTTCAAGGAAGGCTATAAGCATTCTCGGGGGGGCTACCACCGTGTTGTTGAGTGTGTGGGCAAAATAGTTACCGTCCTTACTCTTTACGCGGATGCCGAGGCGTCTTGCCTGAGCATCACCCAAATTCGAGCAGGAGCCAACCTCGAAATACTTCTGCTGGCGGGGACTCCACGCCTCAACGTCACAGCTCTTGACCTTTAAGTCCGCCAAGTCGCCCGAGCAGCACTCCAGCGTTCTTACAGGGATATCAAGGGAACGGAAGAAATCCACCGAATTCTGCCAGAGCTTATCGTACCAAGCCATACTGTCCTCGGGCTTGCAGACGACTATCATCTCCTGCTTTTCAAACTGGTGAATTCTGTACACGCCACGCTCCTCAATGCCGTGCGCGCCGACTTCCTTGCGGAAGCAGGGGGAGTAGCTGGTCAGCGTTTTGGGAAGCTCGTCCTCGGGAGTAAAGCTGTCAATAAAGCTGCCTATCATGGAATGTTCGCTGGTGCCGATAAGATAAAGGTCCTCGCCCTCGATCTTATACATCATATTTTCCATTTCGGCAAAGCTCATAACGCCCGTAACAACGTCACTTCTTATCATAAACGGCGGCACGCAGTAGGTAAAGCCGCGGCCGATCATAAAATCACGGGCATAAGAAAGTATTGCCGAGTGAAGACGGGCAATGTCGCCTTTAAGATAATAAAATCCGTTGCCGCTGGTCCTTCTTGCTGCATCCAAGTCAACGCCGTTAAAGCTCTCCATAATATCAATATGATAGGGGATCTCATAATCGGGAACGACCGGATCACCGTAACGCTCTATCTCAACATTTTCGCTGTCATCCTTGCCTATGGGCACGCTGGGGTCGATAATGTTGGGAATAACGAGCATTATCTTGCGGATCTCCCCCTCAAGCTCACCTTCTCTCACCTCAAGGGCGGCAAGCTCATCTGCCATATCCTTGACCCTTTGCTTAGCCTTTTCCGCCTCGTCGCGCATACCCTTTGCCATAAATCCGCCGATCTCCTTGCTGACGGAATTACGCAACGCACGAAGCTCGTCACCGCGCTGTTTTGCCTCACGGTACTCCTTATCAAAGGCGATGACCTTATCAACAAGCTCCAGCTTTTCGTCCTGGAACTTCTTTTTTATGTTTTCCTTAACAACCTGAGGGTTGTTTCTCAAAAACTTGATGTCAAGCATCGTTCATTTCCTTTCAACCTTTTATTTATCAAGATCCTTTGCAAGTCGCGTCAGATCCTCTTTGCCGTAAAATTCAAATTCAAGCGTTCCCTTACCGCCTTTTGACAGATAAACCTTAACTGTTCTGCCGAGAGCCTCGGTAAGCGCCAATTCCACCTCATCATAATAGCTGTCCCGCTTTTTTTCACGCTTGACAGGGGGCTTTTTCCCGTCCTTTGAGGCGGTTTTTACCATTTTTTCCGTCTGACGGACGGACAAGCCGTCTTTTACTATCATATCGGCAATGCGCTCGATCTCGCTTTCATCATCCAGTGCTAAAAGTGCTCTGGAATGTCCCGCTGAAAGCGTTCCTGCCGAAAGTCGGGCAAGTACAGAGTCGGGAAGCCTTAAAAGCCTCATTGTATTGGTGACTGCCGTTCGAGATTTGCCCACACGGTCGGCGACCTGATCTTGTGTCAATCCGTAGGATTCCGCAAGATATTTGTAGCCCTGAGCCTCTTCAACAGGGTTTAAGTCCTCACGCTGTAAATTCTCGATAAGGGAAATCAGACTTGCCTCTTCATCGGTCATCTCGCGTATATTGACGGGGACCTCGTGAAGTCCTACCATTCTGGCCGCCCGCCAACGGCGCTCACCGGCGATAAGCTGATATCCGCCGTCAGCAGTGGGACGTACAAGTAACGGTTGTATTATGCCGTTTTGCTCAATGCTTTTTGCAAGCTCCGAGAGTGCCTTCTCGCTGAAGACTTTTCTCGGCTGGTCGCGGTTAGGCTCCACCTCGTTTATACTCAGCATCACGGCAGAGGAGGAAGTGTCCTCAGTAGCATTATCAAGGAAAAGGGAGTTGATACCTCTTCCCAAACCGCCTTTTTTAGCCATCATTCATTCACCCCGACTTTTTCTGCTGTGATAAAAATTCCTCTGCAAACGCCATATAGGCGACCGCTCCCTTGGAGCTCTTATCATAATATATTATGGGCTCACCGTAGCTTGGAGCCTCGGACAAACGGACATTTCTCGGTATGGTCGTTTTGTACACCTTATTTGGGAAAAATTTCTTTATTTCGCTGACGACCTGCTGTGTTAAATTCAGTCTGCCGTCGTACATAGTCTGCAAAACGCCCTCAAGCTCAATATGCGGATTGTAAAGTCTTTTTACCCGTCTGACAGTCGCCATAAGCTGAGCCAAGCCCTCTAAAGCGTAAAACTCACACTGCACGGGCACTAAAAACGTATCGGATGCAGTCAGAGCGTTGACGGTTATAAGCCCAAGAGAGGGGGGACAGTCAAAGAAAATGTAGTCGTAATCGTTCCAAAGCTGTGCCACGGCAGGCTTTAAGCGGCTTTCACGCTTGTCCATTTCAATAAGCTCTATTTCCGCTCCCGCCAAATCAAGATTTGCAGGGATCATATCGACATTTTCAAACGCCGTTTTTACGACGGCCTTCTTTGCATCAATATCGCCTGTGAGGATATCGTAAGATGAGGCGGCAATACTGCGCTTGTTTATGCCGAAGCCGCTTGTAGAATTGCCCTGTGGGTCGATATCCGCAAGCAACACCCTAAAGCCCTTCGCGCCCACTGCGGCGGCAAGGCTTACGGCAGTCGTGGTTTTACCCACGCCGCCCTTTTGGTTGATTATTGAAACGACTTTAGCCAAATGTCCCACTCCGAACGGAAAAAGGCGTTTTTTATAATGCAAAACGTCCTCTGCCCGAAAATATTTATAACAGTATAACATATCTGTCCGAAAAATTAAAGTAAAAATCGCAAATTTTACGTTTTGGCAAAAATTTATATAAATTTATGTTGCTTTTGCATAAGATAACTTCACTACGGTTTATTTTCCCTCATTTCACTGAAAGTTATTTATGAATGTTTCACGTGAAACATTTTTGAGTCGGGTAGGTTTGCATATTTAGAAAATTTCTACCCCGATGGGAAGTAAAGATTAAACCTACGCTTTTTGTTGTGGGAGTAGTAGGGGCGGGTGCCCACACCCGCCCGTGAGTTACTGATAAGTGTTGCTGGGCGATGGGGTCATCGTCCCCTACAACTGCCCCTGACAAGGGGATTCGATGTTTAGTGTATCACTTTAGTTAATGTTATGAAGTTAGATTCCTATATCACATCTAAAATCTAACATCTAAAAACAGCAAAAGACTCCTCTTGCGAGAAGCCTTTCGCTGTGGATGTGGGGTGTGAAAGAGAAGGATATGGGTGGCTCTCGCCACTTTATAAAAACACCGCGGACTCATCGTCCTGTCATCGGGGGATAACCGGCGTTTTTAACGAAAGAAATTATGTAACCGACGGCTACTCAGGTCGCTGCCTTGCGGACATTGTCCTCAATTTTTGGTATGCGAACTATGTACTCCACGTATTCGTCCGTTTCGGTTTTGACGGAATCGGCATCTATTCCCGCTCTGCGTATGGTGTCGACCGCGTTATTGAGCGTGTTTATGAATATGCGGATATCTTTAAAGCCTCGCAGCATCTGCTTTTTGGGTGATTCGTTTTTGCGAAGCATTTGGTCGATGAGCGATTCGCTCTCGCTGACAGTTAAATGCCTGTCGATTATTATTGAGAGGGCACGGTTGCGCTGTACCTCGTCGTCAATTGCAAGCAGAGCCCTTGCATGGCGTTCGGAAAGTCCCGCGCGGCTTATCTGATAGCGCATCTCGTCGCTGAGCTTTAAAAGTCTCAGCTTGTTAGAGAGCGTTGACTGCGCCTTGCCCAGCTTTTTGCAAAGCTCGTCCTGACCCATATGGTAGTCGCTGACGAGCGTTGCCAGCGCCTCTGCCTCTTCAAAATAATCGAGATTCTGCCTTTGCAGATTTTCAAGGACGGCAAACACGGCAGACTCGGTCTCAGAGATGTCGCCCACAACGCATGGCACTTTAGTGAGCCCGATGAGCCTTGCGGCACGAAGCCTGCGCTCGCCCGCAACAAGCTCGAATTTGCCGCTTTCAAGCTGTCTTACTATAAGCGGCTGAAGAATACCGTTGGCACGGATACTTTGAGCCAATCCCTCAAGCTCTTCGTAATCGAACCGTTTACGCGGTTGATTCGGATTTGGGAGAATGTCGCTTTGAGGGATCAAAAGTATTTTGTTTTCGGTCCGGACCTTGTTTTGCCTTTTCATAAATAAAACCTCCGCCGTGCTTGTCCTTGACAACAAGATAATAGCACGGCGAAGGCTTGATTGTAAAGAAAAACCGTTTGTCAAAATCCCCTTGTATTTGCGGGTATTCTCCTTTATTTTAAGGGCTTTTTGGAGATTTGTGCAGACGGGCGGGGGTATTTTGTCGGGGTTTGCGAATTCTTTTTAATTAAAATTATTCGGCGGGGAGTGTTTTCGACAAGATCGAACACTTGATTTTGGAAAATTTTACCGCCAAGTATAGAAATAGCACTTTTTGCGATGTCAATTTCTTCGGTGCTGTCGGCGGATTTCATTGAAATGAACGTACCGCCCGTTTTAACAAAGGGCAGACAGTATTCGGAAAGAACGGGGAGTGATGCCACCGCCCGAGCCGTGGCAAAATCGAATTTTTCACGGTATTTTGGCAGTCTTGCAGCCTCTTCCGCACGCATATGAACTATATCGGCACTCAAGCCGTTTTCCGAAAGCACACTTTCAATAAATCCAAGCTTTTTCCGCGTGCTGTCGAGAAAGGTCATACGGATATCGGGGCGGGCAAGCTTTAAAACCAGACCGGGGAAGCCCGCACCCGTCCCCACGTCAATAATGCTCGCATTTTCGGGGATATCGGCAAATTTAAATACGGACAGACTGTCAGCGAAATGCTTTACCGTCACGTCGTCGGGCTCGGTTATTGCTGTAAGGTTAAAGCTCTTGTTCGTCTCCACCAGCATTTCCGCAAAGCGGTCAAGACGGGCAAAAGCACCCGCGTCAATGCTTACGCCGAGATTTTCAATTGTACCGTAAAAAAGCTTTTCATTGAGAAACATCGTTATTTTTCCTTTTTAAATGTATGAGCAGTACGGATATATCCGACGGAGACACTCCGCTTATTCGCGAAGCCTGTCCCACGCTTTCGGGGCGGATTTTTTTCAGCTTTTCCCGAGCTTCAAGTCTGAGTGAATACACGTCATCATAGTCTATATCATCGGGAATACGCATAACCTCAAGGCGGCGCATCTCGCTGACCTTTGCCTGTTGACGTTTTATGTATCCCTCATATTTCAAGTCGATTTCAACCTGTTCAAAGACTTCGTCAGGCAAATCGGGTCGATTTTTGTCGAAGGGAGTAAGGCAAGCATAATCTAACTGCGGACGTTTTATAAGCTCAGCGAGCTTGATGCCCGTTTTCATGGGAGCCGTTTCACGTGAAACAAGCATTACGTTTATTTCCTCCGACGGTGCGACGGTGGTGCTTTCAACTCTTTCGCGCTCAAGTTTTATAAGCTCTAATTTTTTCTGTAATCTTTCGTATTTTTCATCGGATACGAGACCGACCTCATAGCCGTAGGGGGTTAAACGGATATCCGCATTGTCCTGACGGAGCAGTAACCTGTACTCACTGCGTGAGGTCATCATTCTGTATGGGTCGGAGCAGCCCTTTGTGACGAGATCGTCAATGAGCGTACCTATATATGAACTTGCCCTGTCAAGAATAAACGGTTCTTTGCCTTGAACCTTTCTCGCCGCGTTTATGCCTGCAATAAGACCCTGTGCGGCGGCCTCTTCATAGCCCGATGAGCCGTTAAACTGACCCGCACCGAAAAGTCCGTCAATATTGGTAAATTCCAAAGAGGCTTTCAGCGCAAGCGGGTCAACGCAGTCATATTCAATGGCGTACGCCGTACGCATTATCTCAACGTTTTCAAGTCCCTTTATGCTGCGTAAAAATTTAAGCTGAACGTCCTCGGGCAGTGATGAGGACATACCCTGCAGGTATAATTCTTCCGTTTCAAGTCCGCAGGGCTCAATAAAAAGCTGATGGCGTTCTTTTTCGGAAAAACGCACTATTTTGTCCTCAATACTCGGGCAGTAGCGCGGACCAACACCCTCAATTTTCCCCGAATACAGGGGAGAACGGTGGATATTGTCAAGGATTATTCGCTTTGTATCTTCATTTGTATAAGTAATGTGGCAAACAGCCTTGTTTTCGAGTTCGGTATCCGTATCAAATGAAAACGGAACAGGGGAATCGTCGCCCTCCTGAATTTCAAGCTGTGAAAAATCAACGCTCCGTCTGTTGACTCTCGGCGGTGTGCCCGTTTTAAAGCGCCGAAGGGGTATATTCAGCTTTTTAAGGGCATTTGAAAGCTCCGTGGCAGGGAACATTCCGTCGGGACCGCTCTCATAAGAAATATCGCCGATATACACTCTGCCGCCTAAAAATGTTCCCGTGGCAAGCACCACAGCCTTAGCAGAATACACTGCCTCAAGCTTTGTTTTAAGGTAGAAAAGTCCGTCCTTTTTATATATATCAACGATCTCACCCTGCTTTAGGTCAAGGTTATCCTGTGTTTCCAAAACGTGCTTCATATATGCAGAGTATTCACGTCTGTCGATTTGGGCACGGAGTGAATGTACAGCAGGACCTTTTCCGCGGTTGAGCATTCTTATTTGAATGGAGTTTTTATCGGATGCTTTGCCCATCTCGCCGCCCAGCGCATCAATTTCACGGACAAGATGCCCCTTTGACGTGCCGCCGATTGAGGGGTTGCAGGGCATATTGCCCACCCAGTCGAGATTTACCGTAAATACAATAACGGAAGCGCCCAGCCGTGCCGCCGCGAGAGACGCTTCTATCCCCGCGTGACCTGCGCCGATAACCGCAACGTCATATTCCTTTGCAAAGTATTCCATAATGCGCCTCTCCTTTCAGATGTTATCTTGTAGGGGCAGGTGCCCACACCTGCCCTTGGATTACAAATAAAATTTAAACGTGCTGCGGGACGATGAGGGCATCGTCCCCTTCAACTTTTATAAAAAAACGGCGGAAAAGCCGCCGTTTAGTTGAAATTGGTTTATTCGCCGTCGGTTGTTTCCGCCGGTGCGGGAGCGGCCGATCTTATTTCGATTTTTCCGTAAAGCGACGAGCCGTCTATATCGCTTTTCGGTGCTCTGTCGGGAGATATCTCGGGCTTATAAGCCTCTTTCTTTTCTCTTCTGCCGCGATCTCTGTAGCCGCCGTTACGTCTGCCGCCGTTTCTGCCGCCGTCTGCGGGAGTAATGACAACACGTCTGTCAAGGTCAGAGCCGACGGAATGGGACGTTGCTCCTTCAACCTCTTGAACTGCGGTGTGGATTATTCTTCTCTCATAAGGGTTCATAGGCTCAAGAGAGATGCTTCTGCCCTGACGGACTGCTCTTGCAGCAGTCTTTTTTGCAAGGCTCTTGAGCGTTTCTTCACGCTTTGCACGGTAGTTACCCACGTTAATGGACACTCTTTTATAGCTTGAATTGCCTTTATTTGCGATCATTCTTGCAAGGTACTGGATAGCATCCAAGGTCTCGCCGCGTTTGCCGATAATTATGCCGTAATCGTCACCGCAAAGAAGCTCAAAGGCGATCTCCTCACTGTTTGATCGCTCTTTTATCTCACACTCGGGTATACCGAGAGCAAGAACTACGGATTTAATGTAGTCTGCCGTGTCTTTATAAAGGTTTGTCTCTTCCAAAGGAAGCTCAGGCTCTTTAGCCTTTTCGGGGGCGGGAGCTTTCGGCGCCTTTTTATTCTCGTTTTTAACGGGAGCTTTCTTCTCGGGCTTTTTATTATTATTCTTTGCAACGGGCTTTTTCTCCGGTTTTGGATCGGGCAACTCGATGCTTACCTTGACCCTTGCAGGAGAACCGCCGAAAAGTCCTAAAATTTTCTTACTGGGAGTTTGCAAAACCTCTGTCTTAAAATCGTCAAAATCGCTGACGCCCAACTCCAGCATAGCGGCAGCCTTAGCCTCGTCAACGGTATTACCCGTTCCGATCGCTTCTTTAATCATTACTTACACCTCGGTTATTCTTTTCATCCTCATTCTGTGCAACGTTTTTGAGTACCTTTTCTCTCGCCCTGTGCTGAACAGTCTCCTCAACCATAAGACGTGCGAGTACCTTTTTCGGTGAATGGGTGTGATTTAAAATTATCATCTGAATCAGTGACAGGAATGTGGACATTATAATGTACACGCCGACGCTTGCCGGGAACAAAAACGAAAACCAAACGCTCATAATAGGTGACATAAGAGTCATACAGCCCATTGAGGGGTTTTTTGCCATTTCGGGATTTGTCTTTCTCTGTCTTAAATAAGTATAAAGACCCATTGTCAGTGAGAGAACTCCCGTCAAAATGGGAATAAGCCATAAAAGGGTAACTCCCATTTTAACGCTCGGCGTTTCCGAAAGACTTACGCCGAACAGTGAGAAATTTTTAATAAACTCATCTATTTTGGCTATAACATCCTGTGAAATTCCCGTATGATCAAACTCGTTCCAATGAGTTATCGCCGTAAGCTCTATTCTGAAATCCGTAAGCTCGGCCGCCTTAAGATTTGCAGCTTCACCGTATTCCCTGGCTAAAGCCGTAATTGTATTTACTGTATCCGACGGAATGCGGAGAACGTATGACAGGGTTTTGTAGTTAACAAAAGAAAGACCCAGCATAACGATCATCATAACAATGGTGTTGCTGCAGCCGCCGGTCATGGATGAATAGCCCTCTCTTTGATAGAGAGCGTTCATCTCTTCCTGCATTTTTTGTTGGTTATTGGCGTATTTTTCACGAATTCTTCTGATTTTCGGCTGTAACCGCTGGCTTTTAGCCATACTTTTTTGTTGTCTAACAGAAAAAGGCAGTAATATCAGCTTAACTAAAATGGTTACTAAAAGTAAAGACAGAATATAATTACCGCTTATATTATAGAAAAAGCTTATGATGTAACCAAATGGGATTGAAACAATTTCTCTTAAAAAATTCATTTATGTCCTCCGCGCTTAATAAGGACTTACTTTTTCTTTTTTTCGGGAACGGGGTCATACCCGCCCGTAAAGAAAATGTTACACCTTAAAAGTCTTAATAAAGCAAGAATTGAGCCTTTGAATACTCCAAACCTCTCAACGGCCTCTAAAGCGTATTGAGAGCAGGTTGGCTGATAACGGCATTTGGGTCCGAAAAGAGGGGATATTTTTCTTTGGTAAAATCTGATTGCACCGATAATGAACTTTTTCATTTTGCAAAAATTACGATATGACTCCCGCCTGTTTAAAAAGCGAAAGCATTAACTCCTCAATACGGGTACTTTTTAAGTGCTTTGTCCGTGATCTTGCCACGAATACGAAATCATAATTTCCGTCGATCTGCCCTTCAAGCGAGCTGTATGCCGCACGGATAATTCTGCGGCAGCGGTTACGCTCAACTGCGTTGCCTATTTTTTTCGATGCAGTTATCCCTACACGACAAATGCCCGCACGGTTTTTCATAACGTATAAAACCAGTGCAGGACTCTGAAAGGATTTTCCTCTGCCGTACAGACGACGGAAATCACAGTTGCTTTTAATTGTTACCGTCCGTTTCAATTCAAAAAACCCAAACCGACAACTATATTAGTATGTCAGCTGCTTTCTGCCCTTAGCTCTTCTGCGAGCAAGTACCTTTCTGCCGTTTCTGTCAGACATTCTTTTACGGAAGCCGTGTTCCATCTTGCGATGACGCTTCTTGGGCTGATAAGTTCTCTTCATTTTCTAATCCTCCGTTTCTATTTATAGTCACACATTGAAAAATATCTGCGGAAAGATATTATATAATAAACTGCAACTAAATGTCAACTTTTAGAAAAAATTTATTTTTCTTCAATATGTTCCGCTTTTTATGTTTAAAATTAAAAGTTATCAACAATATGTTGTGATTTTTGTTGATAACTTTATTTAAAAATATTTTTTTATTTTTTACTTTTATTGCTTAATACAGCAAAAGAATGATGCTGATTTTGGCATCACTCTTTTTCAAATATAAACAGTTTATGAGGAATAATAAACCCGCCAGCAATTAAGACCGTATTCTTCTTCGACAGGTGTACGAACACCGGTAACAATAAACTTTCTGTGAACCAATGCTCCGTCATATACCATTTTTTCAGGTTCGGGTCCCATTTCATAACTTGACAGGACTGTTTCTTGTTCATCGACAATGAAAGTATATGCTTCTCCTACTTTCAGCTCACGGCAAATTTCTTCATCCAGCGGAATCAGAATAGGTCCGTCTTGAAAAAGTGTGATGACAGCGTACTTTGGTATATCAAGACCAAGCATATAATCCGGCATAAGCTCTCGGACCGTTGCAGTAAAGCTGCCGGACACTTTTACCTCGACACCGTCGGCATAAATTATTGTTAGGTTTTCCTTATAACCTGCTTCGTAACCGTCGCTGTAGCCTGACTGATAAGATGACTCATTTACCTTGTCTTTGTTTATTGCGGTAATTACCGTCAAAGAAATCAGCGCTATTATAGCGGTAAATATGATTCCAAAACCAAAGAAAACCGATATTTTAGAAATATATTTATTTTTATTATTTGTATGAGATATGGTATTAACTATGTTTTCTTCAAATTTCTCTTGATAATCCTCTTTGTCAATTTTTTCGCCGCTTAATAATTCGTTTATCGTAATATCAAGTATTTCACACAAAGGTTTGAAAAGTGACAAATCGGGCATATTTTTTCCGTTTTCCCAATTGCTTACGGAGCGGTCGGTCACTCCCAAATACTCTGCTAATTTTGATTGAGTTAAATTTTTTGATTTTCTGCATTCTGCAATAAATTTTCCTATTTTTTCCTGATCCATAAGATCGCTCCTTTCACACATAAATTTACAGTATAAATGATATTTTGAACACGAAACAGCACTTGAGTTTGATAAATTTGTGAAAAAAAGTTCGCTGAACTGCTTTTAGCCCCTACTGCACTTTTATGAGAAAAAGGATTTCGCAGTCTTCGGACTGCGACAGGGCTCTGCTCTTTGACCCCGCCACCTTTTAAAAAAGGTGGACGAAAATTTTTGATAGCTTATCGGTATACCATAATATTATAAAATGTATAATTATTATTTTTTTCATTGAAAAAGGCAAAAAAGTGTGCTAAAATTAATTATGTATAATAGCTTATTACTATCTTTATGAGAGGGTAAAACGCTAAAAAAGGCGGTTTACAGCAAAATAAGGACAGTTTAACTTTTTTATTACTGTTTCAGATGTAAGGATGTGAAAAGATGAATTCCTATAACGAATTTTGGGAAGCGGTGCGAAATTACTGTAAAGAAAATATGAATTCAATAGCATATAATATGTGGATAGAACCGCTCAAATTCATAAATTTAGGTGCGGACAGAGTAACCGTAGCTGCTCCCGCATTTAAAATAGAGCTTATTATGACTAAATACCGCCGTCTTATAGAAGAAGCATTTTATAACGTGATGGGCTTTAATGTAGAGCTGGAGCTTATTCCCTTTGAAAACGTTCCGAAAGAAGTTTCTCCGGAGGATGACGATAAAAAGAATAACACATCCTTTAAAAATATAGACGAACCCGAACTGACCTTTAATAATTTTATTGTGGGCTCGTCCAATAAATTTGCGTATACCGCGTCAAAACGGGTTGCGGAAAATCCGGGATCTGTTTTTAATCCACTGTTTATTTACGGCAATTCGGGGCTGGGCAAAACTCACCTTTTAAATGCCATAATTGAAAAGCTTAAAAGTGATAATGAAAATGCAAATATAGTTTACACCACCAGCGAAAATTTTACAAATGAGCTTATTTTCTGTTTACAGACAAAAACCACATATGATTTTCATAATAAATACAGAAAATGTGATGCTCTGCTTGTGGACGATATTCAGTTTATAGCTGGAAAGAACTCTACCGAAGAGGAATTTTTCCACACCTTTGACACACTTATTAAGGCAGGAAAGCAGATAGTTCTCACCTCGGACAAGCCGCCGAATGCCATACCGAAAATTGAAGACAGGCTTAAAACCCGATTTGAAAGCGGACTTATTGCAGATATTCAGCCACCCGATTTTGAAACGCGTGTAGCTATAATCAAAAACAAGGCAAATATGCTGAAATTTAATATTCCCGACGATGTCAGCAATTTCATTGCGGAAAATATTAAGAGCAATATCCGCCAAATGGGCAGTGCGGTAAAGAATATTTACGCTTACTGCACCTTCCACGGCAAAGAACCAACTGTCGACATAGCAAAAGAGGCGCTTAAGGATATTCTTATAACCAGTCTGCCCGTGTCGGTGGTTATAGATAATATTATTGAAAAGGCCGCGTTTACCTTCGGCGTTACTCCCGAACAGATAAAGAGTGAACGACGTGATGCTAACATAAGTGAGGCAAGACAGGCGGCTATTCATATAATTCACGAGATAACGGGTCTTTCACAGCAGGCGATAGGAAATGTTTTCGGCAGAAATCATTCTACCGTAAACAATTCGCTTAAAAACGTTCAGCAAAAAATGGAAAAGGATACGAAATACAGAAATCTTATAAACGAGCTTATAAAAAATATAAATGAGTAAAAGTATGTAGATAAATTGATAACTTAAAGTTTTCGCCCGCCCTTTACAAAAAACGGCAGGGTCAAGGGGCAGAGCCCCTGTCGCAGTCCGAAGACTGCGAAATCCTATACCTTATATTAGTGCAGGAGGAGGAGAAAAACAGTCCGGTGGACTGTTTTTCGGGGGAACCCTCGTCGGAGGTTCCCCGTAAATTAACTTTTTTCTACACGCTTTATTAAATTTGTATGTAAAAGTTTTCGACAAGTTACTCGTTATGAACTTAAAGTTTTTAAACAAGTTATTTTTTGTCATTCTTGTGAACAGTGCTTCGATACTTTTTCAAAGATAATTTTTATTAAACAGTCCTTGAAATATAAGTAAATTTAAAGGTTTTCGACAGTTTAAAAGTGCCCTAATACTATAACTATTCTTTTATTATTTATTTAATCTCACGAAAGGAATATAACGCCATATGAAATTTATTTGTTCTTCTCAAACTCTCAGTGAGGCTTGTATGAATGTTCAGCGCGCTACCTCATCAAAATCTTCAAACCTGCCCACCATTGAGGGAATTTTAATAAAAGCCGCTAACGATAAAGTTATGCTTACCGGCTACGATCTTGAAGTCGGAATCATAACCTCAGTAGAAGCCCGTGTTGAACAGGCAGGAAGTATTATTTTAAATGCAAAGATACTTTGCGATATTTTAAGAAATGCTCCTGACAGTTTGGTATCCATTGAATGCGACGAGCGCCTTATTTGCAAAATAAAGAGCGGTGACTCAGAATTTTCAATAATAGGATTGTCAGAGGCGGATTATCCTGAGCTGCCTTCGGTTTCGGGAGGATTCCCCATAGTTGTTGGCGGAGAAATACTTAAGGATATGATAAAAAAGACAATTTTTGCCGCTGCTGAAAATGATTCAAAGTTGATTCATACCGGTATCCGTTTTGAGATAACAGACGGCAATATCCGTCTTGTTTCCGTCGATGGCTACAAGCTTGCCATAAGAAATGAAAAAATAGATTACCACGGCGATGAAAAGAATTTCGTAGTGCCCAAAAAGACACTCAACGAGGTAATTAAGCTTATAAATGACAGCAGTGAGACCGTATCAATGGTAGTGGCGCAAAGACACATTCTTTTTGAGTGCGGAACTTATGTGATAATTTCCCGACTTTTAGAGGGTGAGTTTTTAAGCTATAAAAGCGCCATACCCAATACGGCAAAAACAGAGGTCAAGGTCAATACAAGAAGTATTATAAACAGTATTGAAAGAGCTTCTCTTATTATAACCGAAAGAATAAAGAGTTATATAAGATGTATTTTTGACGAGGGATCTATCAGAATTTCCAGTACGACGGCTTTGGGCAGCGCCAATGACAGAATTATTGCCGAAACACAGGGCGAGAGAGTTGAAATAGGATTTAACAATAAATATCTGCTTGACGCTTTGCGTGTATGCGATACGGACGAAATTATTCTTCGTCTTAACGGTCCCACATCTCCCATAATAATGGTGCCCAATGACAGTGAGTCGCTTATTTATGAAAGCTCATTCTTATTTATGGTGCTTCCCGTAAGGATGAATTAAATTTTTAAGTTGTCATAGTTTTAATGTTATCGTACTCAGTACCCGATACAAAGTAAGACTATAAAAATTAACTGCTTTTTTAAGCTGTCAGAGTTGTAGGGGACGATGCCTTCATCGTCCCGCAGCAAAATTAAATTTTATCGGTAAATCACGGGCAGGTGTGGGCATCTGCCCCTACAAGATAACGGATTTTCTTCCTCAAAGAGGAAGCGGAATTAAAAGAAAGTTAGAAAAAATGAAAAAAATATCGGCTCACATAAAACAAAAAGAACACAGAAAAATTGAAATAATAGGCGAATATATAAGACTTGACGCTCTTTTAAAGCTTGCGGGTGCGGTAATGACCGGCGGACACGCTAAAATGGTAATTCAAGAGGGCGAAATAAAGGTCAACGGTGAAATTTGCACCGCAAGAGGAAAAAAGATAAGACCCGGTGACGAGGTTTTATTTGAAAATGTTATTTATGAGGTCGTCTAATGCGAGTAAATGAGATAAAAATCGAAAATTTTCGCAATATAGACTTTATGGGTGTTTTTCCCGATAAGGGTATAAACGTTATTTACGGTCGCAACGGTCAGGGAAAAACAAATCTGTTGGAGGCTATATGGCTTTTTACGGGCTGTAAGAGCTTTCGCACCTCAAGGGACAGTGAATTAGTCCGCTTTAACAGCGAAAATGCGAAAATTTCTTTAAGCTATGAAACGAGCATCAGAGAAAATAACGTTTCGATTTTTATTGAAAAAAAGCGGACAGCAAATTTAAACGGTGTGATACTCACATCCCCCCGCGAACTTATCGGAAAATATTATGCTGTAATATTTTCGCCCGTTCACCTGTCTATGATAAAGGACGGACCCATAAATCGGCGTAAGTTTGTCGACACGGCAATAAGTCAAATTGACGACAGATATGCTAAAAAGCTGGCGTATTTTAATCATCTTATTTTACAGAAAAATGCGGTGCTTAAAAATGCCGCGGAAAATCCTTCACTTTTAACAACTCTTGATATTTGGGATGAAAAAATAGCGCAGGCAGGCGCAGACGTGATTTTTGACAGGATCGAGTACATAAAAAAATTACAGGTCAAGGCGGCTGATATTTACAGAGGTATTTCCGGCGAGAGCGAGGAATTATCGGTAAAATACTTAAGCAACGTGCCATATGACAGCGAAGAAAAGGCTGACATTGCGGCTAAGTATTTGGAAAGTATGAAAAAGCACCGTCCGCAGGATTTGTATATTAAAAGTACCACAAGCGGTCCTCATCGTGACGATATCGAAATTTTGATAAAAGGCATATCCGCAAGAAAATTCGGCTCGCAGGGTCAGCAGAGAAGTGCATCTCTTGCTTTAAAGTTGGGTGAGGCCGAAATAATCAAAGATTTAAAGGGCGAGCACCCTGTCATACTGCTTGACGACGTTATGAGTGAGCTGGACAGTGTCCGTCAAAATTACATACTTAATAAAATGAACGATAAACAGGTCTTTATAACCTGCTGCGAAAAAGAAACTGTTTCAAGGCTTTGCGCAGGAAAGGTTTTAAGAATAGAAAACGGAAAAGCGGTGGAATGATTTGTATATAGGTATAGGTCAGGACAGCGTAATTAAAGATAAGGATATCCTCGGTATTTTTGATCTTGACAATACCACGGTATCAAAGGCGACGAGAGAATATATAAATACGGCATCAAAAGACGGTGACTGTATAACGGTATCCCTTGAGGAACTGCCGAAATCCTTTATCGTCACCGCAAAAAACGGGGACAGAAAAGTCTATATCTCCCCATATAACACATCGACAATTTTTAAGAGAATAAAATAATGATTAAATAAAGTCAAAGATTTTGACGGAGGAAATTATGAGCGACGAAATAAGAACAGTAGAAGAAGAGGTAATGGACACCGTAGTGACCGAGACCTATGATGCCAGTCAGATCCAGGTCCTTGAAGGACTTGAGGCTGTAAGAAAGCGTCCGGGTATGTATATCGGCTCAACGGGACCTAAAGGACTTCATCATCTTGTTTATGAAATAGTGGATAACTCCATTGACGAGGCGCTTGCAGGTTACTGTACGCACATTGAGGTGGAGATTTTACCCGATAACATAATAACCGTAAGAGATAACGGACGCGGTATTCCCGTAGGAATAAACGAACAGCAGGGACTGCCCGCTGTAACGGTGGTTTTGACGGTGCTCCACGCCGGCGGTAAATTCGGCGGCAGCGGCTACAAGGTATCGGGCGGACTTCACGGTGTAGGTTCATCGGTGGTTAATGCCCTTTCCGAATGGTTCGTGGTTGAGGTAAGTCAGAACGGACACGTTCACCGTCAAAGCTTTGAACGGGGAAAAATTGCCTCTGAGCTTGAGATTGTCGACGACACCGATGAAACAGGAACATTTATCAAATTCAAAGCCGACCCCGAAATTTTTACGGAGACAACGGTATATGAGTTTGAGGTTTTACAGAGAAGGCTTCGTGAACAGGCATTTTTGAACGCGGGCATAGCCATAACTCTTACCGACAGGCGTGACGAAGAAAATATTGTCACCGAAAAATACTGCTATGAGGGCGGAATAAAGAGCTTTGTAGATTATATCAACACAAGCCGCGGACTTACACCGCTCACCGAGGATATTATGCATTTTTCCGTTGTCAACGGAGACAGAAGCGCCGAGGTGGCTATCTCTTATAACGACGGATACAACGAAATAATTTTAAGCTTTGCAAACAATGTCCGTACCATTGACGGCGGAACTCACGAAAACGGCTTTAAAACAGCGCTTACGAGAGTTTTCAACGAATACGGCAGAAAATTCAAGTTACTCAAAGATAACGATAAAAACCTTTCGGGTGACGACGTGCGCGAGGGACTTACGGCGGTCATCAGCGTAAAGCTGACGGAAGCACAGTTTGAGGGACAGACTAAGGGCAAGCTGGGCAATACGGAAATGCAGACTATCGTGTCAAAAATGATTTACGATAAAATGATGACGTATTTTGAGGAAAATCCTGCCGTAGCAAAAGCGATTTTCTCAAAGGCTCTTGATGCATCCCGTGCGCGCGAGGCGGCGAGAAAAGCCCGTGACAGCGCAAGAAGAAAATCGGCTCTTGAAGGCAATTCACTGCCCGGGAAGCTTGCCGACTGTATTGAGAAAAATCCTGAATTCACCGAAATCTTTATCGTCGAGGGAGACAGTGCAGGCGGCAGCGCAAAAGAGGGTCGTGACAACCGAACTCAAGCCATACTTCCTCTTTGGGGCAAGATGCTCAACGTGGAAAAGGCGAGGATCGACAAGGTTATCGGCAACGACAAGCTCACACCCGTTGTAACTGCTCTGGGCACGGGAATCGATCAGGATTTTGATATAAATAAATTAAGATACCATAAAATCGTAATAATGGCGGATGCCGACGTTGACGGTCAGCACATCAGAACCCTTTTGCTAACCTTCTTTTTCAGATATATGCGTCCGCTCATTGACGAAGGATTTATTTATATAGCCCAGCCCCCGCTGTTTAAGCTCAGCAAGGGCAAACGCCACGAATACGCTTTTTCCGACGAAGAGAGAGATAAGTATATTGAAGAAATGGGCGGCAGCTGTGACATTCAGCGGTACAAGGGTCTCGGTGAAATGGATCCCGAGCAGCTTTGGGAGACCACAATGGATCCGGCGACAAGAACTATGCTCAGGGTAACTTTAGAAGATGCGATGGAGGCAGACGAGACCTTCTCCATACTTATGGGTGATAAGGTTGAGCCGCGCCGTGAATTTATTGAGAAAAACGCAAAATACGTTCAAAATCTTGATATTTAAATAAGAGGTAAATTTAATGGACAAAAACAGCCAACATCATCAGGACACGGCTTACGTTCCGCTGGAAGAACAGAATATTATAAACGTTGAGATAAATAAGGAAATGAGAAAATCTTTCCTTGATTACTCAATGTCGGTAATAACCTCCCGTGCGCTACCCGACGTACGCGACGGATTAAAGCCTGTTCACAGAAGAATACTTTATACTATGTATGAAAACGGGCTTTATCCCGATAAGGCACACCGTAAATGTGCCGACACGGTAGGTTCGGTTCTGGGTAGATATCACCCCCACGGCGACGCATCCGTTTACGACGCTATGGTCCGCTTGGCGCAGACCTTTTCTATGAGATATACTCTCGTTGACGGTCACGGCAACTTCGGTTCAATAGACGGTGACCCCCCTGCCGCATACCGTTATACTGAGTCAAGAATGAGTAAAATTGCCCTTGAAATGCTCACAAACATTGACAAGGACACGGTAGATTTTACCACCAACTATGACGACAGACTTAAAGAGCCTACGGTCTTGCCGTCAAGATATCCCAATCTGCTCGTTAACGGCTCAACGGGTATTGCCGTCGGTATGGCGACAAACATTCCTCCTCATAATATGAAAGAGGTCATTGACGGCATCTGCTGTGTTATCGACAATCCCGATGCTTCTCTTGAAGACATAATGGAGCATATAAAGGGACCTGATTTCCCAACGCAGGGCATTATTATGGGTAAAGCGGGTATCCGTGCGGCTTATGCTACGGGCAGAGGAAAAATTACCCTCAGAGGCAGAGCTGAAATTGTCGAAAACGAGAGAAACGGCAGATTCCAGATCATAATTACCGAGCTTCCCTATCAAGTTAATAAGTCACGTCTTATTGAATCAATGGCAGACCTGCATAAAGATAAAAAAATCGAAGGTATGTCCGACATTAACGACTATTCATCAAAGCGTGGCGGCGGAATAAGAATAGTCATTGATTTAAAGCGTGATGCAAATCCGCAGGTTATCCTTAATCAGCTTTATCAGATGACTCAATTGCAGATCTCCTACGGCATAATTCAGTTGGCGTTAGTGGACGGCGAGCCGAAAATTCTCACGCTTAAACAGATAATCGAAAAATATATTGAGTATCAATGTGAAATAATAACAAGAAGAACTCAGTTTGATCTTAAAAAAGCTCAGGCAAGAGAGCATATACTTGAGGGATTAGCAAGAGCAATTGATATTGTGGATGAAATCATCGCAACCATACGCTCCTGCAAGGGCGGTAAGCCCGAAGCAAAACAGGCTATTATGGACAAATTCGATTTTGACGATCCTCAGGCTACGGCTATCGTCAATTTCCAGTTGGGTCAGCTTGCAGGTCTTGAAATCAACAAGATAATCAATGAGAGAGATGAGCTGTTAAAGAAAATCAGCGAATATCTTGAAATTCTCGGTTCCGAAACAAGAATAAAGGAAATTGTTAAAACGGAGCTTTCGGCAATCGGTCAAAAATTCGGTGACGACAGAATGACTGAGATCGCCAGCGTCAGCGGTGAGGTGGATATTGAGGATCTTATCCCCGAGGAGGATTGCGTTTACACTCTTACGAAGATGGGATACATCAAACGTCAGCCTGTTGATACATACTCCGTCCAGCGCCGCGGCGGCAAGGGCATAAAGGGTATGAACCGCCGTGAAGAGGATGCGGCAGAGGATATGTTCATCTGCTCCTCACACGATTACATTATGTTCTTTACCTCCGAGGGTAAAATGTACCGTCTCAAGGGTTATGAAATTCCCGAGGGCGGCAGAACCGGCAAGGGTATGAACATAGTAAACATTCTTCCCATAACGGCAGATGAAAAAGTCACGGCTATGCTTAGAGTTCCCGATTTCGGTGACGATAAATATTATCTTTGCATGGCGACCAAAAACGGCGTTATCAAGAGAACGGCTCTTGACGCATATAAAAACATAAGAAAAAGCGGCATAATTGCCATAAACCTTGACGAGGGCGACGAGCTGAGATGGGTCAAGCTCACCGATGGCGAACAAAAACTTATGGTCGGTACTAAAAAAGGTATGAGCATCTGCTTTGAAGAGGCGGACGCGCGTTCCATCGGCAGAACCGCAAGAGGCGTTCGTGCCATATCTCTCGGCGAGGGTGACGAGGTCGTGGGAATGATAGTTCTCGGCAGCGGCAAGGTGTTAACGGTAAGCGAAAAGGGCTACGGCAGACGCAGCGACGTTTCAAATTACCGTGTCCAGTCACGCGGAGGTAAGGGTCTTATCAATTACCATACCGAGCAGTACGGCGATGTGTGTGCTATTGAGACTGTCGAAGACGATCAGGACATAATAATGATATCCTCAGACGGAATAATCATAAGACTTCCAGCCGAGCAGGTCAGGGAATGTAACAGACCGTCAAAGGGCGTTATTCTTATGAAGGTCAAGGACGGAGAAAAGGTCGCGACCATCTCTCTGGCACAGCATGACGAGGATACAGTGACTGAACCTGACACCGAGGAAACGGTTGAGGAATAAAAAGCTCCAATTAACATCTTAAACAATATTTTTCTTGTGTGAAAGGAAAGATATATTATGAACAAAGAAAATAAGGACGAAGTAATTACTTTTGACGGCAAAGAGCCTGAAAAGAAAAAGAAGAAAAAGACCTTGATAATTATTCTTTTAATTATACTTGCGTTGCTTATCTTCATCTCTGCCTTTGTGGGCAAGTTTGTATCCGATAAGCTGGGTCTAATCGATTATGACGACAAAGGGCAAACGACTATCGACCCCACGCAGGAATTCGTTGACGTTGATGACGATAAACTTGATTTTGCGCAAATTGACGACGCGGGCGGAAGCGATTTCAAGGATATTCTTAAAAACTGGGCAACTAACGGCGGCGAAAAAATGAGCAGCAAAAACATTATAAACGTATTGCTCATAGGCAGTGATGCTTCGGCAGAGGATCCTAAGCGTGCCGATATAACGGAAAAGGGTAACACAGACGTAATGATGCTCGTTTCTATCGACAAAAAAGGTAAAACCATAAAGCTTGCATCCTTTATGCGTGACAGCTACACTTATATGGACGGCTTTGACCGTTATGCAAAGCTGAACGCGGCTTGTATGAACGGCGGACCTGCATATCTTTGTGAGACCATCGAGAATGACTATAAAATAGAGATAGACGGCTATGCTCTCGTGGATTTCGACTCCTTTACGCAAGTGATCGACGTTCTCGGCGGCGTAAGAGTGGACGTACCTGCTTATGTTGCCAATCATCTTAATAAAAGCAAGGATTTTAAAGACATAAACGAAATTGCCTCGGGAGAAAACGTGCTTCTTGACGGCAAACAGGCTCTTGCCTTCAGCCGTGTAAGAAAAACGGACGCAGACGGTGATGTCAGCCGTGTTAAGCGTCAGCGTCAGGTCATTGATGCGATTATTAATAAGTGTAAGTCAGCAAGCCTTACTGAGATTAACGATGTTGCCGACGTTATACTTGCCAACGTGAGAACGAATATCAGCAAGAGAGAAATACTCAACTATGCGACTCAGGCGGTAGCAAACGGCTGGGCGGGATACAAGATAACTGAAATAACAATGCCTACCGAGGATGCGCGTTACGGTTATAGAGGCTCTGCGTGGATTTGGGTAGTTGACTACCCTCTTGCGGCACAGAATCTTCAAAAAGAGCTTTACGGCACAACGAATATAAAGCTTGAGGAAAACAGAAAAACCGCTATTTCCGTTATGGGCGGATACGTTACAAAAAGGTAACAGCAGGCACATTTGATCATTGATCACCTACCGATTACCGTGGATTGAGGTGAAATCATTATGGATAATAATTTTAACAGGGGCGGTCAGTTCGTCAACGGCAACAGTCAGTTTGGCGGCTGGGGTCAGCAGGGCTTCGGTTACGGGCAAAATATGCCGAACGGATGGGCTCCTCCCGGCGGACCTTTTATTGATCCTTTACGAAAAAAGAATGATAAAAAAATACTGCGTTCAGCAGGAAACCTTTTTGGTATGGCAATTATTTTGTATATTATTATTGCCACTGTCATTTCATTCGCTATTGTGGTATTATCTGATCATTTTCCTTTATTAAATGAACTTTATTCTGACGATATTCTTTCGTCCTGTTATGATATAATAGCATCAATACTGTTTCTCGGCGGACCGTTCTTTTTGGCTTACTCTATATTAAAAAAGAAAAAAATTATGGGGATACTGCCTTTCGGCACACCGTATAACAAAAAAGCGGCAATATATTTTGTAATGTTTATGCTGCCTGTGGTTCTTTTGTCATCTATGGGTATAAATATTATTTCCTTCTATGTTCAGGAGTACTTAGGCATAACCTTTACAAGCGGTATGGAGGATATGCAGGTCACGGGAGTTTTCGGTACAATCGTATCCGTAATATCAATGGCAATAGTCCCCGCCCTTATCGAGGAAACTGCCATTCGCGGCATCGTTATGCAGCCACTCAGAAGATACGGCGATACATTTGCCATAATATCTTCCGCCGTGATATTTTCCATACTTCACGGCAATATGGTTCAGATACCGTACACGATGGTTGCAGGCATATATTTCGGACTTGTTGCCGTGTTGACAGGCAGCTTGTGGCCTTCAATAGTTCTGCATTGTCTCAACAATCTTTTTTCGGTCGTTATTATGGCGACAGAAGGTAATTTCGGCATTGATGCGGCAAATAATGTCACTTATGCTATGCTTGGCTTTGTTGTTGTTTTGGGAATTTTCAGTGTTATAAAATTCGGAAAATCGGGATATGAACACCCACTTACAAAGGGAGTCAACACACTGAAAAGCGGTGAAAAGGTATCGGCGCTTTTCATAAATCCGACTATGATAATAGCGATCGTTATAATGCTGATACTTACCGCAACCAGTATAAGCTCCAATGCAAGTTAATATGGAAACGAATATTTTTATGGCTCGCGCCATTTCTCTGGCAAAGCTTTCCGCCGAAGAGGGTGAAGTCCCTGTGGGCGCCGTGGTAGTTTGTGACGGAAAAGTGGTCGGCGAGGGAAGAAACCGCCGTGAAACGGGTAAAAATGCCCTGCACCACGCGGAAATTCAAGCGATAGACGATGCCTGTAAAAATTTGGGCGGCTGGCGGCTTTGGAAATGCGATATGTACGTTACCCTTGAGCCGTGTCCCATGTGCGCAGGCGCAATTATAAATTCGAGAATAAAAAAGGTGTATTTCGGCGCATATGATGAAAAAAACGGAGCAGTCGTTTCGGCTGCTCGCCTTTTTGATATGAATTTTACCCACAAGCCTCTTTACGAGGGCGGCGTGGAAAAGGAAGAATGCTCCGAAATTCTAACCGCGTTTTTTAAAAAGCTGAGAGCGGATAAATCGGGGGATGAAAAGTGAGTACCATTGCGGCAATTTCAACGGGACGTGCCCCCGGCGGCATCGGAATAGTCCGTATATCGGGCGAAAATGCCGTCGAGGTCGGGGACAGAATATTTTCGTCGCTGAGCGGTAAAAGGCTTTGCGAAATACCCGGATATACCGCCCTTTACGGCAATGCTGTCGACGGCGGCGGAGATATAGACACCGTTGTAGCTCTCGTTTTCAAAGCGCCGAAAAGCTATACGGGCGAGGATGTTGTGGAGCTTTCGTGCCACGGCGGACTGTACGTTACCGACCGCGTGCTCAAAGCCGCGCTGAAAGCGGGCGCAGTACCTGCCGAGGCGGGAGAATTCACAAAAAGAGCCTTTCTCAACGGCAAAATGGATCTCACAAGCGCAGAATCGGTTATGAATTTGATTTCCGCCCAAGGCGAAAGGGCGGAAAAAATTGCCTTGGGCGTGCTTTCGGGCAGACTTTTTGCGGAAATCAAAAAAATTACCGATAAGCTCCTTTACGATATGGCGCTTTTGTCCGCGTGGGTGGATTACCCGTACGAGGAAATCGAGGATATTTCGCCGCCAAGGCTCAAAGAGCATATTGACGAGAGCATAAAAAATTTAGAAAAGCTGATAAATGACTTCGATAAAGGGCAGATTATTATGGAGGGTGTCGACACCGCTATAGTGGGCTGTCCCAATGTGGGAAAATCCACGCTTATGAACCTGCTATCGGGAACTGAAAAGTCCATCGTCACCGAAATTGCAGGCACAACACGGGATATAGTAGAGGATACCGTGAATTTGGGCGGCATCACATTAAGGCTTTCGGATACGGCGGGTGTTCGTGAGACGGAGGATACGGTAGAGAGCATCGGAGTTGAAAGAGCTGTTAAAAAACTTGAAGATGCTTCACTTGTACTGGCAGTTTTTGACGCGTCAAGACCCTTATCGGATGAGGACCACCGTCTGATAGAGCTTTGCAAAGGCAAAAAAGCCATAGGAATCATAAACAAAACCGACTTAGATAAAAAATATCTAAGCAATGAAATCGAAGAAAATTTTCCGCAGACAGTTTTTATCTCAGCCAAAACAGGCGAGGGTAAGGATGATCTATCGTCGGCGGTGGAAAAGCTACTCGGTACTTCAGATTTTGACACGTCTGCTGCGGCAGTTATCAATGAACGGCAAAGGGATTGCTGCCGAAAGGCTTGCGATGCACTAAATGATGCACGAAATGCTGTGGATATGGGTCTGACTCTGGATGCTGTCACGGTGTGCCTTGATTCGGCAGTGGAAAGCCTGATGGTCTTAACGGGAGAAAAAGCCACCGAGCTTGTAGTAAATGAAATTTTCGCACAATTCTGTGTTGGAAAGTAAAATAGATAAAAACTAACTAACAATATGAAAAGAGGTAATCAATATGAGTGAATGCGGCGGAAATTGCGGTAGCTGTTCACAAAGCTGTGAGAGCAGAGATATGCGTGTGCCGCTCAACGATTTGAGCAGTGTTAAAAAGGTTATAGGCGTTGTAAGCGGCAAGGGCGGCGTAGGCAAAAGCCTTGTTACGTCTATGCTTGCGGTGACGGCACAGACTATGGGATATCAGACCGCCATACTCGATGCTGATATCACAGGACCGTCTATCCCAAAAGCTTTCGGGCTTCACGGCAGCGCCGAAGGCAGCAACGAGGGTATTTATCCAATGCTTTCAAAGCTGGGAACAAGAATAATGAGCGTTAATCTGCTCCTTGAAAAAGAGGATCAGCCTGTTGTTTGGCGCGGTCCCGTTATCTCGGGCGTTATCAATCAGTTTTGGCAGGAGGTAATTTGGGGCGACGTGGATTTTATGTTCGTGGATATGCCCCCCGGAACAGGCGACGTACCGCTGACCGTGTTCCAGTCACTGCCTGTTGACGGCATAATCATTGTGACTACACCGCAGGACCTTGTCACGCTTATAGTTAAAAAAGCCGTGAATATGGCAAAAATGATGAATGTGCCCATATTAGGCCTTGTTGAAAATATGAGCTATTTTGAGTGCCCCGACTGCGGTAAAAAGCATAATATTTTCGGCGAGAGTAAAATCGAAGAGGTAGCGAAAGAACTGGAGCTTCCCGTGCTTGCCAAATTGCCCATAAATCCTGCAAATGCGGCGCTTGTGGACAAGGGCGCAATAGAGCTTTGCGAGGAAAAGCAGTTCCAGGATATAATCAAAAAAATAGCGGAGTAAATTTTTATTATTTGAGCCTTTCTCTTATGAGAAGGGCTTTTTTCTAATATTAAAATGATTATTGCAAAGAGACTGCAAAAAATGTATAATATATAGCCGAGAGGTGTTTTTATGGACGGTAATAATTCTCTTAATAAAAAATATCAGAAAATAGATAGCGGTGAAGCCGCCGAGGTCAAAGAAACGGCGGAAAAACAGTCTGCTGAAAATAAAAAAGAAAAAGCTCCCAAAGAAAAAAAGCCTAAAAAAGAAAAAATAAAGGTGACTAAGGCTCCGAAACCTAAAAAGGAAAAACAGCCGAAAGCAGAAAAGCCTCCGAAAGAGAAAAAAATCAAAGAAGAAAAACCTCCTAAGGATAAAAAGCCTAAAAAGGAAAAAGCACCGAAAGAAAAAAAGGTTAAAGAGAAAAAACGCGGTAAGAAAGAAATCTTTGAGGAAGTTCCCCAAACTCTTAATAATGATGAAATCGCAGAGAAAGCGGCAGAAGTTATTGACGATAGCGTTTCAGCGGAGGTTTTCAAAATTGCCGACGGCATTATTGAAAACGCAGACGAAACCGTGACCGACGGCATTCCCGCCGAGGAATTGTTCATGGAAGATGAAATACAAGACGTATATTCCGACGGCGGCGAAAATGCTGTAGCTGAAAATGTCACAAGACTTTCAGACCGAGAGGAAGAAATCGTCTTTTCATTTAATAACGACAGCGGCAAAAAAGATACGAAAAAAGAAAAAAAGGTTAAACAGCCCAAAGAGAAAAAAGAAAAACCGCCGAAGGCACCAAAGGAAAAGAAGGAAAAGGCGCCCAAAGCTCCTAAGGAAAAGAAAGAAAAGGCACCCAAAGCGCCCAAAGAAAAAAAGCCGAAAGAACCGATGAAGGCTAAGGATTATCTCACCATATTCATTGCAGTTTTGGCGGTAGCGTTGGTATCCGTTTTCGTGGGATATAAGTATATTATAGAGCGCGACGATCCTGCCGATATTCCCGAACCGTCTACACAAGAGGACAGACTTGCAAATATTCAAATTGCCCGCAACGGCGTAATGGTAAATCTTATTCAAAGCGACATTCCCGATGTGTTTTACGGATTTTCATCAGGCTACGAGCTCAGATACTATCAATACCGCAACGAAAAAATGGTTGCGGTCAGCGCTACAAACTCCATCAACGTGAATGTTGCCCTTGACAATGCGACTTTGCCTGTGACAATAGAATATGTTGAGCTGGGCGACAGGATATTCGGCATAGGGCTTTTCCGCTCCGACCAACATCCCGACATTATGTTCTATGACAGAGTGGTGTTCAAGCTGGTAAATCTGCCGAATGCCTATAAATCCAACCGAAAGGCTTTGCTGCTTGTGTCCACAAGCTCCAATGCCATCACTCAGGGCGACATACTTTGGACTGAAAGCTTTACGGTAGATCTTGACAGCGGAGAAACATCACGCTTCTTGAGCGTAGTCAACCGCAATATGGATATGAACGGCGCCGGAGTGTCGGATTTCTGCATACTCAATAGAGAAGGCTACAGCTCCACCGTGTCAAATATTCCGTTTATAACCGCAAGAGAATACCCGTCAGGCACCGGACAGCAGGATATATTTGTTAAAAACGGCACGAAAGAAACACTGTTTGCAAGCGACATTTACGGCAAATTCCTTTTGACGGACGGCGACGCGGTCATATATATGAAGCGCACCGAGCTGGGCTTTGACGTTATGCGCAAAACAGGAGATAAAGAGGAGCTTGTTCACTCGTTTTACGGCACAATGGGCTCGTCCTATCTCAATTCCGGTGAATATATTCTGAATAAAAATGAAGGTAAGCTCTATAACCTTAAAACAGGTGAAGAAAAAACGCTCATCGGCTTCATAATGAGCCCTGAGCTTATGCAAGTAAGCCCCGACGGCAGATATCTTGTAGTCTTGGGCACGGTAAACAGTATGATCGATTATCAGGTACACATATTCGATCTTGAGACGGGTGAGTACAATAAATATGTTGATAAAAACTATTCGGCACATTCAAATTTAGCGTTTATCGACAATACCACAGCGGTTTATATCGCGATCGACCCAAATCAGGGTTATGAGTACGTGGTGCTCAACACGGCAAAAGAGGGGTAACAACCTTTTGCAGGAACTAAAAGGCTATCTACGCTCCCTCTTTGAGGGAGCGTATTTAAAACCTGCTTAATTTATACATTTTTGTCGAAAATGCACATTTTCACTTTGCTTTATGTATATTTTGCCTGAATACCACCTTTCAAGGCGTAAAAAATTGGTCAAAATGTTAAAAGTTAATAAAATTTGAATTTTTTTGAAAAAAACACTTGCAAAATGAAAAAGTAAGTGATAAAATATCTAACACATTCACGAGATACATTGTTTCGTGCAGTCGGTGTTTATTACGATGAGGGTCCACCCGTTCCCATCCCGAACACGGTAGTT
>JAFLUM010000013.1 GCA_022508805.1 Oscillospiraceae bacterium | reverse complement strand
TGCGAGAGTGGCGGAATCGGCAGACGCGCACGTTTGAGGGGCGTGTGGTAATCCCGTACGGGTTCAAGTCCCGTCTCTCGCACCAAGACTCTATCTTCGGATAGAGTCTTTTTTATGCCCGTAATTATAACTGAAAAACATTCAAATTTGATGACAAAAGCGTTTTTTTGTGGTAATATGTAGAAAACAGAAATATCATTGTTATTAGATGCTCATATTTTGTCCATTTGCTGTGTTATACTTTGGTTGATCGGTTGAAAGGAATGAAAATATGACTGCAAATTTTGATGCTAACGAGAAAAAGGGCTTTCGTCTGCTTACCATATACGAACGGCTTTTAAAGGGTGGAGAAATAAACAAAAGTGCTCTTGCCGACGAATTCGGTGTAAGTCCGAAAAGCATACAGAGAGACATTGAGGCGCTGAGAGTCTATATTTCCGAAAAAGATTTTTACGATGCCGATTCATTTATTGAATATGATCGGGCGAAAAACTGTTACCGCCTTGTGAAAGCCGAACGGGAATGGTTCTCCCCTGACGAAATTCTTGCCATATCAAAAATTCTGCTTGAAAGTCGGGCTTTCAGTAAAGATGAAGCGGAAACGCTTGTGCATAAGCTGTTGTCACAGGCGTCACCCGATATGGCTCATAAAATTAAGGAATTTCTCAAAAGCGACCTGTATTCATACGTTCAGCCCCTCCACGGCAAAGATATTGTCAAGCACATTTGGCAGCTTACCGAATACATAAGTAATTGTCGGCAAATCACCTTTACATATACAAAGCAGGATCTATCCGTTTCACAAAGAACCGTAAATCCCGTTGCGATAATGTTTTCCGAATATTATTTTTATCTTGCGGCAATCGACTGCAACAGTACAAACGAGTATCCGAAGAATTTCCGTATTGACCGAATCGAAAATATAGCTCCCACGGGTCAAAAATTCAGTATTCCATATTCAAGGCAGTTCAAAGAAGGCGAGTACAAGAACAGGATACAGTTTATGTATCCGGGAAAGCTTTCCACCGTTCGATTTAAGTTCAACGGCAACAGTCTTGAAGCGGCTCTCGACAGACTGCCCACGTCTAAAGTCATTGAAAAGAATAAGGATTATGCAATCGTTGAAGCGGAAATTTACAGCGAGGGCGTTAAACGCTGGATGCTTTCACAAAAAGACGGGCTTGAGGTGCTTTCACCGGAGTGGTTCCGTGAAGAAATCAAGGCTGAAATCCAAAAAATGGCAAATAATTACAAATTATTATATAAAGGAGAATGAAAAATGCCGGAAACCAAAAATGTGATTTTGGATATCAATGATGCTGAGGCTTATGAAAGCATTGATTTTGAAGATTTTAACAAAGCTTTGAACGGCGTTTACTTTAGAGAAAAGTCAAAAGCTCAGTTAGACCGATATAAAGATATTATAGACGATTTTTGCAACAACAGTAACGGCACGGATGTTAACGAACTGTCAAAACAGTGCTGCAACGTTATTATAAATGCCGTCTTAGGTCCTTTCGGCATCAGTCCCGCTTTATTTAACGATCGTCTCGGCGGAAACGTTACTACTCAGCATAATGCAAGTCAAGGGATTTTTTCAAAAAAAGAAGAACAATATGACGGTGATGAATATTGCCGTGCTGAATATAAAAAGAAAGTAAAGGAGGCAAAAAGCGGAAACGGGCCTATTATCGATGCATATACAGGCAAAACACTTGAGCCTAACGATGTCAATGTCGATCACGTCATTTCTCGTCATGAAATCCATAAAGATTACGGATATATGCTCAGCAAAGAAGAACGGGCGGCAGTCGGCGCTGACAGCAGAAATCACGCTGTCACCGATCAATCACTGAACAAGAGCAAAAGCGATCAAGATCTTGACGACTTTGCCAATAAAACCTCCAGTGACGGGAAACAGACAAATAAAGAAAAATACGGAATGAAAGATGATTTAATGGCTGAAGCCAAAGAAAAAGCGCAACAAGCTGTGGAAGATCATCGCCCGCCTACATCAAGAGTAATAAAATACCACGCGTCTGCACTGGCAAAACAGGGTGCTAAGGATGCAGGCAAAAACGCTTTGCGTGCTGCTATTGGGTTACTTTTAAGCGAAATGGCGGGATTCCTTGTAGATGTAATAACCGATACAATAAAGACTTACAAATCAGACAAAGATGAAGACTTTAAAAAGTTCCTTTCAGATTTAAAACGCCTGCTTAAAGAAAGAATGGGGCAATTCAAAGAAAAAAATCTGAATGCCGACAAATTCAAGGAAATAATGAAAACCCTTGGAGCAAGTGCGGGAGCAGGATTTTTGTCCACACTTTTTACATATGTAGTTAATTGCTTCTTCACGACTGCTGCTAAAGTTGTAACAATGATCCGTGAAAATATAAATTCATTTGTTCGGGCTATCAAAATTATGGCTGATAAAAACGTTCCCTTTGAAACGAGACTTGTTGCCGCTTCTCAGGTCGTTTTTGATGCAATATTAGCTACCCTTGGAATAGTTCTTGTGCAATCTCTTGTCACACAGTTGAAAACAATTCCGCCTCTAAGCGATATAAGCGAAAGTCTTGCAAATGTTATTGTCGGTTTATTGACAGGGCTGATTTCCGTCGTAGTTTTCTATTTTGTTAATAAATTTATTAAAAGAGTTAATGAAACCAATGCTGCTTTGACAGCTGCTCATGCAGGCGTTGCTCTAAATACGGCGGCTGCTGGCGACCTTTCAATTGACACATTAAGTCTTGTTCAAAACAGTTTTGAAACACGCCGTCAAATAGACAAAGATATGGCAGATATAGCGCAAATGGACATGGATAACGACGTAGTGACAATAAATGATGACGAAGAGGATGATTGGGAACAACGACTTCTTGAAAAAATAAAAGGATAAACGGTGATTAAAATGACTAATGAATTAACTATTCAAGAAATTCTTCAAATGAGTCCTGCCGAAAGGAAAGAATTAAACATCGGTGCGGTAGAAACTATCAATGTGCTTTGCGAATCTATAACAGAACAAGAAGAGAATTTAAAGACTATTGAGAAAAATATAACAGCCTTACAAGATCAATCTTTTATAAAAAGGATGTTCCATAATAATATAAAAGAAATCGGCACCATTATGACTGGTCAAAATAATGTCACCGCAACAATTATCGCTTGCGTCAACGCTGTTGTTTTCGTAGTCGGAATGGACTCGAATGCTTTGGGAGAAATAAGCTCTGCCGTCCGCAACAATCGACAACGCATAAAGGATTTAAAGGATGCTTCAGAAGACGAAAACAAAAAATATAAAGAAAGAGTTAACAAACACTTTGCCCTTATAGAGAATTATATTGACAGCGCAGTGGAACAGGCAAAAAAAGCCAATGAAGATGCTGAAAAAATGCAAGAAACAATAGATTCTTTGGAAAAAGATTTTATTGAGAGGTATTTAAAAATATCGGAAGATTTCGGTGAAATTCAAAAGAACGACCAAAGACAAGATAAAATAATTCAAGAGCATGATGAAAACATCGATGAAATCGAAGAAGACGTTGATGAGCTTCAGGAAAATGATCAAAGACAGGATATAAAAATACAAGAGCACGATGAAAACATTGATGAAATTGAAGAGGACGTTGACGAGCTTCAGGAAAACGACCAAAGACAGGATATAAAAATTCAGGAACACGATGAAAACATCGATGAAATTGAAGAGGATGTCGACGAGCTTCAAGAAAACGACCAAAGACAGGATAAAAAAATACAAGAACACGAAGAAAACATTGATGAAATTGAAGAGGACGTCGACGAACTCCAGGAAAACGATCAAAGACAGGATAAAATAATTCAGGAACACGATGAAAACATCGATGAAATTGAAGAGGATGTCTACGAGCTTCAGGACGATGTAGATAATCTGGAAGAACAATTGATGGCTTTAGTTGAACGGCTTGAAAAAGAAATCTTAGAAATGAAAGCTGCTGATGAAAAACTAAAAACGAGAGTATCGATCTCATCAATTATTGCCGGTGTTTCTCTTTTTGTCGCGGCGTTATCAATAATCTTTTCATTTTTATATTTTTAATTACTTACCCACTCCTTGTCCAACAGGACAAGTATAATGGCTCTTAAAGGCAACTTTAAGAGCCTGTTATTTTTTATCGCTTAGTGGGTAGGTGTGCATAATGAGAAAGTTTAAAACAACACATACGGATTCCAACGGCAGGCTTGTTCTCCCCGCTGAAATTAGGAAAGCGTGGGGACTCCGAGAAGAAGATTTAGTAACCGTATATATGGAAGACGACAAAATCGTAATTGAAAAGGCTGTTGTAAAATGCCCGTATTGCGGTTCTGACAAAGATATTGTAAGGTTTTATACAGGAAATAATCACTTTATTTTAAAAGACCTAATCGGGCAAGATGAGCTTTTCGTTTCGAGGAAAAAGGATACGAACGAGCATCATATTTGCTTATCTTGTCTGCAAAAACTTAAAGCTATGTGAGTCTGAATGAAAGGGTGTATAGAGTCTTTTTTGTGCTCGAATTTCTTGGCACATATTGCCCTAAGACCTATATTTATCAACGCTCACGAAATTTCTATGAATTTTTAACGAAATCATTTTGTGCCGATATCGCTTAGCTTTATCCGCTTTTAGAAGAATACGATCATACAATCGTTGAAGCGGGAATCTACATCAAGGGCGTTAAGCGCCGGATCCTTTCGCAAAGGGGCGGGCTTGATGTGATTTCTCCTCCGTGGTTCCGTGGGGGAATTAAAGCAGAAATTCAAAAAATGGCAGATAAATATTGAGCCCCCATCAGAGGGAGACAATGGTAATTTTTAACCCGCTTTGTATATAAATACAGAGCGGGTTGCGTAATATATTCAGTCTGAATTTAAATGTGTTTATCTAAGCACCGTGCCACCGGGTTGGGAGGCGGTTATGTCTGTACCGCCGTTAAAATATGCCTCATAGACCTCTCTTACATAGGTTGCCATACCGGAGCTGGTGATATTTTCTACCGCGATAACTACGGCTATCTGCGGATTTTCTGCCGGGGCGTAGGAAATCATAAATCCGTTTGTCAGCTTCACAACCTCACCGTTAACACGCTTTCGAAACTCGGCGGTACCGGTTTTTGCGGCTATTTGGAAATCCGTTCCATTAAATGCCGGCTGTGAATTTGCCATGGCGATCATACCTTTTTTTACGACTGCCAGGGACGAGGGTGAAATGTTAAGCCTGTCAAGCACGACGGGCTCTGCTTCAAAAAGGGTTTCGGAGTAATCGGCGGATTTTATGCTCTTTACGAAATGAGCCTTATACCGTGTTCCGCCGTTGGCAAGGGTCGAAACGTACGCCGCAAGCTGAATGGGCGTAAACAGGTTGTCGGACTGACCTATGGCCGCCTGAACGGTATCGCCGGGATACCATACTCCGCCTGCCGCTTGGCGTTCCTCGGGACCTGCTACCATTCCTGCCTCTTCCGAAATCTCAACGCCCGTTTTTTGACCTAATCCAAACATTGAAAAATATTCGCCTAATTTGTTGATGCCCAGCTGTCTGCCCACCTCATAGAAGTAGGTGTTGCAGGAATAACGCAGAGCCTCATCCACCGTTATACCTCTAAACGCGTGGCGACCCACGTTTTGACAGATAAAGGGTCTGTCGGAAAAGTAAGTATAGAGAATGTTACAAGTTATTTTTGTGTCGGCAGTTATAATGCCCTCCTCAAGACCCGCTATGGAAACAGCAGGCTTTGCCGTTGAACCGGGGGCGTAAGCACTTCTCAGCGCTCTGTTCCACAGGGGAGCGTCTTCGTCAGCACTGAGAGCGGCAAAATTCTTTTTGTATGTGGAAAGGTCATAGGACGGATATGTGGCGGCCGCCAGCACGGAAAAATCGTTGACGTCCATAACAACGATACTGCCTGCCGCTGCAACATTTTTTGAATCCTTAGTGCTTTCGATGCGGGTATGAAGTATTTCCTGCACCTGCTTTTGAAAATCCGCGTTTATTGTCAAAATAACGTTGTTGCCGTTGACGGGATTTTGTGTGATTTCCGTGTTTTTCGTTCCGTCGGCGTTAGTGACGGTTGTGGATACTCCCGCCGTACCGCGAAGTTCGTTCTCCATTGCGCTTTCAATCCCGAATTTGCCGATTTTGTCTGTCATTCCGTATGACCGCAAATAAAGCTGAGTTTTTTCCTCGTCAGTAAGGGTCTCGTCCTTGAGCTTTTCGCGGTATTCCTCGGTCACCGCGCTGTATTCGTCCGCGTTGATATAGTCGTAAAAGCCGATTATATGCGGAGCAATCGTACCGTCATAATAAGTGCGGTCGGTGTCTATACGAGTCTCAACTCCGCTGAAATCTCTGCTTTGCTCCTTTAATATGAGCACAAGCTCGTCGGGAACGTTTTCGGCAAAAACAAAGGGGTTTGCGGTGGAAAAATCGCCCTTTGTCATTAAGAAGAACACGCCTGCGACCTTTAAAGCCTCGTCAACCGGTAACTCCTCAAGCAAATAGTATTCTTTCAGCGCATCAAAGCAGTTTTGTGCCGTAGCATAGCTGTTTAAATTCAGATAATCCTTTTTAAAAAGGTAATTTTTGTCGCTGTTGCTGTTTTCGGTAAAGACAAAGCCGTCACCGCTTTGCTCAATTGGCAATGAGGAGTTGTACTCCGTGCCGTATTCGTCAAAAAGATGTATAAGCGAAAGCATTATTCTGTTGCGCTCCTCTTTTTGAGAAGAAGGCGGAAAATATGACGCGTCTAAATACACTGTATTTGACGGAACATTATAAGCAAGCGCCTTGCCGTTGCTGTCAAGTATCTCGCCGCGTAATGCGGTGATTTTTGATGTAACTGACGATAGCGAGATTTTTTTAGACGAGTATTCCTCGCCCTTTATTACCTGTATTCTGAAAAGGTCGGCAATAAAAAATGAAATTATGAAAACGATCGCCGCAATAAACGCAGCAGCTCTTAGCTTAAAACTGTATTTGCTTTTCACTTTTTATTTTCACCACCTTTTTAACTTTTTCGCTCCCTCTTTGAGGAAGCAACCGTCTGTCGATAAACTATTTTACTATAGCAAAATAGCTAAAGTTTTCGCCCGCCTTTTACAAAAGGCGGCGGGGTCAAGGGCAGAGCCCTTGTCGCAGTCCGCAGACTGCGAAACTCTTTGCCTCATAAAAGCGCAGGAGGGGCGAAAAACAGTTCGGCGAACTGTTTTTCGGTGAGAAAACCTCGCCGGGGGTTCCCCATAAATTTACTCTTTTGTTCATTTTAGCAAGCGAGATATACTTTTTCTACACGCTGACTGAAGTGGTTTTAATACTCCGTATATCCATATGCAAATTTTCTGTTTACTGCGCGGATAAGGACATACCAAAGAGGTGTGAGCACCACGGAATACACCGTCATCGGCAGATAATACCGCAAAAACAGCGCCCAAGCGCCGCCGATGCCCTGCGCGGCTATAAAAAACAGAATATACGTCAGAAAATAGAACAGAGTGACACTCAAGTTCATTATAATGTATGTGACGATATTATTTCGCATATAAATTCGCAAAAGCGTTCCGCAAAGAGCGCAGGCGATCATCAAAAACAGCGCATTATAGCCGTCGGACGATGCGGTGACAGTGTCCCACAGTGCGCCTGCCAAAAGTCCTGCCGCTCCGCCGATAAGCTCGCCCTCAAACATGGCTATGCATACCGCCGCCGAGATAATAAGAACAGGCTTTACAGATGCTATCGAGGGAAAAATCGCAAAAGTGTTTTGCAAAAGATGCGCCGCCAGCAGTATTAAAATATATACCGAATATCTTTTCAGCTTGACCTTTGTCTGAATTCTCATAATGCTATTCTTCCTCGAAGGCGGTTATGACAAAGCAGTCGTGAATGTCCTTTGAATTGACCGCGGGGTCAATAACGGCATAGGCGGAAAGGTCCGAGTCGCTTTGGCGAACGTCGGTCACCGTGCCGATTATAAGATCTCTCGGGAAAAGTCCGCCCGTACCGGAAGTACAGATTATTCCGCCCTTTGAGATGGCCGTATCACGGGCAAGTCCCGAAAGACTGCATATGCCGTTTACGGACATATCGGTGGTTGACGAGATGTACCCTAATTCGCCGGTTCTTATCTCATAAGCCGCCGCACCAACCGTTGGGTCGCATATTGAACGCACAACTGCCGATGTGGGATTGACCTCAGTCACAACGCCTACAAGATATTCACTGTATATGACCGCATCGTTGACCTTTATGCCGTGTTCGGAGCCGCGATTTATGGTAAACGAACCGAAAACATCGGCGGAGTCACGACCTATAACGGTAGAATATACCCAAGTGTAATCGGGATGCTGTGCTCTTATATCAAGGAATTCCTCGTAGGACTCCAGCTGCTTTTTCGTCTTTTCATAGTCCACAAGCTGGCTTTGATATTCTGCCACCTGCTGTTCAAGCTCGGCTATGCGGTCCTGATAGGACTTTGACGAGATAAATCCGCCCGTAACGCCGTCCAGCTTTGACGAAAGGTATGAAGCTGCATTTTGAAAAGGCTGTGCTACCACCCCAAGCGCATTGGTGAGGGGTGACGTTCCGCCCACTGAAACCGTGGAAAATACCGCGGCGGCGGCGAGAATAACAGCCACCGTAAGCAGCACCTTAAAGGTCGTACTTTTAAAGAAATTGTTCATTTTCTATGCCTCATATATTGCCTTTTTCAAGGGAATAACCCATTCCCATCGCAACGCAGTCCATAGGATCGACCGCAATGTGAACGGGGATCTTTGTCTCTTCGGAAATAAGCCTGTCAATGCCCCTGAGCAGTGCTCCGCCGCCTGTGAGCATTATGCCGTTGTCCACTATATCCGCCAAAAGCTCAGGCGGAGTGTTTTCAAGGGTAGAACGGATAGTCTCCAGTATACGTCCCAGCGGTTCAGCGAGAGCCTCACGAACGTCCTCGGAGGATATTTCGATATTTTTCGGCAATCCGTCCACAAGATTTCGTCCGCGCACGTCCATAGCGCCTTCGCCGTCGTAGCCGTAGGCAGAGCCGATTTTGATCTTTATCTCCTCAGCAGTACGCTCGCCTATAAGCATATTGTGCTTTTTGCGTATGTAATCTATTATTGCCTCGTCAAAATCGTCGCCTGCCACCCGTGAGGATTTTGCTGTGACGATATCACGGTATGAAATAACCGCAACCTCTGTAGTTCCGCCGCCGAGATCGACGACCATACTGCCCACAGCCTCGGTTATGGGCAGTCCTGCACCCATTGCCGCCGCTAAAGGCTCGTGAATAAGCGAAGCATATTTTGCGCCTGCATTTCTCGCCGCATCGTGCACCGCCTTGCGCTCAACCTCGGTAATACCCGACGGAACGCAGATAAGCACCCTTGCACGGCTGAACGGAGAGCGTCTTATTGCCTTTTTAATAAACTCCTTGAGCATATCCGAGGTTATTTCGGAATCGACGATAACGCCGTCCTTTAAGGGCTTGACCGCCGTAATAGAGCCTGGAGTTCTGCCTATCATCTCTTTTGCCTCATTGCCTACCGCCACCACAGTGGGGGGATCGTTTTTCTCATTGACCGCGACCACCGTAGGCTCACGCAAGACAATTCCCTTGCCCTTTAAATATACTATCGTGTTTGCCGTTCCCAAATCTATGCCGATATCGTGTGCAAAAAGCATTGTTACATCTCCTGTCAAAATATTTATACGAACTCATTTTAAAAATCATAAATGTACTATTTTAGTATATCAAAACAAGAAAATTTATACAATACCCGTAATGAAAAATTAAATATAAAAATTTGCAGTAAATGCAGCAAAGCCGAGGACATACACCCTCGGCTTAGGCAACTAAATCGGCTACCCTCGACTATGATTCTGAATCAACTAATATATTCCATTTACCGTTGCGTCTGCCGTTTACTCTTTCAATAGTAACATCTTTACACTTTAAAGCTGCACTTTTGTCACTTTGAATGTCACTTTGAAAATCGATGTGCAAATATCTGTTTTTCAATTCATTTTGCTTGACCCCAACAAGTTTTCAAAAAACTGTTCAAGGGAATTCTGTCGTAGCGGTTATACCGTTTTTAACATCGTTATAATTTGCCCTGCCTGATATATTCTTCTAATTCAATTTGCCAATTTCTATTATCAGCCATTCAAAGTCACCTGTTTTGAATAGTGATCGTATTTTTATATTATTATATACCAAATTCATTTCTTTTTCAATGAATAAAAGGCACTAAGCGGGCGCAATTCACATAAGTACTTGACATATTCGCTATTTTTGTTTAAAATATAATGGATAGTATGGGATAAAAGTATTCTCCGTACTTGAACTTAATTTCATTACATATTTTTATATATTTTTTGAAATTAAATATTTTAGTAAACGGCGGTTAAATTGGCAGGAGCAAAGCCCCTTAAATCAATTTGATCAGAGTTTACGTCATTTTAGGAGGAACGACAATGGGCGCTACTTGGATCACAGTAGTTATTGCCGTTGCCTCTGCCGTTGTATTCGGAGTGCTCGGATTTGTTCTCGGCGGTGTTCACCGTAAAAGGGTCGCCGAGGCTAAGATAGGCTCCGCAAATGAAGAAGCATTAAGAATTGTAAACCAGGCGGTTCAGACTGCCGAAAGCAAGAAAAAAGAAGCTATTCTTGAAGCTAAGGACGAAATACACAAGTTAAGAAGCGAAGCCGATAAAGAGCTTCGTGAAAGACGGGCAGAGGTTCAAAGGCAAGAAAAGCGTCTTATTCAAAAAGAAGAGACGCTGGACAAAAAAACCGAAAACATGGAGAAAAAAGAGGAGCTTTTAGCCGAAAAGATAAAGGCGGCTGAGGCTCAGCTCGCTGAGGTCGACAGACTTAAAAGAAGCCAGCTTGAAATGCTTGAAAAGGTCAGCGGCTACACGAAAGAGCAGGCAAAGGCACTGCTTATGCAGGAGCTTGACGAGTCTCTTACCCACGAAAAGGCTGTTAAGATACTCGACTTTGAACAGCGTACCCGTGACGAGAGCGAGGAGCTTGCCCGCGAGATACTTTCAACGGCAATTCAGCGTTGCGCTGCGGATCACGCATCCGAGGCGACTGTCTCCGTGGTAAATCTTCCCACAGACGAAATGAAGGGAAGAATTATCGGCCGTGAAGGACGCAACATCAGAACCCTTGAGACTATTACGGGCGTTGATCTTATAATCGACGACACGCCTGAGGCTATCACCGTATCCAGCTTTGACCCGGTTCGCCGTGAGGTAGCAAGACTGACTCTTGAAAAGCTCATACAGGATGGCAGAATTCACCCTGCCCGTATTGAGGAAATGTTTGAAAAGAGCAAGCGTGAGGTTGAGCATACCATCAAGCAGACAGGTGAAAGAGCAGTTATTGATGCCGGCGTAAACGGTGTTCATCCCGAGCTTGTCAAGCTGCTCGGTAAGCTCAAATACCGCACAAGTTTTGGTCAGAACGTTCTTAACCACTCCCTTGAGGTTTCGTATCTGGCAGGACTTATGGCAGCAGAGCTTGGCGCGGACGTAAAAGCCGCCAAGCGTGCGGGACTTCTTCACGATATAGGCAAGGCGCTTGACCGTGAGTATGAGGGCTCACACATTGAACTGGGCGTTGAGGCAGCCAAGAAGTACAGAGAAAACGACGCTATTGTTCACGCCATCGCGGCTCACCACGGCGAGATCGAAGCAAAAACCGTTGTTGCCGTGCTGGTACAGGCTGCGGATGCTATCTCAGCAGCACGTCCCGGAGCTCGCAGAGAAAATGTTCAGAATTATATCAAGCGTCTTGAAAAGCTTGAAGAGATCGCCTCGTCCTTTGAGGGCGTTGAAAAATCCTTTGCCATTCAGGCGGGCAGAGAGATCAGAATCATGGTCAATCCCGACGCCGTTTCAGATGAGAAAATGGTTCTTGTGGCAAGAGAGGTCGCCAAAAAAATCGAGGACGAGCTTGAATATCCCGGTCAGATCAAGGTCAATATAGTGAGAGAAAATCGCGCTATCGACTTTGCAAAATAAAAACAATAAACTATTGCCCCGACGCTGTTTCGTCCAAAAATGGCATCGGGGCAAAATTTAATTAGCGGTTATTTAGGGTTAAACTTTCGACCCTAAGGTTAGAAGTGGTGTTTTAATGTCCCGTGAAATAAAGATTTTATGCGTCGGTGACGTAGTCGGCTTAAACGGATGCGAAGCTGTCCGAAAGCTCCTTCCCGATTTTAAAAAAGCAAACGGCATAGATATTTGCATAGTCAACGGCGAAAATTCCGCTGAGGGTAACGGTATGCTCCCCTATTCCTGCGAGCATCTTTTCACAAGCGGAGTCGATTTTATCACCGGAGGCAATCACTCGCTTAAAAGGCGTGAAATATATGAGTATCTTGACCGCACCGAAAGCGTTATCCGTCCTGCCAACTACGGCGACGGAGTATGGGGCAGAGGCTTCGGAATAATCGACAGAGGCGCTTACAAGGTGGGCGTTATCAACCTTATGGGAAGGGTCTGGCTTGACGGCTTTCTTGACCCGTTTGAGACAGCCGAAAAAGTTATAGAAACTCTCTCGCGTGAAACAAAAATAATATTAGTGGATTTCCACGCCGAGTCCACTTCCGAAAAAAAAGCGTTGGGATATTTCCTTGACGGCAAAGTTACCGCCGTTTTCGGTACTCACACACATATTCAAACGTCCGATGCAGGAATTATGTCGGGCGGAACAGGATATATTACTGATCTCGGTATGACAGGACCCGAGGAATCGGTGCTGGGCATAAAAAAAGAAATAATAATCGAAAAATTCAGAAAAGGCTTCACCACCAAGTTCGAGACGGCGACCACGCCTGCTTTTATGCAGGGCTGTGTATTCACCGTAGACCGTGATACAGGCAGAACGACGGCGGCTGAGGCTGTGACGGTGAGGTAGGAGAATGAACAAGTTAATTAAAATCCTTTCACCGATACTTTGCGTTATAATATTACTTTCTGCCTGCAACAGAAATGTTGCTTCGGAAGAAGAAACCACTGCCGAGCCACCGACGGAGAATATCTCACAGCCTGTAAACACCGAAACGGCTCAGGGCGGAAAAATATCCCTGCCATATAACGATACCGACGGGCTTAATCCGTATTTTATGAAGAGCTATGAAAATATGTTTATAGCCGCTCTCCTTTTTGAGCCCCTTTATGAGCCGAACAGTGCTTATGAGCCTGTTCCCGTGATTGCCGAAAGTATTTCAGTGAACGGAACTACGGCGACGGTAACCGTAAAAAGCAACGCAGAATGCCACGGTTCTTCGCCCATAAACGCCTATGACGTGGTGTATTCCTTTAACCTTGCAAAAGCGTCTTATCTTTACGGCGGATACCTTGCGGGTGTTGCATCAGCGGCGGCAAGATCCGCGTATGCGGTGGATTTTACCCTTGAATACTCCGATGCTCTTGCGGCAGGCAAGCTGACCTTCCCCATTGTCAAAGAGGGCACGGCTGATTTGCCCGAGGCAGTTCCCACAGGCAGCGGTGCTTACTATTTTCTTGAAAATACCCTTATAAATACGGCGAACGACTCTAAAACCATCGAGCTATGCAAAACCGATATTCGTGAGAGCGTGGAAAACTCCTTTAAAATAGGGCTTTCAGACGTGTTTTTCAGTGATCTTTCCGACTGTAATTATGTAGGCACTACAGGCAAGACTGAGGATATTCTGCTCAACAATATGGTGTATATTGGGCTTAACAGCGCAAACGGGGCGTTGAGCCGATATGTACGCAGTGCCATCGCGGCGGCGATAGACAGCGAGGATATTGTCCTGTCGTCATATCAAGGCCACGCGCAGGCGGCTAAACTGCCGCTAAATCCCGAACTTTCTGCGGCAAAAGAGCTGAATTTTGTTGCTGCATCGGGGGACAAAGCACTTGCCAATAAGATAATCGACCAATGCGGATACACCCGATATTCGGGCAGAGCAAAAACCAACGGTGCGTACACGCTTTCATTAAACCTTATCGTGAACGGTGACAACCGCTACAGGCTTGCTGCGGCATATAATATTGCAGATGCCCTCTCACAAGTGGGCTTTTTGATAACCGTTCAGCCGCTTAAGTTTGAAGATTACAGTCAGCGCATAGCGGCAGGCAATTACGATATGTATTTGGGCGAAGTCAAGCTTGACGGCTCAATGGATATATCGCGGTTTTTTACGGACGGTACAGAGTTAAGCGAGGGAATTGACAAGACCGAGCGTGCGGCAACAGAGTATTTCCGTTACAGAGCGGGAGAAATCTCGGCGGAGGAATACTATGCAATTTTTGCGGAGTATTACCCCTTCGTTCCTGTTTGCTTCAGAAAGGGATACGTTGTGTACTCTGCCGACGTTTCCATTGATTCGACAAGGTTGCCGTATAATTTGTATTATAATTTTTAGTGAGAAAAATGAAATTTTCCGAGGACATTAGAAATATTAAGGGAGTCGGCGATGCCCGCGGTTTGGGTTTTCGCTCTCTCGGCGTGTCCACAGTCGGCGAACTTTTAAGATTTTATCCCAGAGCGTATGAGGATTGGAGCAAAATACTACCCATCGCCCACTGCCCTATCGGGGAGAATGTGTGCATAAAAGCGACCGTACTGATTTCACCTAAAAACGAGCGTATCAGCGGCGGCAGGCTCATTGGCAGAGGAACCGTGACTGACGGTGACGACGCGGTCAACGTGGTATTTTTTAACAACAAGTATATTTCGTCAATGCTTAAGCAAAACGAAGAATATCTTTTTTACGGAAAAATAAATATCGGCAAATACTCTGCCCGTGAAATGATTGCCCCTATGTTCGTCAAGGCGGCAGAAAGTACGGAAATACGCCCTATTTACCCGCAGAACAAAAAAATAACGTCGAGAATGATTCAGTCGGCGGTCAAAACCGCGCTGGAGTCCATAGATGTTATCCCCGAATATCTGCCCGATTATATACTTGAAAAATTTGATTTGGTGAGCCTTGACCGTGCTATTCGTGATATTCATTTTCCTGATAACGAAGAACAGCTACAGAGATCACGGGACAGACTGATTTTTGACGAGCTTTTTATTTTACAGCTCAGTCTGTTGTCGCTTAAAAGCAAAAATACCGCATCTTATACGGAAAACACGGTGAAAAAGGATTATACAGAGGATTTTTTCTCACTTCTCCCCTTTATGCCGACCAATGCACAGAAAAGGGCGGCAGCGGAGGCGATTTCCGATATGCAAAGCGGCAAGCAGATGAACCGTCTTTTACAGGGTGACGTGGGCAGCGGAAAAACGGCGGTTGCGGCAACACTTGTCTATTCTGCGGCAAAAAACGGTATGCAATCGGCGCTGATGGCTCCCACCGAGGTTCTTGCCGTTCAGCATTTTGAAACCTTTTCGGGACTTTTCAAGAATACGGGTATTCGCTGTGAGCTGCTGACAGGCAGTACAAAATCTGCGGAAAAACGCAGAATTAAAGAAGAGCTTAAAAACGGCGAAATTGATTTGATCATCGGCACGCACGCGCTGATACAGGAGGATGTGGAATTTGCACAGTTAGGACTTGTCATAACGGACGAGCAGCACCGTTTCGGCGTAAAACAACGCACGGGACTTTGCTCAAAGGGCAAAAATCCCCACGTTTACGTTATGTCGGCAACGCCCATACCGCGCACCTTGGCGCTGATACTGTTCGGTGACTTAAATGTATCTATACTGGACGAGCTTCCGCCGGGCAGGCAGAAAATCGACACGTATTCGGTCACATCAAAAAAACGTGCCGCTATGTTTGACTATATAAAAAAACACCTTGATATGGGGTATCAGGCGTATATCGTGTGCCCCTTGGTCGAGGAAAGCGATGCCGTTACGGGCGTGCTGTCGGCAGAGGAATATTATAAAAAAGCGAGTACAACCGCATTTAAGGACTACCGTCTTGACCTTATTCACGGAAAAATGACATCAAAGCAAAAGGACGAGGTAATGACCCGCTTTAAAAACGGCGAAACGCAGTTGCTTATCTCGACCGTGGTTATTGAAGTGGGTGTGGACGTTCCCAACGCCGTCATAATGGTGGTCGAAAACGCCGAGCGCTTCGGTCTTTCACAGCTACATCAACTTCGCGGAAGAGTGGGCAGAGGGAAGGCAAAATCCTCTTGTATTTTGGTGACCGATGCACAGGGCGACGAGAGCCGCGCACGTATGAACATTATGTGCTCCACAACGGACGGCTTTAAAATTGCCGATGAGGACTTAAAGCTGCGCGGACCCGGCGACTTTTTCGGAACACGACAGCACGGACTGCCGAAATTCCGCATAGCGGACATAATGACGGACACAAAAATACTGATGCAAACGCAGGAGCTGGCTAAAGAGCTGACTCTCACCGACCGACTTTTACAGCGACCTGAACACAAAGGAATAAAAAAACAGGTTGGCAAAATGCTGCACAATCTGCAAGCAGAAAACACGGCAAATACAATATAGAAAGCAAAAATGGGGTTAGAGGAGAAAAATATTATGGAAAAGGGAGAAACTACAATGAACGAAGTCAAAGGCTATCTGCGGGATTTCCGCATAAACGTTCCCGAGGCTATTTATGAGAGCAAAGGGATAAAAATATTCGGCAGGCGCATAAAATCCATCGTATTTTCAACGGATGTCAGCATTATACGCAACTGCAACGCCGATGCGGTCATAGCTGTCTATCCGTTCACGCCCCAGCCGGTTATAACTCAGGCTGTGATGATGGCGGCAGACTGTCCCGTATTCGCAGGTGTGGGCGGCGGACTGACCAAGGGTGAAAGAGTGATAAACCTTGCCCGACACGCCGAGTATCAAGGCGCCACAGGTGTTGTTGTCAATGCTCCCACGTCCAACGATACTATTCGCGAGCTTAAAAAAATCATCGATCTTCCCATAGTGGTGACCGTTGTCAAAGACGACGATGACATAGCGGCAAGACTTGAGGCGGGAGCACAGATATTCAACGTCTCAGCGGCGGCAAGAACGCCCGAGCTTGTCAGAAAAATTCGCGAAGATTTCCCTGACGTGCCCATAATGGCGACAGGCGGACCCACCGAGGAGACTGTTAGAGCAACCATTTCCGCAGGAGCAGACGCTATCACGTGGACTCCGCCGTCAAATGGGGAGGTTTTCCGTGATATTATGGAGGCGTATCGTAAGGGCGAACCGCATCCCTAAAGGAGGATAAAAAATGTACGTTTTAAAACCTATGCTGGATATGTTTTGGAAAAACGTGGAAAAATCCGACGAAAAGCGCATCGCATCACAGATTCCTACGCCGGGAATTGAGCAAATTCTTGACATTCCGTATATTGATGACAACAAAAGAGAGCATTTGCTTGATATTTATTATCCCGAGGGAACAAGCACACCCCTGCCTGTGATAATTGATATTCACGGCGGCGGCTGGATGTACGGCTATAAGGAGATAAATAAGAATTTTTGTCTTAAACTCGCCGAAAAGGGCTTTCTTGTGGCATCTATCAATTACCGATTAGCAGGAAATGTGATGTTTGACGACCAAATACGGGATATTTTTGCGGCATTTAAGTGGCTCTCTGACAATCTTAAAGATTACCCTGCTGATACTGACAGTATCTTTCTTGCGGGGGACTCGGCAGGCGGTCATTTTGCCTGTGTTAGCACCGCTGTCAATGCAGACGAGTCCTTACAAAAAGAATTCGGTGTTAAATCTAACGAGATAAACTTTTCCGCGGTGGCGGCGATTTCGCCTGCTATTGAGCTTTCGGGTAGAAATGTCATTATGAATGCAAATCTGCCGCTGCTTTTAGGAAACAAACCGAAAAGCAATCCGTTTTATAAATATATGGATATAAACAATTATGTCTCGGCCGCATTTCCGCCCGTATATATACTCACATCAACGGGTGATATGTTAAGAAAACAGTCGTATATTCTTGCCGAGGCACTTAAATCCCGCGGAGTCGACCATCGCCTGCACGATTTTAATGATAAGGTAAACGGAAAACCTTTGCCGCACGTTTTCAGCGTGATCGACCCCTATACCGACCCTGCTGAGCAAGCCAACACAGAAATCGCCGAATTTTTTAAAGGGAACGTACCGGAAAAAACGGTTTAAGATTTTTTAAGTTATTTGTTTCACATATGATAAAAAGCCAAAAGTCAAGGATAGATGACTTTTGGCTTTCTTTATTTTAGATGTAAATTTTATCGGTATGAATTGCTACCGCACTTCTCAGACAAGCTCGATGATGCACATTTCAGCAGCATCGCCTCTTCTGGGGCCGGTCTTGATAATACGGGTGTAGCCGCCGTTTTTATCAGCATACTTGGGGGCTACCTCCTCAATCAATTTCTTTGCGACAGCTTCCTTCGTGATATATGAGAAAACCTGTCTCTTTGAGTGAAGCGTATTATCCTTACCAATGGTAATGAGCTTTTCAGCCATTGATCTGACTTCCTTGGCTCTTGTTACCGTTGTTTCAATTTGACCGTTCTCTATAAGATACGTTACCATACCTCTGAGCATAGCCTTGCGGTGATCGCTTGTTCTGCCGAGTTTTCTTGTTCCTGGCATTCAAAATCACTCCTTTATTATTCGTCATCCTTACGCAGGGAGAAGTTGAGAGATTCGAGCTTTGCAACGACCTCGTCCAGAGATTTTCTGCCGAGATTGCGGACTCTCATCATATCCTCCTCCGACCTGTTTGTCAAATCCTCGACCGTGTTGATGCCCGCGCGCTTTAAGCAGTTGAACGAACGGACGGAAAGATCAAGCTCTTCAATAGTCATTTCAAGGAGCTTGCCCTTTGAATCGTCATTCTTGACGATCATGGTCTCGGTTTCCCTTGCCTCGTCGGAAAGGTCAACAAAAAGGTTAAGGTGGTCCGTAAGGATCTTTGCGCCGAGAGAAACGGCCTCCTGCGCTGAAATTGTACCGTCTGTCCAAGCCTCAAGCGAGAGCTTGTCGTAGTCGGTGATCTGACCAACACGGGTATTTTCAACCGTATAATTAACCTTTAATACGGGTGTGTAAATTGAATCTATCGCGATCACGCCGATAACGGGCTGCATAAGCTGCTTATTTCTTTCAGCCGAAACATAACCCCTGCCTCTGTCGCAGGTGAGCTCCATTTTAAGCTCTCCGCCCTCTTCAAGAGTAGCGATAACATGCTCGGGATTCAGAATTTCAACGTCCGAATCAGCCTTAATATCGCCCGCGGTAACATCGCCTTTGCCGCTTGCGTCAATATAAACCGTTTTGGGACCGTCGCCGTGAATTTTAAGAATTACTCCCTTTAAATTCAGAACGATCTCCGTAACATCCTCTTTCACCCCGTCAATGGTTGAGAATTCGTGAAGAACACCGTCGATTTTTACCGATGTAATGGCATAGCCCGGAAGCGATGACAAAAGTACACGGCGAAGGCTGTTGCCCAATGTGGTGCCGTAGCCTCTCTCAAGAGGTTCTACTACAAATTTGCCATAGGTTCCGTCGGCAGATAAATCAAGTGCTTCAATGCCGGGCTTCTCAATTCCTATCATTCAAAACCCTCCTAACTGAGTACAGAAATTTTTCTGCAATTATAAATTCAAGCCTATTATTTTGAATAGAACTCGACGATAAGATGCTCTGCAACAGGAACAGCTATTTCTTCTCTGTCGGGAAGCTTAACAACTGTGGCTGAAAGTGTTTCCGCATTCTTATCGAGCCAAGCGGGAACGGGACGTGAAGCGTTTTCCTCAAGAACGGCCTTGATCTTTTCGCTGTCGCGGCTCTTATCCTTAATAGTGATCACATCGCCCGCCTTAAGAAGGTATGAGGGTACGTCAACTTTTCTTCCGTTCACTTGATAGTGAGCGTGAACGACAAGCTGTCTTGCCTCTGCTCTGGAGGATGCCCAGCCGAGAAGATAAACGACGTTATCAAGACGGCTTTCACATATTCTTAAAAGGTTTTCACCCGAAACACCCTGACGGCGCTCTGCCATCAGGAAATACTTGTGGAACTGACTCTCCTGAATTCCGTAGTAGCGCTTCGCTGTCTGCTTTGCACGAAGCTGCATGCCGTATTCGGAAGTCTTTTTACGGTTCTGGCCATGTTGGCCGGGAGCGTATGAACGGCGGTCAACGGCACATTTGCCGGTGTAGCAGCGCTCGCCCTTGAGGAAAAGCTTCTTTCCCTCGCGGCGACAAAGCTTACAAACCGCGCCTGTATATCTTGACATAATTACAGTACCTCCAAAATTCTTTTATACACGTCTTCTCTTGGGCGGACGGCAGCCGTTGTGAGGAATGGGAGTAACATCCTTGATCATTGTAACCTCAAGTCCTACGGTCTGCAGCGCTCTTATAGCAGCCTCACGTCCTGAACCGGGTCCCTTGACGTATACCTCAACGGTCTTCATACCGTGCTCCATAGCTGCCTTTGCGGCAGTCTCCGCAGCAGTCTGAGCCGCAAACGGCGTTGACTTACGGGAGCCTCTGAAGCCCATTTCGCCCGCACTTGCCCACGATACTGCGTTGCCGCGTACGTCGGTGATGGTGACGATCGTATTATTGAAGGTGGATTGAATATGGGCTGCGCCCTTTTCGATATTTTTGCGCTCACGGCGTCTGCGTGTTGCAGCGCCCTTTTTAGCAGTTGCTTTAGCCATTTTACAAATCCCTCCCTCTTACTTCTTCTTGTTGGCAATGGTCTTCTTCGGACCCTTGCGTGTACGGGCGTTTGTCTTTGAACGCTGACCTCTTACGGGAAGTCCCTTGCGGTGACGAACACCTCTGTAACAACCGATCTCAACAAGTCTTTTAATGTCAAATGCTGTCTCTCTTCTGAGATCACCCTCGACCTTTACGTTATGGTCGATGTACTCACGAAGCTTTGAGACGTCTTCTTCTGTAAGATCCTTAACACGGGTGTCAGGATTGACACCTGTTGCAGCAACAATGTCGCTGGCTGTTTTTCTTCCGATTCCGTAGATATAAGTGAGTCCGATCTCGACTCTCTTTTCTCTCGGTAAATCAACACCTGAAATACGAGCCATTTACAGTTGCACCTCCATTTACAAAATGCGGCAAAAAGCCTTTTGTTTTTTCGTATCGTTCCTTAGTACTTTAGAAACGATTTGAGCGTAAAGCCCCAAGACAAATCCAAAGTTACCCTGCAGTGTAACCGTCAGTGATCAGTCTTAGCCCTGACGCTGCTTATGCTTCGGGTTTTCACAGATAACCATGACTTTACCCTTGCGCTTGATAATCTTGCACTTTTCGCAAATCTTTTTGACAGAAGGTCTGACTTTCATTTTAGCTTTCCTCCTCAATAAAATGCTGTTTGATTACTTTGAACGCCATGTGATCCTTCCGTTGTTAAGGTCATAGGGTGAAAGCTCAACCGTAACCTTGTCACCGGGAAGAATTCTGATGTAGTTCATACGAAGCTTGCCCGAAATGCGGGCGTGGATCTTGTGACCGTTTTCAAGCTCCACAATAAAGAATGTATTGGGAAGCGCCTCGACCACAATGCCCTCAACTTCAATCATGTCCTGTTTTGCCATAAGTTAAAACCTCTCCTGATAATGCTTTTCTCAACGCTCTGTCCGTTTTTGCGGCCTCTGCCGAAATATGTTTATCCGTTTTGCGCAGATGCTGCGGATTCTTTCTCTTCGGATTGTCAAGAGAACGTTCTTTTCCGTCTGCAAGATAAACGTATTTACCGTCGTAAGCCGTAACATACATAAGCCGATCTTTTTCACGGCCTGCCGTACAAACGACAAGCTCACCTTCACAAAACCCCATAAGTCACCTCATTAAAGTTTCGTTAAAATGATTGGCTCGCCCTTTGTGATGGCGACAGTATGCTCAAAGTGAGCGGACAGCTTGCCGTCAAGCGTTTTGACGGTCCAACCGTCAGGCAAACATTTTATTGCTTTTGTGCCCGCATTAATCATGGGCTCAATAGCAATTGTCATTCCGGGCAGAAGTCTTTGTCCTCTTCCCGGTGTCCCGAAATTGGGGACCGACGGGTCTTCATGAAGCGCGGTGCCCACACCGTGACCGGTGTATTCACGGACTACCGAATAACCTTTCTCTTCGCAATAGGACTGCACGGCGTACGCTATATCGCCGATCCTGCCGCCTGCGACAGCCCTTTCGATGCCCTTGTAAAGGCTTTCTCGGGTCGTGTCGCACAGCCGCTTCGCCTCCTCGGAAATCTTTCCGCAGGCGAAAGTAGCAGCATTGTCGCCGTTATAGCCATCCACCTTTGCCCCAAGGTCGATACTCACTATATCGCCCTCTTTAAGCACTCTCGTTTTTGACGGAATGCCGTGAATGACCTCGTCGTTTATGGAAATACATGCGGTGGCGGGAAAACCGTACAGGTGAAGAAAGTTAGGCTCGGCGCCCTGTTTCTTAATGTAACGGTATGCGATTTGGTCAATCTCGTAGGTGGTGACCCCCGGCTTGACCGCCTCGCCCGCCAACTGTAATGCTTCCGCAGAAATGATACACGCTTTTCGCATAATATCGATCTCTTTTGCGGTTTTAAGCACTATCATGTCAATCCTCCAGTGTCTTAAAGACAAGAGCGGTCGTATCTTCAACCTTTTCCTGTCCCTCTACTATGACGAGCTTGCCCGTTTTTTCATAGTAGTCTTTAAGCGGCTCGGTCTGTTCGTGATAAACTCTCAGTCTGTCAAGAACAGTTTCGGGTTTATCGTCCTTGCGCTGAACAAGCTCATCGCCGCAAATGTCACAGATACCCTCTGTTTTGGACTTTTTATATTCCGTATGATAGGTCGCACCGCACTTTAAGCAGACGCGTCTGCCTGAAAGGCGGGCGGCGATAGCCTCATCGGAAACTTCGATATCAACAACCTTGTCGATAACGACGCCCATTTTATCAAGAGCCTCTGCCTGAGGTATCGTTCTGGGGAAACCGTCAAGAACAAAGCCGTTTTTGCAGTCGTGCTCAGCTAATCTTTCCTTTATGATACCTATAACAACATCATCCGGTACAAGCGCACCGGCGTCGGTATAGGACTTAGCTTTAAGTCCCATATCCGTGCCGTTTTTAATCGCTTCTCTGATGATATTACCTGTTGAAACGGCGGGAATACCGTATTTATCACAGATTTTCTCCGCCTGAGTGCCTTTTCCTGCGCCCGGAGCGCCGAGAAGGATCAAATTCATACCCAAGTCCCTCCGATTAGTCAAGGAATCCCTTGTAGTGACGCATCATCATCTGGCTTTCCAGCTGCTTCTGAGTCTCAAGAGCAACACCGACCATAATTATGATGGATGTACCGCCGATTGCAAGGTTCATACCGTTTTCGGTGAAGATACCGGCAACCTGTGAATAGATTATGGGGAACATTGCGACAACACTCAAAAGGAGTGCGCCGATAAGGGTAATTCTGTTCAAAATCTTCTGAATGTAAGTGGATGTGGGCTTACCGGGACGAATTCCGGGAACAGAGCCGCTGTTCTTACGAAGATTGTCAGCCATTTCGATGGGGTTATACTGGATAGCCGCATAGAAATAAGCAAAGAAGATTATGAATATGAAGTAAAGCGTTCCGTAGAACGGATGGGTCTGTCCAAGCCAAACCTGGCTCAGCTTGTACCAGAAGCTACCTTCCTTACCGGGAGCAAACATTGCGATGGTGGGAAGGATGGAGAGGATTGAGCTTGCGAAGATAACGGGAAGAACGCCGCACATATTGACCTTAATAGGCATATGGGTGTTCTGTCCGCCGTACATCTTACGGCCCACAACTCTTTTAGCGTACTGTACGGGGATTCTTCTCTCAGCATTGTCCATCCAGACAATGAAGAAGATCATTCCGATAAGAGCGATAGCCGCTACCGGAACAAGACCGAAGTAAGCGCCGCCTCTGTTGATGTACTGATACAGGTTGGTGATCGTAGTGGGCATACGGGCTACGATACCTGCGAAAAGGATTATTGAAATACCGTTGCCGATACCCTTTTCATTGATTCTCTCGCCCAGCCACATAACGAGCACGGTGCCCGCCGTATAGCACAAAACAACAATGATTCCCTGGAATACTCCGAAAAATCCGGTGTATGCCTTACCGTCAGCATTCGTTGCAAGGTAACCCTGTGCACGGATGAAGAAGTAATAAGCAACACTCTGTAATAATCCGAGGAAAAGAGCAGAATAACGTGTTATTCTGTTCATCTTCTTTCTGCCTTCCTCGCCCTCCTGCGAAAGCTTTTGCAGGTAGGGGATAGCAACAGTAAGAAGCTGGATTATGATGGATGCGTTAATATACGGTGTGATCGAAAGAGCAAACAGTGTACCGTAGTTGAAGGCGTTACCTGTCATCATACTAAGGTATGTCATAAAGGTGTTTGCCGCTTCCTCTCCGAAAAGTCCGCCGGTGGTTGCAATGTCAACAAACGGTACGGGCATTGCGGAGCCTATTCTGTATATCAGAATTATAAAAGCCGTAAAAAGTATCTTTTTACGTAAATCGACTATTTTCCATGCGTTGGCAAAAGTACGGAACACGGTCAGATCACCTCTGCCTTTCCGCCTACCGCCTCAATCTTCTGCTTTGCAGCTTCGGAATAAGCGTTGACCCTTACGGTAAGCTTTTTCGTCAGTTCGCCGTTTCCTAATACCTTTACTCCGTCAAGAGCCTTTTTAACAAGACCTGCATTGACGAGTGCCTCAACATCAACGGTTGCGCCGTCCTCAAAAGCGTTGAGAGCCGAAACGTTGACCGAAGCAATCTCCTTAGCGAAGATATTGTTGAAGCCGCGCTTGGGAAGTCTTCTCTGCAAAGGCATCTGACCGCCCTCAAATCCGGGACGCATACCTCTGCCTGCACGGGCCTTTTGACCCTTGTGTCCTTTACCGGCAGTTTTGCCCTGTCCTGAGCCTGCGCCGCGACCGATTCGCTTAACGTCCTTCTTTGAGCCGGGAGCCGGTGAAAGTTCGTGCAATTTCATTTTCGTGCACCTCCTTAAGCCTTAGTAACCTCTAAAAGATGTGAAATCTTCTTAATTTTACCCTGAGTCTGAGGATTATCGGGCTGCTCTGCCACGTCCCCAATCTTGCGGAGACCAAGTGCATGGGCGGTGGCGATTTGGTCTTTTTTGCTTCCGATAAGGCTCTTTACGAGCTTAACCTGAATATTTGCCATAATTCTCCACTCTCCTTACTCTGTGATCTCTTTAACGGATTTACCGCGGATAGCGGCAACCTCATCTGCGTTGCGGAGCTTTGAAAGTCCGTCGATGGTAGCGCGAACCACGTTGCAGGGATTGTTTGAACGAAGCGCCTTGGAACGGATGTCCTTGATGCCCACCGTCTCAACAACGGCACGGACAGGACCGCCTGCGATAACGCCGGTACCGGGTGCAGCGGGCTTTAAAAGTACAACGCCTGCGCCGAATTTACCGGTGATCTCGTGGGGAATGGTCGTTCCTTTAAGAGCAACCTTGATAAGGTTCTTCTTAGCATCTTCAATACCCTTGCGGATAGCGTCCGGAACTTCGCCCGATTTACCGAGACCGAAGCCGATGGTGCCGTTGCCGTCGCCTACAACAACCAAAGCGGAGAACTTGAAGATACGGCCGCCCTTTACGGTTTTGGAAACGCGGTTGATAGCAACTACTCTTTCCTGAAGATCCAGTGTTGATGCGTCAATTTTTGTAGCCATTTTCATTTCTCCTTTCTTTAGAAGTTCAGACCGCCCTCGCGGGCGCCTTCTGCAAGCTCGGCGACTCTGCCCTGATAAACATATCCGCCGCGGTCAAATACAACATCTGTAATGTTTTTTTCCTGTGCTCTGGCTGCGATAAGCTTACCGACTTCTCTTGCAGCCGCTTTGTTTCCGCCGTACTGTGTGAAATCCTTCTCGGTCGAGGAAGCGCTAACAAGCGTAACGCCTGCAACGTCGTCTATGAGCTGAGCATAGATATGCTGAAGAGAACGGAACACATTAAGGCGTGGGCACTGAGCTGTGCCTGTGATCTTGGCGCGGACTCTCTTGTGTCTTTTGAGTCTTGCCTTTTTTGTATCTGGTCTGCTAACCATAGCTTAACACTCCTCCTATTATTTTCCGCCCTTACCGGCTTTTCCCTCTTTACGACGGATATGCTCGTTGGCATATTTGATTCCCTTACCCTTATAAGGTTCGGGCGGTCTCTTCTCGCGAACTTCCGCTGCAAACTGACCGACCTTTTGCTTATCGGGACCGGAAATGATGATTTTGTTGGGGCTGGGAACGTCGACGGTGATACCGTCGATCTCGCTCATGATTACCTGATGTGAGTAACCGATGTTAAGCACAAGATCCTTGCCCTGTTTTGCTGCACGGTAGCCTACGCCGTTGACCTCAAGCTCTTTGCTGTAGCCCTTGTCAACGCCCTCAACCATATTTGCGATGAGTGTACGCGTAAGACCGTGAAGAGATTTGTTAAGATTTGAATCGTCAGGACGAGTAACGGTGATAACTGCGCCGTCAAGCTCGACCTTCATATTTTTGTGCACTGTTCCGGTAAGAGTACCTTTAGGACCTTTCGCGGTAACAGTATTGCCGTCAATTTTAACCTCAACCCCTGCAGGAACTGCAATGGGGTGTCTGCCTATACGAGACATTTACCGTACCTCCTTACCAGATGAATGCGAGGACCTCGCCGCCTACGTTCTGCTTGCGAGCCTCTTTGTCTGTCATAACGCCCTTAGACGTTGAAAGGATCGCGATGCCGAGACCTCTCATAACCTTGGGCATATCCTCACAGTTTGTGTAAATACGCAGACCGGGCTTTGATACTCTGCGAAGTCCGGTGATCACGCTTGACTTGTTGGGACCGTACTTGAGAGCGATCTCGATAACGCCCTGCTTACCGTCCTCTTCAACCGTGAAGCTCTTTATATAGCCCTCATCAACAAGAATTTGAGCAATCGCTTTCTTCATGTTGGACGCGGGAACCTTCACTGTGTCATGCTTAGCGGAATTCGCATTGCGGATTCTTGTAAGCATATCAGCGATTGAATCAGTAATTTGCATACTGTGTTACCTCCTTTGCAACTGCTCTTTCTTACCAGCTTGATTTCTTCACGCCGGGAATCTGACCGGCATGGGCTAACTCTCTGAAGCAGATACGGCATACTCCGTACTTGCGGAGGTAAGCGTGTGGTCTGCCGCAGATTTTGCATCTGTTGTACTGTCTTGTTGAATATTTAGCGGGTCTTGCCTGCTTAACCTTCATTGATTTCTTAGCCACTTGTTACCCCTCCTTACTTTGCAAACGGTGCGCCCATGAGAGTTAAGAGCTCTCTGGCCTCTTCATCCGTTGTCGCAGTTGTTACGAAGCAAATGTCCATACCGCGAACCTTGTCGATCTTGTCATAGTCGATTTCGGGGAAGATCAACTGCTCTCTGACGCCCATGGAATAGTTTCCTCTGCCATCAAAGGAGTTGGGGTTGATTCCTCTGAAGTCACGAACTCTGGGAAGTGCAAGATTGAAGAATCTGTCAACAAATTCATACATTCTGTCTCCTCTGAGAGTGACCTTAACGCCGATCGTCATACCCTCACGAAGCTTAAAGTTAGCAACTGATTTCTTAGCTACGCACTTAACGGGCTTTTGACCCGTGATCTTTGAAAGATCGGAGATGATAGCGTCGACAACCTTTGAGTTGTCCTTCGCCTCACCGCAGCCAACGTTGATGATAACCTTATCAAGCTTCGGGATCTGCATAACGCTCTTGTAGTTGAACTTCTTTTGAAGAGCGGGAACAACATCGGCTCTATACATTTCTTTAAGTCTTGCTGCCATTCTATTGTTCCTCCTTATTCAAACTTTGCACCGCAGTTTTCTTTTTTGCAAACGCGGTATTTCTTTTTCTTGCCTGTCTTCTCGTCAATCTCAACTACGTGGCCTACTCTTGTAGCCTTACCGCACTTGGGACAAATGAGCTGAACCTTATCGGCGTAAAGAGCGCTTTCCGCCTTTATAAGTCCGCCGGGCTCGCCCATCTGACGGGGTTTAACATGCTTTGTTACCATGTTAACGCCCTCGACAATAACCTTGCCCTCTGTGGGGCTGACCTCAAGGACCTTGCCCTTTTTGCCGCGGTTTTTGCCGTTGATGACGATGACCTCGTCACCTGATTTTACATGAACCTTACTCATCGGGGCACCTCCTTAAAGTACTTCGGGAGCAAGAGAAAGGATCTTCATATAATCCTTATCGCGAAGCTCTCTTGCAACCGGCCCAAAGATACGGGTACCTCTGGGGTTTTTGTCGTCTCTTATGATAACTGCCGCATTTTCGTCAAAGCGGATGTACGTTCCGTCATCTCTGCGAACGCCCTTGACTGATCTGACGATAACGGCTTTAACAACGTCGCCTTTTTTAACAACACCGCCGGGTGCTGCTTTTTTTACGGATGCTACGACGACGTCACCGATATTAGCATATCTTCTACCTGAACCACCGAGAACGCGGATGCACATAAGTTCTTTTGCACCGGTGTTATCGGCAACCTTGAGGTAAGTCTGCTGCTGTATCACAATGATTGCCTCCTTTAATTACTTTGCTTTCTCGATAATTTCAGCCACACGCCATCTCTTGTCCTTTGACAGCGGACGTGTTTCCATTACTAAAACTCTGTCGCCGATACCGCACTCGTTGTTCTCGTCATGAGCCTTGATTTTAACGGTTCTGTTAACGATTTTGCCGTAAAGCGGATGTCTTACCCTGTCTTTAATTGAAACGACAACGGTTTTATCCATTTTATCGCTTGTCACGATACCGACCTGTGTTTTTCTGAGGTTTCTTTCCATATTGAACGCCCTCCCTTTCCTTAGCCTTCGGTGCCGTGAAGCTCAATGTCACGAATAACAGTCTTTACTCGTGCAATGTCCTTTTTAACGGCACTTATACGCATGGGATTTTCGAGTTGGTTGACGGCTTGTTGAAAACGAAGCTTGAAAAGTTCGTCTTTCAGCTCCAAAAGCTTAGCATCCAGCTCTTTGGGGGAGAGTTTTCTGATCTCGCTTGCTTTCATTACTGCTCACCGCCCTGTTCTTCTTTAGTTACAAATTTGCATTTTACGGGAAGCTTGTTCGCCGCAAGACGCATAGCCTCGCGAGCAACCTCTTCCGAAACACCGGCGATCTCAAACATTACTCTGCCGGGCTTTACGACTGCTACCCAGTACTCGGGAGAGCCTTTACCTGAACCCATTCGGGTCTCAGCGGGCTTTTCCGTGATGGGCTTATCGGGGAAAATCTTTATCCAGACCTGACCGCCACGCTTGATGTATCTTGTCATAGCGATACGGGCAGCCTCTATCTGATTTGAAGTGATCCATGCGGGTTCAAGAGACACAAGACCGAAATCGCCGTAGGTAACCTTTGTACCTCTTGAAGCCTTACCTGTCAAACGTCCTCTTTGAACGCGACGGTATTTTACTCTTTTGGGTAAAAGCATTATTTTGTGCCTCCTTCCTTGCGGGAGCGGGATCTGCTGCGGTTCTCGTGAAGAACCTCACCGTTGTATATCCAAACCTTAACGCCGATTCTGCCGTAGGTGGTTTTTGCCTCGGCAAAGCCGTAGTCAATGTCTGCACGGATCGTCTGCAGCGGAATTGTACCCTCATGATAATGCTCAGTACGGGCGATCTCGGCGCCGCCGAGTCTGCCGCTGACCTGAGTCTTTATTCCCTTTGCGCCAAGACGCATCGTTCTGCCGATAGCCTGTTTCAGAGCTCTTCTGAAGGAAATTCTTCTTTCAAGCTGAGAAGCGATGCTCTCTGCAACGAGCTGTGCGTTAAGGTCGGGCTGCTTGATCTCAACGATGTTGATGAACACGTCCTTATCGCCGCCGAGTTTTTTCTTGCAGATCTCTTTGAGCTTTTCGATCTCTGCACCCTGACGTCCGATAACCATACCGGGCTTTGCGCAGTGAATGTTGATGCGGACTCTTTTTGCGTCTCTTTCGATCTCTACCTTCGGAACACCCGCGGGAGCAAGTGTTTCAAGGAGATATTCGCGAAGCTCATAGTCAGAAACAAGCGTCTCGCCGAAGCTGCTCTTATCTGCATACCAGCGTGATTCCCAGTTTTTAATAACACCGATTCTTAAACCGGTCGGATTAACTTTCTGGCCCATAACTTAACCTCCTCCTTTATTCTGCTTCCTTGAGTGTTAAAGTGATGTGGGATGTTTTCTTGTTGATTCTGTAGGCTCTGCCCTTGTCGCGGGGTCTGATTCTCTTAAGAGTGGGACCCTGGCTTACTGAGCAGTATGCTACATAAAGTCTTGATACATCCATATTATAGTTGTTTTCCGCGTTAGCCATTGCGGATTTAAGAAGCTTGTAAAGCGGTTCACACGCAGCCTTAGGTGTGTATTTAAGTATCGCCATAGCTTCATCGCAGGGCTTATTTCTGATAAGGTCAAGAACTATCTGAACCTTACGGGGTGCAATGCGCACATAAGTTGCCTTTGCTGTTGCTTCCATTATTCAATACACTCCTTTCGACTTATTTACCGTTGTTGGACGTTTTTGAACCCGCGTGACCTCTGAAGGTTCTTGTGGGAGCAAACTCACCTAACTTGTGACCGACCATATCCTCTGTAACGTATACGGGAACGTGCTTTCTGCCGTCGTGTACCGCGAAGGTATGACCGACAAAATCAGGGAAAATCGTCGAGCTGCGGCTCCACGTTTTAAGAACGATCTTTTCGCCGTTCTTATTCATCTCACGAACTCTTGCAAGAAGCTTCGGTGCAACGTAAGGTCCTTTTTTAGTACTTCTACTCATTTATGACAGCTCCTTTCCCATTATTTACCGTTACGACGCTTAACAATAAGCTTGTCGGAACTCTTCTTCTTATTTCTCGTCTTATATCCGAGAGCGGGCTTGCCCCAAGGTGTGCAGGGACCGGGACGACCGATGGGTGACTTACCTTCACCGCCGCCGTGGGGGTGGTCGTTCGGGTTCATTACGGAACCGCGGACTGTGGGTCTGATGCCCATATGACGTGTGCGTCCTGCTTTACCGATCTTAACGTTTTCGTGGTCGGTATTGCCTACCTGACCTACGGTAGCCATACAACCTGCGGGTACGTTGCGAAGCTCGCCTGAGGGGAGACGGAGGAGTGCGTAAACGCCCTCTTTAGCCATAAGCTGTGCAGCGTTACCTGCTGCACGGGCGAGCTGACCGCCTCTGCCGGGATAAAGCTCAACGTTGTGTACGAAGGTACCTGTGGGTATATTCGTAAGGGGAAGTGCGTTACCGGGCTTGATGTCTGCGCCGGCGCCTGCCTCAACCTTGTCGCCTACCTTAAGACCTACGGGAGCAAGAATGTATCTCTTCTCGCCGTCCTCGTACTGAACGAGTGCGATGTGCGCTGAACGGTTGGGATCGTATTCAAGGGTCAAAACCGTTGCGGGCATATCGACCTTATCTCTTTTGAAATCAATTACACGGTATTTTCTGCGATTTCCGCCGCCTCTGTGGCGAACGGTAATTCTTCCGTAGCTGTTGCGTCCGGCGTGCTTGCTGAGAGGCTCTAAAAGACTTCTCTCGGGAGCGACCTTTGAAAGCTCGGAATAATCTGTAACCGACATATTTCTTCTTGCGTTTGTAGTCGGTTTATAGACTTTAATCGACATTTCGTTCATCTCCTTTTTTCGTTATTAAGGTGATGCAGAGCTTTACTCTGCTGTCCGGGAAGCTTTGCGGAGTATGTCGAAACTCCATACCTTACCGCCCGAAAGTTAAATTCATTACATCATTCCGTCAAAGAACTCGATAGTCTTTGAATCCTCGGTAAGAGTTACGATAGCCTTTTTCCAAGAAGCTCTGTAGCCCTCGAAGCGGCCGTAACGTCTGAGCTGACCTCTTACGTTAATGGTGTTGACCTTTGCGACCTTTACCGAGAAAAGCTTTTCAACAGCCTTTTTGATGTCTACCTTAGTTGCATCCTTAGCAACCTTAAAGGTGTATTTTTTATCTGCTGTACCCGACATACTCTCTTCGGTGATGACGGGGGCGAGGATAATTTCCTGTGCAAGTTTCATTATGCATAAACCTCCTCTATTTTTGCAGCGGCATCCTTGAGAACTACGATTGAATCACAGTTAAGAATGTCATAAACGTTAAGTGTGTTTACAAGCGTTGTCTTTACGCCGGCAATGTTTCTTGCGCTCTTGTAAACAACGTCGTTTTTCTCGGGAAGAACGATGAGCGTCTTTTTGCCTGCGTTGATAGCGCCGAGAACAGCAACTATCTCTTTAGTCTTGATAGCGTCCATATCGAGAGAATCGAGAACGATCATCTCGTCAGCAGCTACCTTTGAGGAAAGCGCAGACTTCATTGCAAGACGTCTTACCTTCTTGTTTATTGAGAAGCCGTATTCGCGGGGCTTGGGACCCAGAGCGATTCCGCCGTGATACCACTGGGGAGCTCTTGTTGAACCCTGACGGGCACGACCTGTACCCTTTTGTCTCCAAGGCTTTTTACCGCCGCCGGACACCTCTGAACGAGTGAGAGTTGACTGTGTGCCCTGGCGCTGATTTGCCAGATAATTAACTACTGCAAGATGCATTGCGGATGTGTTGGGCTCTATAGCGAAAATGCTGTCTGCAAGCTCGATATCGGAAACCTTTTTGCCCGTTTTATCCAATACTGATAATTTAGCCATTTCTTTCAACTCCTCTCTTATTTCTTAACAGTGTCTGCGATAACTACGATGCCGCCCTTGGGACCGGGGATGGCGCCCTTGATCGCGATAAGATTGTTTTCTGCATCCACCTTGACAACATCAAGATTCTGAATGGTGACTCTCTCTGCACCTAAGTGACCGGCGAGCTTCTTTCCCTTGTAAACTCTTGAGGGGTCGGAGCAAGCGCCCAGGGAGCCTGCGTGTCTTGCGACAGGACCTGTACCGTGAGTTTCCTTAAGGCGTGAGAAGTTCCATCTCTTGATAGCGCCGGCAGTTCCCTTACCCTTGCTGGTGCCGACGACGTCAACTCTGTCGCCTGCCGCAAAGACGTCTGCCTTTAAGATGTCGCCTACGTTTACGGACTCGGTATCTTCAAGTCTGAATTCCTTGAGAACCTTTTTGGGAGCAACGTCAGCCTTTTTGAAGTGACCTGCCATAGGCTTGTTCACTCTCTGGACCTTAACGTCACCGAAGCCTACCTGAACAGCGGCATAGCCGTCATTCTCGACTGTTTTCTTCTGCACTACCGTGCAGGGACCCGCTTCAACGACCGTAACGGGAATTACTTTTCCGTTATCGTCGAAAAGCTGTGTCATACCGATTTTTTTACCGATAAGACCTTTTTGCATTTTTATTTCCTCCTTTGGTTATTGGTCGGCGACCGCCGACTTGACCTTGCTCAAGCGTTTATTAGAGTTTGATCTCTATATCTACGCCGGCAGGAAGCTCAAGACCTGTAAGAGCCTCAACGGTTTTGTTTGAGGGTCTTAAAATGTCGATAAGCCTTTTGTGTGTTCTCTGCTCAAACTGCTCACGGCTGTCCTTATACTTGTGAACGGCACGAAGGATAGTGACGATCTCCTTCTCTGTGGGGAGCGGAACGGGACCTGAAACCTGAGCGCCCGTGCGCTTTGCTGTCTCAACGATCTTTTCCGCTGCCTTATCCACAAGGTCGTGGTCGTAGCCTTTGAGTCTGATGCGGATCTTTTTGCCTTTTGTTGCTGCCATTTTGTTTTCCTCCTAATTCTTGGGCACGCTTTTTTGTTTGCAACTCAGCCGGGTGTTTCAACCTGCCTGTTTTTAAAACCGAAAGACCGTTTTCGGCCCTTCGGACGGCGCAAAAAAGCGCAGAATGCTCTCTCGGCAGGCAGTTTTGCGCAGTTGGGGTACGCAAAAGCCTTATTTAAAAGCATTATTGATCGCCCGATTTAAAATCAGACATACTCGGCGGTAATTCCCTGCATCAACGTGCAGCCACCTACCGCTTCAACGCATATCGCCCCTTACGACAGGGCATAAAACGCCCATACCCGCAATAAGCTTGTATATTCTACCATAGGTCTTGTGAAAAATCAATAACTTTTTTCAAAAAAGTTTGTTAAAATCGCAGAATTTTTTTATCCGCAAAAAACACACAATATCTTGTGGCAAAAATGAAAGTATGACACAATTTTTTATGTAATTGCTGTCAAAAAAGACTGTTCATCGCCCAAAACTTGTGCAACAAACAGTCTTTTATTATTTTTCAACGGTTCTCAATTTGTATCTTCTCTATTCGTCGGTCTCGCCTTTGCGGCGGCGGGCAAAAAAGTCCTTGGTCTCTTTTGCGACAACGCCTGCCAATGCGAAAATCGCTATCATATTAGGCAATGCCATAAGTCCGTTGAATATATCGGCGACGGTCCACACCTCGGACACGGTCATATACGGTCCGATGAACACGGCGAGGATATAAAGATATCTGAAAATCTTTACCGCTTTTTTATTCCCGCCCGAAAGATATTCAAGGCAGCTCTCCGAATAATAATCCCAGCCGAGAATAGTGGTGAACGCAAAGAATACGAGACAGAGCATCAAGATAAGCGAGGTCACCTTGGCGGGCAGGAAAGCTATTCCCTCGCCGAAGGCATAGGTCGTTACGCCGACACCCTCAAGGCCTTTCACCTTCCAAGCCCCCGTGATAACTATTGAAAGTCCCGTCATTGTGCAGATAACTATCGTGTCAAGGAACGTGCCTGTCATTGATACAAGACCCTGTCTGACAGGTTCTTTCGTCTGCGCGGCAGCCGCAGCAATGGGAGCAGAACCGAGACCCGCTTCATTTGAGAAAATACCTCTCGCAACGCCCTTTTGAACGGCTATTATCATTGAGCCGATTATTCCGCCCGTAACAGCCGCCGGATCAAACGCTCCCGTGACTATTTCTGTGACGGCGGCGGGGATTTTCGTCACATTTGATAACACCAATATCAGCGCAAATATAATGTATGCTACCGCCATAAAGGGAACTATAATCGTAGCCACGCCCGAAATTCTCTTTATTCCGCCTATGAGCACAAGCCCCACGCAGACCGCCAAAACGATTGAGGCTATTACAACCGCCAGCGAGTGTTCGCCGATTATTGGCAATTTTACCGTCGCTGTGCCGTTGGGGTCAAAAAATCCCTTGACGGCAGAAGAAATACCGTTGACCTGCGTGAATGTGCCGATGCCCATAAGTCCCGCGCACACACCGAAAAAGGCGAACATCTTTGCAAGCCATTTCCACTTTTTGCCCATCCCTTTTTCTATGTAATAAAAAGGTCCGCCCAGCGCGTGACCGTCCTTAGCGGTAACTCTGAACTTTATCGCCAAAAGTCCCTCGGCGTATTTTGTAGCCATGCCGAAGAACGCCGCAACTATCATCCAAAAGAGCGCACCCGGTCCGCCTGCACAGATAGCCGTCGCAACTCCGACTATATTTCCCGTTCCGATGGTCGCCGAAAGTGCCGTGCAGAGTGCTCCGAAGGACGATACGTCGCCCTCGCCGCCCTCTTCGTTCTTAACCATCCATTTAAGCGCCAGCGGCAGACGAAGTACCTGCAAAAACTTAAGTCTTACAGTCAAATAAATTCCGCCCGCTAAAATGAGCACCATTAAAGGCACTCCCCAAATAAAGTCGTCCACCGATTGAAGTATTCCGCTGAAATTCAAGTGTATCCTTCCTTTTTAGACGTTAAATTTTAGAAATTAGATGTTAGATGTGATGCATTAACTAACTTCATAGCAGTAACTAAAGTGATGAACAAGCTCCCCGCTCTCTCTTTGAGGGAGCTGTCGGCGCAGCCGACTGAGGGAGTTTTTTCTAACCAACTGAATCAACTCCCCCAGTCAAAGCTGACGCTTTGCCAGCCCCCTTAAAGAGGAGGCGAATCCATTTTAATCTACTCTATTTTTCGACAGTCTGTTGCTACTTACTTTTATTATAACTGAAGCACTGCTTTTCTGCAATACTAAATCAAGACTACGACATTATGTACATCAATGCCATCATAAGAGCCTCGTCCGCTCCCTCACTTTTGAGTAACAGCAAAAGACCGAGAAGCATCGCCCTGTCAGGCTCGTTTAATACGCTTTCAAGCAGTCCGCCGTCTTTTTCTCTTATCTCTGCGCGTTCGGGCAAATTTTGTTCCTCCTGCCGCCTTTCTTTTGGAAAATTGGCGGGCATATTTGTGACCTTCGGTCTGACAGGCGACTGTATGGGCGTAGGAGCAGGCGGAGTTCGTGAAAATCCTGTTTGCTCCCTTTTCGGCTCGCTTTCCAGTTCTGTTCTTGCGTGCAGGAGTACACTGTCGGAGTTTCTTTGCATCTCGCGGACGCGTTCCATCGCCCTTTTTTGCATATTCTGGATTTCGGAATAGGAATAATCGTTCATTGCCCGAACATCCCCCTTAAAAGCGGAAGCATCTCCATAAGCTGCAAAAATTTGAGTGCGTCGTCCGCCTTCTGCCTGCGTTCTTCACTTAAAAGCGGCTTTAAATCTTTTATAAGCCTTGTTCTGCTGTCGTCCTTATTCATCTGACCCATCACAGACATAACGCGGGACAACATATTGTCGTCTAAAGCCAAATCTCCTGTCGGCGCAGGCTTGCTTGTCTGTTTTTCTTCGCCGCCCATAATACTGTCCGCAACACTTTTTATTTTTGCCATATCCTCAGCGCTTATTGAGGACAAAATATCCTGTAGATCAGCCATTTTTGCCCTCCGTAAACTTCTTTAAAAGCTCTTTTGCCTGTGGAGTGGAAAGTAGCTGTTCCATAGCCGTTTTGTCGCTTAACAGCTCTTTTAGTTTTTTGCTTTGAGATTCGTTAAGCTGTTTCATAAGAAAATCTTCGGCATCCTTACCCGATTTTTGACTTTTTATTCCCTTGACAATATCGTCGAAATTTTTATTACTCATTGAAACCACCACCGATTTAATATATAATGTATACATATTATATGTATTTACTGTTCGGTTGTGATATGAATGAAAATTTTGGTGCTTGCGGATTCTCACAGAGACAAAAGCAATATGCGGCTTGCCATAAAAAGGCACACAGATGTGGAATCGGTGGTCTTTTTAGGTGACGGCGTGGATGATTTTGACTCATGCAAAGAGCTTTTAAAGGGTAAACGCGTTTACGCCGTAAAGGGCAACAACGATTTTTACTGCGAATATGATAAAAATATGATATTCACTCAAAACGGAACGAAAATTTATATCACCCACGGTCACGATGAGCACGTCAAATACAGTCTTGACCGTCTTTGGCTGGCGGCAAATGAGAACGGCTGTAAGCTGGCGCTTTACGGGCATACGCATTTTCAGAAAGCGGAATACAGAGACGGAATATATCTTTTTTGCCCCGGATCGCTCAGAAGCGGTGAATACGGCATAGTAGACATTACAAATCAAGGCATAATGTGCAGTGAGATGAACGTACACGGAAAGAGGAACGGATATGATTCTTTTTAAAAACGCCCAAGTGGTGCTTGAAAGCAGAACGGAAAGACTTTGCGTGCTGACGGACGGCGAAAAGATATTAAAAATCGATAAAAAAATTTCCGAAAGCGGAAATACTGAGGTTGTCGACTGCGAAGGACTTTTTCTGTCGCCCGGATTTATTGACTTGCACGTTCACGGCGGCGGAGGAGTATCCGCAATGTGCTGTGACAGCGAAAAAATCGTTAAAATGTGCCGCGCTCACGCTTTGCACGGTACCACGTCAATACTGCCGACAACTCTTGCCGCGCCGACAGAGCAGCTGTTGAAATCGGCAAAGCATATAAAAAAAGCCGCAGAATGCTGCGACTGTTCAAATATTCTCGGCGTACATTTTGAGGGACCTTACCTTTCGCCGAATATGCGTGGAGCACAGAGTATCGACAATATCCTGTCACCCGTTAAGAACGACCCAACGTACCTTTTGGAGTTTCCAGATTTAAAGATGATGGGCGTTGCTCCCGAAATTGACGGCGCATTCGAATTAGGTGAAAAGCTAAAAGAAAAAGGCATTGTTGCTTCCGTCGCCCACACAACGGCGGACTACGACACGGCAATAGCCGCTCTCGACCACGGATTTTCAGACGTAACCCATATTTACAACGCCTGCACAAGCTGTTTTAAGCGGGGAATATTCCGTGAAGCAGGAGTCGTTGAGGCGGCACTGACGGACGACCGCTACACAGTGCAGGTGATAGCCGACCTTCGGCATCTGCCTCTCGGTGTGCTGAAGCTTATATATAAATGTAAGGGTGCCGACGGAATGTATCTTATCACCGACGGTCTGGAATTCTCCGCAAGCAACCTTAAAGAGGGGGATATCTGCGTTCAGGAAAACGGCGTTGAGGTAATTTATGAGGACGGCGTTATGAAGCTCGCCGACAGAAGCTGTCTTGCAGGCAGCGCCGCATCAATGGATATACTTGTGAGAAATATGTATAAGTCGGTAGGTGCACCTCTGTGGGATGCCGTAACAATGGCATCCTCCACACCCGCGCGGACAGTCGGAGTAGCCGACCGCAAGGGATATATCAAAGAAGGCTATGACGCGGACATACTCCTATTTGACGGTGATATCAACATTAAGCGTGTTATGGTTATGGGAAGATTTGTGTAATGACCAACATATAATACACAACCCCGCCTTTTCGGGCGGGGTTCCTTTTTCATTCGCCAACGCCGTTGACGAAATATAACCTAAGTTCTCTGCACTTAGTATAACACACTCTTTCACGATTTTCAACACAATGTCGAAAAAACTAAATTATTTTATTTAGCGTATTCCGCTTTTACCGTTTTCATCACCTGTGAGGCTATGGGAACGGCGCTGGTAATGCTCATTGTGGTATCCTCAACCACCACAATTATGGCAAAGGGCATTTCCGAAAGCTGTGAATACCCCACAAAAAGAGCGTTGGGGCGTTTGTCGGGGTCGTCGCTGACCTCCGCCGTACCTGTTTTACCGCACATTTCCATTTTTGGGAAAAAGTTGTCACCGTACTGATTTTTTACGTTGGAGCGAAGCAATGTATCCAGCTTGCCGGCAGTGTCAGGGGTGAAATATTCGCCTATTACCGCCTGTGTGGCTGTATAGGATGTTTTCCCCTCGGGCGTTGTTATCTTGTTTACAACATACGGTGCTTTTGCCGTTCCGCCGTTGGGGATAGAGGAAATCACCGTGAGCATATGACAGGGATTTATAAGCGTCGTGTACTGACCTATGCCCGCCCATCCGATATCAAGAGCCGCTGATTTGCTTAAATCAATTCTGCTCTTTGCCGTACGGATTTTTCCGCTGACTGCCGCTGACTCTGCGTTAAAGCCAAGACGTTCTGCCGTCGCAGTGAGCTTTTCCGCACCCAGCTCGGCGGCGATCTCGGCGAAAGCGCAGTTGCACGAATTATTCAGCGCCTTTTCAAAGTTCACCTTGCCGTGAGTTCCGCTGCAAATAACATACCCTTCGCCTATCTGAATCTTGCCCTTACACTCAAAGGTGCGCTTATATATATCGGGTATGTTTTCTATGGCACACGCCGCCGTTATCACCTTGAAGGTCGAGCCCGGAGTATAAAGTCCCGAAAAGAAGCGGTTAAGATAAACACCCTCGTATTTTCCGCTTGTGTCCGTTTCAATATCGGTCGGCTTGTTGTTGATATCATATGTGGGCGTTGACACTATGCACACAAGCTCGCCCGTTTTGTAATTCATAACGGCGACAGTGCCCTTTTTATTGCCCAGCGCCTTATACGCTGTCTCACAAACAGCAGAATTGAGCGTCAGAGTGATGTCGTTGCCCTTACCGTACCGTTTAAGATTGTATACGCCGTCAAGAAGCGTATAACCCGTCAGCTCATCCTTAAAGGACGTCTGTATTCCGCTTGCTATATATCCTGCGTTGTCGCCCACCGTGTGGAGCGTTGCCATACGCAAATTTTTACTGTCACTGTAGACGCGTTTGCCGTCCTTGGTACTCACAAGAATATTGCCGTTCGCATCCTTTATGTCTCCCGCCGTGGCGAGAACACCGTTGGAATACAAGTGGCGGTTTGCACGGTTCATTGACCAAGCGTCCGCATTGGTTACAAGGTTAAAAAACAGTAATCCGCATCCAACCATGAAAAAGATTATTAAAAGATACAGCGTGAGCGCTCTGCGTGAAATAGATTTCATTGACGGACACCTCCGTATCTGTAAGTGCTTCTGTCCACCGCTTTGATGAACGCCAAAAGCATCCAGCAGCACATAATGCTTGAACCGCCTCGGCTTATAAACGGGAGCGTTACGCCCGTAAGCGGTAAAAGATCGTTTACGCCGAAAACGTTCAGCGACGCCTGAAACAGCATAAGTCCCGATGCGGCACACGCCGAAATGGCATAAAATGAGGAACGGGCAAATTTTGAATGGCGTATAGAATAGATAAGCAGGGCTACATACGAAAGCAGAATTGCCCCTGCCATTATCATACCGAATTCCTCACACACCACGCCGAAAACAAGATCCTCGGTGGCGGCAAAAACGTCACGAAGCTTGCCGTTACCCAGACCCACGCCGAAAAGTCCTCCGGCAGCGGAATAAATCATCGTACGGGTCTGCTGAAATCCCGAAGTATCAAAATACTCCCAAACGTGACCGTAAGAAGCGAACCTGTTTGCCACATACGGCTTGAACATAAGCACCAGGACTGCACCCATAAGAGCGACTGTGCAAACGAGAAAAATCGTTCTGATATCTCCCGAGCGCATAAACGAGATAACTATAAAGGTAAAAAAGAATATGAGCGCCGTACCGAAATCGTACATAAGTCCCAAGGCTCCCACACAACCCAGTGCAAATACGATATATTTCGTGAGACTTCGGTTGGACTGCAATTTTTCAAGGGTTGCCGCGCCGACAAATATAAACGCAACCTTTACAAGCTCCGACGGCTGAATTGACAAATTGCCGATATACAGCCAGTTCTTTGCGCCGTGGGTAAAGCCCGCAAACACGAGAGTGAACACTAAAAGTCCCAATCCTGCCACCGCAGCGGGCACGCGCAATGCCATAACTATTTTTAAGTCACGCAAGATCCATTGGAGCACAATAAATCCGACGATGCCGATAAGCACTGCGACTAGCTGTGTTATTGCCTTACTCGGATAAACGCTTAAGGTTATGGAAAGCCCTATTGACGTGAGCATAAACGCGATAAGCTCAACCTCAAAGCCGTGCCTTTTAAGCACAAGTCTTGCCCCGATAAAATATGCATATTCCACCGCGATATATACGCCGAAGGTGATAATACTGCTCAGCATGTACTGCTCCTCCGCCTTGCTTAAAAGTGTAAAAAGGCAGGTGAGCTGAAAAAGCGTTATTACAAGCAGCATTATGGCAAGATTTACATTTTTTCCCTTTGCTAAGCGCATATTTATCACCTCGTATTTTAGATTTTAGATGTAACAGAAAATGAGATGTAATTGTAGGGGACGATGTCCACATCGTCCCGCAGCACAATTTAATTTTATCAGTAACTAACGGGTAGGTGTGGGCACCTGCCCCTACAAGATAACAGATTTCCGCTCTCCTGACGAGAGAGCCGATTTGTGCGAACTTTTGTGTATCATTTTTCTGTTTTACTGCTCAGTTTCTTCATACAGAAACGCAAAATCACCGATTTTTATTACGTCGCCGTCTTTAAGTAAGACTCTTCTGTATATAGGCTCTCCGTTGACCGTCGTTTTCATTACGCTGCCGAAGTCCTCAATATACCATTTGCCGCCGTCGCAGGTTATAACAGCCTGCTTGCGTGAAACGTAGGGTGCTGAAATCTCAATATTACTGCCTTCCAGTCTTCCTATGGTTATAAACTCGCCGTCCATATCGAATTCCGTATTGTCCGAGATATTTACAAGCCTTGAAATCAGCCTTTTTTTATCCTTTTTGTGGGACATATCACGGTCAGCCTCGCTGCCGATGTAAAATTTCATAATCGACGTGCCGAAAGCTATCACGTCGCCGTCGGAAAGCCGTGCGTTTTTATTGATTTTTTCGCCGTTGAGATAAACTCCCGATTTTGACTCGGTATCAAAAACGTAAAAACCGTCTTTTCGCAATGCCACCACGGCGTGAGAGCGGGAAACAGTGGAATTGGTGAACACAATGTCACAAGCCTTGCTCCTGCCCACCGAGGTCTCATAGCAGGTTATGGGGTACTGCTTATCGCTTGCCATATCACGAAGTAATGCGTACACCTTTTTCTCGGGGCGTAGGCGGATAAGCGACCACACGCAGTTGATTATGACGGCGATTGCCAGCGCCGACAGCACATAGCGCATAATATATTCAAGATTTTCCACTGCAGCTCCCCCTTTTTTAGATGTTAAATATATTCGGCTCCCCTTGTCAGGCAATGTCATTAACTTAAGAAAAAAGAGCCGGCGTTATCTAGTAGCGGCAGGTGCCCACACCTGCCCGTTAGTTACTGATAAAATTTAATTGTGCTGCAAGACGTTGTGGGCATCGTCCCCCACTAATCAACCCTACGCTTTCAGCCGGTTTGATATATACTATAATAAATAGAATACATTTTTTTAAATATTCTTGTCAACTGATTTTAGAAAATGTAACCAAATCTTAACTACTTTGTTATCTTAGTATTATTTTCATAATAAATACTTGCAAAATGAAAATACTTATGTTAAAATACAAGTACTTCTATGCGCTCGGGTTCTTGAGAAAACCCAAAGGGTGTTCACCTGCTTGGATCTGGGGCATTTGAGGAATACAATGAATGAGGTGAAAAAAATGACAAAAGAAGAAAAGCAGGCCATAATGGCGGAGTATGCTACTCATGAGGGCGACACAGGCTCACCTGAGGTTCAAATCGCCGTTCTCACCAAGAGAATCAACGATTTGACTGAGCATCTTAAGGTCAACAAAAAGGACCACCACTCAAGAAGAGGACTTCTTAAAATGGTTGGTCACAGAAGAAACCTTCTTGCATATCTTCAGAAGAAGGATATCGAAAGATACCGTTCTATCGTTGCAAGACTCGGTCTTCGTAAGTAATTCACACATTGAGGCAGACGGGCTTTTTGCTCTGTCTGCCTTGAATTGCTTTTACAGCGTTATTCTGCAGGGCAAAACCGTTGCTTTTAGCGGTAACCAAAATTCTTAATGTTTTAAGTATATTCAGAATTTCGGTTATTGCTAAAGAGTGGTTTTTGCCTTGTGAAAATACAAAATAAAAAGAGGTAAAAATCAATGTTTTTCAAAGATTTCAAGGTTTTTGAAACTGAGATCGCCGGCCGTAAATTCACAGCCGAGGTCGGCAAAATGGCACAGCTTGCCGGCGGCGCCGTACTTGTCCGCTACGGCGAGACAGAAATTCTTTGCACCGCTACAATGGCGGCAAAGCCCAGAGAGGGCGTGGATTTCTTCCCGCTTTCAGTGGATTTTGAAGAAAAGCTTTATTCAGTAGGCAGAATTCCCGGTTCATTCCAACGCCGTGAGGGCAGAGCAAGCGAAAAAGCTACACTTTGCTCACGCGTTATCGACAGACCCATCCGTCCTCTGTTCCCCAAGGATATGAGAAACGACGTCGGCGTTGTTGCAACGGTTATGTCAGTAGACCCCGACTGCCTGCCCGAGATCACCGCTATGATCGGCGTATCCATTGCTATCTCCATATCAGAAATTCCGTGGGACGGTCCTATCAGCGGCGTTTCCGTAGGTCTTGTTGACGGAAAATATGTCATCAACCCCACTGAGGCCGAGCGCGCCAAGTCAGAAATGGCTGTTACCGTTGCTTCGACCGACAGCCTTGTGGCTATGATCGAGGCGGGCGCTAACGAGATACCCAACGACGTTATGTTCGACGGCATTATGTTGGCCCACGAGGAGAACAAGAAAATCGTTGAGTGGATCAAGAGCATCCGTGAAGAGGTCGGCAAAGAAAAGATCGCATTTGAGTCAAACGATCCCGATCCCGAAATGTACGAGACCATCAAAGAGTTCGCCATTGAGGATGTCAGAGCGGCTCTTGATACCGACGACAAGAGGATCCGTGACGAGAGACTTAAGCCCATCTACGACGCAGTTCACGAAAAATTTGACGAGGTTTATCCCGACGATATTGCAAAAATCGAGGATTGCCTTTATAAGCTCCAGAAATATATTGTTCGTCGCTGGCTCCTTGACGATGGCAAGCGCGTTGACGGCAGAGGCATCGACGAGATAAGACCCCTTAACGCCGAAGTCGACCTGCTTTCCCGTGTACACGGTTCAGGTATGTTCACACGCGGTCAGACTCAGGTGCTCTCTATAACGACCTTGGGCACAGTAGGCGATGCTCAGCTCCTTGACGGTATCGACAACGAGACCGAAAAGAGATATATGCACCACTACAACTTCCCCTCATACTCAGTAGGTGAAACAAGACCCTCAAGAGGTCCCGGACGCCGCGAGATAGGTCACGGCGCGCTGGCTGAAAGAGCTCTTCTGCCCGTTATCCCCTCAGTTGAGGAGTTCCCCTATACTATCCGCGTTGTTTCCGAGGTTCTTTCTTCAAACGGCTCCACCTCACAGGGCTCCATCTGCGGTTCTACCCTTTCACTTATGGCGGCAGGCGTTCCCATTAAGGCTCCCGTTGCAGGTATCTCCTGCGGACTTGTTACCGAGGGCGACCGCTTTATGACTATGGTCGACATTCAGGGTCTTGAAGATTTCTTCGGCGATATGGACTTTAAGGTTGCGGGTACAAAGAAGGGTATCACAGCAATTCAGATGGACCTTAAGATCCACGGACTTACTCCCGAGATCATCAAAGAGGCCTTTGAAAAGACGTATAAGGCAAGAATGTATATCCTTGACGAGATAATGTTGCCCGTTATCGCCGAGCCGAGAGCAGAGCTTTCAAAATATGCTCCCAAGATGCTCACAACGAAGATCGACCCCGAGAAGATCGGCGACGTTATCGGCAAGCAGGGCAAGGTCATTCAGAAGATCTGCGCCGAGTGCAACTGCAAGGTGGACGTCGAGGAGGACGGCAGCGTGTTCATCACCTCTCTTGACCTTGAGGACGCAAAGCGCGCGCTCCTTATGGTTGAGACCATTGCCAAGGATCCCGAGATTGGCTCAGTTTACAACGGCGTAGTCACAAGACTTATGAGCTTCGGCGCGTTCGTTGAGATAGCTCCCGGCAAGGAAGGTCTGGTTCACATCAGCCGCCTTGACGTTAAGCGTGTTGACAAGGTGGAGGACGTTGTCAACGTAGGCGACAGCGTGCTTGTTAAGGTCATTGAAATTGACGACCAGGGCAGACTCAACCTCTCCCGCCGTGACGCACTTATCGAGGTCAAGGGTCTCGTTCCCGAAAACGAGCCTGAGGACAAACCGAAACGCGACGGCAAAAAGCATTTCAATAACCGCCGCCATCACGATTGATAAATTAAAACACTTATCGTAATAAAAAACACCATAGACTCAAAAAAGCTGTGAGTCTATGGTGTTTTTTAATGATATATTTTGCTATCTCAAAATGTGATATCACGACTTTTGTCGTGAAGATATATTTCGGGAGGATACACCCGAATATGAAATGCAATAAATCCCCATACGCCGCAGCGTATATCATAAATTCCCAAAGGGATTTATTTCATTATCGTGATGTCCTTAAAGGATATCACGATAAAAAAAGCGCCCGCCCTATTGGGCGGACACTTCTGTTTATGTCGGCATCGACCTATTTTCCCGGGCCGCTTCCAGCCAAGTATCTTCGGCACG
>JAFLUM010000012.1 GCA_022508805.1 Oscillospiraceae bacterium | reverse complement strand
CGCTTGACTGGGGGTCAAGAGGCCGCAGGTTCAAGTCCTGTCACTCGGACCAAAAATACATCTGTCGCTTTAGCGGCAGGTGTATTTTTTATACTGCATTAACAGGACTTGAACCTGTGAAGGTTTCGGCGTTAAGAAAATGTGCCGGTGGCACATTTTTAGCCGAAAGCGCGAGGCGGGTACCGAATGCGAAGCATTGGGTCGCCGAAGCGGATAGTATGCAAGGCGTTAGCCGTAGCAGACGGTCAAGTCCTGTCACTCGGACCACGAAAGAAACCTCTTTTGTCTACTAAGGCGAGAGAGGTTTTTCTTATTATGTTGAAAAAATTGCGTTTTGGTGATAGAATAATATAAGACTATAAATTGAAATTCGCAGAACAGTCAATCGGAGGCAAAATGATTGTTTTAATAACAGGCGCATCCCATACAGGCAAGACGGTTCTTGCGCAAAAGCTCCTTGAAAAGTATAACTATCCGTATCTTTCCATAGATCACTTAAAAATGGGGCTTATTCGCAGCGGCAATACGACTTTGACACCTTATGATGATGAATTATTGACGGATTATTTATGGCCGATCGTGCGTGAAATGATAAAGACTGCCATTGAAAACGGCCAAAACCTCATTGTGGAGGGATGTTATATTCCTTTTGAATGGGAGAAAGATTTTGAAAAGGGATATTTAGACAAAATTAAATTCTATTGCTTGGTTATGAGTGAAAATTATATTAAAAATCATTTTGACGATATCAAAAAATTTGCAAGTGCTATTGAATACCGCGGAGAGGACGTAGATTGCACTATAGAGATGTTAAAGAGAGATAATGCACTGATGCTGGATCAGTGCATTGAGTACGGATTAAAATATATTTTAATAGATAAAGAGTATAAATTTGATATTGAATTATAGATATATAAACGGAGGATTGTTATGAAATCTAAAGTATATTTTTCAAGAGTTATCTCACCAGAAAAGGTTTTAGAGCTTTACCGTCTGCTTGGAAAAGAGCTTACGGGAAAGGTTGCCGTCAAGGTACATTCCGGCGAAGTGGGAAATCAAAATTTTCTAAGACCCGATTTTTGGAAGCCTGTAATTGACGCTGTTGGCGGTACTGTTACGGAATGTAACACCGCTTATGACGGTGGGCGTGATACCACCGAAAAACATTTAAAAACCATTAAACTTCACGGCTGGGACAGTTATTTTGATTTTGACCTGTTGGATGCTGAAGGTCCCGATTTAGAGATCCCTATTCCCAACGGTAAAGTTATTAAGAAAAATTACGTCGGTAAAAATCTTGCAAAATACGATTCTTTGCTTGTGCTGTCTCATTTTAAGGGTCATCCTATGGGCGGATACGGCGGAGCGCTTAAACAGCTTTCAATCGGTATCGCCTCCTCTTACGGAAAGGCATACATTCACGGCGCAGGCGAACCCGAAAAGATATGGTCAGCGGATCACGATGCTTTCCTTGAGTCAATGGCTGATGCGGCGTCATCAGTCGTAGAATACTTTAACGGAAACGCGGTTTATATAAACGTTATGAAAAATATGTCTGTTGACTGCGATTGCTGTGCCGTAGCGGAAGACCCGTGTATGAAGGATATCGGAATTCTTGTGTCCGACGACCCGATAGCCATAGATCAAGCCTGCCTTGACCTTGTATATGCTGCCACGGACGATCCCGGACAGGCGCATTTGCTTGAACGTATTGAGAGCCGCAACGGCGTGCACACTATCGAGGCCTCTGCCGCTCTCGGCCTTGGCTCACGCGAATATGAGCTGATTGAAGTATAATTTTTCCTTCTCCCCTGTTGACAACTTAATTTTATTATGCTATATTAAGCATAGATACTCGAGGTAATTTCTGAGTGTTCTGGAATTACCTCAATTTTTAAGCAATATACCTCGACTATCTATGTACAAAGCGAAAGGAGCTTGACATTATGAAAATCAGCAAGGAGCTTGCCAAGGGCAGTACGGGACTGCTTGTTTTAAGCGTGCTTTCAAACGGAGAACTTTACGGGTATCAAATCATAAAAACCGTTGAGCTTATGTCTGAAAACGTCTTTCAAATGAACGAGGGAACCCTCTACCCTATTCTACATTCTCTTGAAAAAGAAGGCTTTTTGACCTCTCGCTGGTGTGAGAGTGAGGAAAATTCACGCAAGAGAAAGTATTACAAAATCACCGATAAGGGCAGAAAAGAGCTTGCGGCTCAAAAAGCCGAATGGGAAAGCTACAGCCGTGCCGTTGACAAAGTAGTGGGCAGAGCTATTTCTGCAACATAACATACAGTATGAAAAAGACAGACATGAATTTACCGAACAAAAACGATTCCCCCCTATTTTTCGCATACGTCAACTCTGTTTGCAAGGGAATAAAGTCAAAAAAGACGAGAGATGGGGTTAAAATTGAACTTTTTTCTCATCTACTCGATGCATACGACAGAAATATTGCCACCGGTATGAGCCGCGAAGATGCCGAAAAGAATGCGGTTGAAAATATGGGCGATACGGAAGCTGTATCAAAGACTTTTAAAAAGCTTTACCCATTCTCGCCCGAGAGTTTTGCCAAATCAATAACATCAGAGCTAATTTGCGGAATTATTTATTCCTTTTTTGCTATTATCGTATTTGCCTCCGGTCTTTCTTGGACTTGGATCTTTTTTCTATCTTCTATAATAAGAATAATTACTTCCATATCTCATTTGAAAAAAGTAAACCGATTTTTTGCAGTCGTGTTCTATACAGCGATAATCAATCTTTTTGCAACAGGTACAATATGGGCATATCAGCTTTACTTTACTGCAGGCGTGTCCGTTGTATATGCTATTTTGATAATCAATTGTACTTTAGCATCAATATGCTATATCTTTCTGTTTTTAGGCTTTGGTACTTTGAATAGTCAGCAAGAAGCATTAAAAAAATCAAAACGGTTTGAAATATTTCTTTATGCTGCTTCACTGATTTTTGTACAAATAGGAATGACAGTGCTCAAGACACTTAATTTAGAGTCAGCTCTTATAATGCTGTTATCTATCTTTATTTATCCTATTTTCATACTTTGTGCAGTATATTCATTGTTAGCAATTCACCGTTTTAGATATCTTTTAGAGGATTTGGATATATTGCCTCAAAAGCAAAATAAGGTAAACCGTTTATTCTTAGCTTCGTTGATGTTGATCTTTTTACTATCGTTTTTCGCTGTCGGATATGCCTCGGCAAGACGGCAGCCAAAGGCTGTTACACCTATATATACCTCCAATGAGGAGTTGGCAGATATAAAAGAAAATATGCTGGCTTTAGGCTTTCCTATGGAGCGGCTTGAAGAGCTGACGGACGAAGAGATCAGCAAGTACCGCGGCGCATATCAAATGTATATTGATGCAAATGATGAAGATATTTATTATTCAGCATTAGATAATATCAGCTACACAACGTATGCCTTTTATCTTCCTGAAGATGATGACCGTCCGCAGAGGATAAGGTATATAATGTATCTTGAATATCAGGATAACCAAAAATTTCTGCGTAGCGGATTATATTTTTCGCCGTCCTATAGAAGCGCTGATCCCGAAGATGCGTATGAACTTAACGAGTATGACGGGGCATATTACCGTATTCTTTGTGATGTAGATGATGAAACTAAGGAGATAATCCCGTTTTATCAAAACAGTTCTTCACTCGGTGACAGTAATACTCCGATAGGTTGTGATTTTAATTTTCTGAATGATTCCAAAAATCGGCGTGCATATTTTGCACAAACAGTAATTCCGTCCGAATATACAGTAAAGCCAACGTACGGTATGGTAATATCATCTGAAAATGATATCATTCTGATTAACTGTAAATATTACAGTCAACAATACTACGGACTTCATACACTTTGGAACACACAGGTAGAGGATTATTTTTTTGAATACGAAAACGTATATCCCCGTTCATATAATCATGGCTACATATACGCAAAAATCGGTGACGACAGTGAAAATTCTCCCTCATAAATAAAATGGAAAAATCAGAGTTGAAGGAGGGCTAAGTGTGATGTTTGACGATTATATAAAAAGCGTTTGCAAGGGTGTTAAATCCGAACGAAAAAAGACTGAAATCAAAGAAGAACTTTTATCCCATTTGACGGAGACGTACGGGCAAAATATCGCTGTCGGAATGGACGATGTGACGGCGCAGGAAAATGCTATTGAGCGTATGGGCAATAAAGATGAACTGAAAGAGCAGTTTGCGGCTCTTTATTCCATCTCCCCTCCCGACTATATGCGTTCCTCAATAAATTTTTTGATTTTCGGCATACTGTTTACCTGTTTTCATTTGGACTTCTTTGCAGGCGCCGGTCGAATACAGCTCTTTTTGGGCGAGATGCTTATACTGTACAGTCTGTTCAAAATAAGAGAGATCAATCGAAGTCTTAAAACGGCGTTTTATTTTTTCCCTTTATTGCTTTTGTACGAAAATATGTCTTTGTTTATTCAAACGTATTTTTATCCAAGCGAAAGTGTCATTGAATTTTTAATTTGGTTGCCATTAGCTTTAAATGCTGTTTTTTACAGATTTTTATTTTTCGGTCTGAGTAGTGCCTGCAACAGTGTAAAAACCGAGAACGACAAAAGACCGCATCTGCTTTTCTGCTATTTAAACATTATGCTTTTCTTCTATATGCTACCGATAGCGGCAGCTGATATAGATTCAGGTTTATTTTTATTTTTAATTCTCCCTTTTTTTATTCCGCTGCTCGGTCTGCGGCGTGTAAAGCGGATACTCGGACGAAAAGAGCCTGAATTTGATTTAAGCTATACCTTGAAAAAGAAAGATAAGCGCAGCTACGGTGTTCTTGTGGTATTCTTTTTGATTTTACCGATATTTATTATGATTATTTCCGCCACAAGAAAACCTGAAACACATATATACAATCCTGTCGATACCGCTGAATCAGTCGAAACAGTTCAGGCAGCGCGTGAGCATATGCTGGAGTTGGGTTTTCCTAAAGAGTATCTTGACGATTTGCCCGACAGCGAGGTTTTAAGATACCGCACGGCTACTTATTTTGAGAAACATGAAGATTCTCAATCGAAATATATTGGTGCAAATATAAAAGCATATATATTCTATTTTTCGACTGAATACAATGAGAAAACCGAAAGCTATGATCTTACGGGAATTATCAGAATTTTATACCGAATCGAACTGTCGGATGATATAAAAACAAATTATAAAAAAGGTTTTTACGCTAAATTTTCCGAACAAACCTTTCTTTGGAATTTTGACGACACATACGGCAATGAGAGAAACAGTATATTTTTTACAGCATTGTCCAATAAAGACGGGAAGACATTATTTTCTGAGCCGTTCAAAACGTATATGCCGCGTATGAGATTATATAATTCTGGTTACAGCGGCGCAGAATACTCCTTTGCCGACAAAAGCACAAACAGACGGGCATATTTTGCAAATGCAGCAGTATTAAAAACGTATTCTCATCAACAAATAGCACCGTTTGAATATGAATATTATATCAAAACGATTCCGCTGTATACTATGTACAATCACTTTTCCGAGGAAGCAGATATGTCAATGAACGGATCTTCTATACCGGATCCCCATGATTTCACCAGACGTCACATAAACGTTTATGATTATTTTGAGTTCGACCCAATTTATTCTTTTACAATTGAGGAACCCGTTACAAATACTGATGAATAACATAAAAGGCGCTGTGGTTTTTAAGTAATACACAGCGCTTTTTAAATAATCAACACTAAAATAAAAAAATGAATATTAAGTAAAGTGAAAAATGAAAATATTTATTTTTTACTTGATTTTAACATAGAAATGCAATATCATTATATATGTATTATATATTTTGGAGGTTGGTTATGAAAGAAGAAAGCAGAAAATACGCTGACGTCGCTTTTGACATCGTAAGACATGCGGCGGAAAAAATCGGTTCCCGTTTACCGGGTTCTGACGGGGAAAAGAAATTTGCAAAATATATGGGCGACAAGTTGCGTGAGATCGGTATTGAGCCTGTAACAGAGGAGTTTTCGGTTTCACCGAGATCGGCTATCGGCGGTCTCCCCTATGCAGGTTGGGTAGGTCTCATTTTGAGCGCACTGGTGTATTTAGCGCTCGGTATCTCATCAGTATGGTTTGGTATGGCTTTTGTCGGCATTGCCTGTGTTATATGGCTTTTTTCCAGCTGTTTCCTTTACAGAAAATGGTTTGATATGCTCTTCAAACAGGAAATCTCGCAAAATACATACGGTGAGCTTCTTCCCGAGGACGGCAAGTACGATTACACTATCATACTTTCGGGTCATACGGACACTTGCTGGACTTGGCGACATTCCGCTAACGCTTATAAATACCGTGATAAGCCTATTCTCGGAATTCTCACAACATATGGCAAAGTCGGCTTCGGTGCTGTTTGTGTATTTTTCATCATCGGTGTTTCCATTGCTATGGCAATTATCAATGCAGGCTATTATTTTGGAGCGGGGTGGGCAATGTTGACACTTCGGTCAAACTCATATTACTGGTTCGTTGTTGCTCTCCACTTCATTCCTGCCATTACCGCTATAGGAAGCTGTTTCATTATTATGTGGAACGATCCCAGTGACAGAACTGCCTCAAGAGGCGCTATGGATAACGCAACAGGCTGTGCATTGAGTTACGCCGTGACTAAATATTTTAAAGAAAATCCCGATAAAATGCCCAAAAACTGCCGTATCATCGACTTTAACTGCGGTTCTGAAGAAGCGGGACTTCGCGGCTCAATGGCCTTTGCTGAGGAACACAAAAACGACGATATGCTCAAAAACGCTTGGAATATAAATATCGACTCCATTGCCGATAAGGATTATTTTGAGGTCATAATTCAAGACGACTGGCAAATGACCCGCTTCGATACGGACTTGGAACAGATGTTTAAGGACACCTTTAACGAGTTGGGTATTGAAAGCAAAACCGGTGGGTGCATTCACAACCCCGTCGGTGGCTGTGACAGTACTCCTATGACAAGAGCGGGAATAAAATCTGTTACATTTGCAGCACAGAATCCCGTACTCACCTATTATTATCACACCTTCTATGATATGCCTGACCGCTTTGAGGTGGAAACGGTAGGTACCGGCTTTGACGTTTTACTCGGCGTTATTGATAAGATCGCCAAATTCCAAGAGGCTAACGGTTATAACGGACCTCAAAAAAAGGTACAGAAATAATATAAAGATATGCACACAAAAACAGGAGCAGTTAAATACTGCCCCTGTTTTTTAGTGTCTTGATTTGATTGTCGGTTAAAATTCCTTTTTCAATAAGTAGGAGAAGTATTCTCCTTTTTTCTTCCTCTGTTATGTATTTTTTATCTTTGTCCATTCGCATCACCGCTAAAGTGTATGCGAATTTCTTATAAATAATACTATTTAATTGATTTTATTTCTTTTTGTTGGATTTCAGCACAATGAATATGACTACTGCGGCAACAATCGCGGCTACCGCAATAAATGCGACTACCGCAAACACGGCGACTGCTACCCAATTTGTTGCTGTGCCCGTCTGTAAACCGTCATCATTTTGTGTCGGCAATTCGGTGGTAATTTCTGATTCTTCCGTTTGTGTTTGAGTCTCTGTATTGGATTCTGTTTCTTCAACGGTTTGTGATTCAATAGGTCCTTCTGAATTTGTATCTTCAAAAGGATCTTTCGCGGTGCTGCCTGTGCCGATTATTTCAACGGTTGAATTCACGGCAGTGTATGATATTTTTTCTAAATCAGAAGTAATGAAATCCCCTGCATTCGGAACCGATATCTTTATTTCTGTTTTACCTGTAGCATTGCTCAGAGCTTTAAATTTTACCGTAAGTATAACACCCGCAGAGGTAACCGAGGAAGACGGCGCAAGATACGTAAAGCGAACATACGGATTTTTGCCGTCAATATTTCTTATGCTTATGTTGGCGTTTTGATCAAGGATCGCTCCGGGTTCCGCGGAAACGTACTCCAATTTATCACTGTCATATGAAAGGTCGATAACAGCGCCGCTCATTTGCGAATTATCGCTTATAAAGAGATTTAAACTGAATTCATCTCCCGCATATACTTTTTCGCTTGTAAGCTTTAATTCCACAGAATCAGCCGCTGTACACGCAACCGAATAAACACTGAAGATCATTAGCACAGATAAAAAGACTGAAAATAGTTTTTTCATAATTTATCACCGTTCATATTTTAACACAAATCACTGTATGATACAAGAAAATTCATTTGTCAACAATTAGAAATCAGAAATTACACGGTATAAAATTTTTTCCGCTTTTTTACATTCTTCGGCATTCTCGTTTGATTTTTTAAACATAACAAGTGCACTTGCAACGATGATTGCCGCCAAAACACCGGCAGAAAACACATTCATCACCTGCTTACGGTACATATAATACAGATATACTATAGCGGCAACGGCTGCGAGTATGTAAACCGTTCTGATAAGCGGCTCAAAAAGCTTGTCGTACACCATAACATATTCAATATATGAGCCGTTTTTGTCACTATTCACCTCTGCTAACAGATAATATCTGTCAAAAGTCCTCGGCTGGAGTTGTCTGTTACGTGAAAAAATGTATTTTACTCTGTATAAGTCTTCTCTTTTGAGATACTTGCCCAAAATTCCTGTCATATCGTCCTCGCTGTACGGTTTGGACAAGGCGATATTAAGCTTTTCACGAAGCTTTACCACAGGCATATCACAGTAAATTTTATGACTTTCACCGACGATTTTATATTTAAGCTTATTTATGTTCATAGCTATCACCTTTGATATTCTATAACAAATCATTAAAACTTTCAAGTTGAAATAAAGTTCTATATATGATATATTTAACTACAGTAAACGAGGTGTGACCGTGAAAGACTTTACTGTAAACAATAACGATGCAGGACAGCGGCTTGACAAATTCATAAGTAAAGCCGTTCCGCTGTTGCCGAAAACTCTGATGTACAAATACATTCGCGTAAAGCGCATAAAGGTTAACGGAAAACGTGCTGAAATTTCAACACATCTTAATGCAGGAGATGTGGTCAGTATGTATATTAACGACGAGTTTTTTGAAAAGCAGCCGGAGAAATATGACTTTTTGAAAGCTCCTTCAAAGCTTAACATAATTTATGAAGATGATAATATCATTCTCTGTGATAAAAAGGCAGGAGTACTCTCCCACCCCGACGACCGTGAATACGTTGATACACTTATAGGCAGAATAAAACGGTATCTTTATGAAAAGGGAGAATATATTCCCGACGATGAAAGTTCGTTTGTGCCGTCGCTGGTCAACAGAATAGACCGAAACACGGGCGGATTGGTAATAGCCGCTAAAAATGCAGAAAGCCTGCGCATACTGAACAAAAAAATGAAAGACCGCGAGCTACACAAATTTTATCTTTGTGTAGTTCACGGCGAACTGAAAAAGAAAAGCGGTACACTCGAGGGATATTTAGTAAAGAATGAAGATAAAAACAAAGTAACTGTTTCAACAAAATACCGACAAGATGCGAAAGAAATAAGAACAAAATACAATGTAATTGACAGTAACGGCGAGCTAAGCCTTGTTGAGGTTGAACTGTTGACAGGCAGGACACATCAAATCAGAGCACATTTTGCATCAATCGGGCATCCGCTACTGGGTGACGGCAAATACGGCACAAATGCGCAAAACAAAAAGTACGGATACAAAAAGCAATTTCTTTATTCATACAAGCTGATATTTGACTTTACGACAGATGCGGGCATACTTGAATATCTCAATCACCGTGAATTCTCGGTGCCTGACGTGTGGTTTAAGGACGAGTTTTACAAAGGAAATCTATAAAAATAAAGGCGGGAGCTTTACTCTCGCCTTTTATTATTTATTTTATCATTTCTGCAAATTCCTGTTCGGAAATAACGGTCACTCCCAAATCCGCTGCTTTTTGCAGCTTTGAGCCTGCCGCCTCACCCGCAAGAACATAAGTCGTTTTCTTTGAGACGGACGACGATGCTTTCCCGCCGAAGGCTTCTATTATCTCCTGAGCCTCGTTGCGTTTAAAATCAGTCAATGTGCCTGTGAGAACAAAAGTCATTCCCTCAAATCGATTATCCTTAACCTGGCGCTGACTTTCGGTATTTACGCCAAGTTCACGCAGTTCATTTATCATTTGCATTGACTGCTCAAGTGAGAAAAATTCAAGCACCGCATCTGCCATAATTTCGCCGAAGCCGTCAATAGACAAAATATCCTCTTTTGAAGCTGCTATGATGTTATCAAGCGTATGGAATTTATCGGCAAGCAGCTTTGAGGCTTTTTGACCGATATGGCGGATTCCGAATGCAAACAGGAGCTTTGAAAGGTCGTTTGACTTTGACTTTTCGACTGCGTTTCTTATATTATCCGCGCTCTTTGCGCCCATTCCTTCAAGAGTTGCGATTTTTTCATAATCAAGTCTGTAAATGTCGCTGATTTTTTCTATAATTCCTTTATTTAAAAAGGTTTCAAGCACGGCATCGCCCATACCCTCAATATCCATTGCATCACGCGAACAGAAATGTATGAGAACGCGTAGTAGCTGTGCGGGGCAATCAGGATTATTACACCTAATCGCCGCCTCGCCCTCTTCACGAAATACGTGAGAGCCGCAGGACGGACAGACTTTCGGCATATCGTACGGTACGGAATCCTCGCTGTGAGTGACTACGGATAAGACCTCGGGAATTATATCCCCCGCTTTTCTTATAGTGACCGTATCCCCTATCCGTATACCCTTTTCCTTGATAAAATCCTCATTATGCAGCGTTGCGCGGCTGACAGTTGAGCCTGCCACAAGAACGGGCTCAAACACCGCGGTCGGTGTGAGCACGCCCGTTCTGCCTACGTTAATCTCAATGTCAATAAGCTTTGTTTCCTTTTCCTCGGGCGGATATTTATACGCGATCGCCCACCTTGGGAATTTGGCTGTACTGCCGATAGTGTCACGCTGAGCAAAGCTGTTCACCTTTATGACTGCTCCGTCAATATCGAACGGAAGAGTATATCTGATTTCACCGATACGCTCAATTTCGCCGAGAGCGTCGGAAATACTCTCAAATTTATGGAAAAACGGAACGGTTTTAAAGCCCAGTTCACGCAAGTATTCAAGTGACTTGTAATGCTCTGTAATCTGTACGCCCTCAACTTGCTGAATATTGAATACAAATATATCCAGCTTTCTTTGAGCGGTAATTTTGGGATTTTTCTGCCGAAGACTGCCTGCCGCAGCATTGCGCGGATTTTTAAAATGCTTTTCACCGTTAAGCTCTTGTTTTTCTACTATCTCAAAAAACACCTCGCGAGGCATATACACCTCGCCTCTGACCTCGATAAACGGCAGGTCGGTATTAAGTCTCAACGGTATTGACCTTACCGTACGAAGATTGGCAGTTATATCTTCACCCGATACGCCGTCACCGCGAGTTGAGCCGCGCGTAAAAACACCGTTTGTGTATTCAAGGGATACGGAAAGTCCGTCGATTTTTGGCTCGACTACATAGCAAGCATTGGGGAAAATATCCTTTACCCTTTTGTCAAAATCAATGACCTCTGCATGGCTGAAAGCGTCCTGCAAGCTCTCCATACGAACAGTATGAACGACTGTTTCAAACTGACCGTCCGCCTGACCGCCTACCCTGTGCGTGGGCGAATCTGGCATAAGCAGCTCGGGATACTCTTTTTCTATGCCGTCAAGCTCACGCATCAGCATATCGTACTCATAATCCTCGATATCATTCTCATTTTCCACATAATATCGGTAAATATGGTGATTAAGCTCACGTCTAAGCTGTTCGGCTCTTATTTTTTTCTGTTCAAAATCAGTCATTTTGTTCGCCGTCAATACCCATAGATAACGAGTATTGTCCTTTCCTTTTAACTTATTCACCTTGATTTTGAAAATCCGCAAAGGTTTCGGGCACAGTACCGATAATTACGGTCTGCGCAACACAAAAGTTAGTTTCCACATGTTCGGTAGTTCTTGTGTAGGGCATTATAACATAAATGGTAGCGCTTATGTTAACAATAATCTCGTGCAGAGTCTGATTTATTCCCGCAGAAGTAAATTTATTATCTATCGACAAATTCACATTACTTGCGATCGTAGCCTCAGTTTTAAGCCTTGGACCTTTTCCCGAAAGAAAGCTTATACCGATAACAGTGCCAATCGGTAATTGTATTTGGCGGCTGTCCAATTCGGCAATCTCTTCGGATACGGAACGGCTTATATCGCTTTTCAGCTCATTCATTTTTATTGTATCCGCTTTAACAGTTGATACTCTGCCCGTGCTGTCCTTTTCAATATCCACCAAAGACGAATATGTAATATTATTTTCGCTGAGGACACGCGTAATGGCATCTTCAATTGCGTTGTTCACCATATTTTCCGCCTGAGAGCCCGCCACCTCTTTGAAAATTGGCAGAGCCATCACTTCAATAACACAGAGGATTGCCGCAAACATACACAAAAAAATGAAAATGAATATCAGTGCGGGTCGTCTGTTTCGCCTGCGTGGAAAACTTCTTCTCAATTTTATCGCCCTATACATATTATGCCAAAGGATAATTTGGTGATTTTGGGAATAATGTTTTAGGGTGATAATAATGAACAAGAAAGCACGCTGTTTATTAATTTTTCTTTTCGGCGGAGTGATTTACGGCGCTATTGAGGTAATTTCCCGCGGATACACACACTGGTCAATGATAATCACGGGCGGATCTGCACTGCTCTCGATTTATATAATCAACGAAGCACTCACAGGCATTTCTGTTTTTATAAAAGCGATAGCAGGAGCAATAGTCATAACGACCCTTGAGCTGACCGTCGGGATAATCGTCAACAAGATTTTCATGTTCGGCGTATGGGATTATTCAGAATTACCGATAAACTTTCTCGGTCAGATATCCGTGATTTTTTCAGTCGGATGGTATTTTTTATCCATATTCGGATTTTTTCTTTGCGACAAATTTAATGCCATCACTGCTTTGCAGAAATCCTGAAAATCTTTACTCCGTGAGGTTCAACGGACGCAGAAATCTCGTCGGAAACGGTACTGACAGTTTTGTCCCATAGCTCACGGCAAATATATTCCTCGGATTTTGGCAAAGTAACGTCCACGAGATTGTGAAGCTCGCTTACTCTGCAAGAAACATTACATTTGACGGGACCTTTATTGAAAAAGCACACAGCAACCTCGTTATTCTCAAGGGGCTTCACAAGCACATCGGTTACGGCGTTGGTTTTTAGTCTTATGCACTGGATGCCGCGTTTGTCTTGGTCAATGTCAATTACGTCTTTATTTGTGAGTATGTCGAGAATCTTGTTGTCGGTATCAACTGCTCCGTCGTCTTTAATGAAATTTCTAACATCATTACCTAAAATAAGTGGAGCCGCCATCATTGCCCACAACGTAAAGTGAGATTTATTTTCCTCATACGTCAGCTTGCCGTTACCCACCTCAAGCATATCCGGGTCATTAAATGCTCCCGGACGGGCATACTTATTAAGTCTGACATTGACCTCATAAATGCCCAAAACAGACGCCCAGAACGGCATAATATCAGGAGTGGTACGCCAGATATTACCCGCTTTGCCGCCCCATTTCCACGGCATATTCTTGCCCCATTCACAAATGGAGAACACTATTTTTTTCTCGTCACAGTTGTTCTTTTCGGCATAAAGCTTTGTAGCACGTTTGAGCTCGCGTCCCATTTTTTCGTACTGCATCGCTGCGCTGTCGAACACGGAACCGACAGGATTGGTTATCGAAAGTGTATTTTCGCCTTTTTTAAACATTATTTTTGCCTGATGTCTGCCTTCGCGTGAAAAAGCTTTCATTTCAGGTATTAGCAGCTCATATTTTTCTGTTTCATTGACGGTTACCACGCAGAATTTTTCCTTACTGTCGTTTTTGCGCATAACTATTGTCAAAACGTATTCGCCGTCCTCGGGAACGGTTATATTTTTAAATTTTACGGAACCTATACCGCTGTCAAGTCCATTTACATAGCTGTTCCCACCGTTCTCACGGACGATTTTAGCCTCGCCTGAGAGCTCGGAATTTTCAGCCTTGAATACAAGCTCACTTGGAAGTTGTCCACCGCCGATGCGTATGCTGTCTATATACGGAGCAATTTTAGGAAGCGGAATATTATGGCAAAAATCGTATTTGAAATACTCAACTCCCCACTCTGCAAATGTCTCGGCATCTATTCTCTCGTTATACAGTGAAGCCGGCAAGTCTTCGCAAGTAAGTGTTCCGTTAGAGGAGTATATGCCGAGCTTTAATCCCATTCCGTTTACCTTGTCAACAAGCCATTTGATTCCGTGAGGAAAGTTCGTTAAATCACCCTGCAGCTTGCCGTTATCGTCCCTCATAGACGACTGCCAGCAATCATCAAGGTTTACATAAGTATATCCTGCATCGGCAAGGCCGCTTTTTTTCATTGCATCGGCAATCCCGAGAATAACATTTTCATCGATTTTATTTCTGAAAGTATTCCAACTCGACCAGCCCATGGGCGGAGTCGGGCAAATTCCGTCATCATACATTTCGTCCTTGACGTAATTTATATGCGTTGCCGCGATTTTCTTTTTAATTTCACAGCGAGGACAAATATCCTTCTTTTTAAGATAAGCAGCTCCCCCGCCTATCGCCGCGCCCGCTGCCGCTACGGCGCCTGTTAATGCTATAAAACCCTTTTTCATAAAGTATAACCTCACATAAAAAACAGGTCAGACGGTGAATGCATCTGACCTGTAATATTGACTGTTACGGCCTTAATGCCGATTTGATTATTTCTCTTCTGCAGATGCCTCTTCTGCCTCTTCAACGACAGGAGCTGTCTCAGCAGGCTTATCAGTTTCAAGACTGATAACGTCTTCAACAGGAGGATCAATAAGAGCCTTTATGGAAAGACTTACTCTCTTTTTGTCAAAGTCAATTTCCATAATTTTTGCTGTTACCGTATCACCGATCTTGAGCACCTCAGCAGGTGTGCCGATATGCTTGTAAGAAATCTGTGAAATATGGATAAGTCCGTCTACACCCGGAATGACCTGCGCAAAAGCGCCGAAGGAAGTGATGCTTACAACTTTGCAGTCAACAACACTGTCAACGGGATAATCACGTCTGAGGATCTCCCAGGGGTTGTCTTCGACCTTTTTGTAGCCAAGAGAGATTCTGCTGTTTTCTCTGTCAAGCTCTTTGATATAGACCTCAACAGTATCGCCGACTTTAACGATTTCAGACGGGTGCTTGATTCTCTGCCAAGAAAGCTCTGAAATATGTACCATACCGTCAACGCCGCCGATATCAACAAAAGCACCGTAGTTAGTAAGGCTTCTTACAGTACCCGTATAAACATTGCCCTCAGCAGCATTTGCCCAAAAAGCTGCTTCAACTTCTTTGCGTCTGGAATTAGCCGCTTCACGGATAGAACCTACAACTCTTCTTCTCTGTTTATTTACCTCAATGACCTTATATTCAACCCTTGTCTTAATAAGATCGTCAAGAGAGTCACTTTTTCTTGCCTTTGCTAAGGATGCAGGAACAAACACTCTGATTGCGCCATCCTGAACGAATACGCCTTTATTCTCGCCGACAATTCCGGTGACAACACCTTCACGAATAGTGTCGTCAGCCTCGATCTTTTCCCAAATAGCTCCGCGATCATAAATGCGCTTTGAAAGCTTAATAGTGCCTTCAACGTCATTTGTCTTCATAATGCGAAGATTTAACCGGTCACCGATTTTAAGCTCGGCTTTGGGATCTGCGGACGGATCGTCGCTGTACTCGTCAAAAGGAACGTATCCTGTGTGCTTTCTGCCGATAACCTCGACCTGAATTTCCGTAGGAGTGAAGCCAACGACAGTGCCTATAACATTCTGATCGGAGCTCATATTATTTAACGACTCCTCAAGCATCTGCTCAAAGCCTGCGGTTTCCTCCTTTTCAGTTGTTCCCGCATTGACGCTTTCGTCTGTCGGATTAACATTTTCTAAAATTTCGGACATGGTTTTTAGTACCTCCTTAATTATACCGTGGGGCGTTGATGCGCCCGCAGTAACGCCTATTGAACGGAACCCGCAAAAGTCTATGTCCAAAAGTTCATTTGCAGATTCGATCAAATAAGTCAGGCAATTGCTCTCACAAACAGCTTTGAGCTTTGCCGTGTTTGAGCTTTGTCTGCCGCCTATTATTATCATCATATCACTTTTTTGAGATAATAACAAGGCTTCAGCCTGTCTTTCTTCGGTCGCATTACATATTGTATCAAATATTAACGCATTTGTATAGAGTAAATTTATTTTTTTTACACATTTTTCCCATTCTTTCGTGCTAAAAGTCGTCTGGGACACAACAATAAACGGATTTTCGCCAAGAAACATGTGCAAATTTAAAATTTCGTCAAGCTCATTTTCGGAATTAAAGACATATGAATCGCCTACGCAATAGCTTTTAATGCCAATTACCTCGGGATGCGTCTTGTCGCCGGCAATAAGCACGGGTATGCTTGCAGATGAATTTTCGCTTACGATCTTATGTATTTTTTTCACAAAAGGACAGGTTGCGTCAATATAATCAAGGTCGTTTTCAGCGCAGTAGTTCATTACGTCACACTCCACACCGTGAGTGCGAATAACGATTTTTTTGCTTCTGTCAGCATTTTCAATTTTATCGAGAATTCTAACACCTTTATTTTCAAGGTCTGCAATGACTTGCGGATTGTGTATAATCGGCCCCAGTGTACATACCTTCACATTGTCGTTAACAAGTTCGTAAAGCATATTGACGGCACGGTTTACTCCAAAACAGAAACCTGCCGATTTGGCAACGGTTATTTTCACTTGCAGCTCTCCCAAAGACGTGTTATCTCGTCCATAATTTTATTTGCCGCCGCTTTGTTTTCTTTGCTCTTGCCTGTGTCGGTAAAGCCCATTTCTTCATTTTTTATTGCCTCGCCGAATTTAACGACAACGCGAGAGCCCTTTTTGTCTTTGTTTTCCATATATATAGCTGCAGGAATGACATCAGCGCCGGTTTTGCGTGCCATAAGTCCGACACCTGATTTTGCAGTTTTCGGCGATCCGTCCGGTGACCGTGTGCCTTCGGGGAAAATGCACAGCACCTCGCCGCGACGAATAAGCTCAATAGCGTAATTGATAGCGGTCATATCGCCGCGTCCGCGCACGATCGGGAAGGCGTTCAGATGGGTTATGGCTTTATTGAGAACGGGATTTGTAAAAAGCTCGTATTTTGCAATATAGTGATAAAGTCTTTTAGATGCCATTGCGATAAACAGCGGGTCGAACTCGGTTACGTGATTAGGAGCGATGATAAATCCGCCCTTGCGGTCAAGATTTTCAAGTCCCGCATACTCCACCTTATAGTAGGTTTTACAAAATAAGTTTCCTAACGGTCTGATGACGTTCATCATCTTATAATTGTTAAATTGAGTAAAATCAAAAAAGTCTTCGGATCTCATATAATTACCATAGCCTTTCCGGCTACAAATCACTATGAAACATCACATTTAATCCTTGCGTAGCCGGACAAGGCGTGACGGTAATTAAGTCCGTCTCAAAATTTGTTTTGTGCAAATTTTGAGGGACATACAATTTATTAGCATGATTTTTTCACGCTATTTTCTCCTTAACGGCTTTTATTACGGCGTTTATTGACTCCTCAAGCGTCATGCCTGTAGTGTTTATCATCACGGAATCCTCAGCAGGTTTAAGCGGAGCTATTTCGCGGTGTGAATCGTTATAGTCTCTAATGCGCAGATCGTCGAGAACCTCTTTGAAGGTTACTTCGCTACCCTTTTCTTTAAGCTCCTTATATCTTCTCATAGCGCGTTCTTCATCATCTGCTGTGAGGAATATTTTGACCTGAGCATCAGGCAACACTACTGTACCGATATCACGTCCATCCATTATACAGTCGTTTTTAGCGGCAATATCACGCTGTAAATCAAAAAGAAATGCTCGAACCGCAGGTATTGCAGAAACATTTGACGCCGCCATTGAGGCTTCGGGCAGGCGTATTTCCTCAGAAACGTCGTCACCGTTTAAAAACACGTGCTGAACTCCTTGGACAAATTTAAGTTCGACGGTAATGTCTGCCAAAGACGCTCCCACCTTTTCTGCATCGGTCGTCTCAATTTTATTCCGCAGTGCGTTTACCCCGACTGCTCTGTAAAGGGCGCCAGTATCAACATAAATATATCCGAGTTTCTTTGCCGCCGCACGCGCAACAGTACTTTTTCCTGCTCCTGCAGGACCGTCAATAGCTACATTTATCATAAAACATCTCTCCTGTTTCGATTGTTAATATATCAATCCGCACTTGCATTAAGTCCTGCAAGACGTCCTGTTGAAAAAGCTATTTGCAGGTTAAAGCCGCCTGTATAGCCGTCACAGTCAATAACCTCGCCTGCAAAATAAAGTCCGCGACAAAGCTTGCTTTCCATAGTCTTAGGGTTAATTTCGCTTACTTTAACGCCGCCCGAGGTGACAATTGCCTCGGAAATATCGTTAAAATCAAGTACGGTGAGCTTTAACGACTTGACTACGCTAATAAGATTTTTACGCATTTCCTTTGTTATCTGATTTGCCTTTATCGCGGGGTCAATGTGTGCCGTACGTAATATCGCAGGAATAATCGATTTGGGAAGCAGTAATGTCAGCACATTCGAAATTGATTTGTTGCTGTTTTCGGAAAAATCGCGTAAGATTCTTAAGTCGAGCTTTTCTTCTGAAAGAGCAGGCTTTAGATCCATATAAATTTCGTATTTTTCCGGCTTCATATCTCGCATATGGGCACTTGCCGACAGAATAATCGGTCCTGACACGCCGAAATGAGTAAAAAGCATTTCACCGAAATCGTTATATACTTGCTTTTTGCTTTCAGTATTTTTTACGCTGATTGCAACGTTTTTGAGTGACAGTCCCATACATTCGCCGCAAAGCCTTTCGCGGCATATTAGTGCCGAAAGTGAGGGGCGCAGCTCGGTCACGGTGTGTCCGGCACTCACAGCAAAGCGGTAACCGTCGCCGGTTGAGCCTGTTTTGGGATAAGACAGACCGCCTGTGGCAACAATCACTCGGTCAGACTCATATATTTTACCCGATTCAGTCATAACTCCTCTAACAAAACCGTTTTCAGTTATGATGTCTGTAACACGCTCGGTCTTGCGCTTTACGCCTGCATCGGTAATATATCTGTTCAGTGCATCAACAATGTCAACCGCTTTATCGCTTACGGGAAAAACACGGTTTCCTCTTTCGGTCTTTAGCGGTACGCTGAGGTCTTCAAAAAATCTTATGGTATCGGCAGAGTCAAATGCGGAAAAGGCACTGTATAAAAATCTGCCGTTTTGTGGGATATTCGATATAAGCTCCGTCACGCCGCCCGCGTCGTTTGTTACATTACAGCGCCCTTTGCCTGTAATCATAAGCTTTCTTCCGATTTTATCGTTACGCTCCAAAAGCAGAACATCGCCGGAATTACCCGCTGCAGTTCCTGCAGCCATCAAACCCGCCGGACCTGCACCGATAACTATAACACGGTTACTCATTTGTACCGCCGTCCGCATTATCATAGACCTGATACTCATCCCACACGCTTTCGAGTTTATTGAAATTATCATAAACCTCGTCGCGACGGCTGAAGGTCACTGAGACTATAAGCGCATTTATAATGCTCAAGGGCGCTACAAGTGAGTCGACTACTGAAGCCATATCACTTTTTGCAACGAGCAGAGCATCGGCATATTCAGCAATGGGAGAATGGTCGGAATCGGTCAATGCTATAATTTTTGTTCCACGGTCGCTTATAAACCTCAAGGCGTTTATTGTTTGCTTGGAATATCTGGGAAAGCTGATTGCCACGCAAACATCGTCCTCGCCTATTCTGAACATCTGCTCAAACATTTCGCTTGCACTGGAACTGTTTATCAGCACCACGTTTTCAAAAACCAGATTGAAATAGAAATACAAAAAGCTTGCAAGGGATGCAGAGCTGCGTACACCGAGAATATATATTCTTTTCGCTGAATTTATCGTCTCAACAGCCTTTGAAAATTCGTCGTTCGAGACAGTTTCAAGCGTTTCTCGGATAAGCTCAATATCGTCTGTCAGCACTTTTTTAATAGCTCCCTGCTCGCCGATAAGGTTGCTTGAAACCTCCATACGCTGAACCGCCGTAAGCTTTGATTTTATCATTTGCTGAAGCTCTTTTTGAAGCTCCGGATAGCCTTTATAGCCCATTTCCGATGCAAAACGCACGACAGTAGATTCGCTGATACCTACGCTCTCACCCAGCTTTGATGCGGTCATAAACGCAGCCTTGTCATAATTCTCGTTAATATACTGCGCCAGCTTTTTGTGACCCTTTGAAAGCTTTTTTGTGCTTATATCGATTTTTGCAAAAGCAAACTGTTTCAAAAAAACATCTCCGTACTAATAGATTAGATACAATTAATTCTATAATTTTAATCGGTAAAAATCAAGTGTTTTTTGCAAGATTTCCTTCATATCATTTCATTTTTATGGGTGAAAATGTCATTTCCGAGGCAGAAATTTGCGAATTATGCAATATCAGGTTATAAAAATCGGTAGACTTGTTTTCAAACTCAAATACTCTGTCGACATCAAATGAGCCGATATTTTTAATATCGGAGCTTCTTACAGCAAACGGAATTTTGCATTTTGAGGCGAGCAGCCCCAATTCGTCATTTTTCTCCGTACGAAATCCTGTAAGTCTGCAATAAGGCACGGATATTTTCAGGTCCTCTGCCGTAATACCGAAACACGCAGCCAAAACCGTTCTTCTTATTCTTGAATGGGTAAAACGCTTTGTTTTTGCTGTATCGTAAATTGCCTGCACGGTAATATTTTTTTTGACAGCCGATTTTATTCGGTTTTCAAGACCCTCTGCCATATTTGCGATATGTGATAAATCGGAATAGACATTTTGCCTGAGAACCGAAAGCATTGCAGTGTTATATTTTTCAAAAGACACATAACTGCCGTTCTTCAATGCATCTGCGTATATTTTCCCGACCGTTGACGGGACAAATTCAGAAAAATCACAGTTTTCGAAAATCAATTTTCGAAGATAAGAAGCGGATGCAAAGCCGTCAGTCGCTTCCATATCATTGTATCCTGCTCCGAGCCGTTTTACAGCAACAGGTATTATTTCGGATTTCATTTTATTTATTGCCTTAACATATTCAACACCGAGAATATTATTTGGAGCGGAAATATCAAAATTTACACCGTATTCTAAAAATGCTGCCTGACGTGCCGCAGGATAGCTTATTCCCGTTTTAAGTTTTTTTGCAACGCTTGCGCTGAAAACGTCGTTTGATAGGATATTTGCTGTTGTTTTAACAGCCTCAATATCAGCGTTTTCCGCACCGAAGGCTATTTTTTCACAGCCAAAGGCATCAAGAATTGTCACAGCGACTTCTGCAAAAATCTCTGCCGAAGCGGTTGCATAAATAAAAGGCAACTCAAGCACTATATCCGCTCCGCACTCAAGTGCCGATTTTATTCTGTATTCCTTTGGAAAAAGAGCCGGTTCTCCCCTTTGGACAAAATTGCCGCTCATTACGGCTACGATAATGTCGCCGTCTTTTTTTACGCTGTCAATAAGATATTTGTGCCCGTTGTGAAAGGGGTTAAATTCGCAGACAATTCCAATTACAGACATATCTATTTCCTTTCAAATCGCCTTAAAATGCGGAAATACTCTTGAAATCGTGTAAATACAAGTATATAATAATACAGGTTTCAAACCACTTCAAGAAAATTTTATTTATATGGAGGATAAAAATGAAAATACTCGTAATTAACGCGGGCAGCTCTTCTCTTAAATATCAGCTTATTGATATGGCGGACGAAAGCGTTATCGCAAAAGGTGTTTGTGAAAGAATCGGTATGGCTGAATCATGTGTCAGTTTTAAAACTCCTGACGGAAAAAAGGTTGAGTATCAAGCCACAATGCGAAATCATACCGAGGCATTTGAGGAAGTCAAAAAGGCTCTTACAGAGGGTGAATACAAGGTAATAGACGATATTTCAGAAATTACCGCTGTCGGTCACAGAGTTGTCCAGGGCGGTGCTGTTCTTTGCGAGAGCACACTTATTAACGACGAAGTCATAAAGACTATTGAAAGCCTTAGCGACTTAGCTCCTCTTCACAATCCGGCAAATATTGAGGGAATAAATGCAAGTATTAAACTTTTCGGTAAAAATGTTCCTCAGGTCGCGGTATTTGACAACGCTTTCCACAGCACTATGCCGCCCGAGGCATACATTTTTCCTGTACCGTATGAATATTACGAAAAATATCAAATCCGCCGCTACGGTTTCCACGGCACCTCTCACCGTTTTGTAAGTGCAAGATGCGCTGAGGTTATGGGTAAAAATATTGAAGATCTTAAAATTGTCACCTGCCATCTTGGAAACGGCTCGTCTATCACGGCTGTTAAATACGGTAAGGTTATTGACACCACAATGGGTCTCACCCCTCTTGACGGCGAGATAATGGGTACACGCTGCGGCGCCATTGACCCGTCAGTCGTACTGTATATTATGGAAAAAGAAGGACTCACTGTCAAAGAAATGGATACTCTCCTCAATAAGAAATCCGGTGTTCTCGGTGTTTCAGGTGTATCCTCCGATGACCGTGACGTTAAAGATGCGGCCGCAAAAGGTAACGAGAGATGTCAGCTTGCACGTGGAATTCAGATGTATGAGATCAAAAAATACATCGGCGCGTTTACGGCTGCTATGGACGGACTTGACGCTATCGTATTTACCGGCGGTATAGGTGAAAACGCTGAGGATATGAGAGCCAAAATTTGTAAAGAGCTCACATATCTCGGAATAGATATTGACGAGGCTTACAACGCAACGCTTGTCAAAGGCAAAGAAGGAGAAATATCTACCGAAAAATCAAAGGTCAAGGTATTTGTGCTTCCCACCGACGAGGAGCTTCTTATCGCAAGAGATACTCGTGATATAGTTAACGCACTGTAAGGGAAATATACTTTTACAAAAAAATTGGGGCGATTCGCAATGAATTGCCCCATTATTTATACTTAATTTAAATATTTCCTATTACGGCGGGTTCTGCCTCTATCTCCTCTTGCGGTCTTTTTCGCACTTTCCACGCAATGTTCATAGCGTGGTCGCCTACTCTTTCAAAATCGATCAGAGTATTGACAAACATAAGTCCTGCACGGGTTTCACATCTGTTTTTGTTGAGCCTTTCAATATGCTTTGTTTCGTATTCTCTTTTCAGATCGTCAACCGTATTTTCAAGTTTGCCCAAACGACTTGCTTCTTCTGCAGTCAATTCCTGCTTTTCAAACGCACTGATTGCGCCGTCCAAAAGCGTCATCGTGCATCTGCGCATATTTTCAAGCTCAGCTAAAGCCTCATCGCTTATTTCCATTCTTTCACCTACGCGTACCTGTGCTGCCTCACTCAAGTTCAGCGCATGGTCACCTATACGCTCAATATCGTTTACTACATGGAAAAGGCGTCCGATATATTTAGCGTCGGAATAGTCGAGATCCAGCGCATTGATCTTAACAAGATTAGAGGTAATGTTATGATTCAAGAAATTGATCGTATCCTCTGTTTCAATGATTTTCCCACATTTTGAAGTATCCGCATTTATCAGAGCATCTGCAGCACGGTTTAAATTTTTTCTTGCAAGCTCTGCCATTCTGACGACCTCGCGACCGATCTGAGCGACCGCAACAGGCGGTGTGCTGAGAAGTCTTGTATCGTAAAATTTGAATTGAGATTTATCTTCAGCCTCCTCTTCCTTTTCGGGAACAAGAATACAGGACAGTTTAATAAGCTTGTTTATGAACGGGAATATAATAATGGTGCTGACAACATTGAATATGATATGTGCCGCCGAAATCTGTGCAGCCGGATTGTCGGTAAAGCTTTCCAGCAGACTGACATACGGTGTAAACGCCGTAATAAGTAGGAAAATTATTGTTCCCACTACATTGAATAAAAGATGTATGACTGCAGCACGCTTTGAATTTGTTTTTGATGCCGCTGAAGAAATCAATGCTGTAACAACGGTGCCGATATTTTGACCGTAAATTATATATATGGCAAAATTCAGAGGAATAAGCCCCTGAAGTGCCAACGCCTGCAATATACCGATACTTCCTGCGGAGCTTTGAATGGCGACTGTTATAACAATTCCTATCAGTATTCCTATAAACGGATTGGAGTATTTGGTTATGAAACCTATGAACGCATCAGAGCTCTGCAAAAACTCTGTAGCCGAGGACATTGTATTAAGTCCGAAAAACAGCATTCCGGAACCGGCGATGGTTTGACCTATGTGCTTTACGATATCCTTTTTTACAAAAAGATACAAAAATACGCCGATGAACAGTGCAACAGGGGCAATACTTCCCAAATTCAGCGCAATAAGTACACTTGTAGCCGTCGTTCCGATATTGGCGCCCATGATAACTCCCGCCGCCTGAGCAAGGGTCATAAGTCCTGCGTTTACAAAACCCACGACCATGACCGTTGTCGCTGCGGAGCTTTGAATGAGTGCAGTTACGAGCGCTCCCATAAGTACAGCTGTAAATCGGTTCTTTGTAAGAGTACCGAGAATTTTTTTCATTTTTGAGCCTGCGGCATATTCCAAACCGTCGCCCATAGTTTTTATGCCGAATAAAAGCATTCCGACACCGGCAAGTAAAGACAGTATACTTCTTATAGCCATAATAACAATCCTTATTCCGTTTCTTTGATTTTTTCGTTATATTTATATTCCGGTCCGAATTTGCCCAAGTTGTAACCGGAACGGTTTCTTATGGCAAGCTTTCTTTTTTCTAACCGTGAATAGTTGATATTTTTTGAACGCATATATGCCTTAAAGAAATCAAGGCGTTTATAGAAATCTTTATAATTGCGAATTGAGCCCCTTGTCCACGCAAGCTCGGCTACGGCAAAGATCCTCGGATAAACCGAAAACTGCACTGCGCTTTCTTCGGTTATCCATTCCGTCCACATTTCGAACTCAAAGCCTAAAACACTATCGTTATCACCGAATTTCGGCGGTACATAGCTATACGTCTTTTTTAGCGGTGTGTGGGCATAGCTGTAATCAAAATAAAAATGCGTAACGGGAGAAATTATAAACTTTCTTTTTCCCATCTCTTTTTTTAGCCACATCGGTCCGCGTAGTGTCCAATACTGGCAGATGATATTTTCGTCGGTTTTTTCTCCGACGCCATCGTTCCACTCGATACAAGTCTTGCCAAATCCGTTAAGTATTTTATTTATTCTGCTTATAAACAGCTCTTGAAGCTCAGCGCCGTTTTTAAGGGAATTTTTCTTGATCTCTGCTTGACAGACGGGGCAGTCCTTTTCCCAAATCTTATGTCCGAATAACGCCTCATCGCCGCCTATATGGAAATATTTGTACGGGAACAACTCACAAATCTCTTGCAGCAGTTTTTCAAGAAATTCATACGTTTCAGGTTGACCCGCGCACAAAATGTCCTCCATTATTCCGTTTTTATAATTGACCTCATATTCACCCTTCATACAGGACAGCTCTTTATATGACGCAAGCAGTGCGACCGTGTGACCGGGCATATCGATTTCGGGGATTATGTCGATGCAAAGCTTTTGGGCGTACTCGACGATCTCACGAATTTCGCTTTTTTTATAATAGTGACAGTATTCGCCACCCGTTATTTTCAGCTCCGACACAGCGGCAAGCGCCCCTGACGGGACAAGATATTCATCCTTTCGCTTACTGCCTATCTCGTTGAGACGAGGGAACTTTTCGCTCTCAATACGAAAGCCCTGATCATCGCTTAAGTGCCAATGAAATTTATTGAGCTTAACCATCGCCATGCTGTCAAGCAGTCTTTTCACGGCATCCGCGCCAAAGAAATGGCGACTTTCATCAAGCATACCGCTTCTGAACTCATACTCGGGATAATCATATATATCCGCACCGTTCAGCACGGCTTTACCGTCTGCCTGTTTACCTTGCATAATAATGATTTTTAAAGTAACGGCACCGTAGAATGCTCCGCGTGCATCAGATGCGGTTATTGTTATACCGTCACTGCTTATTTTAAGGCGGTAGCCCTCACTTTTGAGTGAATCGTCTTTATTGAATTTTATTGCACCGTCGGATGCATCCTTTTTCGTCCTTAAGAACTCGGAAAGGTACATACCTGCATTTTTAAATTCAGGTACGCAAAGCACCGCCGTATTCGGTGTCACGGTAAACGTTCCGTCTATAGCTTCATATTTTTGCGGTTTTGGTATGATGCTGTATTTCGGTGCGCTCATATATTACCATAGCCTTTCCGGCTACAAAAGCTTCTCAACATCACATTTAATCCTTGTGTAGCCGAACAAGGCGTGACGGTAATTTTGTCCACCTCAAAATATGTTAGCGTGATTTTTTCACACTAACTCCTCCAAAATCACATATATACATATTTTACCAAAATAGAATGCCACTTGTAAAGACCTATTTAAATTTTCGTATCAGTTCCTCATATATCTCAACAATTTTAAATTTAAAATGATATTTACTGCCGTTTTCGACTATATCGGTTTGTTCATCGTCAAGAACGTCGGATATTTCGCACTCAGCTTCGGCGGCAGGCAGACACATGGGCGGGAACATCACGCACCACCAGTTGTGCCCTGCACCCTCGCCTATTACCACCTTGACGGAAGTATAGTATCCGGCGGGGAGCGTTATTGAATTGTCGTATGTTCTTGTTGTGAAATACTCGTTACATACGGTCACCTGTACGTCATAGTCATATCCCTCGTTTTTTATGACTTGCAAGGCAGTATCACGAAGTCTTTCGGTCTCGGGAAGTATTTTTTCCTCCGCTTGCTCAGCTGTCACCGAACCGTCAAAAATATCCTTGCCGTCTGCCAATACTGCATCTCTGACTTTTAACTTTAATTCCTGATCTGCATCACTGTCGGAATTAGCTATAACGTGCATTCTGAGCATTTTGTCCCTTATCTCATCACATTGTTGCGAAAAAGACGAAATATTAACTATGCAGAGCAGTAACAGAGCGGCTAAAACAGAGACTTCAATTCTTATTATCTTTTTTTTCAAAAAAATCACTCCTTATGTTGATACACAAGGAGTTTTGACGGCATTTTTGATAAATAAACAAAAAAGCGCGGATTAAAGCACGCTTAAAATATTAGCTGTTTGATATAATAATATTTTTGATAAAACAAGCCCCGCAGAGTCGGGAACGGCGAATAATAAGAACCTAACGCTACGCGTTAGAACCTTGTTATTTTTTATTATTAAAAAAATGTTTTGTCGTTAAAGTAATCGAATAAAACAAGCCCCGCAGAGTCGGGAACGGCGAATAATAACCTGCGTATTGCAGGTGGGTGTCGTCCGCAAAGACCTTTGCTCCCTTCGTCCGTCAAATTGACGGGAGGTCTGCTCCGAGCTTCGCGAGATATGACTCCCTTTTATTGATTGTTGGGTTAATATCAGCCGTAGTTATCGTGCTCCGCAGGGTGATTTTTTATGTTCTTGAATTACTGATTATTCTTCCTCAAAAGAGAACATATCCGACAGTCTTTCTTCAAAGATCTTGCCGATCTCGTTGAATTCGTTATCGTCCTCGATAGGCTCAAGATATGTTTCGCCGTCCTCCTCAGACACCTTCAAAATGATAAGCTCGCCGTCGTCGTCAAGGATATCCTCCGCTTCATCATACACAGGTATAAGCGCAACATATCTGCCGCTGTCGGTCTCAATTCTGTCAAGTTCCTCAAAGGTATGTTCTTCACCGTTTTCGTCAACTACCGTTACGATATCGGGATTGTATTCCTCACTCATATTTGCTGCTCCTTTTTCTTGTTAAATTCATTTTATCCTATTAAAAGGTATTCGTCAACAGGAAAATATAGATAAATCACAGGATGTACACGCCCGATTCGAGAACTGCTATTTCCTTGCCGCAGGATCTTAAATATTTATATACAGGCTCGTCAAAAATGCGAAAATCATTTACGGAATAATCTTTAAGGTTTATCGTCCTGACTTTTCGCGAATCGGCGTTGCAAACAAAAAGCTCGTCATTATATTTTGAGACCGAAACAGGTCTTTGGAACGAATCTGAGTCCTCGGAGCCGATGCGCATACTGAATTTTTTGTGGGAAAGCGAATAGCATACCACACAGTTGCGCTCAGGCACAACGCTCCAGAGCTGCCTGCCGTCGCAGGCGACTCCGTTTATTGCCGCATCATGATAAAGCAGGTCACTTGACCAAATCATATCACCGTCGGGAGAAAAAAGTCCCGTCTCCCCGCTCGGATACACAACGACCGCCTGACGCTGCTGTATAAGATCAGCCGCACAGGACACATAATCGCCGAGCCGTTCCGCTATTTTTTTATATTCCGAACCGAATTTATTTAAAAGGTAAACACTTTTTGTAACGGGAGTATTCTGCATTCTTTTTATATCATATCCGTAAAAATTGACTTTGACAGAGCCGTTTTCAAGGACCTTTTGTTTTGTATAAATGATACCGTTTGAGAATGCGATGACGTCGAATACCGAACCGACAATTTTTTGCATCAAAATCACCGCCGAAATTATTAAATCTATGTTTATTATTTTACTATTTTTTTCTCAATCGGTCAATAACTATTCAGTTTTTTTGTCGCAATTTGTTTTTGCATCCGCCTGTGCTGTCGGGACATATTCCGTTTGTACAGGTTATTTTTATGATGCCGTCAGATGTTATTTTTTCCTCCATTATAACATTTCTGCCGAGATGTGTACAAAATTGCTCGTATGTTCTTGTTGTCTCATTCAAATCAGCTCACCTCCGATATATTATATTCTTTGAAGGAATAAATTAAACTGAAAAATAATAGAAATAGATATGTCCATAAAAATATATCTGTAAAAATTTGGGAGGAGTAAAATGCAGTCGGCAAAGGTTTTTCTCGGAATAATTTTTTTCTTATATTTAATTATTGTTCTTATTACATATATAAAATCGAAAAGATTTTTCACCGCGATGATTTTAACTGCACTCCAAGGCCTGTGCGCGCTGTTTGCGGTCAATTTTATAGGCGGTTATTTGGCGGTACATATACCTGTGAACGGCTGGACGATGGGACTGTCCTCAGTCGGCGGAATATCGGGCGTAATAATGATTTTGCTCAGTGACATATTTTTATCTTGACATACAGTACGCATTATGCTAAAATAACTGAGCACAAGGACATTTAGCTCAGTTGGTAGAGCATTCGCTTGACGTGCGAAGGGTCAGCGGTTCGAGTCCGTTAATGTCCACCAGCAAAAAAGGCATCCGATAGGATGCCTTTTTTGAATGATGTTTGCCCTGTCGGCACATTATGACAAATTTGCATTTGGAGAATGAAATATGCCTGATATATATACCGACGTCAAAACCCACTACGATAAATTGATTGCGGAAGGAAACGATCCTATACACGACAGTGAATCTCTGAAACTTTATATGGATAAATGGGACGGTCCACAGTTTATTGAGGACATGCAGCTTTCCGGCAATGAAACAGTTTTAGAGATCGGCGTAGGTACAGGACGATTAGCAATCAAAACTTGTGAAAAATGTCGTTGCTTTTATGGTATAGATATATCTCAAAAGACCATCGAAGCGGCAAAGAAAAATTTGCCCGCTGACAGCAGTATCCATTTGATTTGCGATGACTACCTTACGTGGGAAACGAGTCTTGTCTTTGATGTAATATACTCTTCCTTAACATTTCTGCATATTAAGGATAAGAATCAAGCAATAGATAAAACATATTCAATGCTTGCGGAAAAAGGCAGATTCGTGTTATCTATTGAAAAAAATCAAAATAGCGAAATTGATTACGGGACAAGAAAGTTGCGAACTTACCCTGATAACGCGGATACGATCGAGAGACTATTGAAAGAGAGCGGTTTTTCAATTATCAAGCAATACAGTACTGAATTCGCTGACATTTTTGTCTCTGAAAAATAAAGCAGTTTAAAGAATAATATACACATGTCAGGAGCATTTTGGTTTGCTCCTGTTTTTTTATGTAAAAAGGGGCAACATAGTAAATAGAAAAGTATGATTTAGGGTGATATTTTGAAGAATATCAAGAAATTTGCGGCTGGAATTGCAATAGGTGCGGTCAATGTGATTCTCGGCGCGGGTGGAGGAATGCTGACAGTTCCCCTTTACCGAAAGCTCGGGATGGATCAAAAACAATCCCAAATAAACGCGGTCGCAACTATCCTGCCGATCACCGTCATAAGCGCTTGTATTTATCTTTTGAATGAGAACGTAAGTTTTTTGGATGCAGGGGTCTATATTATACCGGGGCTTTTGGGAAGCGTTGCAGGAACATTTTTAATTAAAAAAGCCTCAAACAAGATCTTAACGGTCATTTTTGCGCTGTTTATGATATGGGCGGGAGCGAGGATGTTCTTAAAATGAATTATTTTATTTCGGCAGTCGCAGGTTTTTTCTCAGGGCTTATCGGCTCGATGGGTTTTGGCGGAGGCGGAGTACTGATCATATATCTTGCGGTTTTTGCAAGTATTCCGCAGCTTAGGGCACAGGGTATAAATCTGCTTTTCTTTATCCCCTGCGCTACCCTTTCTGTTTTGATATACACTTTAAAAAAACAAATAAATTACCGTGAGATTTTTCCCGTGATTTTAGGCGGAATTTCGGGTGCGATACCGGCGGGTTTTATACTGACATTTATCAAAACGGAATACCTTTCAAAAATATTCGCAGCTTTTTTAATATATATGGGAATTTCATCGCTTATAAAGCTCAAAAAATTAAAATGATATTGTTTTAGGCTTCCTTTTATGCTAAAATATTGTCAATATTTTTCAAGGGAGATTTCGGTATGAAAAAAGGTATTAAAATTCTGCTTGGAATAATTTGCGTGCTTTTATGCTTGATAATTGCTGCAGGTGTTGCGGTTTTGAGCATTGCTACGCCAAAAGTTACTATTGATTTCAGCTTACAGTCGGATATGACGGGAAGAGCCTCGGGCTTCCTTTACGGCTTTGCAGAGGAAGATATTCCGACAAGAGAAATTGCAGAAAGTATAGGCATAAACGGACTTGCCACAAAAACTGCAGGCGGTCTGCAGCACCCCATAGGCGACGTAACCAACGTAAGCGATACTTTTTTGAGCGCCGGCGGCGAAATGCTTATGGTGTATACACAGGATATGTACGATACTTGGTATTATCAGCTTGACAGCCTTGAGGAATACAACGAAAAGGTGCGTAAAACTGTTACCGTTGCAGAAAGCAGCGACTACGCCGACCATCTTGTATACTGTATTTATAACGAGATGGACAACGGAGTATGGTTCGGCAATTTCTGGGAGGAGGAAAACAGATACACCTTCTATGATGCGTGGGCATCTACATACGCCATGGTTCGTTCAATAAATCCCGATGCCAAAATTGCCGGTCCCGGTCACGCAGGCTTTAACGGCGACTTTATAAGGGAGTTTTTATCTTACTGCAAGGAGCACGACTGCCTGCCTGATACGGTAGTTTGGCATGAGCTTGCCGAAAGATATTCGCTTTATTTTATGGACGATCATTTTGATGAATATTATGGGATTTGCGACGAATTAGGGATAGAACGTCTTCCTGTATGTATATCGGAATACGGTCTTATGAGAACAAACGGTATCCCCGGTGAGTCCGTAAAATGGATATCGAGACTCGAAAAGCAGGATGCATACGGCTGTGTAGCATACTGGAGGCTTGCGAACAATCTCTCAGATACGGTAGCTGACGATGTGACGCCCAATTCGAACTATTGGGTATATAAATTTTATGCCGAAATGAAAGGCAAGGAGCTTTTCGTTTTTGATCGCGACCTTATGCACAGCAACGTAGAAAATTATATAAAGGGTAAAGAGCCACTCTCTAATTTAGGTTTTTCCGCCTGCGCCTCTTTTGATGAAACGGAAAACAAGTTTTATATTCTTGCCGGCGGTACTGACCGAAGCAGTAAGGTCAAAATTCAAAATATAGACGATTCTTACTTTAAAAACGGCGACAAGGTCACAATTAAGGTAAAATCTGTTGATTATATGGGACTTGGCGGAGCAGTATACTCCCCCGATGATTGTATGACAGTGACAAAAAAGGTGAGCGGTTCTTCAATTTCGTTTACCCTGCCGTGCGAAAGCCCTTCACAGGCATTCTTTGTTGAAATAATACCTTACGACGGTTCAGAGAATAATACTAACAAGAATATCGGTACAAGATATGAGGCTGAGGATGCTAAGCTTTCCGGTAACGCTGTTGCCACCAACGAAACTGCTTATGCGTACTCCGGTACGGGTTTGGTTAAAGGCTTAGACAAAAACAGTTCAATTCAATTCCGTGTAGATGCTGAAAAGAACGGAACATATAATTTTGAATTTGTATACGGAAACGGTCCTGTGGACGGTGCAAGACCGAACGCCGAGGTCAAAATAACTATCGACGGAGAAAAAAGCGAGACCTATAAATTCCCGTCTTCCATTAAAGAAGATTATATGGAATGTATCTCGATCCCCATTGAGCTGACTGACGATAATCATAAGGTTGTCCTTGAAGTGCAGAACGACGCTGTACTGTCACTGGATCTTCTTAAAGTCACTATGGTTACCGATAAGGAGCGAGAGGGAATATATTTTGATAGGCTGACCTCGCGTAATACAACCGATGATAACGCCTACTCGGTCATTGTAAACAGCGACGGATACTATAATCTCTCACTTTCCGGCAACGGCTCGACCGACATAAAGGTAAACGGCATAGATGACGGCGTGGACGATCTTATAGGTAGCAATCTTCCCATATATCTGCACCGCGGATACAATAAGCTTATATTTACAAACGATGCGATACTCACCGGCGTCAAAAGAAATACTGCGCTTAACAATACATATACGATAACCCCCGATGATGTTACGGTATACGGCGGTGCAACGGTAGAGCCGGACGCTAACACCTCCAGCGGTATGCGTATAGGTTGGATAAGCTCCGAAACGGACAGCGGTTGCACCTTTAACATTAAGACTCCTAAAGCCGGCTATTACAACTTCACCTTTGAATATGCCAATAACGAAGAAGGCGGATACCACGACTATAATGTGGATTTAATTGAGCGCTATATAACCATTGAAGTAAACGGTGAAAAAATACCGAACGTATTTTTCAGAAGCACCTATAGTTGGGAAAATTATAAAACGAAAACCGCTGTAATTTACCTTAGCGAAGGCGACAATGAAATAAGACTTTCCAATGACGGATCATATAATTTTAACGGCAATGTGACGTATGCTCCGAATATCGGCTCGATAACAGTAAACAACTTTTAAATTAAAACACAGCAGCCGTTAATTTTTTAACAAAAAAAGACACTTTTCGGTGTCTTTTTTTGTTATTCCTCCAAAAATATTTATTATTAAAGCTTTCCTATTGATAATAATAAAAACATAATATATAATTATTTAAAATTGGAATAATATGTATTTTAATTTGCGTTTGGAGGCTATGAATAATGAAAGTACAGTTTACGGAAACCGTATTGAGAGACGCTAACCAGTCGCTTATTGCCACAAGAATGCCGTTCTCTGATTTCGAGTCGATTCTTGAAAAACTCAATAAAGCCGGTTACTATTCTCTTGAATGCTGGGGCGGTGCGACCTTTGACTCGTGCCTGCGCTATCTCGACGAGGATCCGTGGGAAAGACTTAGAAAAATCAAGGCAAAATGTCCCGACACAAAGCTTCAAATGCTTCTTCGCGGGCAGAATCTTCTCGGTTACAAGCATTACCCTGACGATGTTGTCAGAATGTTTGTTAAAAAGAGCGTTGAAAACGGCATTGATGTTATAAGAATTTTTGATGCCCTTAACGATACAAGAAATATACAGGTTGCAGTTGATGAAACAATTAAAAACGGTGCTATTGCATCAGGCGCTATCTCCTACACAACAAGCCCTGTTCACACTCTGAAGAATTACGTTCAGCTTGTTAAGGAAATGAAAGAAATGGGCTGTACGACGATCTGCATAAAAGATATGGCAGGCGTTATGACTCCTGTTGAGGCAAAAGACCTTGTTAGTGCGATCAAAGATGCTATGCCTGAAATGCCCGTTATTCTTCATACTCATTGCACAACAGGTATGGCATATATGACAATTCTTAAAGCAGTTGAAGCAGGATGTGATATTATTGATACTGCCACCTCCTGTTTCTCAGGCGGTACATCACAGCCTGCAACGGAAACTCTTTACGACGCTCTTACGGGTCTTGGATATGAAACAGGACTTGACAGAAATACTTTGAAAGCCGTTAACGATCATTTTAAACCGCTTCGTGACAAATATCTTGCTTCAGGTCTTTTAAAGCCGAAGGCACTTGTTACAGATACGGACGCTTTGACATATAAAGTTCCCGGCGGAATGCTCTCAAATATGATGGCTAACCTTGAAGATATGCACGCTCTTGACAAAATGGACGAGGCTCTTGTTGAGATCCCGAGAGTGCGTAAAGATATGGGTTATCCACCGCTCGTTACACCTTTGAGCCAGATGGTAGGCAACCAAGCAGTTACCAATGTGCTTGTAGGTGAAAGATACAAGAACATTTCAAAAGAAATTAAGGCATATATAAAGGGTGAATACGGAAAGGCTCCCGGTGAGATCGACAAAGATCTTCAGAAGAAGGTTTTAGGCGACAATGAACCGATTACGTGCCGTTTTGCTGATACTCTTGAGCCCATGTTCGAAGAGACCAAATCCGAGCTCGGTGACAGAGCAAAATCCGACGAGGATGTTCTTTCTTACATCGCTTTCCCTGCTCAGGCTGAAAAGTTCTTTGATAAGAGGGATGAAAAAGAAAAGAACACATTCAAATTTTCAATTAAAAAGGTTGATTGAGGGGTGAAAATGCAGTGGAATTTACTATAGCCGATGCACTCAATACTTCCATAACGGGATTTATTGTAGTTCTGATTATTCTTGCGCTTCTCGCCTGCATTATTGTAATTCTCTCAAGGGTCATACGCATTTTTACAGATAAAAATAACAAAAAGTCTGAAAAGGTTCCGACGGTACAGGAAAGCTCAAAAGAAGCTCCTGCCGAAGTTCCGCAGGCAGCAGAGCCTACAACTCTTGAGCTTTACAAAGTCGATGAAAAGATGGCAGCAACCATTATGGCGATAGTCAGTCACGACAGCGGTATTCCGCTCACAAGACTTCAATTCAAGTCGATCAAGCTTGTAGAGCCTGAACTTGAGACTTATAAGACAGACAATAAGACGGCAGCCGTTATTATGGCACTTGTCAGCCACAACAGCGGTATTCCGCTTGAAAGATTACAGTTCAAATCAATTAAACTTATTGAAAATTCATAAAGGGGTCATAAAAAATGAAATACATTGTTACTTTAAACGGATTCGATTATGAGGTTGAGGTCAATGAACTCAGCGAGGCTATTGTAACCTCCGTCACTCCCACCGTTGTTGCTCCTGCACCTGTTGCAGTTGCTCCTGCTACACCTGTAGTTGCTGCTCCTGCCGCTCCCGCAACAGTCGGAGAGGGAACTAAAGTTGCCGCCCCCATGCCCGGAACCATTCTTTCCGTAAACATTTCTCAGGGTCAGGCGGTAAAAGAGGGCGATGTGCTCTTTATCCTTGAGGCTATGAAGATGGAAAATGAGATCGTTGCTCCATGCGCAGGTACGGTTTCACAGGTTATCGTGTCAAAGGGAAGCACTGTTGCAACCGATGAAGTACTTGCCGTGATCGGTTGATTGGAGGACCGTACATGTCCATAATAAACGCTCTTGTTGAACTCTTTAAAGAGTCCAACTTTGTAAATCTTGAATGGCAAAACTGGGCGATGATACTCTTATCATTCGGTCTTTTGTATCTTGCCATTGTTAAAAAATTTGAGCCTCTCCTCCTTTTGCCTATTGCATTCGGAATGATGCTCGTCAACGTGTATCCCGAAATAATGGCGGATCCGCTTTTGATTGCCACGCCGGATGACGGCACGTTAATAAAGGATACTGCAGCTCATTGGTATGACACGGGTGTATTCCGACTGATATATACGGGTGTTAAATCCAGTATATTCCCCTGCCTTATCTTTATGGGAGTCGGCGCCATGACCGATTTCGGTCCGCTCCTTGCCAATCCTTCCAGCCTTTTGCTGGGTGCTGCCGCACAGCTTGGTATTTACGTTGCATTTATGATAGCGATCATCACTGGTCAGTTCACACCCGAAGAAGCCGCATCGATAGCCATTATCGGCGGTGCTGACGGTCCTACGGCTATTTATTTGACAGGTCAGCTTGCTCCGCATCTTTTAGGTCCGATAGCAGTTGCCGCATACTCGTATATGGCGCTGATACCGCTTATTCAGCCGCCTATTATGAAGCTTTTGACTACCAAAAAAGAGCGGCAGATCAAGATGGATCAGCTTCGCACGGTAAGCAAAACGGAAAAGATAATTTTCCCGATAGTTGTTACCGTTATTTGCGTTCTCACGTTGCCGTCAGTTGCACCTCTTATCGGTATGCTTATGCTTGGCAACCTGTTTAAGGAAAGCGGCGTTACCGACCGACTTTCTGATACCGCACAAAATTCACTTTGCAATATAGTTACTATTATGCTCGGTGTTACGGTCGGTGCGACTGCCGAAGGCAAGACCTTCCTTGATATAAAGACAATTCTTATCGTTGGAATCGGTCTTTTGGCATTCGCTTTCTCGACTGCTGGCGGAGTTGTTTTTGCAAAGCTTATGTGCCTTATCACCAAGGGCAAGGTCAATCCGCTTATCGGTTCGGCAGGTGTTTCTGCAGTTCCCATGGCTGCACGTGTATCGCAGGTAGAGGGAAGAAAATACAATCCGTCAAACTTCCTGCTTATGCACGCGATGGGTCCGAACGTTGCCGGCGTTATCGGTTCAGCAGTTGCGGCAGGCTTCCTTCTTTCACAGTTTGGTTAATTTATTAAACAAAAAGAGCACCGATTCGGTTTGTGAATCGGTGCTCTTTTTGTCTTTTAAAGGCAAATCGGTATAGTTTTGTCTATTGAAATACTGTTTGGTGTCACATTACAGTCGTACGCCAAAATATTCACGCCATTTTCTGCGACTTTTTTCAGTGCATCTGCAAACTGCGGATGCGTTTTTTTATTTGGCATAAAGCATTTAACTCCGTTCATCTGTATAACGAACACTGCAAAGGCCCTGTAGCCCTCTGTAACTGCCTTTTGGAGTTCGTTTAGATGCTTAACACCTCTTTCAGTCGGAGCGTCGGGGAAAAGCGCTGTGCCGTCTTCTTCAAGAGTTACGCCCTTACATTCAATCAAGATTTTCTCACTTTTTGTTTCAACGAAAATGTCAAACCGTGAATTGCCATACTTATACTCCGGCTTAATCGTCACAATGTCTTTAAACATCTTCGGCAAGTATTCAATACAAACATGATTTACGATCTGACTGTCCATATTTATGAGCAGATCGCCTTTTTCCACTGCAATTAAATCATATTTTGTCTTGCGGTTAGGGTTATCTGATATGCTTAAATATACAACGGCATTTTCTGTTAACAGTTCTTTACATCTGCCTGTATTTTTCACATGGCATATTTCATCTGCACCGTCAATTTCCACGACTGCAATAAATCTGTTAGGTCTACTCTTAAATTTTCCTTTAATTATATTTGAATACTTCATAGCAAAAAAAACGGGCGGCAAAAGCCGCCCTGAATTTAAATTATTTGTGAACCTTACGTGCTTCGATTTCAGCTACCATTTCTGCCTGACGTTTTTCTGTGATTTTATAGAAGAACATCGGTACTGCGCACGCAAACATACTTATTACGCCTGAAAGAACAAGCATATTCCAAAGAGTATTTGCACCCTGGGCTGAAATATAACCTGTTTCAGAGTTGATTCCTGCTGCCGAGAAGGAAATAACGCCTATGAAAGCTCCGACTGCCATACCGATTTTATTGATAAGAGTCTGCATTGCAAAGCAGATTCCCTCGCCTCTTTCACCTGTTTTCCACTCAAGGTAGTCAACAGTATCACCGATCATAGCATAAGTGATAATGTTGTTAACACCCTGCGGAATACCTAAGAGAACAAGTGCAATAGCCGCAACAATAAGCTTCCACGGTGCATCATAACCAACAAAGTACATAATTGCCATTACAATTCCGCCGAAAAGGTGAACTGCAATATAAGCCCATTTCTTTGTGAACTTCTTTGACATCCACGGAACAAGAATAGAAGCGACCAAGCCGCCGGGAACAACCAGCAAGGTTATAAGGCTGTACATACCTTCGTTTTGAAGAACATATTTTGCAAAATACAAACCGCCTGTATATGTATAAACCATTCTGGCACCGCCGAGAACACCTGAAAGTACGATAAGGAGTAATTCCTTATTCTTAAAGAGAAGCTTTAAGTTATGTCCAAGGCTCGGAGGATTATCGTTGGCGGTGAAGCGTTCTTTGGTATGCTTAAATCCGTAGAAGAACATGGGAACGGCTACAAGAACAAGAACGAGAGCGCAAATGAAATATGTCATTTTAAGAGTATCTGCATTCGCAACTTCCTGACCCTGAATAACCGTACCTACAAAGGTTTGTGCCGCTTCTTCAGTGGAAAGTCCTTGATTGCTTACGAGGCTTTGAATTTCAGAAGCCTTATCTGTCATAATTTGTGCAATATCAGCGTCTGTATATTTAAACTTACCTGTAACTGCTCCTGTGATAATCGGAACAAAAACCGTAACGATGCCGGCGCCCAATGTGCAAAGTAAACGTGTAATTGTAAGCATATTGCCGCGAACGACAGTATCGTTAGTCATACAGGTTGAAAGTCCCCAATACGGAACGTCTGCAACCGTATAGACCATAGACCAAATTACATAAATAATTGCAATGATGATAAATGTTGATGTTGCCTTTGCCTTAAAAACAGGAAGGAAACAGGCAATTGTCATAATTGCAATAGGAATAGCCATCCATTTAAGATAAGGGCGGCATTTACCCCATTTAGTTCTTGTTCTGTCAACGATTGAGCCCATAATCGGGTCATTGAATGCGTCAAAAATACGGGTTCCCAGCATCAAATAAGCAACAGCCATTGAGCCGGCAAGGGATCCAATCGTAACGCCGTCTGCACCGAAAAGGAGCGCGTCCGTAAGGAAAATCGTAAGATAAGAACCAATAATTGTGCATATAAAGTTCTGGCCGAATCCGGCAATACCGTAAGCAATAGCTTCTTTAGGCTGAAGACTTTCTTTGTCTTCCGGATTAGTGCCATAGACCTTATGTAAAAGATCGTTGATTTTCATACTCTTCCTCTTTCATATATAGATTTCTTAATAATAATAGCACAAAAAAATAAGAAATTCAATGCTATTTTTATGAAAAATACAAAAAACTCTCCCACCAGCACAGCGAGAGAGTCCAAAAAACATCAGTCTGAAAGCGGAACGCCTTTAGCATCCGTATTGATGGAGCCTGTAAGAATAAGAATGCCCTCTACAAGGCCCCAAATTTCAGTTACGATTGCACCGATACCGCATGTAAGAAGTGTAATAAGCAGCTGTGCAACGGCTTTTCCCGTAAATCCGAGATAGAAATTATGCACTCCCAAAGAACCGAGGAAAATGCCGAGAAGTCCTGCAGCGAGTTTTGATTTCTGCTGACCGTTAGCAACGGGTGCGGCCGTCGTTGCAACAGAAACACCGCAATTTGTGCATATAACAGCACCCGGGACAGTCTGAGCACCGCAGTTTTGACAATATGAAGTGCCGGTACCTACTGCAACGCCGCAATTAAGACATACAGCCGCATTAGGGGCTAACGGCTGACCGCAATTTTTACAATACATAATCAAATTCCTCCTAAGCTTATAAGCTTTATAATATAGTTCACGATAAATCCGCATAAAATCAACGCTAAAAGGCAGAGTGACGGTATACGGAATTTTCCGCGAAAAAGTTTTTCATAGAGCATAAGCATAACGGTCAAAAGCGGAATCGAAAAAAGCATTGGGTGATATTCAAAGGACGCGTAAAAATCGCCGTTAATAAAAGCAAACGCTGCACGCGTCATTCCGCAGGTGGGGCAAGGGAATCCGAGAAATCTTTGAATAAGACAGCCTGTTTCAAAATACCACATAAGAATGACACCGAGGGCGACAACTAATATCAGCGATATTCTGAATCGGAGATTGAATGTTTTCATTCCCAACAGACCTTTTAAGCTTATATAATATTATTATACTACTTGAAAAATATTTGTCAATAAATGCAGAAAATAAACCGCGGAAAATCCGCGGTCACTTTCGGTTTACTGTTTTGCTCCGTTATCAAACATTTCAAGAGCTTTAACGGAAGCTGCAAAGCATGTTGCAAGGCAATCTTTATTAAGTGCCTCCGGTGTATCAAGCCTTGTATGGTAAAAATCGGGAAGTGCGTGACTAAGTGCAGTAATGCCCGTAGCTCTTAGACCTGCCTGGGCGAAGGCAGCAGAGTCAGTCGCACCGCCGAGGGGCGGAACAATGCCTTTTTTGCATGGAATATTGAGTTCTTCACAAGCCTCATAGAAAAGATCCGATACATCTTTATCCACCTTTACCGTACCGTTAAGGTCACGGTAGTTTACCATAAGCTCTTCTGACTGAGTTATTGTATCATACGAAAATATAAATGTAGGTACATCGTTCATTTCATCTTTATGTGCTTCGCTCCAAGCTTTTGAACCGCGAAGACCTGCTTCCTCTGAACCTGAAAGAACTACACCGATCTCTGTATTTTCCAATTCAATGCCTTCATCTTTAAGCATTTTCAGAATTGCAATACCAATATAACAACCTGTGAGATTATCATTTGCACCGTCGACTATTCTTTTTTCATTCCACATAAAGTAAAGTCCAAACCAGAAAGGAATAAAAACAATAGCTACTAAACCCAGCGTTAAAGCAAGACTGCCGGTAATCACACCTGCCAATTTCAGTATTGAAACAGCGAGAATATAAAATGCGCCGACAAAACAAACTGCCATATGTATGTCAAATCCAAGATATGTAAACTTGTATTTAAACGGCCATTCCCAGCAAGCATCCGGGTGACCGTTAAATATAATTCTACGCTTAACCTCACCTGTCGGCTTCTTAAATCCCGTTGCATTATGACCGATTTTTTCTTTAAACAGCTTGTCGACAGTCTTTTTATACAGACCGAACTGTAAAAAGCAAATTCCAAGTCCTATTGCGATAAAAATTATTGAAAGAACAGGAATAAAAAAGTACGATGCAAACGCCAACAGGCAGCAAGAAATCGTTAAGTATATCCAGCCGAAGAAGGCATTTGGATTTTCTTTAAAGCTCTCAACGAACACTCTGTCGCATCCCAAATCCCTCAAAGTTTGCGCTGCATATTCACAAGCCTGTTCCTCACCCTTTGAACCGGGAGCCCTCGTTTCAAATTCTTTACAAATATGAGTGATCTCATCAATCATATATTGTGCAGCATCATCTTTTTTGTTAATTACTTTAGATAAATCCATAATATATCCCCTTTCAAAATATACAAATATATTTTACCATATTTTCCACTGAAACGCAACATACAACAACATTCTTTGTTTGACAAAAAATATTAGCGAAGCAACGTCATTGCCGAAGGCATCATCATTACAAAAAAAGACATCCTTACGGATGTCTTTTTTGTTGGTGCCGGTGACCAGACTCAAATGCTCGCAAATGGCTATACTGCGTGGGTTTCAAAAAAAAGTACTGCAATTTTACTGCAATAGGGTGCTTTTTTGGGCATTTTTTCGGTATATGTATGCTTTTAAGTAAAGTTAAGATAAGTTAAGAGAAGTTAGCACAGGTTCAAGCAAGTTTATATATAGTATACTATATATAATATGTATAAGCAATAGAAAAACGCAAAAAATTCATATATAAATGCTATAGAAAAAAATCCCCCCACACCGATTAAGGTGCAGGGGTATTTTTTACTTTTTTGAACACATTACTTTGAGAAAATCATCTAACCCTTTATAGTTTCCGTCCCAAACGAGAGTTGAGTACGAAAATCCGAGTTTAGTGACTACCTGTGTCATTTTCTTATACGCTTTGTTTACATTAAGATTTGTGAACATATCCATATCAAAGGCAGTACGAATATGCCGTACCCCCTTCTTATGAAGTATCTTCAATGTGCTTTCCAAACTTTGCAGACAACTCACACCTGCTATAGCAAGAACGGTTTTTCCCGACAGAGCATTTATAATATCCGCCTTCATTGCTCCTTCTGTAAGTATTACGGTATCAGTATCTAAACTGCCTACCAAATGTGTGTATGATTGTGAGCTACACCCGTTTAACCTATCAGAAGAAGAAACCCAACGAAATTTCCTCACTGTATCATTATCGTTACGAATGTGCAGTCCTTGAATAAGACCGTTTTCGTCACGAAAAGGAATAAGAATACCGTTGCCGCTATCCAGCGTCCACACTCCCGCTTTGCTTTGATAAAACCCTGCCACGCCTTCCAATTTAATTTGGTTAGCAGTTAAATTTCGGCATACATTAGTAAGGTTTATGTCTTTTGTAATGGACTTATAGCCTAACCGTTTAATATCTGCATCTGTCAATCCTCGACCGAGCAGATTTTCACGGTGCTTTTGGGTGAGAGTAAGATTGTCAAGTAGTGCTGTATAAGCGGTATTTCTAACGCTAATATCAGCGACTTTATCCGCCATTTTAACATACTGTTGAGTAGGTTTTTTCTTTTTGTTGTAGTTGCCCGAAGTTGAAGAATAACCTGTTTTAAGGAATTCTTTTGCTTCTTCGTGAGAACAGTTACGAAAGAACATTACAAGTTCGTAAGTGTAACCGCCATTCTCACATCTCGGACATCTCCAAGCATTTTTCTCTAAATTGATGTTAAGATGTTTGCCTTTTTTTCTGCTGCTCGAACCGTAATCACAGTTCGGGCAGGGTATATTATAATTCCGTTTATTGGACGGTGGTTGCGGAAGACAAAGTTTGTCGATAGCATCATAAATAGATACATTTGACACAATATCACTTCCTTTACAGGCGGCAGGAGTAAATCCCACCGCCTTTTCTTTTTAAGCTCAGTCTGACAGACTGGGATTAACCTTCGTTAGACTGATTTTGAGCTGCGTTGTTAGCCTGCTGTAAATAATGGTTACGCAGGAATTCAGCATAGAACTTCGCCCACGCTATGTTTTCACTCTTTGTTGCCGCAGTTGATAACCAATTCAGCCAACCCGCTGCTGTCTTGTCGCCATTAGCGGCGAGTGTAAAAATAGCACCGAGTTTGTAGCCCTTGTACTGTCCACTGCCTTCAAGAGTGTAGTTTTCAGCTTCTTGAACCGTCGGAATAGGAGTAGTAGCAGGGTCGATTGTCACAAAGCCTGTATTCTGCATATTACCCTCATTTGGTTGTTGGGCTTTCTGAATTGCATCAGCAACAGCGTTTTGAGCGACAGTTATGGGAGCAGTATTGTCGTCTGTAATAGCGTTCATCTGCTGAACCATTGCAGACTGACTTTGTTTCGCTCCAGACTGACTTTGGGGTTGAGCGTTCGGTGCAGGAAGCTCAACAGGAGCAAAATCTCCAAGCTCACCATATTTACTTATATCTTGCGACCAATAAACATCAGCACCGATGCCGAGTGCCTTACAGCAGACTGAAATAGCGTCAGTCAACGCCTTTTTCTTCGCATCATCATCAATGTGCAGTTGCTTATAACGGTAAGTTACAAGTGTTGCACCGCCTGTACCCAAAATGGCTTTAGACCATTCTCCGTTATCCATTTTATAGAACAGGTTAATGTCAACGGTGTAAATAACTCTACCGTCAACAAGTGGGAGATTTTCTTCCTTAATCTTTTCATAGTACCAACCCTCACCGACAACACCGAATAACTCAGTGAGTTTTTTGATACGCCACATAGGGTTAATATCAGTAAATCCATTTAAGTCGCCGCCTGTAATTGGTTTTTTTGCATCAGCAGGAACATTTCGTCCCTGCTCATAGATGCGAAGATTATTTTTTGTGGTTTCTGCTAACTGTTTTGAATTGATATTTTTTTCTGACATAATAAAGTCCTTCTTTCTTTAAAATGAATTTTTATTATTTTTTTGAATTATTTCTCATTGCCTTGTAGATGTCGTCAAAAGTAAACTTTCTGAGGTCACTGTTTTGCCATTCCTCATAGGTCATACCGATAGCATCGAGGGCATCCTTGAGCCTTTTCTGTGCAAGCACAGGGCAAAAGTCTTCAGCCAACATTATAGAGTAATCGTCGTACCAACGAACTGTAATTCTTTCTTTATAAGAAAGTTTATCTAACATCTCATAAGCAAAAATAAGCCGACAATCATCCTTTGTATAATCTTTTGCCTCAGACGGCAGATTGCTATCTAAAAGTTTCTCACGAAACAACTCGGCAAGCTCCCGTTCACTCTTCATCGCAGTTTTGCTCTTATCCCATTCAGAATAAGACTTGCCGAGCAGATTGAGAGCATCTATGAGCATCATCTGTATACCATCTTCGTAAAAGGTCTTAAAACGGTAAAGCTCGTATTCTTCAATGTACTCAATGCAATATTCCGTATAGTTATCCAGAACTCGCTCATAAGCACAAAGCAGTTTGAGGTCTGCCTGCGTGTATTACTCTTTCCTTTTGGGAATTTTTTCAACCGCAGTGAAATGCCCTTCAAGCTCAATTTGGGACTGAATGACAACAGCAGTATTGAAATTCCACAAAAGACCTTCTGCAAGGCTTTCTGCCACAGATTTAGCCATTGCAAGCGGTTTCTTTTCATTGTCCCAAATGCAAGTTCTGTCTTTGTTGTTAACGCTTGTTACGAGCGTCATCCCGTGATTATTTGCAATGCCTACATAGTAGAAAAATTTTTGTTTTGACATAATACATACCGTCCTTTTTTAGTTATAAAGATAAGTGCCGTTTTTCTTATACGATTCATTCCAATAGTCCGCAACCGTTTTGGAGTGTGAAGAACTCTCGCAAAGATGAATAACTTTCGCATTAGGGAACATATCGTTGCAATTTTTAAGATTTGTCCCTGTTGGAATTTTCTCTGCGTGAGCGCGATGTTTTCCGTTTTCAGTGTCGGTGACAACAATATGGATATACTTCATATCATCACCGCCTTAACACTTAATAAGGGTATTGCGAAAAAGAATGAACGCATCATAAGAAGTCTGCAAAATCTGAAGAACAGTTTTGCGATAGGTGTCAGCAGCATACTTTGACGGTTCAAAACCTGCAAGAACCTTTTTGTTGCTTTCAACCACATTTTCATAGAACTCTTTGGCAGTAGCCTGTTCTGCGGTGAGATTATTCGGAATACGCTCTGTTTTAAGACCGTCCAAAAGCCTTGTAACAAAGCCCCAATGACTCCTAATGGTATCACTGTCTGTCGTGACAGGAGCAGTGACCGTGAGAACATTGATATTGTCAAAAACATCAAGTCTGTAGGCACATTCGCCGTACTGTCTTATAAAAGCAGGCTTGTAGTTGCCGCTTTGTACCGCACCCATAATTGACTGCTGTAAGAGCTGTTTTTTCTGTGTGTAGGTAAGGTTTTGCGTATTTTGAGTATTGTTGTTAGTTTGATTTGACATAAATATTATCCTTTCGTTATAAGTAAAATTAAGCGACTTGATTGTTAATAAAGAGAGCAAGATTCGTGCATCTCCTATCAACCTCAGTCTTTTTGATTGATATTGCCAATGCCTTTGTATCGCCAACGATAATGCAGTTATCTTTGCTTCGGGTGATAGCGGTGTAAATCAACGGTCTGTTAAGCATTATGAAATGTGCATTTTGAAGGCTTATGATAACGGACTTGTACTCCGACCCTTGCGATTTATGGATAGTTGTCGCATATCCGAGGTCGATATTATCCAGTTCTGACGAGTCATATTCCACCTTTCGGTTGTCACCGAAATCAATGAAAACGCTCGTTTCACCGTTCAAAGTTTTTATATCCGTGATATACCCTAAATCACCGTTTGAGGCATAGTCATTGTTTTTGGTCTGCATAATCTTATCGCCTACTCTGTATAACTTCTTGTTATGTGAAGTTTCGGCTTTAGCAGGGTCAGCAGGGTTTACTCTTTCCCTTAACGCAAGATTGAGTTGGTCTACACCTGTAACGGTCTTTTTTCTGAACGGACTCAAGAGAGCCACATTATCTAAACCGTATTTGTCAACCTCTTGCAGATAAGTTTCAACAAGGATAGTGGCAGATGCCTCAAGGTCAGCAGACTTGATAAGGTGAAAATCGTCACCGTATTCAAGGTGTGTATCACCGTGACGCATCTTTTGTGCATTGATAGCAACTCTCGATGTATCAGCCTGTCTGAAAACGGTATCAAGTTTCACTACGGGAATTCTGCCTGACGAAATGATTTCAGCAAGCACTGCACCTGCTCCAACAGACGGAAGTTGGTCTGCATCACCGACAAAAACGATTTTGCAGGTCGGCGGGATAGCATCAAGCAGAGCCAAAGCGATGAAAGTATCAATCATAGATACCTCGTCCACCACAATAAGGCTACACTCAAGTTTCTCACCGAATTCTTCATCTTCTTCCGTTTCATCATCATTTGCCCTTATCTTTAAAAGCGAATGAATTGTCGTAGCATAATAACCTGTGCTTTCAGTCATTCTTCTCGCCGCACGACCTGTAGGAGCACAGCACTTAATCTCATTTTTAGGGAACTGCCTATGGTAGATGTCAAGGATAGCTCTTGTAATCAGAGTTTTTCCTGTACCGGGACCGCCTGTAATAACAGACATTACATTAGTCAACGCCATTTTAACTGCATTGGCTTGCTCAGTAGCAAAGGTAACGCCCATTTTCTTCTGTTGTTTCTCGATTTCTTCATCGAGATTTTTGCAGTTATCGGAATGTCGGTTTTTCATCGAGCCGATGATTGTACCGAGCTGAACTTCCGCTTTATAGAATTTAGGGCGATAACAGTGGAAACCTACTGATTCCAGTTTCCCATCCTTAACCATTTGACCTGCCACCCAAGCAAGTTGACCTTTTTGGAGAGTAGTTCGCAAGACCTCTTTAGCCTTGTCTAAAAACTCGTTTTTCTCCATACAGGTATTACCTGCCATTTCGTTTTCCATAAGGGTATACAACATACCCGCTTCCACACGCTCTACCGAATTTGGATTGACACCCATTGATTGAGCAATTTTGTCGCAGATTTGGAAACCGATGCCTGCTATCTCACACAAGCGATACGGGTGATGTCGTATTATTTCGACTGTTTCTTCGCCGTACTGCTTATATAATGAAAGGCATCGTTTAGCCGTAATACCGTGCGGAGCAAGGATAGTAACAACATCTCTCGCTCCTCGGTTTTCAATGTAAGAGTCCTTGATACGCTCAAGTTTTTTTTCATTGATACCCTTTATTTCAAGAAGTTTTTGGGGATTTTTGTCGAGGATAATAAGCGTTTCGTTACCGAACGTCTCATAGATTTTTTCAGCCATTTTCGGACCGATACCTTTAAGCTGTCCGCTTGAAAGGTAGCTTACGATACCTTCACGGGTAGGCTCAACCGACTCTTTAAAGGTATTAACATAGAACTGAATACCTCGTTTTGGGTCTTTTCGCCATTCACCTTCAAGCTCGTAGGCTATTGTCGGTGCAGTCGGGAGATTATATCCCACGGCAGTAAACCTATCTACTACCTCACCTGCTCTGTTCAGTAGTTTTTTTACAGGTTTGTAGACGCAAACCATATATCCGCTATCGCTTTTTTGACCCCTTTTAGGGAAAAGCTGATAATCGAATTTGGCAAGAAGCATTTAAAATCACCTTCCTTAATACAAAGCTCCCACCGTAAAACAGTAGGAGCTTTAAATGTTTAATATAATCTTTTATACCTTAATTGTGACCAACGCACAAAGTAGCAATCAAACAGAGTATTCCAATAATAACTATAGTTAAAGGGTTACACAAATAATCCATTATGATAATATCTCCTTTTCAGTTAAACGAGCAACGGGTCTTCGTCAGCCATATACTTGTCATATTCGTCTGAATATTTCTTGTATACATCCTCGTCAGCAGCTTTAAGGAAGTCCTCATTGAACTGCCATAGAGGATATGTGCAAAAGCCGCTCTGCTTTGTTAAACCCGTGTCCTTTGCAATGCCCAACTCTAATAGTTGTTCGGCAAATCGGCAGTTGTTTGTGTTTACATAGGCACAGAATTTCGCACTGATATATTCACCGAGATTTACAGTTAGAGTAGCAAACGGCTCAGGACCGTATTCGCCTTCGCAGTACAGTTGAACGGCTAAATTGGAATGGTCTTCACCCATAAAGTCGTGGGCTACATAAAAGCCTAATTTGGGTATCAGCGTCCACTCCCTGCCGTAAATGTTAACTTTGAGCCTTGTAAAATCATTTTCATTGACCTCAATCGTGTCTTTTGTCTGTTTGTCTGTCATTTTTAACCTCTCCTATCTTAATTGTTTTTTGGTTCAGTGACCTTAACTGAGAAAGTACGGCTTGTTGAGGATTTAAGCCACTTCTTATAAAGGTCGGGAGCGTCCTTCTTCATACGAGCCGTATCAATGCGGTTAGTGACCTTTGTAGGATAACGAGCAGTATAAACCGTGCCATCGGGAGCAGTATATGTGCCTTGCTCATTGTCTTTCATCGCTTCGATGATTTTGACAGTGTACTCGTCACGCTGACCCTCGACCGCTTTAAGCTCCTCTTTCAAACGCTGAATTTTGACATCAAGTTCAGATATTCTTTCGAGTACCTTACCCTGCTTATTACCAAATTCAACGGGCGGAAGATTTGCATTGCCCTTCTCATAAATCCTTTTTAAAGCCTCAAGAGCCTTATCGGTCTTAACACCTTCCATTGTAGGCTGTTCTCCTGCATAGAGAGAATCTATGAAGTCTTGGCAGACTGAGAATATCATTTCCTCAACTTCAAGGTCTCTTTCAATGAAGTAATACTTGAAGTCGTTTTCGGGGTTAAAGCCCCACGAACAAGCTATAGCTGCGTGATTGATATTCAATACCGCCATATAGAAACGAACCTGTAACTCGTAATAATACGGAATTCCGTCAGCCCAATGGTCTCGTATATGGAAAGAAGTTGTTTTACATTCAAGAATAGCGTCCTCGCCGTCCTCTGTAGTGTAACGCCTGTCGATATTTGCCAATGCCCACGGATAATCGGGGTGCTGATAAAGGTTAGTATCCTCATAGTAAGAAAGACCTGTTTCTTCACCGAACAAGTGAGCAACAACGGGTTCTTGCAAGTGTCCCATAGCCAACTGTTTAGGATTGTTTGGCTCTTTTCTCGGAATATCGCCGTGCTTTTCGAGCCACAATTCAAGTGGTGTCTTCCACGGTGAAACGCCGAACACGGTAGCAATATCTGAACCGCCGAGCGTATAGGGAATATCGCCCTGTGAACCGTGTTTTCTCCACTCAAGCCATTCGTCATTTGAAAGACCCGCTGTATCGCCAAGTATATTTGGTTTCCTCGTAGTGTTAAGTTTTACTTTGGAAACCGTACTCACCGCAGCAGGAGCAGGTTGAACAAAATTCGTTACCGTATCATCTGCATCTACAGGTGTCTGTGTAATTGATGATTGCATAACAGCTTGTTTAGGCTCAGTTTCCGATTTGCCCGTTGGTTTTTGTAACTTCGCAAAGTATTCAACCCAAGCATTATTTTGAGCATCGTCAATGTAATCGCCAAGGTCAATATCAAAAAGTTCACAGGTATATCTCACCCATTTTTCTTTTTCTTCATCAGTACACTTTCTTGCTTCAATAAGCATACCGATGTAAGGAGAACGACTGTCAATAAGAAGTACTGCACCGTCCTCACTTATATATCCCCCTTCGCCTACACTGTAACTAAGCTTATCGTTACCCTTAACGCCAAGCTTTTCAGCAATTTCATCTTTTGTAAAAAAAACAGGCAAAAGATTACACGGTAATCCGTTTTTAATTTCTTTCATTTTTTATATCTCCTTTTTATTTAGAATCGTCGAGCAAGAGCGTTTCTGCCACTCTGCCGTAAAGTGCGTAAAGTTCTTCAATCGAACACTTATCACCTTCGTGAACTTCTTCATCCAAAAGGTCAATGTCGCAGAACATACACTGATGTTTTGCACCTTCTTTGCCCTCTTCAGTTTTTTCATCTTCTATTAAGACGATAGAACCACAAGCATTACAGCGAACGCCGTCCTTTAATCTTGCATTTACATACGCAACGCTGTTTGGAAAAACCTTATTAAAGGCTTCAAGCGTAGCAGGTTTCTCAACGCAAGCACTTTTTGAAGGTATTTCTACGATTTCAGAAACAGTTTCGGGTTTAACTGGAACAGCACAACCGTCAATAGTTCCTAAAACTGCATCAAGGTACGGGAACTCATATCTTCCGCTATTGGTTTTTTCAAGAATAGCCATAAAAGGCTTCCCATCGTGGTCTTTATCGACTTCAATGAGGCTTCCTGTTACCCATTCATCAGAGCCGACCTTTTGACCTTGATAAATATGCGTTCTTACGACCTGTCCATCAGACTTTTTGCGAAGTTGCTCTTTCAAACGCTTGTTTTCTGCCAAAACACCTTCAAGTGCCTCGGCAAATCTGCTATGATACCTACAGAATTCGTCCCAGTGTTTAAGGACATATTCGAGATATTCAACAGGATTTTCAAATTTGTGCATTTCATTTACCTCTTTTCATTGTTTTTGCTTCCGTTTTGGTCTGTCTACCGTCGCAGGGCATTGTGCGTGTATTTTCACCGCAAGCCTTAAAGTAAACACAACCACGACACGGATAATTTGGTTGTTTTTTCTTTGTTGTACCGTTTTTCAATTCAATTCCCCCTTACCAAGAAAACTGCAAAGGTGTATCGAGCTTACGCCACTCCTTGTCGGAAAAGCCGAGAACTTTCGGCAAATCCTCTGCATAGATAAGCGTCTTTGCTTTCTCAAAATTTGCCGCAGAGCAGTTAAAGAGAACCTCACCGAGAGCGACATACACATCATAAGCCGTTGTGCCGTTCCCTGCGTAGGACTCGAACAACTGAATAGCCTCAATAGACTGTGCTTTAGGATATTTCAACTTCTGACAAATCTTTGTCATAACATCAACAGGGTGATTAAGTTGAATATCCATAAGCCTCGTTAAGTCTACAAGAGCCTCTTGATACGAGCCGAACATTCCCTTGAGTGATTCCTTAAAATCGTCAATGGTCTTGCCGCCTCTATGCGGAGTAGAGCAAGCCGTTCCAAGGGGCAGAAAATGATTATCCGTCTTGATAAACGAACTAACCTTTGCGGTGGAAATTCCAACATTCGATGAAGAAAATTGAACCGCCGCTTTCATTCTGCGAGCATCATAAGGGATTTTGTGTGCATCTAACGCCTTCTTGTAGGAGTCAAGCAAGTCACCGTCCACGATTTCGTACTTGCAAAGGCAATAGTAGTGGTCGAGATAACCGTCTACAAACTGAAATCTGAACGAAAGCTCGTCAAACTTTTCGTGAAGTGATTCAAGCAATTTGCGTAAAGGCAAAATGCTGAAATCCTTGCTATCGCCAGACAGAACAGCCGCAACCTTATCGTTGTTAACATAAATAAGGGTACTGCTGTTTGAGTAAAGCTTGTAACACATATTGAGAACTGAACTCAACTGCGACCTTGAAAGTCTTTCGAGAGATGCACCCGAAATCTTTGCTCTGTCGAGCAGTGATTTCTTTGCAGTTTCTCTCAACGGAAGCTTGTAAGTAAAGCAATCTTCGTCGGTAAATGAAATGCCGAGCTGAAGATTTTCCTTTGTGTCATTTACGACATCATCATAGTGAGCAGGGAAGTTTGCGTTCAGCGTATCACCTACACCAACAAGCGGGAAAATCTCTATATCAGAAACTTTTCCTCTTGCGTACTTATCAAGATTTTCGTATATTTCAATGGTGTCTACGAAATCTCGGCAGTCGGTTGTGAAATGCGAGAAATTGTCCTTACGCATTTCAGTGAGGATTAAATTGGTTGATACATTGTTTTGTGACATATAAATCACTTTTCCTTTCTGCCATTTAAGGCATAAAAATTTTTAATTTATATAAATCCCTGCAAGAGTAAACAAGCAGAGAATTTATTGGGAAATAAAAAAAGCACCCAAGATTTCTGAAAAAATCAGAAAACTTTGAGTGCTTTAATTAGTCCGTAGACTTCCTTAAATTGTGATATTTCCGCTACTTTTGACGGAAACAAAAAAAGTG
>JAFLUM010000011.1 GCA_022508805.1 Oscillospiraceae bacterium | reverse complement strand
TTAATGATTTGTTTATCTGTCTGTGCGTCTTGATCCTTTTGAATAGATTCATAATCATCACCTTATTTGAGAAAAATCACCGCAACTTTGTATCAAAATTGCGGTGATTCTTTGGCGGAGAGCAAGGGATTCGAACCCTCGAAGCCGTTTTAGCAGCTTACACGATTTCCAATCGTGCTCCTTCGACCAGCTCGGACAACTCTCCGTATTGACTTCCAATATTATATCGGATTATTTTAATAAAATCAAGACTTTTTTGTAATAAAAAAGAAAAATGCGGTATTCGTTAAGGAACGAATACCGCAAAGTGTCAGCGCCTGTTTCGATTATTGTTATTATTAACGTTTTTCAGACAATGTTTATCAAAGCTCGGGTTAAAAGCATAGAAATTCTTGCTGTCAAGCTTATCGGTGGCGATTTGTAAGCCTTCGCCGAATCTTTGATAATGCACGATTTCGCGTTCGCGCAAAAATTTAATCGGTTCGCGCACGTCGGGATCATCAACAAGGCGAAGAATGTTATCATAAGTCGTTCTTGCCTTTTGCTCTGCCGCGAGGTCCTCGTGAAGATCGCTTATAACGTCGCCTTTGGACTGGATATAAGCTGCCGTAAACGGTGTTCCGGATGCCGCAACGGGATAAACACCCGTAGTGTGATCAACAAAATACGTGTCAAAGCCTGATTTTTTGATCTCATCGATTGTAAGGTTTCTCGTGAGCTGATAAACAATAGCTCCGATCATCTCAAGGTGTCCCAGTTCTTCGGTGCCGATATCTGTTAAAAGTCCCTTAAGCTCGGGGAAGGGCATTGAAAATCTTTGAGAAAGATATCGAAGTGATGCTCCCAATTCGCCATCCGGTCCGCCGTACTGGCTGATTATTATTTTAGCATATTTAGGATTGGGATTTTTAATTTTTACGGGATACTGTAATTTCTTTTCATATTGAAACATCAGCAGTCACACTCCTTATATTCCCACGGCCACGGATTTTGAAGCCATTCTCTGCCGCTTTCGGTATTGGCAGAAAGGGGACCGTATTTTTCCTCGAATTCTTCTCTAAGTTCTGCCGCTCTTTTTGCATATTTACGCTGCATATGCAGTGCTTTTTCATCACATTCATGTGTATCAAGATATAGGTGAAGCTCCCATGCAGCAAATTGTGTGCTTGAAAGTTCACGCAAAAGCTTACATCTGTCCACAGCACTTACCTCCGTAAAATTTCTTATCAAGCTCAGGGAAAAGCGTTCCGTTATTAAAGCCCTCAGCACTCGGATACGTTACAAGCTCCGTCTGCATAGGCACATACGCCATTGCCACAACGGGGTCCTCGGGAAGCTTAGGTAAATCTCTGCAGGCGCATCTGCATTCGTTATTTTCCATTATATCTGCTCTCCTTTATTTTGTTGTGCAGGACAAAACGGGTGTTGTCCTTTGCACTCAATACATTCTATTCCGCAAAGCCGAATTTGTTATTTTTGTTTTTATATAAATCTGTAGTTTGATATGAGAAAACGGAACGAATCACAACAAAATATTCATAATTAATATATTTTGCTTGAAAAGTGATGCGAATAGGATTAAAATACCATTATTATAATAAGATCGTAGGAGGGACAAAATGATTTCAAAAGAAATATGTGAACGAGTTTTGCAAAAAGCGGTATCGACAGGTGCTGACTATGCTGAACTTTTTGCGGAAAACACCCTTAATCATTCTATCAATATGATTGCCGACAGAGTAGACTCTGCCAACGATACCGTGATCGCCGGAGCAAGCATCCGTATTTTTAAGGGACTCAGAAGTGTTGCGGCATCAACTGTTGACACGACCGAGGCAGGTCTTTTGCGTTGTGCTGAACGTGCGGCAGAGGCACTTGGACAGGGAGAAGCACAAATATCAATCAATCTGCGTGAGTGTCTTTACGGAGATATACACCCAATAAAGATCGTACCTGCAAGTGCACCTAACGCCGACAAACTGGCTGTTTTAAAGGAAGGCTACTTTGCCGCTCGCGAATACAGCGACGCTATTAAACAGGTCACAGGCACTTTTCTCGATGTGGACCATAATATCCTTATAGCAAACAGCGAGGGGCTTTACGCACAGGACCGCCAAATCCGTACACGTCTTATGATTGATGCAGTGGCGGAAAAGAACGGAGAGACCCAGACAGGAGGTTATTATCCCGGTCGCCGAATGGGACTTGAAATGTTCGAGCATGAGGTAAACGCACGCGAAACAGGGATAAGGGCAGCGAGACAGGCTGTTACAATGGCAGGCGCTGATTACTGTCCTGCGGGTGTAATGCCTGTTGCTATTGGCAACGGCTTCGGCGGTGTTATTTTCCACGAGGCTTGCGGACATTCTCTTGAGGCAAGCAGTGTTGCTTACGGCACCTCAGAATTTGCAGGAAAGCTCGGTCAGCAGGTGGCAGGATCAAAGGTTACAGCCATTGACGATGGTACCATTCCCAATGCATGGGGTTCTATCAATATCGACGATGAGGGTACACCTGCTCAAAAGAATGTACTTATAGAAAACGGTGTTCTTAAATCCTATATGATAGATAAATTTAACGGTCGCCGTATGGGTATGAAGTCGACGGGTAATGCCCGCCGTCAGAGTTACAGCTATGTTACAACTTCACGAATGACGAATACTTATATTGCAAACGGTCCTGATAATAACGATGACATCATTGCATCCATTGAGTACGGACTTTTTGCTAAATCTATGGGCGGAGGTTCCGTAAATCCTGTTACAGGTGAATTCAACTTTGCTGTTAATGAAGGCTATATTATTAGAAACGGTAAGATCTGTGAACCTGTGAGAGGCGCAAGCCTTGTGGGCAAAGGCTCTGAGGTTATCAAAAACATTGATATGGTCGGCTCTGATCTCAATATGGGTCAGGGTATGTGCGGCGCATCCAGCGGCTCGATTCCCACTAATGTCGGTCAGCCGCTTATCCGCGTATCATCTATCACCGTTGGCGGCAGATAAGGAGGAAGAATTATGGATTTCAATAATTTTAAAGGAGCTGTTATTGCCGCGGCAAAAGAGCAAGGAATTAATGAATATGAACTCTACTACCGTGTTTCAGAGAGCACCAATGTGGAAACGTTTAAGCATGAAATAAAGGAGTTTTCAAACTCCCTTGATGGCGGCGTTTGCTTTCGTTGTATAGTTGACGGAAAAATGGGCTATGCCTCAACTGAAGAATTGAGTGCTGAGCAGGCGGTCAGTGTTGTCCGTCGTGCCGCTGACAATGCAAAGATACTTGAGACAGAGGATAAGGTGTTTCTCGGCAAGGGCGGAGAAGACTATGAAACTCTCTGCCTTTCTCTATACGCTCTTCCCACAGTTCAGGAAATGACGGATTCCGTACTAAAAGGCGATAAACTGCTTTATGATGAGGATTCTTCCGTTACAGACGGTTCAGCTGCAGCTGTAAGCAGCGGCAAAGAGTGTATCGCTATCTATAACTCAAACGGACTTGATTTAAATTACGAGAATAACATTTCCCTTTTTATTGCAGCGCCCGTTGTGACAGACGGAAAAGAAATGACGAATAGCTTTGATGTAAAAGCAGGTCCGTTGTCGGAGCTTGAGATAGATAAAATCGTGTCGAAGTCAGTTGCCGATGCAAAATCCAAGCTTGATGCCGATGTTGCCCCAACCGGAGCTTATCCCGTTGTATTTTCACCCGATGCAATGACCAGTCTTCTTGCTACATTTTCGGGTATATTCTCATCTGAGAAAACGCAGAAGGGGCTTTCCCGTCTTGCAGGAAAAGAAGGGGAGAAGATAGCTGCTGATATTGTCACACTCGTTGATGACCCATTTTATAAGGATAGCACTATGCCGATAAATTTCGATGCCGAAGGTTCGCCCACACACACTAAAAACGTAATTGAAAACGGTGTATTAAAAACTTTACTTTATAACCTTAAAACGGCGGATGCTGCAGGCAAAAAGTCAACGGGTAACGCTTCTAAAGCTTCTTATAATTCGAAGGTAGATATCAGCCCATTTACAATGTATCTTGATGTGGGGGACCTTACGGAAGAAGAGCTTCTCCAAAAAGCCGAAAACGGCGTATATATAAATTCCCTTGGCGGTCTTCACGCTGGAGCAAATCCAATAACCGGTGATTTTTCACTCCAAAGCGGCGGATATATGATAGAAAACGGAAAGAAAACCCGTGCGGTTAAATCCTTCACCGTAGCCGGTAATTTCTATGAGCTTTTAAATCAAATTACTGCTCTCTCAAACAAAGTTGAGCTTCCGGGCTTTGGCGGTATGACCGCATACGGCTCACCGGCAGTGTTAGTTGAGGGACTTACGATAGCCGGTAAATAAGCAAAATAAAAAACTGCTGTCTTAAGAGTGATTAACTCACCAAAAGACAGCAGTTTTACTTTTAATTATTATTTTTTGCAGTCAGAATAAAAATTTTTAATATATTCGTCAATATCTTGACGGCTGCAATTAAGAGGACCGGGAGTTTCCATTTTAAGCGAGACGGTAGCCGTGGCGTATAACAAAGAGATTTCAATATCATTATGTAATCTCTCGTTTATGTAAGCCGCAAAGGTTGTGTCACCCCGACCTGTTCTGCCGCTCAAATTCCTTGCTCTGATAGGGCAGGTGTAGACTGATTTTCCGTCATGGACGAGCACCTCAGTATTATGAGTTATCAAAACCTCGTCCGCTCCCCAAGAGTGGAGCAATTTTGCAGCTTCTACTCTGTCGGATGTACCCGTCATTATTTCCGCCTCTGCCGCGTCGGTTTTCAAATATTTGATATAGGGCATCATTTCTTTTTTATCTGCCCAATCCTCAAAAAACATTGAGCCGTCAGTCATATCCGCATGTCTCAGGCAAGTTTGCACATCTACTGCAACAGCTCCCAATTCAGCGCATTTTTTTATCAAATCATTGGGGAAATCGCCGTATATAAGACCTGCAAAATGGTATATATCAGCTTTAATTTCGGGAATATCATTGACGGTAAAAGGATCACCTAAAGACAGACAAGTGCATTTGCGACGCTCTTTGTCAGGAGCAAAATACACATTTTTCATCGTTGTTGAATTTTCCGATTCAATAGAGTAGATATCCTCTTTAGGAATAGTAAACGCGTCGAGGCGATCAGCATCCTTATTTGCAAGACGAGTAACTGCCGCGACCTTGTGTCCCAAAGCGTGAGCTGATGCTGAGGAATAAAGTACTGCGCCGCCGCAAATTTCAACCGAATTGCCTAAGTGGTCGATATTGTGATCTTTTGTTATGTGTCCTATTATTACGCTGTCATAATGCTTACAGCTCATACGTTTTCAACTCCTCTGCAATAGTTATAGACGGATAATCTCTCAAATCTTCTGTCGGATCATAATCGGTAGAATGGTGTGTGGCGATAATTTTTGCCGAATATTTCTCTGCCAGCTCTTTTGCGTGTTCAACATTCATATGAGGACCTGTAAAGCCTTTGGGTTTACTGCAGTCCATCAAAACCCAATCGCTTTGTTCAAGACAAATCGGGATATTACCGTTATAAAGCGTATCACCCGTATAGCAAAGTGTTTTTTCACCTTTAATAATTACTGCGTAATCTGTAACGGTGTGTTTCATAGGCAAAAAAGTGAGTTCCATACTCCCAACGGTGATTTTGGTATTTTCATCGATATTTATCACGTTAAAATTCGGATGGTCAAATAAAATCCTGTACCATTCACTGTCCTCAAAATGCGTATAAATATTTACCTTATGGTTTAAGTCCTCTAAAAGATACCGAAAGGGGAGAAGGTCGCTCGTGTGATCAAAGTGTAGGTGAGATATATAAATATGCTTGATTTTTTTGACATCCACCGTCGCCATAAGACGCGAAAGTGTTCCGCTGCCCATATCCATAACAAGATAATCGTCACCGTTTTTCACGATGTATCCGCTTGCAGCGCCTGTGCCTGCTTTACCGTAAGGACCGTATTTACCGAGAACGGTCAGCTCCATTTAAGACCCTCCTCATATTCTTTTATTAGCTCATTTTCAACGTTATTTTTCAGCAAATTCAGCTTAAGAATTGCCTCGCTTTTCATATAATCGTGTGTCATAAAATCGCCTGCAATTATGTTTGCACTTTCAAGATAAAAAGGATTTGCCGCGATTCCGTCAATGATTTGCAGGAAATATTTTCTTAAATCATTGTCAAGTTTAACAGGCAGAGTGAAGCCGATTTCAGTACCGAGATTCGGTGTTTGCTGAGTTTGGAACCAATAAAGACCGTCAGTTTGATAATCGTCAAAAAATCGCAGTGTCTGTGCCGCAAAATTTTTGGCATATGCACCGTTGACCTGCTTTTCCCAAGGAAGTATCTGCTCACAGTTCCTGCTGAAAGCGTATTCCTCATTGTCATTTATCAAAATAAATTTTTTGCCCGCTTTGCGTATATCTCCGACTGTTACGTCCTTAATGTGCTCAAAATCGCAAAAGGCGTTTTTTGCGGGATCAATATATTTTTCGAGCAACGCGTTGATCTTGTCTTTATCCGCCTTAAATTTAAGTGTTATCGGCCCGAATTTCTGCGGATAATATTCTCTTATATCCAAAAGGAGCATTTCTGTCGGAAAACGGTCAATTATTTCACTTAAATCTCTCAGCGCGTTTTCAAAAAGATCGCCTTTTGATATTCCGTGGGCCAAAACGATATTTCCTTTTTTATCTGTATCAAGGCGCAAACAAAACTGCCTCATACCGTATTTAAACTGTGTCAAAATACCGTCCTTTTGGCATTCCGCAGTTTTACTCATTCCGTAGCTTCCCGCGTTGTGAGCACCGGGAATAACCAAATCAACTATTTTTACGTCGTTTTTTATGTAAGACATCCAGCTATCATAAATCATTAATTTTCCCTCCCTCTAATATGAAAAATTATACATTAAATGAAATTCAGTGTCAACAAATGGAAAGGTCTTAAAACTCTATCTCTTATCCGATTTGCGCATACAATGAAGAGGAGGGATGTATATGAGAATAACCGAATATGATCGGGCGCAAACGGTTGAATATGCTAAAAAATGGGCATTGTTGCGCAACCCGAGATATTATAACTTTGACGGAATAGGCGGTGACTGCACAAATTTTGCATCACAGTGCATTTACGCCGGCAGTAAGGTTATGAATTACACAAAGGATACAGGCTGGTATTACAATTCCCCGTCAGACCGCGCCGCCGCATGGTCTGGAGTAGAATACCTGTATAAATTCTTAACGAATAACCGAAGTGTCGGTCCTGTCGCAGAACTTGCGGAGATAAGTGATTTGCAAGAAGGGGACTTGATATTCCTCAGCAACGGTCAAAGATTTTATCATACACTGGTTATAACCGGATTTTCGGACGGCGTACCGCTGATATGCTGCCATACTGCCGATTCGTATATGCGTTCGCTTGATACTTATCACTATGTTTCAGTACAGGGTGTTCACATCACAGGGGTAAATAATTGGTAAATTAATTCAAAAATTAAAGGGCGAGTCGCTTGACTTGCCCTTTGGTTTATGAGAAATAGAAGGGGTTTTCAATGTTTTTCGCTCCGAATAACTTTACCGCCATTCTCCACATTGCTTTTGCGTGTATACGGTCATGCCAAATAAAACGGCGGAGTACCTTGCGAAGTGACCATTTTTCATTGTAAGCACCGTCAAAAACCGTGTTTTGCAAATAGTCGGATTGATTTTCTAATATGTTAAACGCTTTCTCTCTGCAGGTATAAATATCGGGTTCATTATCAGCATCTATCCCGATTTGTGCAAAATAATATTCGTTTACATTCTTTGTATGCACATACATTTCGCTTGCGGTTACGGGAATTGCACCGTAAAACGTATCGCGTTTAGGATTACAGGTAATATTTTTATTCGGGATAGAGTCATATAACCTTTGAAAATACTCTGCAGATTTAAGAGCCAGTGACTTTAATTCAGCATATTCCGATTCTGTCAACGGTAATTGTTCACTTTCGAAAATCGCCTCTGAATCTGCATCGCAAACGTTGAGAGATGTAATATGTTCTCCAACCTCATTCAGAGCAATAATACCGTCAAAATCAACGCTATCCCGCCACATAATATATGATTTAATTTCATCGGTGAATTTACTGAGAGCTTCTTCCTTACTTTTTCCGCGTACGAACGCACCCGGAAAATTGTCGGCATAAATCAAGCTGTCATCGCCGTTATGCTCCCACACATAATCAATTACTAATTGATTCATTTCTGATTCTCCAGTATATCTATCATTTCAGACCATTCGTGAACGTGCAAATGTAGACTTAAAAAGCATTAAATTATAAAAGTCTAATAAGTTGATTTGAAATATTTTCGGCATTATTATATATGAGTTGACATATGTCAGAACGCCAAGAGGAAATATTAAATAAATCATTATTGTTATTTTGAATAAATTCACGATACAAAAATTTGTTGCGCCCCATATAGTAAAGATATACGTATGGCATACATCTTAGATCATCTCTCGATAATGGAAAATATGATAAATATGCGGAAATATAAGCTTTTAACAAATCAAAATTCATTTCATTTATTTCCAAAAAGCTGTTTGATGAAAGAGTGAAAAAGCGCATCAGCTCTAAAGAGATCGGTACACTGTGTGCATATGAAAAATCTATAATACGCTTAATTTGATTATCTTCGCATATGAGCTGACTGTAAATATAATCTCCATGTGATGAAGTATAAGTGATTTTATCAAAATAGCTTTGATATTCATCCATTTTTTCATTTATTAGCAGTCTAAATTCTATATCCGTTTCTATCTTCTCATATGTTTTTTGTTCAACGTTGGAATCCTTTAATTTTAAGAGCGTTTCATTGTAAAATTGTTTATATTCATTTTTGTTATATTTAAGCAGCCAATCTTTTCCCATCGCTACGGGCAGTCTATAATTTTAAGCAAAGAATTCAATTTGCCTAACAGTTGAGCGGCTTGAATAACTGTGTCTTGTTCCAAAGTGTTTTGACGAGGAACTGTGCCTTTAAAAAAATCTTGAAGCTGTAATATTCTTCCTCTGTATTCCACGAACCCTTTTCCGCTGATTGTCGGAATTACTACTGAGGCAGGGAAATTATGCTTTTTTAAAAACGACAACAATCTTTCTTCAGATATAGCTCTTTGTATATCATATGACGGCTGAAATTCTTTAAGAAAGTATTTTTGGGGATAAGCATTGATGATAAAACAATTTGCAGTACAGTTTTGAACTGTAGTTATTGAACTTACGCATATTTTCCATTCTTTCATTACAATATCAGCTATGCTTTCACTATTAAGCACAGAACGTTCAATTGCCATATAATTTCCCTCCAATACAAAACCTTCGTAGATTAATTACTGCCCAATTTATACAAAAACCGCACTCGCAGTTAAGGCTGCAAATGCGGTTTGGTGCGGATAACAGGACTTGAACCTGCACGCTTTCGCACAAGATCCTAAATCTAGCGAAAATGCAGAACACATAATATTTAAGTAATCTAACATATTAACTTTCGTTGATATATAAGGGTTTTTAGCACTTTTTACAAGGTTAAAAATTTAAAATTTAACTTGTAAAATATGCCTCTAACACGCTAGATTATAACACATATATGCTATTATTTCAATAGGGATTTTAACAAAAATTTCTGTATAATTGTTTTTATTTTTGCTGATGAATATTTACTACTAAAAAGGATTTAAAAATCATTCTGCCGTAGAAATAGCAAAAAAACAGATAACTAACTGTTTTTATTTTCAGTTAATTATCTGCTTTTTATTTTAAGTAGTGATTTACAGATACTTCTAGCCTGTTGTGTCCGAGTGCTTCCGATACAATATAAATATTATCTCTATCACCTTTAAACTGATTTTCTTTATCGTGGCTATGGTATGTATCACCCTTTATATTTGGCTCATTTCTTGCGGGATATTCGCTTAATATTTTTTCTTTTAAAGTATCATTATTACATACGGCTTTATACAGTTCTTGTGCATACTCACGGCGGAATGAGTGAATATCCGCCGCTCCGTGAATGTTGCTAAATAGGGGGGTGTTTGGTTCTCTTGTTTCTAATATCATCTGCACTCTTGCTTGATATTCAGGCAAGACGGGTGCAATTCTATCACGACCGCCCTTGCTCTGTTCAAATCGAACCCACATTTGACCGTTTTTGTCAGTAAAAAAGCAGTCTTTTGTTAGTTTTTCTATATCTTCTCTGCGACCGCCTGTTGCTCGGCAAATGTCAACAAGGTCTTGATTTTTTTCTACAGAAAAATGCTTATCGTTTTTGACCTCGTTTCTTGACCTTGTGATTTCTTTTGTAGTTCTAGGCTTTTGAAATTTATAATCTATTGTTTCCCCGTACAACTTGCCTAATGCAGATTTTTCCGACTTTAAAGTATAAAGGCTTAACCCTTTTTCTTCTCTTGCTTGTAAATATTCTTTTGCATATTGCTTTATATTGTTTAGGCTAGAATATTTATTTACACCTTTTTCGTTAATGCACCACTCGACAAAGCGGTTACAATGCTCTGTATATATATCAAATGTTTTATAACTATGTATAGTATCAACCGACATACCAAAGCGGTAATCTTCGCCCATCTTTTCTTTAAGTTCTATTTTTGCATTGTGCCTACTTTCGCCCATTGCTCTTTTGCCATTCAGGTTCGTTTTAACTTGCTGTTGTAATGTTTTAATTAAATCACCCCCTTAAAATTATTGTCAGCCTTTTTTAATAGGTAGCACATATGTGTTAAAAACGATAGTTTTTAATACATATCTACTACTTATTTTTTTGTAAAAATTTGTTAAGTACAGATAGGATTTTTTTCTAATGGTTTCCCGTTCCATTTTTTTCATTAAATTATAATTTTTCTCTATATAAATAATGGTATACTTGATACCTTTAATAAAAATTATGTAGCCCAAAGCCTAATTTTTTGTAGTCCTTGACTTTGTAACACTTTACTTTTGACCTTGAAAAAGGTATTAAATAACTTCATTTTAATGTTTTAATTGCTAAAAATTCTGAAACTTGCAATCTAATATTTCACTTAAGAAACACTTTAAATAACTTCATAGGCTTTTGCCTATGGCTCTGTTCAATGAGAGCACAATATTCTATTAAAACTTTTATACTTTGATTTTATAATTAAAATTTCCAAAATGCAAGACATCCCCGTTTAGTCCAACAAAAACACGCTGTTTTTGTTGCCCTAACCGCTCTGTCTGTCTTATGCTTATTAGAGTAGCACATATGTGCCGGAGCACATATGTGCTACTTTTACAACACGGGGGATAGGAATAATAAGCATAAAAAAACAAGCACATTACTGTGCTTGTATTGGATTAAACCTATCAAAATAGAGTAACCCGTTATTGCTTAAAAAATCAAATGTGCCGTCTTGTTTCCTATATTGTTTATAAACATAGATTTCGTTATTTTCAAAAACACGGATTTCGTCAAGCCTTCTTAAGAAGGCTTGCCAAGTTTGCGGTTGTTGCTCTTGAATGTTTTTAAACTGTTCTTGTAGTGGAATGTTCGTGTTAATGTAAACATTATGATAACAAGCAACCTTGTTGGCATAACGGGAAGGTAAATCAACAGGGTATAGGTCTAAATAATTTAACATCTGCTCTGCTTTTAAACTGCTTCTAAATTCTTCAAAAATGATAGTGTCTTGAAGATTATAACTATCGAAAGGGTGGGAGTAGTCCGTAACACGATAAACATTTTCATACCCGTAACTTTCCATTACACTTCTTGTTTTTCCTGTACCTGTTTCGCCTGTTTGGTAGACAACCTTTAAGAACCTATTTTCTTTTTTGTATTTGTCTTGTATGAGGTCTAATCTTATTTTGTCTATGTAGGTAGCATATTTTAAATAATTTGCATTGTAATTGTAAATTTCAGCATTGCTTTTTCCTTGTAGTATAAGCGTTCTTAATTCTTCTAAATCGTTCCTTTTGCCTTGATTCTGTCTAAACTTTTCCATTTCGCCCCATTCAAATTGAAAGCCGTCAATACGGGTTTCAGCCTTATCGTTTTCGTATTTTTCACCTTGTTTAAAAATATAGTTGCGGTTATCTTCATCACTGCCGTTGTGAAATTCTATGTCACAATGGGGAAATACCTTTTGAAGACTTGTTATATATACTTGCCTTTCAAAGTGTATATACAAGTGGTCGTGTACTGTACCTTTTTTGCCTTTTTCTTTTGTGCAACACATATATATTATGCTACCCCATTGGTTTAGTGCTTTTTGAAAATATACCGCTTTCATATCTTCGGGACTATTTGTTAAATAGTTATGCTTTTGGGGGTTGTTAACTGTTAAAAAAGCTTTTTGCCCCCTAATTTTTTTATCTTTATTTTCGTTGATTAAATCACAGCCTTTCTTATAATTTTTTTTAGCAACAAAAAAAACACTTGCCGAAAGAATAAGCAAGTGTCAAAAGTTTTCGTTTGAATATATTTATATATTTATCTATTGATTTTAATTTTTCTGTAGTATAAAATAAATATAGTCAAATCGCCTTTTGACCCCTAACTTTTTTATCTTTATTGTCTCAGACCGTTTCGCCAACGGTCTTTTTTTTGTGCTTGAATGAATTATATAACATTCTTTATTAAGTTATCAATACATCAAAAATTTTGACTACTAAAGTTATTTTGACTACTAAAGTGAACTGTTGTTTTTTTTGATAATTATTTGTAAATATAGCATTTTGACTATTTGACTACTAAAGTTGCAGTAGTCAAAATTTTTAGATAGTTAATTGTTTTTCTTCAAATAACTATCTTGTAAAATTCTTGACTACTAAAGTTGCTTAAGGGTAATAATAGGGAACCCACCGCAAGCGGTCCCCCCTCGACCCCCTTAAGCAACTTTTAAAAGGCTTTAGGCTATGAAAAAACCGCCCTGTTTGGGCGGTTATATTTATGACATTTTGCCTCGTCTTTTCTTTTTTGCGGACTGCACAAAAAGGGCTTGTGGATTGTATGCCGTAGCGTTTGCAAGCGTTAAGCCTAAATCTCTTAAATAGTTTTCTGTAACTGCTATACTGCTATGATTAAGGACTTGACACAGACTATATATATCTTTTGTTTGCTGATAGTAGTTTTTAGCATAGGTATGACGGAATAGGTGTATACTTGTTTTTTCTATACCTAGTTTTCTATTATAGGTTGCTACATTGTCCTGTATTGTCCTTTTTGCTAATTGTGTTTTTTCAGCCGTGCAAAATAGGAAATCGTCTGTTTCTAGGTCGAATAAGGCAACATATTTTTTAAGAATTGTAAGCATATTATCATTTAAGAACAAAATCTGTGCTTTGTTATTTTTTGTCTGCTGAACATATAAAGCCTTTTCTTTTATGTTAATATCGCGGACTTTTAAGTTAAGTGCAGAGGATAACCGCAAACCCGTAGCACATATTAAATTTATAAACACCCAAGTTTGATATTGCACTTCCGAACAAGTTTTTGCAGGCTTTTTTAATAAGGTTGATAATTCGTCTGCTGAATAGCATTGCTTTATAGTTTTTTGATATTTAGGGATTTTAACAGAAAAGGGGTCTATATAACTGTTATCTTGTAACCAATACAAGAAGGCACGGACTGACCTGCAATAACTTGCTATTGTAACATCTTTCTTTCCTTGTTCTGTTTGTAAATCTTCTACCCAATCGAGATACATAGCATTGTTTTCATTTAGCAAGGCACAGGAAAAATTGCTTATTTCCATAGTATCCATAAAATTTTTAATGTGTATGTCGTATGTGTCAAGTGTGCTTTGTGAAAGGTTTTCTGCTTTCTTTTCTACTACAAAAAACGCATACGCATCTTTTATTAAAGTTTTTTCGTGTGTTGCCATTTGTGTTCTCCGTCTGTAATTTCTCATTTTTTTTGTGTTTCCTTTCTGCTTTTTTGCTAGAAAGTAACACGCTAGATTAACAAAAATATTATAAGCAAAAGCAACAAAAAAAACAAGGACTTTTTAAGCAAAAAAATTACTTAAAAAGTCCTCACAAATGTTGGTGCACCTAGGGGGACTTGAACCCCCACGCTTTCGCATTGGCTCCTAAGACCAACGTGTCTGCCATTCCACCACAGGTGCATATTATCCTAAATCTTGCGTGTCTGCCAATTCCACCATATCCGCGGATATTGATAGGATTATACCAAATTTTTTTACCTATTTCAATAGACAAAAACCTAAATTTGGTATAAAATATAAGAAAATGGAGGGATCAATATATGGGATTTTTAAAAACAAGATGGACTGATTCAGTCGATAAAACTAATCCGTTGCCTGAATATCCTCGTCCTCAAATGGAGAGAGCGGACTGGTTATCACTTAACGGAGTATATGAATACGCCATTAAAGATGCTGACTGTGAATGGGCGGATACATTCGACGGTGAAATAACCGTACCTTTCGCAATTGAAAGTATGCTTTCAGGCGTTGAAAAACCGCTTTTGCCCGAGCATAGGCTTTGGTACAAAAAAGTATTTACGCTGCCGGAAAGTTTTGCAGGAAAAAATGTTTTGCTCAATTTCGGAGCAGTCGATTGGCAGTGCAGCGTTTACATAAATAAAGAGCTTGCAGGAACGCATACAGGCGGTTACTGCTCGTTTTCTGTTGACATTACACGACTTATAAAAGACGGCGAAAATGAGCTTGTCGTTTGCGTTTACGACCCGACTGATAAAGGATATCAACAGCGCGGTAAGCAGGTAATCAAAACAACGGGATTTTGGTATACTGCCACGTCGGGAATATGGCAGAGCGTATGGCTTGAGGCTGTCGATCCCTGTCACATAACAAAGCTCAGAATGATACCCGATATAGACACAAAGGTGCTGAAATTTAAGACTTTTACGACCGATAAAGACTGTCAGGTAAACGTTACGGTATTTGACGAGGGCAATAAAGTTTCCGAAAATATCATTTCTCTTGACGGTGAAATAAAGTTTGATGATATCAAGCTGTGGTCGCCGGAGTCACCGTTCCTTTATGATCTTAAAATCGAGTTGTTAAAGGACGGAACGGTCGTTGATACCGTTAAGAGCTATGTGGGAATGCGCAAATATTCGGTAGATAAAGACGAAAACGGTATTCCGCGCTTTTTCCTTAACAACAAACCTTATTTCCAAAAAGGCTTGCTTGACCAGGGATATTGGTCCGACGGTGGACTTACACCTCCCTGCGACGAGGCAATGATATACGATATTGAGACTATGAAACGTCTCGGCTTTAATATGCTCAGAAAGCATATTAAGCTGGAGCTTGACCGTTGGTATTATCACTGCGACAGACTTGGAATGCTTGTTTGGCAGGATATGATGAGCGGCGGTGAGTATATAGGCGTAGTCGTAGCGGGTGTTCTGCCTTTCTTCGGACTTAAAGTTAAGGACAATAAATATAAGCTCTTTAAGCGTACCGAAAATGAATGGCGCGCAGACTTTAAGCGTGAGCTTAACGAGATGCTCAATCAGCTTTTCAATCACACGTCCATTTGCTGTTGGGTACCGTTTAATGAGGGCTGGGGTCAGTTTGACTCAGCCGAAATTGCTAACTGTGTCAAGCAGTTCGACCCAACACGTCTTGTTGACCACGCCAGCGGCTGGTATGACCACGGAGCAGGCGACTTTAACAGTATGCACAAATATGTTGTCCCCGTAATAATGCCTAAACTGGATGAAAGAGTTTTTGCTCTCACCGAATACGGCGGATACAGCAGAATTGACCGCGGTCACACTTGGGACGAGTCCAAGAGCTTTGGATATTTGATGTTCAAGGATAAAGCCAAGCTTTCAGCCGCTTACAAAAAACTCCACGAAAAACAGGTTATCCCGCTTATTAAAAAGGGACTTTCCGCGACCGTTTATACCCAAGTCAGCGACGTCGAAAACGAGGTCAACGGCATTATGACCTATGACCGTGAGAATATTAAAGTTGACGAGGAAACTCTCATTGAAATTAATAATAAACTGGTTTTGTAATACTACCTATGAAAGCTGCATCCAAACAAAAATTACGATTACTGTACATTGCCGAGATACTGTCGAAAAAATCCGACGAGGAACACCCCTTGACGGCTAATGACATTATGTCTTATCTCGACGAGCTGTACGGTATTCAGTGCGACAGAAAAACCGTATATGACTGTATTGAGTGTCTTAACGAATTCGGTTATGAAATAATATATTCAAGCTCTCCGCGTGGATATTTTGCTGCACCTTATTACTTTGAGTTGCCCGAATTAAGGCTGTTGATTGATGCTGTTCAGGCGGCAAATTTCATTTCCGCCAAAAAGACTAAGATGCTTTTAGAAAAATTGGGTAAGTTTGTCGGCGAACATCAGTTTTCACGGCTTAGAACGCAGATTTACATTGATAACCGCAACAAATCCGAAAACGAAAATGTTTTTTATAACATTGATATTCTGAATACAGCTATTGAAAACAAGCGGCAGGTAGTTGTGACTTACCACAGAAGAAAGATCGTTGACGGAAAACGGGCGTTATATGAGAAAAAGCAGATGACGATAAATCCGTATGCTCTTATTTGGTCAAATGATCACTATTATCTTATAGGAAATTACAGCAAATACGATAATCTTATTCACTTGCGCATTGACAGGCTCAAGAGCGTTGAGCTGACCGATACACCTGCCCGACGCTTTTCTGAGGTGTCACCGTATACTACTGCATTTGATGCGGCAGACTACAGTAATAAGCATCTATCAATGTTCTCGGGTGATATTAAGCCCGTTGAGCTTATTTGCAAAAATGATATTATCGAGGAATTTATAGACAGATTCGGCGAAAAATGTACTATAGTTCCTTTTGACGACGGTCATTTTTCCGCAAAAGTAAGCGTTGCGGTCAATGAGGGTCTTGTATCGTGGATAATGCAGTTTGGGGATGATATTATGGTTGTACACCCGAATGAGCTTAAAAATATGATTATTGACAAAATTAATTCGATTTTGACGCTCTATAATCAGTCAAAATGATATTTTATTAACAAAATATCCCTTTACTCTTGAAAAATTTTAAGCAGTAGTATAGAATATACTACGGTAAATTTATATATTGAAAGGATGTATTTTCAATGAGCAGTGCTTTAAGCAAAAAGACTGTTGAAGATCTTCAGGTTAAAGGCAAAAAGGTCCTTGTACGCTGCGACTTCAACGTTAAGATGGAAAACGGTGTGATCACCAGCGACAAAAGAATAGTCGCATCTCTGCCGACCATCAAATATCTTATCGATAACGGTGCAAAGGTTATTCTTTGCTCTCATCTCGGCCGTCCTAAGGGTGAGGTAGTTCCCGAGTTCTCAATGGCTCCCGTTGCCGCAAGACTTTCCGAGCTTCTCGGACAGGAAGTTAAAATGGCAGGAGACGTTGTAGGCGAGAGCGCTCAGGCTCTTGCTGCCGACCTTAAAGACGGTGAGGTTCTTCTTCTCGAAAACGTTCGCTTTGAAAATGGCGAGACAAAGAACGATCCAGAGCTTTCCAAAAAGTTTGCTGATCTTGCCGAGCTTTATGTAAATGATGCTTTCGGTTCAGCACACAGAGCCCATTCTTCAACGACAGGCGTTGCAGATTATCTTCCCTCCGCTTGCGGTTATCTTATTCAGAAAGAGATCCAGTTCATCGGCGGGGCTCTTGAAGACCCCAAAAGACCTCTTGTTGCCATTCTCGGCGGCGCTAAGGTTTCAGATAAGATCGGCGTTATCACCAATCTTATTGATAAGTGCGATACTCTTATCGTAGGCGGCGGTATGGCATATACCTTTATGAAGGCTCTCGGTCATAATATAGGCACATCACTTCTTGAGGCTGATAAGGTTGACCTTGCTCTTGAAATGATGAAAAAAGCTGAGGAAAAAGGAGTTAAGTTCCTTATTCCCGTTGACAACAAGGTCGGCAAAGAGTATAAACCCGATACAGAGGCTATGGTAGTAAACTCCGACGACATTCCCGACGGTTGGATGGGACTTGATATCGGTCCCAAAACTCAAAAGATGTTTGCCGACGCCGTTAAGGACGCGGGCACTGTTATCTGGAACGGTCCTATGGGCGTTTCAGAGTGGGAGAATTTTGCTTCAGGTACAGTTGCTGTTGCTACTGCTATTGCCGAAAGCGGCGCTATCTCAATAATCGGCGGCGGTGACTCTGCGGCGGCTATCCAAAAGCTCGGGTTTGCTGACAAGATGTCTCACATTTCAACCGGCGGCGGAGCTTCGCTTGAATACCTTGAGGGTAAAGAGCTTCCCGGTATTGCTGCTCTTGACGAGAAATAATTAAACTATAATGGGAGGACTTTAAAGTCCTCCCACAATTTGCGATAAGGAGAAATTTATATGAATAAGCAGTTGCGTAAAACAGTTATAGCAGGTAACTGGAAAATGAATAAAACCCCTGAACAGGCAAAGGCTCTTATAAATGAGATGAAGCCTCTTGTGGCAAATGCCGATTGTGATGTGGTGCTCTGTGTACCTTTTATTGATATTCCTGCCGCTGTTGAGGCTGCAAAAGGCTCAAACATAAAAATCGGTGCTGAAAATGTACATTTCAAAGCTTCGGGAGCATACACGGGCGAAATCGCCGCAGATATGCTCAAAGAAGCAGGCGTTGAATATGTTGTTATCGGTCACAGCGAGAGAAGAACATACTTTGGTGAGACTGACCAAACCGTAAATCTTCGCTCTCTTGCAGCTCTTAACGCAGGACTTAAGGCAATTATCTGTGTCGGCGAAACTCTTGAGCAGAGAGAGCTTGGCTACACTGAAACTCTTTTGAAATATCAGACCAAAATGGCTCTTACAAACGTTACAAAAGAGCAGCTCGCTAATGTTATAATAGCTTATGAGCCTGTTTGGGCGATAGGCACGGGCGTTACTGCAACTGCCGAGCAGGCTGACGAGGGCAACGGATTTGTACGTGCCGCTATTGCTGAGGCTTACGGTGCAGATGTTGCCGAAACCGTTACTGTACAGTACGGCGGATCAATGAACGCAGGTAATGCCGATGAACTTCTGGCAAAAGCAAATGTTGACGGCGGACTTATCGGCGGTGCTTCACTTAAGGCTGCTGATTTTGCAAAAATCGTTGAAGCTGCTTCAAAATAAATCTATTTGGGTGACTTAAATGAAAAAACCTTTAGTATTATGTATAATGGACGGCTTCGGTAAAAATCCGTCCGATTACGGCAACGCTATTGTCGCCGCAAATACTCCTCGTCTTGACGAGCTTATGTCAAAATATCCGATGACGTATATCGGTGCGTCGGGTATGGACGTAGGTCTTCCCGACGGTCAGATGGGTAACTCCGAGGTCGGACACACCAATATCGGCGCAGGTCGCGTTGTATATCAGGAGCTTACAAGAATTACAAAGTCCATTCAAGACGGCGACTTCTTTAATAATGAGACATTGATCAAGGCGGTTAAAAACGCTATTGACAACGGGACTTCTCTTCATCTTATCGGACTTATGAGTGACGGCGGAGTACATTCCCACAACAGCCACGTTTGGGCAATCGTTGAACTTGCCAAGAAAATGGGACTTGAGAAGGTCTACCTTCACTGTATTATGGACGGACGTGACGTTCCGCCCACAAGCGGTAAGGATTTTCTTGCAGAGGCACAGGAAAAGCTTAATGAGATCGGCGTAGGTAAAATAGCCACAGTTGTTGGACGTTTCTATGCTATGGATAGGGACAACAGATGGGAGCGCGTCTCAAAAGCGTACAACGCCCTTGTAAAAGGCGAAGGTATATTTGCTCTTGATCCTGTCAAAGCGGTTGAGGAAAGCTACCAAAGAGTTGACAACGACGGTAAAAACATCACAGATGAATTTATTGAACCAACCGTATGCCTTGAAAATGAGGGCAGGATATCGGCTAATGACAGCGTGGTGTTCTTCAATTTCCGCCCCGACCGTGCGCGTGAAATCACAAGAACATTTGTCGATCCCGATTTTAACGGCTTTGAGCGCGATTATTTCCCTGTTACTTACGTCTGTATGACTCAATATGATGCTACAATGCCTAATGTCGATATTGCATTTAAGCCGCAGTCACTTACAAACACACTCGGTGAATATCTTTCAGACAAAGGTATGACTCAACTCCGCATTGCAGAGACTGAAAAATACGCTCACGTAACATTTTTCTTTAACGGCGGCGTTGAGGCTCAATATGCAGGTGAGGATAGAATACTTGTAAATTCCCCCAAAGTTACAACATATGATTTAAAGCCTGAAATGAGCGCTTATGAGGTATCGGAAAAGGTTAATGCAGCAGTAAGAAGCGGAAAATATGACGTTGTAATCCTCAATTTCGCTAATTGCGATATGGTTGGTCATACTGGCGTGTTTGAAGCCGCTGTTGCCGCTGTTGAAGCAGTTGATACTTGTGTCGGAACTCTTTTTGATGCAGTTGCGGAAATGGGCGGTGCACTTCTTGTCACTGCAGACCACGGTAATGCCGATAAAATGTATGAGGAGGACGGCTCGCCGTTTACGGCGCACACTACAAATCCCGTACCATTTATCGTTGCTAACTACCCGTGCGAGCTGCGTGAGGGCGGCAGACTTTGCGATATTGCTCCCACAATGCTTAAAATTTTGGGACTCGAACAGCCTGCCGAAATGGACGGAGTTTCGTTAATAAAATAAAATTCTTACTACAACTCCCGAAACGATAAAGCTTGTAAAATCGGCGCACAGTGAGCAAATCGCTGTGTGCCGTATCTTTTTTATGTTTACCGCGCCGTAATAGACTGCAATGGCATAAAACGTCGTTTCGGAAGACCCCATCATAACCGATGCGACCCTTCCTATATAAGAATCGGGTCCGTACTCACTTATAATCGACTCATATATACTCAGAGAACCTCCGCCCGAGACAGGAGATAATATGCACATTGGTAAAACTTCATTCGGGATATTCAAAAGCTTTCCGACTGGGGATAGTATTTTTGTAAGGATCTCAGTTCCCCCTGATGATTTGAGCATTTCTATTGCCAAAAAAAGTGCTGTCAGTGACGGCAGAATTGACAAAAACACGTTAAACCCATTTTTAGCGCCCTCAGTAAAAGCGTCAAATACGTCTACTTTCTTTAAAAATCCGTATACTACTATCAGACAGACAAAAATCGGAAGTATGTAATTTGAAATATTACTCATATTTAAAAAACCTCTCCGTGATTTTTGTCATAGTGATTCCGACAGTCAGAGCGCAAATTGATACAATTATTGACGGTAAAACAATTCCAGCAGGATTTTCTGAACCGTGACTTGCTCTTATATTTGCAACTGTGGTAGGGATTATTCTGAGTGCAGCGGAATTCATAACGACAAACAGTACCATATTGTTGCTCGGCGTTGTTTTTCCCTCATTTTTTGCCGCAAGCCTTTTCATAGCTTCAATACCTGTCGGTGTTGCGGCGTTTGAGAGACCCAAGAGATTTGAAGTAATATTCAAACACATGGGCAGAACGGCGTCATCGTCCTTTTTTAAACCCTTAAATAATTTACACAAAATCGGTGACATTACCTTTGAAAGCGATTTTGTAAGCTCCGATTTTTCCGCTATATTCATAATGCCGTTCCATAGGCAAAACGAGCCCAAAAGTGTTATGGCGAGATCGACTGCGGTATTGCCGCTTGTAATAATACCCCTTGATAATTCGCTGATATTTCCTAAACAGACTGCGGCAATAAGCGAAAAGAGGATTAGACTCGACCATATCTTATTCATCATAAAAATCATCTCAAACCAACAAATTTTCTAAGAAATTTTATGCGTTTATTTAAAGAATAATGTTGATTTTATCCGAGGGATGTTGTATAATTAAACGAACAAATGTACGCGATACCAAATACGAAAGGAACAGTATGTTTCAGTTAGTTAGTCAGTTCAAGCCCACAGGAGATCAGCCTCAGGCGATAAAAAAACTTGTTGACGGCGTAAATAACGGATATAAAGAACAGACTCTTCTCGGCGTTACCGGCTCGGGAAAAACATTTACCATGGCGAATATTATTGCAGAACTTAACCGCCCTACATTGATTCTTGCCCACAATAAAACTTTAGCAGGTCAGCTTTGTTCAGAATTTAAGGAGTTTTTCCCAAATAACGCTGTTGAATATTTTGTCAGTTACTACGATTACTATCAGCCTGAGGCATATATTGCCACGACTGATACTTATATCGAAAAAGATTCGGCGATAAACGATGAAATTGACAAGCTGCGCCATTCTGCGACTTCGGCGCTTTCTGAGCGTCGAGACGTAATAATAGTCGCAAGTGTTTCGTGCATATATTCTCTCGGTGACCCCATCGACTATAAGAGTATGGTCATTTCAATGCGAACGGGTATGCAGAAAAGCCGCGACGACCTTATTAAAAAACTTGTTGAGATACAGTATGAGCGTAACGATATCAATTTTATAAGAAATAAATTCAGAGTAAGAGGGGATATAGTCGAAATTTTTCCTGTTTATTCCAATGATACCGCAATACGGGTAGAATTTTTCGGTGATGAGATCGACAGGATAAGTGAAATAAATCCGCTCACGGGAGCTGTCAAAAATATTGTTTCACACGTTGCAGTATATCCTGCCTCTCACTATGTTGTTTCACCTGAAAAAATGGAATTTGCCCTTGAAAAAATAAACGCTGAAATGGAGGAACAAGTCGCCCGATTTGAAAAAGAAGGTAAGCTTATTGAGGCACAGCGTATAAGGCAGCGTACTGAATATGATATGGAAATGCTGCGGGAAACAGGATTTTGTAAGGGAATTGAAAACTATTCCGCAATTATGTCCGGCAGAAAATCGGGTGAACCGCCTTTTACGTTGCTTGACTATTTCCCCGATGATTTTCTGCTTTTTGTTGACGAGTCACACGTTACACTTCCGCAGGTAAGAGGTATGTTCGGCGGTGACAGATCGCGAAAAGAGAGCCTAATAAATTTCGGATTCCGTTTACCGTCGGCATACGATAACCGCCCGTTAAATTTCGATGAATTCTACGGAAAAACAGGACAAAAAATATTTGTCAGCGCCACACCCGGACCGTTTGAACAGGAAAAAAGTGTTCAGACTGCCGAACAGCTTATACGTCCTACAGGACTTCTTGATCCTGAGATTTTTGTCCGCAGCACCGAAGGACAGATCGACGATCTGATTTCGGAAATAAATATAAGAATAGAGAAAAAAGAGCGTGTTCTCGTTACAACACTTACGAAAAAGATGGCGGAAAATCTGACCGAATATCTGGGGCAACACGGTATAAAGGTTCGATATATGCATTATGATATTGACACTATTGAGCGTATGGAGCTTATTCGGGATCTTCGCCTCGGGGAGTTTGACGTTCTTGTGGGTATAAATCTTTTACGTGAGGGACTGGATATTCCCGAGGTCTCGCTTATCGCAATACTCGATGCTGATAAAGAGGGCTTTTTACGTTCGGAAACGTCGCTTGTTCAAATCATCGGACGCGCTGCCCGTAACTCCGGCGGACAGGTCATTATGTATGCCGACAGTGTAACGCCTTCTATGGAAAAAGCCTTATCCGAGACGTACAGACGCCGTGAAAAACAGATAGCCTATAATGAGGAACACGGTATAGTTCCCCAAACTATTATTAAAGACGTGCGTGAAGTCCTCGAAATATCAGCACGTGATAAGAGCTCTAAGCGCAAGATGAGTAGAGAAGAAAAGCAAAAGCTCATAATTCGCCTTACCGAAGAGATGAAGGCTGCGGCAAAAATCCTTGAGTTTGAGCATGCAGCGTATCTTCGTGACAAAATAGAAAAATTAAAATCGGAGAAATAAAGTTTGAAATTTAAGATTTTTAATGATAAAGGATTTTGGAAAAACGCAATAAAGTTAGCCACACCTATCGCTTTGCAAAATATGCTTATCAGCTCGTTTACTCTTGCTGATACGCTTTTTGTAAGCCGTTTGGGAGATGTGTCGCTTTCCGCAGTGGGAATGATAGGTCAGTGGGGCTGGCTTCTCAATATGATAATAATCGGAATAAGTTCAGGCACTTCCGTATTTGTTTCCCAATACTGGGGAATAAAGGATAAAAGACGGATAAATATGACCTGCGGTATTGCAGTGATTTCGGTGTTGCTTGTTTCAGGTGTATTCACTGCTGTCAGCTTCTTTTTCCCTGAACTTGTAGTTAATATTTTTAACGGTGAAGATAATGTTATAACCGAGGGTAAGGAATATCTTTTAATTGTGTTATTCTCTTATCCCGCCGTTGCAATATCAAATATTTTATCGTCAGTTCTGCGCTCTGTAGAGCGTGTCAGACTGCCCATGTACGTCTCCGTTCTGACTACGGTTTTAAACATTTTTCTTGACTACGGTATGATTTTCGGTAAATTCGGTTTTAACGAGATGGGAATAAAAGGGGCTGCGCTTGCCACATCAATTTCTGCATGGGTTGGAGTCGCAGCAATTTTACTCATATCAGTGATCGAGAAAAATATACTGATAGCTCCGCTTAAAACAACCTTTGGTTTCAAGTTAGAGGATGTTTCGGCATTTTATAAAAAGGCGTTTCCTGTCATATTTAACGAGTCTATGTGGGGTGTAGGGACTTTTGCCTTTAATATTATTTTCGGTCATATGGGACATGAGTATTTTGCGGCGCTGACAATACTCAGAAGCTTTGAAAATATCGCATTTGTTTTCTTTATCGGTATTTGCACCGCCTGCTGTATAATGGTGGGTAAATCAGTGGGTAAAGGAATGATAGAGCGCGGAATTCAAGATTCCAAGCGCTTTATGATAATTGCGCCGATACTGGCAATTTTCATTTCGATTTTGATTTACATATTCCGCCCACAGCTTATCGGAATATTCAATATGGGAAACAATATCAGCGATGTAACGCTTAAAACTGCAATGACAATTATGGCATTTTATGCCTTTGAATTTACCGTGCGGCAAATTCCCTATATATCTATCGTTGGAGTTTTCCGTTCAGGCGGCGATACAGTCACAGGCGTAAAATATGATTTATGCTGTCTGTGGGGTCTTTCACTGCCTGCTACACTTATCGCGGTATATGTACTCAAATTACCTTTTACTGTTGCATTTGCCGTTATGTATATATTTGAAGATTACGTTAAAACGGCGTTATGCATACGGTATTACAGATCGCTTAAATGGATAAAGCCCGTTACCGATGAGGGCAAAAACGGGCTTGAGGAATTTTTGAAAAAGAAGGACGTCGAGTGTGATGGAGCACGATAAGATAATCGTCAGAGGCGCTAAAGAAAATAATTTAAAAAATATTGACGTTGAGATCCCGCGTGATAAGCTCGTTGTTTTTACCGGTCTGTCGGGTTCGGGCAAGTCATCGCTGGCGTTTGATACCATATATGCAGAGGGGCAGAGAAGATACATTGAGTCGCTCTCGTCATATGCGCGAATGTTTTTAGGTCAAATGGAAAAACCAAATGTTGAATCCATTGAGGGGCTCTCTCCGGCAATTTCCATAGACCAAAAAACTACCTCGAAAAACCCGCGTTCAACAGTAGGAACCGTAACGGAGATATATGATTACCTGCGTTTGCTTTACGCCAGAATAGGAATACCCCATTGCCCTAAATGCGGCAGAGAAATAAAGCAGCAAACGGTTGATCAGATCGTTGACAGCGTTCTTGAATTCCCTGAAGGCACAAGAATTCAAATTATGTCACCGGTAGTAAGGGGCAAAAAGGGCGAGCACGCAAAAGAGATAGCTAATGCAATGAAATCGGGCTTTGTAAGGGCGAGAATTGACGGCGAGATGACCGAACTGTCGGAAGATATCAAGCTGAAAAAATCTTTTAAACACAATATTGAAATAATTGTTGACCGTCTTGTTGTAAAAGAAGATATAAGAACTCGTCTTGCTGATTCAATTGAAACTGCAACAGAATTGTCGGGCGGTAACGTGATTATTGATGCAATAGGAGATAAGGAATACCTTTTTTCACTCAATTACGCTTGTCCCGAGCACGGTATAAGCATCGACGAGCTTTCGCCCAGAATGTTTTCCTTCAATAATCCCTACGGTGCGTGCCCGACCTGCACGGGACTGGGTGTATTTTTAAAGGTAAATCCCGATTTGGTTATTCCAAATAAAAATCTTTCGATTGCCGACGGAGCCATATGCGCCAGTGGCTGGAGTAAGGCGGAAAAAGGCTCTATCGCGGCGATGTATTATACCGCCCTCGGCAAGGAATACGGATTTACACTTAAAACGCCTATAAAGGATATTTCCAAGCAGGGGGTTGACGCTCTTCTTTACGGTACGGACAAAAAGCTGAAAATGAGCCGTCCTACGCTTTACGGATCGGGCAGCTATATGACTGAATTTGAGGGTATCGTTAATAACCTTGAGCGCAGATATAAAGAGACTACAAGTGACTGGGCAAAATGGGAGATAGAGCAGGTTATGACTGCCTGTGAGTGCCCCGATTGCCACGGTACGCGCCTGCGCGACGAAATACTTTCAGTCACGGTCGGCGGTAAAAATATAAGTCAATTTTGCGATATGTCCATAACATCAGCTATCGAATTTATTAAAAATCTTGAGCTTAGTGATAGGGATAAATTTATTGCAAAGGCGATTTTAAAGGAGATAAACGACAGGCTTAAATTTTTGCAGAGCGTCGGACTTGAATATCTTACCCTTTCGCGCTCATCAGGAACGCTTTCAGGCGGTGAAAGCCAAAGAATAAGGCTTGCTACGCAGATAGGCTCGTCTCTTATGGGGGTAGTATATATTCTTGACGAGCCGAGCATTGGACTGCACCAACGTGACAACGACAAGCTGCTTAATACCTTAAAGGAGCTTCGCGACCTGGGTAATACGCTTATCGTGGTCGAACACGACGAGGATACAATGTATGCGGCGGATTACGTTGTTGATATCGGACCCGGTGCAGGTATTCACGGTGGCGAGGTAGTTTGCGCAGGTAATGTGGACGATATAATTAACTGTAAGGATTCAATTACAGGTATGTACCTTTCGGGCGAACGAAAAATTCCAATACCGACTAAAAGACGTCCCGGAAACGGAAAGTTTCTCACGGTAAAGGGTGCTGCCGAAAATAATTTAAAAAATATTGATGTTGATTTCCCGCTGGGTTCTTTTATATGTGTTACAGGCGTTTCAGGCTCGGGAAAATCCTCGCTTATCAATGAAATTCTCTATAAAAGTCTCGCGAACGAATTAAATCACGCAAAAAAGCCTGTAGGTAAATTTAAAGAGATTTTTGGTCTTGAAAATCTTGATAAAGTGATAGATATAGACCAGTCGCCGATCGGCAGAACGCCACGTTCAAATCCTGCGACTTATACAGGGGTTTTTACTGATATACGTGAGCTTTTTGCATCAACGCAAGACTCGAAAATTCGCGGTTACAGCGCAGGCAGATTTTCCTTTAACGTCAAAGGCGGACGGTGCGAGGCGTGTCAGGGAGACGGTATAGTTAAAATTGAAATGCATTTCCTTGCCGACGTATATGTTCCCTGTGAGGTATGTAAAGGAACGCGGTATAACAGAGAAACATTAGAGGTCAAATATAAGGGAAAGAGCATTTTCGACGTTCTTGAAATGACTGTTGAAGAGGCAATGAACTTTTTTGAGAACATACCTAAAATTTACCGTAAACTCCAAACGCTTTATGACGTAGGGTTAGGGTATGTTAAACTCGGTCAGTCGGCAACAACTCTCTCAGGCGGCGAGGCGCAGCGTGTAAAGCTATCTACAGAGCTTTCAAGGCGTCCGACAGGTAAAACCGTGTATATCCTCGATGAACCTACCACGGGTCTGCACACGGCGGATGTTCATAAGCTCATAGATGTGTTACAGCGGATAGTTAATTCCGGCAATACGGTAATAGTTATTGAACATAATCTTGATGTTATCAAAACTGCCGACTATATTATAGATCTCGGTCCTGAGGGAGGGGATAAAGGCGGCAAAGTAGTTGTCTGCGGAACTCCCGAGGAGGTCGCAAAGCATAAAAAATCGTATACAGGTCAATATTTAAAGAAAATTCTTAAATGATAATTTAAAAGCCTTCCTGAGTTCTATCGGGAAGGCTTTTAAACTATTCATCGTTAAATTTATCATATGAATCATCGAAGAATATTGTGGTATCTTCGTAAGCGGGAGGTTCGCACCCTGTATTTTCATCCACGGGTTCTGAATTCGCTGCGGGAACGGCATTTCTCGCTCTTTCCCAAAGATCGGGGCGCTTGTTTTTGAAAAAGAGCCAATGCTTTTTTTTAAGAAGTGCAAAAATAACCAAGAGAATTATAAAAGCGGCTGATATTATAATTGAATATTTTAGACCCACAGCCTCGTAAACAAAAGTTATATCGTGTTCTCCCTCGGATACTTTTATGCCGAGTAATGCATCGGATATTTTGAATATATCTTCAGAATCAACGCGCTCTCCGTCAATATATATGTGCCAGCCCTCGTCGTAAGGTATTGAAGTATACAGTACCTCGTCATTTTCGGCAGTGAAAACGCCTCCTATATAAGTTTCATCGAATTTTGTATATTCAAGCTGTCCGTCCTTTAAACGTTCATATCCTTCGATAAATTTATCCTTGTCGACAGTGAAAGCTACAAAGTCGACAGCTGCACTGTCAACGTCATCTTTAAGTGGCAAAGTGACCGATACGGTTTCACCTGTGTAATGCTTTCCTAAATCAAGTATATACCCGTCCGATACGGTCATTGTCGTTGTGATTTCAGGTGAAGTTACAGTTACAGTGTCAAGATTTCTCGAATAAACGTAAATATATATGTTTTCATCACTCTTTGCAGTTATTTTTGCCTCAACGGATGCGCCGATTCCGCTACTTATTTTGTTGAAAGGCAGTGAGCCGACAATAATACTTTCTTCACCTATCTGCAGAATATTGTCATATACAATGTCGTAATCATACAGTCGTGTGAATACTCCGTCGACACCTGTTGCCAAACGGAAATATTCCTCCTGTGCTGATACAGGATCGACATAAATTGATGCATCCCATTCTGTTATTTCGCTTGATACTGGATAGGCGATATTTAACATATAATTATTTTCGTAAGCCGTAAAAGTATCATTTGCGGTCTTAAAAGTGTAATAGTCGGAGTCGGAGACATAATTCTTTTTGTCATAGACATATTTCAATGAAAACATTGCGTTATATATCGGCGTTTGCGGATTATAGGTATAACTATTTATCTTATTTCCGTATAAGCCGATATATTTTTGTAAGTTAGCGACCTTTTCATAAGCCATAGATGAAAATACGGATACGCCGTTATAGCCGTACCAGCTTGGATCCATACGCGCCCTCAGTGAAGACATTTCAGTGCGATAGAACATACCGTCGTCATAGTTATCGACCTTTGTCTGTAATGCCTTGAAATCATCGTAATCGCTTGAAAAAGCCGTTTTAGTCTGATTCGCAACATAGTGGTCGGTGTTGGCTGTAATAATTTCAGCAGAAACTGAGCACATCATCAGCACCGACAGCGCGAAAGCCTGATTTTTTTTACTCGTAATAAGTCCCAGTACAATAGAAAAAAGAATTACAAAAATTAAGCTTATATATACAGAACCGTGTGAAATATTTTTTGAGCCCACTTTTTCAGCAATTATTATAAATGCCGAAACTGCAAGTCCAATGCCGAGAATATGCTCCTTTTTGAATTCATCGATATTTTTGAATGCCATAAATGCCAAAATTAAAAGTATAAATGAATACATAAAGGATTGGCGGTAGGGCAGATCATTGGGAAAGTGGAAACCGTGCCACGCAAAGTTGAGATAATTCAAATTAAAGCTGAAATACATCACAATAAGCAAAACAACAGTGGCAATTTTCTCAACCGACGGTATTTTTTTTGAAAACATATAAAGAGGTATTAAAATTATTGTCAAAATTCCGCAGTATATATTTGGCAGAACGTCTTCACCGCTGCTTCTGATCGTGGGCTCAAGGCTTGCAAGATGATTTGCTAAAAAGTCAAAAATATTATAATAAAACTTGCCTTCTGTCAAAGTGTACCCTGCGGTTGCGGAGGAGGAGCGAAGCACAAAGGCTACGGGAACAAGCATAAATAATAATATAATTACGGCGCTTATTGAGGCAAATGCAAATTTAAAACCGCTTTTAAAGAAAAATGAATTTTTAAGCTTATTGATCGGACCTTTTTTAATCTCTAAATTCTTTTTGCTTTTTCTGAGCTTGCCGATCGAGCAGAAGTAGTAATACACAAAGTAAATAACTGAAAATATGCATATCATGTACCCGATGTAGTAATTGGAAAAAATTGCAAGCATAAGTGCTAAAAGATAAGTTTTTGACTTGCCCCCAGCAATTATTCGCTCTATACCCAAGATAACAAAGGGCAAAATATACATGGCATCGATCCACATTATATTCCAGTAATAGGCGATAAAGTATCCGCAGAAAGCGTACATAATACCGAAAGCTGAAATGGCAAGTGTGTTATCCTTTTGCGACTTTTTAAGATAATAGGACATAGACATAGCACTTAATACCGATTTAATTGCTATCATCGCGGCTATTGCTTCAAAGGTGTTTTTATGACCGAAGAAGAGTATTATAAATGAAATCGGGCTAGAAAGATAGTTGAAAAAGTTGCCTAAAAAAGATCCTCCGAGTCCGGTGTTCCATGAGTATATCAATGATTGACCGCTTGTCAGTCTGTCGTACAGTTCGGAAAAAAGAGGACCGTATTGATGGTAAAGATCCATTCTGTAAACAGTTTTATCACCGAACGGTATTATTTCATAGCAAAAATATACGAGCAGCATTATAAAGAGCGCCGCCGCACCGGAAATCAAAATATACTTATTTTCAGAAAAAAATGATTTAAATTTTTTAACCATATTGTTCCTTTCCAATATCTGCTAAATGTATTGTAATCAGTATAGCACACCAAATAAACCTTTTCAAGAAAGTTTTGTACTAAACGGGGACAAGTAATCATAACTATTATCGAGGTGATCAAATGGACAAAGTCCTTAAAGATAATTTTGAGTATTCAATATCATTTATCTCACCGAGAATAAGAATGATTCTTGCAAATTTAAGCGAAGCCATAATATCGGATTTACAGGAAATAAGACTTCGTGCTGAGCGACCTGTTGTGGCGGTTACAAAGTCGGGAAGCAGTTTTTTAACTTCGAATTCAAAAACCACATATATTTTCTCCGAGAATTGCGTAATTGCTACGGAAAACGAAATTATTGATACGGTAAATAAAATTTGCGGATATTCAATGCACAGTCACTATGAAGACATTTTGAACGGTTATGTTACTTTGCCAAACGGTTCACGGGTAGGGCTGTGCGGCACTGCAGTGTATGAAAAAGAGCAAATTAAATCCGTTAAGGATATTTCCTGTATAAACATAAGAATCCCCAGAACCGTAAGAGGCGTTTCAGAGCAAATAATGGAAGAGCTTTTTACAAAGGATATATCAAATCTTATAATTGCCGGGCCGCCGTCCTCAGGAAAAACGACAATGCTAAAGGATATAGCTTATCAGTTATCGAGCGGACGGCTTGGAAAATACTACAAAGTATGTGTTGTTGACGAACGCAAGGAGTTGTTTTCTTCAAAAGGAGAGGCTACGGCGCTCGGTCCTAATACTGATATTATAAGCGGTTTCCCGAAAGGAATAGGTATTTCTATGGCAGTGAGAACGCTTTCGCCTGAGGTGATAATCTGTGACGAAATCGGAAACGGATGTGAGGTCGAAAAAATTACCGAGGGCATGAATAGCGGTGTCAAATTTATATTAAGTATTCACGCCAAGGACACAGATGAATTGCGAAATAAAAAGCAGCTTAAAATGCTTTGTGAAACGGGAGAATTTCGTAATATCGCCTTACTTGTCGGCAGCAGTGCTCCGTGTCGGATAGACAGAATAATTACATATGACGAGGTGCTTAATGAAAATTTCGGGTATTCTTTTGATATTATCAGCGAGTATCGCGGCGGCCCTGATCTCAGTAAGGCAAATTAAAAATCATACAGATGCCGTCAGGCAAAGTGTCCTTATGATTGAAAATACTGAGATATTATTAGAATACAGAAGTCTGACGATCGAAGAGATATTCCGCAGTCTGTCACTGTCACCAAATCTTACTTTGTTATTATTTATCGGTGAAATAAACCGAAGACTCGGGATGAGAATTGATTATGAAACGGCTTACCGCGAGGTTATCAATGAATACCGATTTTCTAAATATTACGATAAAGAGGACAGGGAGTATATGACAGGTTTTTTGTCAATGCTGGGCAAATCAGACGTATCCGGTCAAATTGCAAACTGTAAGCTGTACAAGGAGTTTTTTAAAACAAAGCTTTTGTCCTTGGAAAAATCCGAGGAAGGAAAGTGCAAAAGTATCGGTACTTTGATATTGGGTGCGGGGATCGCAGCCGCCATAATTTTAATTTGATAAGGTGCGAAAAATGGATATAACGTTTCTTTTTAAAATCGCAGGAATCGGTTTGATAGCGGCAGTATTGCATCAAATGCTGTCAAAGGCGGGACGTGAGGAGTATGCAACACTTACGGTGCTTACGGGAATAGTCGTGATAATTGCCATGCTTATTCCGCAGCTCACGTCGATCTTTGATGAAATAAAATCAATATTTGACTTATGAGCGTACTGATAAAAGCGTCGGTCATTGCACTGATTTTTGCATGTTTTTCGGTGATTTTAAAGTCCAATCGTCCTGAATATGTCTTTATTCTGCGAATTGGCACCGTCGCAGCCATATTTTTTTTGATGCTTGACGATATATCGTCATTTATTACGAATATGCTGACAGCATTTTCTGCTTTTAATATAGACTCTGTGCATATTGCTCTGCTGCTAAAATCAGTAGGAATTGCCATAATAACCGATTTTATATGTGACACCTTGAAAGACAGCGGGGAGACATCTATTGCGGGAGTAGTGGCACTGTCGGCGAAATTTATAATTCTGTTTATGGCGCTTCCAATGATAAATGCGCTTATAATATTCTGTTTAAAATTTGTTGAATGAGTATGAAAAAAAAGATTGTATTTCTGTTTGTGATAATATCAGTTTTACTGAGTTTGTCCGTTCCCTCATATGCCGAAAGCGTTTACAATGAATTTGACAGTGTGTGGGAGCTTACCGATGATGATACCCGTGAATATCTTGAAGAGCTGGGCATTGACGAGATAAGCTTTGAGGATCTATTTAATCTTTCACCGACACGTGTCATAAAATTTTTATTTGACATATGCCGCGGAGCAGGGGTCAAAGTATTTAAAAACGTTATTTTGATAGCAGTAATGCTGATAATAACCGCAATTGCAGCAGCTTTTTTAAAAAACTCTGACAAGACGGTAAATGTTATATATTTTATCTGTACGCTTGCCGTCATATCGAGTGTTATTGTTCCGATAAGCAAAATACTCGCCGACGCCGCCGCAGGAATTAAAACCTCTGCTGTATTCGTCGATTCATACCTTCCTGTTATGTCAGCAATCATTATAGCGTCAAAAAATCCGTCACTTGCATTGACATACAATTCATTTTCTGTTTTTCTTTCATCTGCAATCGTGGCTTTTGCCGACAAACTGTTCGTTCCGTGCATAAGCGCATTGATGTCTCTGAATATATTATCGTCTTTTTCTTTTGAGAATTACAGAGATCGACTGATAAAAACCGTGAGACGGCTTATAATTATTGTTCTCTCGCTGTTTTCCACAGTTTATACGGGACTTTTGACGACTCAAAGCGTTTTGGCAAGCTCTTCCGACAGCTTAGCCCTAAAAGGCATCAAATTTATTTCAGGAGCTTTTGTTCCTGTTGTCGGCAGCGGAGTAGGGGATGCAATATCGTCGGTATTCAGCAGCTTTATTATTATGAGGAATACGCTGGGTGTATTTGTAATAGCAGTAATAATCATAATAAATCTGCCTGTTATGGCAGAGCTTCTTGTGTGGTATTTTGCTCTCAGTTTTTGCTCGATTATATCCTCAATGTTCGGTTTGAATTATATTACTGATACGATTGATAATCTCGCTTCAGTCATATCACTTCTCAATATAATACTTTTTTTTATAACATTTGTACTTACCATATCCACGGGAATTATTATAACGATGGGAAAATAAGAGATGGAAAGCTTTAAATTTTGGATTTTATCAGTGAGCGGTGCCATGGCAATAACGGCGGTTTTCAAAATACTTCTTTCTAATTCGTCAATTTCTAAGATGCTCAACATATTCTTTTCGCTTTTTGTACTGTTTTATACGGTTATTCCTTTACAAAATGTATTTTCAAAAGAAAAAATTGATTTTAACTTGCATGATGAAACGGCTTATGAAGAATATTACGAGGACGGATACAAGAGGCTTGTAGAGAACTCAATAAAAAATATTTGTGAAAAAATGTCCGTTAGGGTTTTATCGGTCGATATGTCATCATATATTGACAGTGAGGGATATCTGAATATCCGGTCTTTAGATGTTAAAACGGATTCGCCCGAAAAAAGCGACGAGATCGAGAGAGAATTAAAGACTCAGCTTGGATTCGAGGTGAACATATATTGAAAGTACTTGATAATTTAAAAGAAAAAATAACTAAAGCACATATAAATAAAAAAACAGCTTTATTTGTTGTAATAGGTCTTGCGGGAATGTTTCTTATACTGATTTCCGAAATGGATTTCAGTTCGGAAAATGATAAAAAGAATATTACAAGTGATACATTTTCAAGTGCCCAGTATTGCGATTATCTTGAAAGGAAGGTTGAAGAGATAGTCGGATCTATCGACGGAGCAGGCAAAACCCGTGTTATGATCACCTTATCGGAGACAACTGAATACGTCTATGCAACTAACGATAAAATCAACAGAAAAAACTCTGAGAACTCTGCCGATATTGACAGTGAGAATGAATATGTAATCATCGAGAGGGATAAAAATGATTCAGGACTATTGTTAAAAACCATTGAACCGAAAGTAAAAGGAGTAGCGGTGGTCTGCGAGGGCGGAGATAATGCTCAGGTTCAGCAACAGATATATTCAGCGGTAGGCGCCGTGTTAAGCTTAAGCACTTCCAGAATATCAATATCAAAACTTACTGTAACGGAGGAAAAATAAATGAAAAGTAAAATTATCGGCAGAAAACAGCTTCTTGTGGGAGCGCTCGTACTGTCTCTTGGGGCGGCGGTATTTGTGAATTGGTACTATACCAACCCCAAAGGAATACAGCAGACGGAGCCCGAGGTGACGAGTAGTGTGAATTTGGGCGATGCACAATATGTTAACAGCAGTGCCGTTGAGGAAAGCAGCGATTATTTCACCTCAGCACAGCTCAACAGAACGAAGGCTCACGATAACGCTAAGGAGCAACTGGAAAACATTATTTCAGCAGGAGAAACGGATGATGATACGAAGGCACTGGCACAGGAGAGGCTTATAAAAATATCCGAGCAAATAAAACTGGAAGCAGACATTGAAAATTTAATAACGGCTCAAATAAACAATTTATGTCTTGTAACACTCGATTCGGAAAATGCAGAGGTCATTTTACCCAAAGGAACAGTTAATGATGATGTTTTAATAAAAATCAAGGATATTATTCTATCTAAAACGTCCGTTTCGGCTCAAAATATAACAATAATTGAATTAAAATAACATATATAGTGAATTATCTATTGAATTTCTGCAAGTAAGGTGCTACAATATACATAAATTGATGTATATACATTCCGAACCGCAGAAAATTTAGAACGCTCCCTGTTTTTTCTGACGGGGAGCGTTATTATTTTTTTGAGGATAGCGCGTAATATCACGCTGCCTAATTGTATGTTCCTCAAAATTTGTACAAAACAAATTTTGAAACGGACCGAATTACCGTCACGCCTTGTCAGGCTACGCAAGGATCAAACGTGATGTTCCCAACCATTTGTAGCCGGAAAGGCTATGGTAATTATGACCCGTAAAGAAGAAAGAGAGCTTGCCTTTACGCTTATATTTGAAAAAATATTCAATGACGAGTTGACCGTTAAAGAGATAATGGATAACGCCGTTGAAGCCCGTCTTATTGATGAAAATACCTTCGCGTTTTCACTGGCACAGCTTACTTATGACAACCGCGAGGAAATAGACAGAATAATTGACGAGAATTCAGTCGGATGGAAAATAGAAAGACTTCCAAAGGTCACTCTTGCCATTATGCGTATGGCACTCTGTGAAATTCTCTTTGTTCCGTCAATTCCCAAGGGTGTATCTATTAATGAAGCTGTTGAGCTCGCAAAAAAATTTGCCACTCAGGCGGACGCCTCATTTATAAACGGAATTTTGGGAAAATACGTAAGAGAACATTCTGAGTCATGAGTATTCATCTCGGAATTGACACAAGCAATTACACAACTTCTGTTGCTTTTTATGATGATGTAGAAAATAAAGTCATCAGCCGAAAAAAACTTTTACCTGTAAAATCCGGTGAGAAGGGGATAAGGCAAAGTGATGCGGTATTTCATCATACTGTTCAGCTACCTGAGCTTATTCACGAATTATTTACGGAATTTGACGGTAATATTTCAAGTGTTGGTGTTTCGGTAAAGCCCTGTAATACTGAGGGATCATATATGCCGTGCTTTCTTGCGGGGATTTCCGTGGCTTCCTCTCTTGCCGATGTGCTGAGAATTCCGATTTATAAATTTTCGCATCAAGACGGTCATATTGCGGCGGCACTTTTTTCTGCCGATAAGCTTTCTTTAATTAAAACGCCTTTTTTCGCCTTTCATATTTCCGGCGGAACATCGCAGGTGTTGCTTGTGGAGCCTAATAGGTCCTATTTTAAAACAACTTTGATTTCCGATTCCCTTGACCTCAAAGCAGGTCAGGCAGTGGACAGGGTTGGATTAATGCTGGGACTGACATTTCCCTGCGGTCCGCAGCTTGAAAAACTTGCGCTCAAAAGCACACAACCTTTAAATAAAATAAAGGTTTTTCGCCGTGACGGTTATTTTAGTCTATCGGGTGTGGAGAATCAATGCCGAAAAATGCTTGAAAACGGCGAGAAACCTGAAGATATCGCGTTGTATTGCATAAATTATATAAGATGTGCTCTTGACGGCACGGTAACTGAAATCAGAAATCAGTACGGCGATCTGCCGATGGTATTTTCAGGCGGCGTTATGTCAAACTCGATAATACGCGGTGACTTTGAAAAAAGATACGGTGCGTATTTTGCAAAGCCTGAATTTTCAGCCGATAACGCATGCGGAACAGCAGTATTAGCTTCGCTTTGTAATAAAGAGGGAGAATAACATGGAAACACCTCTTATTTTAACAGTATCACAGCTCAATTCATATACACGCTCGATGTTGGACGGAGATATACGTCTGAATAATGTATTCGTAGCTGGCGAAATTTCAAATTTTGTCAATCATTACCGTAGCGGTCACCTGTATATGACCCTAAAGGACAATGGAGCCGCAATTAAGGCGGTTATGTTTGCGGGCAATGCCTCAAGGCTCAAATTTACGCCAGAAAACGGAATCTCAGTCATTGTTCGCGGAAGAGTCTCGATATATGAGCGTGACGGTCAGTATCAGTTATATATCGACGATATGCAGCCTGACGGTGTCGGAGCGCTGACGTTGGCTTTTGAGCAAAGAAAAGAAAAACTTGCTAAAGCAGGACTTTTTGATTCAGATCATAAAAAGCCATTACCTCGTTTTCCGTCAAAAATAGGCGTAATTTCTTCGCCGACAGGTGCTGCAGTGCAGGATGTTCTCAATGTTTTACAAAGGCGCTTTCCTGCTGCGGAAGTTGTTTTTGCAGGTGTGCAGGTCCAAGGCGATTCGGCTGCACCGCAAATTTGCGACGCTATTAACAAATTTAATTCACTTTCCGCAGCTGACGTTATAATAATCGCTCGCGGAGGAGGCTCTGCTGAGGATTTGTGGCAATTTAACGACGAAAAGCTGGCATACGCCATTTACGAGTCAAAAATACCGATAATTTCGGGTGTCGGTCACGAGACGGATTTTACTATATGTGATTTTGTTGCCGACGAGCGAGCACCCACGCCGTCAGCTGCTGCTGAGCTGGCAGTTCCCGATTTGGGCGAGCAAATATATTACATTTCATCTTTAAAAAATACTATATATTCATTAATAATTGAATTCATTCGCAGCGCTGAGCGTGAGCTTGAATTTATTGAAAAATCGTCGGTAATAGCTAATCCGCTTTCCGTTGTTGATAGATGTGAGTTGTATCTTGATTCAAATTGGGAAAAAATCAATACTTTATTTTCGAATAAAGTCTATACGCTTTCGACGCATTTTTCATCTGTTTGCTCGTCACTTGATGCGCTTAGTCCTATTAAAGTGCTTGCACGCGGATATTCAATAATACGCGGCGGCGATAAAATTATATCCTCCGCTGAAAATGTTATTGAAGGCGAAAAAATTGACATTGATTTCAGTGACGGAAAAGCAAAAGCAGTTATAACCGAGGTGCAGATATGAAAATGACATATGAACAGGCAGTCGGCAGACTTGAAGAAATAGTTACAGAGCTCCAAAACGGTTCGCTTCCTTTGGAGGAATCGCTCAAGCTATATGAAGAGGGCGCTAAACTCTCTGAATTCTGCCATAAACTCTTAAAAGAAGCACGCCAAAGAATAACGGATTTAAATGAGGTTGAGCAGAATGACTGACATCAGCGAATATGTAAAAGTCCAGGCGTGTAAGGTCTCAGAAAGACTAAACGTGCTGCTGAATACCGATGCAGCTTCCGTTGTTTCAGATGCAATGAGATACAGCGCTGAAGGTGGTGGAAAGCGTATACGCCCAGTACTTACTTTGGAATTTTCAAGAGTATGCGACGGAAATCTTTCTGCTGCGCTTGATTTCGGCTGTGCTGTTGAAATGATACACACGTATTCTCTTATCCACGACGATCTGCCGTGTATGGATGACGATGATATGCGTAGGGGAAAGCCTTCCTGCCATATTGCATTCGGCGAAGACAATGCTTTGCTTGCAGGTGATGCGTTGCTTACAAAAGCATTCAGCGTTTTATCGGGCGTTACGGGACTTCCGGCTGAAAATATTGTGAGAGCAGTTGGTGCGCTTTCCGATTTTGCAGGTATAGACGGAATGGTAGGCGGACAGGTTCTTGACCTGCAGTTTGAAAATACATCTCCTACGGCTGAAGAGATTTTAAAAATGTACTCTCTTAAAACCTGCGCGCTTTTAAAAGTCTCTGCCGTACTCGGCTGTCTTACAGCCGAAAATTGCAGTGATGACGCTGTATCTGCAGCCTGTGAATATGGCGAGAATATCGGTCTTGCCTTTCAAATAGTTGACGATATTCTCGATATTATCGGTGACAGCGAAAAGTTAGGTAAGCCAATAGGCAGTGATACAAAAAATGATAAGTCGACATTAGTGTCGATTTACGGTATTAATAAAGCTAAAGAGCTTGCAGACGAGCTTACTGAGAAAGCGATATCAGCTTTAGATAGACTGAATGGAGACACGCACATTCTAAAAGAAATTGCTCTTATGCTTGCTGACAGAACATTTTGATTGGAGATTTATATATTGAGTGACTTTAAATTACTGGGAAATATATATTCTCCCGACGATTTAAAAAAACTGAATGGAAACGACTTGCCTGCATTGGCGCAAGAAATAAGAGATTACCTCATTGAAACTGTTTCTGAAAACGGGGGACATCTTTCTTCAAATCTCGGCGTTGTAGAGCTTTCCATAGCTTTACACAGGGTTTTTGAATCTCCGCGTGACAAGATTGTGTGGGACGTTGGACATCAGATATATACCCATAAAATCATAACGGGACGCAAAGACGAATTTCCCACTTTGAGAAAAGTAAATGGGATTTCAGGCTTTTGTGCACCCAATGAAAGTGAACATGACACATTTTTCAGCGGTCATTCCAGCACATCTATCTCTTCTGCTCTCGGAATTGCTGCGGCGAATAAGATAAGCGGAAATGATGCATATACAGTTGCGATTATCGGTGACGGGGCCCTAACAGGCGGTATGGCATATGAGGCCCTTAATAACGCCGGACGTTCAAAAACACGCCTGATCGTTATCCTCAATGACAACGAAATGTCCATCTCACCAAACGTAGGTTCAATGGCAAGATATCTGGCTGTTATCCGCTCAAAGCCGGAGTATTTCAGATTAAAGGCGAGAACCGAGGATGCTATCAATAGAATTCCGGTTGTTGGAAATCGGCTTGCAAAGAATATATTTAATCTTAAAACGCAAATTAAAAACCGTATGTATAAGAGTACGTTTTTTGAAGAGCTTGGTTTTCGCTATATGGGTCCCATTGACGGACACAATATTGAACAGCTTTCTGAGGCTCTGTACACTGCAAAATTGATAAATGCTCCTGTCTTGCTCCATATAAATACCGTTAAGGGCAAAGGGTACGATTTTGCTGAAAAATCACCGGATGCCTTTCACGGCATATCAAAATTTAATATCGACAGCGGCGAACCGCACATCGGAGGAAAGGATTTTTCATCCTGTTTCGGAAAAAAACTTTGTGAGCTTGCTGAAAATGACAGCAAAATTTGCGCAGTAACTGCTGCAATGTCACTGGGAACAGGTCTTAATGAATTTTCTCAAAAGTTTTCTAACAGATTTTTTGACGTGGGTATTGCGGAGGAACACGCTGTAACATTTGCGTCCGGACTTGCAAAGGGCGGAATGATACCCGTTGTCGCCGTATATTCTACGTTTATTCAGCGAGCTTATGACCAGCTTGTTCACGACGGAACTCTTCAAAAGCAAAAGCTGATAGTTGCTCTTGACCGTGCCGGCTTTGTCGGAGAGGATGGCGTGACTCATCAGGGTCTTTTGGATGTTTCATTTCTTAACAGTATACCTGATATTACCGTTTATTCTCCGTATACTTTTGCAAATTTGAGATCTTTTTTTGAAAAAGTGGTAAACAGTGCAGAAAATCTTACGGTTATAAGATATCCGCGAGGGTGTGAAGCAACTTTACCTGATGGCTTTAATGCGTCAGACAGAGATTATGATGTTTTTGGAAACGGTAAAAAAGCGCTTATCGTTACATACGGAAGAATTACCGCTAACGCGATATCTGCACTTACGGCGTTAAGGGCTGACGGAATAGACATTTCTGTACTTTCGCTCAATAAAATCAAGCCAATATCACTTTCCGCTGTTAAAACTGCGGCGGAATTTGAAAATATATTTTTCTACGAGGAGTCGGTAAAATCCGGCGGAATCGGTCAAAGCTTTGCAGATATGCTGTACGGTTTAGGCTTTTGCGGTAAATACCGTCATATTGCCGTTCCGGATGAATTTGTCGCACATGCTCCCGTTGATTCTCTTATGAAAAAATACGGCTTTGACTGTGACAGTATCGTTAAAATGATATCGGAGAATACAAATGGCTGAAAAGAAAAGACTTGATACTGCAGTTTTTGAAATGGGACTTGCCGAGACGCGCTCGAAAGCGTCTGCCCTTATTATGTCGGGACAGATATATGTTAACGGTCAGAAAGAGACAAAATCAGGCTACAGCGTTAAGGATACCGATAATATCGAGCTCCACGGCAAGCAAATGCCATTTGTAAGCCGCGGAGGCTTTAAGCTTGAAAAGGCGATAAACTCCTTTTCAATAACACTTGATAACACTGTTTGTATGGACATCGGAGCTTCTACAGGGGGATTTACCGATTGTATGCTCCAATGCGGCGCTGCAAGGGTGTATTCCATTGATGTTGGATACGGTCAGCTTGCATGGAAACTGCGTACAGATGAGCGTGTAGTTAATCTTGAAAGAACTAATTTCAGGTATTTGACAGATGAAACCGTCACTGAAAAAATAGATTTTGCAAGCGTAGATGTTTCTTTTATCTCTCTTAAGAAAATTCTTCCGGTTCTTTTTGAATTCTTAAAAGAGGGTGGTAGCGCTGTCACGCTTATAAAACCTCAGTTTGAGGCAGGAAAAGAAAAAATCGGTAAAAAAGGCGTTGTAAGAGACATTCTCGTTCATAAAGAGGTTATTTCCGATATTGTCAGCTTTGCCTTTGAGGCAGGATATTCGATCAAAGGACTTGATTATTCGCCGATTAAAGGTCCTGAGGGCAATATCGAGTACCTTATGTTTGTGTCTAAGGACGGACAGGCTATTAACAGTGTAACTGACGAAATTATATCTGCCGTTGCAGATAAATCCCATAATGAATTGAGCGGTGATTATATATGCCGAAAATCGGAATAGTTCCGAATTTCACGCGCGATAAAGCTCCTGAGATTACATTAAAGGTTACCGAGCAGCTCCGCAAACTGAATATAGAATATTTCTTTGATAAGTCGCTTTTAAATTTATTTCCTGTTAAAATCGATTCTGATAATTTTACGGAAGGACTCTATGAGCGATCCGATATTATTATTGCTATCGGCGGCGACGGCTCTTTTATTCACACTGCAAAGCAGGCGGCAATACACAAAAAGCCTGTACTTTGCATTAACGCCGGGAATTTGGCGTTTTTAGCCGGACTTGAGGGTAATGAGCTGGGTTTACTTGAAAAGCTTATTTCCGGCGACTATGTGACCGATAAGCGTATGATGCTGAAAGCCGTAATGAAAAATTCAGACTGTGAAATGTCTCTCGGATATTGCCTCAACGACGTAGCAGCGGCACGTGGGGCAGAAATAAGGCTTATTGATATCGACATTTTTTGTGACGGACGAAAAATCAACAATTATAGGGCGGACGGTGTGATTATTTCCACCCCCACAGGTTCAACGGCTTATTCTTGGTCGGCAGGTGGTCCTGTCATCGATCCTCAGCTTGAATGTATGACGCTGACCCCCATTTGTACCCACTCACCGCTAAATAGATCTCTTGTTTTTAGCGGAGATTCTGTCATCACAATTAAACCGCATAAAGGATGCAATGAATTTTCGGTTTCAACTGACGGTGAGAATTCAATTACTGTTTCTGACGGTGCAGAAATTATAATTTCAAAATCGGAATTATTTGCAGAGTTTATCCGTATAAAATCCGATGAATTCTTTGATATACTCAACAGCAAGTTAAAGGTAGGTAGAACGGATGAAAAAGAAACGACATGAGTTGATTTTGAATTTTGTTAAAAATAATAATGTTTCCACTCAGGAAGAAATAATTACAATGCTTGCGGATAACGGATTTAACGTTACGCAGGCGACAATATCTCGCGACATTAAAGAATTAAAGCTGGTTAAGGAACATTTCGGTAAAAATGATATCAGATATGCCATCAGCGAAAAAAATGCTGATAATGACAACTTCAGAATGATATTCACAAACTCTGTACTGTCCATTGAGGCTGCAATGAATATCATTGTGGTTAAATGCTATTCGGGTACTGCTAACGCCGCCTGTATTGCTCTTGACGGCATGGATCTGCCGGGAATCGTCGGTACTATAGCGGGCGACGATACGATTTTTGTTGCTTGTAAGGATACGGAGTGCGCTTCGGATATTATAAGTGCTGTTTCTCCCATGCTGAAAGGCTGATATTATGCTTTACGATTTAAGAATAAATAACATAGCAATTATTAAAGAAGCCGATATTCACTTTGACAGCGGACTTAATGTACTTACGGGTGAGACCGGTGCAGGTAAATCCATTATTATTGATGCTATAAACGCCATACTTGGTGAAAGAACCTCGCGTGAGCTTATCCGTACAGGCAGCAATTCTGCTGATGTGTCGGCTTTTTTTTGCAATATAAATTGTGAAGTAAAAGACTTGCTTTCAGAGATGGGAATAACAAATGAAGACGATAGTTCGTTGCTCTTATACAGAAAGATAACGCAGGACGGCAAGAATATTTGCAGAATAAACGGTGAGAGTGTAACCGTTTCAATGCTGAAAAAAATCGGACAGTTGCTTATAAACGTACATGGTCAGATGGATAACCATAATCTCTTGAATCAAGAGTTACATTATACATATATTGACAGCTTTGCAGAAAACGTTGATTTGCGAAATGATTACACAGAGTGCTATGAAAATTTTCTGAACACTAAAAGAAAACTTGATAGTCTTGTTACAGACGAAGGAGAAAAGGCAAGAAAAATCGATTTATTGACCTTTCAAATAAACGAAATTGAAAGCGCATCAATACGCGTAGGTGAAAAGGAAGAACTCCAAAAAAGACAAAAAGTCCTTCAAAATGCAGAGAACCTTATAAGTCTTGTCAACGGAACGCTTGAGGTTTTAAACGGTGACGACAACTTTCGCGGAGCAGGGGATTTACTGTCAATTGCTTCAGATAATCTTATAAGGGCTTCTGCTTTTGACGATAGCCTCACTGAAACTGCAAATATAGTTGCCGAAACATCATATAATATTGCTGACTGTGCATCGGAATTGAGCAGATTTTTATATTCACTCGATGTTGATCCGAACGAACTGAATGAAATTGAGGAAAGACTGGATCTCCTTTTCCGTCTTTCAAAAAAATACGGTTCAACCGAGGAAGAAATTCTCGAATATCTTGAGAGTGCAAAATCCGAGCTTGATTCAATAACTTTTTCTGATAAATTAAAGGAGCAGTATGAGCGAGAGCTCTTTGAAAAATCAGCGAAATTAAAAGAATCTGCCGATTTACTTTCAGCGAACAGAAAAAAATTCAGCCTTGATTTTATAAATGCTGTAAGTGATGAACTTAAATTCCTTGATATGTCGTCAATAACCTTTAAAACCGTTCATAACATAAAGGAGTATGATGCAACGGGCGCGGACGAAATATATTTTCTTATTTCTGCCAATAAAGGCGAGGAACCCAAACCTCTTTCAAAAATTGCCTCGGGCGGAGAGCTGTCAAGAATAATGCTGGCTATAAAAAATGTGCTCGCTTCTAAAGACAACGTCGGTACGCTGATTTTTGATGAAATTGATACCGGTGTTAGCGGAAGAGCCGCACAAAAAATCGGTAAAAAGCTAAAAGAAGTGTCTTTAAACCGTCAGGTTTTATGTGTGACTCATTTGGCGCAAATTGCTTCATATGCAGATAATCATTTTCTTATCTCAAAATCCGAGAGCGATAATAAGACATACACTCACATCGAACCTCTTGACAAAGATGGAAGAATCAATGAACTTGCGCGTATTATAGGTGGCATAGAGCCGACAAAGCTATCACTCAGTACTGCGGAGGAAATGATAGCTAACGCCGAAAATAATTCTTGACTTTAGAAGTTTTTTGTGTATAATACTTTTAAAGGCATTGACGCGAAGAAGTAACAAATCCTCTGCGGCAAAGAGAGCGTCCGTTTGGTGTGAGGGCGTGCGCAGAACTTGCGAAATACATCGCTGAGCCGCTTTTTTGAATTAAGTAGGAAAAGTCGGGCGTACCCGTTACAGTACGGAGTAATGTCAGTTACTCGGTGAGGTCGTTTTTGTGAGAAAACGGCGAATATGAGGTGGTAACACGAATTTTTCGTCCTCTGTTTTGACAGGGGACGTTTTTTTTGGAGGTTATAAAAATGCAGATTTATGAAGAACTTGTGGCTCGCGGACTGATAGCTCAGGTCACAAATGAAAATGAGATCAGAGAAATGGTCAATAACGGAAAGGCAACGTTTTATATAGGCTTTGACTGCACGGCTGACAGCCTTACGGCAGGTCACTTTATGGCACTTACACTTATGAAACGTTTGCAAATGGCAGGAAATAAGCCAATCGCCCTAATTGGCGGCGGTACGACTATGATAGGCGACCCTTCGGGAAGAACGGACATGCGCAAAATGCTGACGCGTGAGGATATCGACCATAACGCTGACTGCTTTAAAAGGCAAATGGAGCGGTTTATTGACTTTTCAGACGGTAAGGCATTGATGGTGAATAACGCTGATTGGCTTTTAGACCTTAATTACGTTGATGTTCTTCGTGAGGTAGGTGCTTGCTTCTCCGTCAATAATATGCTCAGAGCAGAGTGCTATAAGCAAAGAATGGAAAAAGGACTTTCATTCTTTGAATTTAACTATATGATAATGCAATCATACGACTTTTATCATTTATTCCAGCACTATGACTGTAATATGCAGTTCGGAGGCGACGACCAGTGGAGTAATATGCTGGGCGGAACGGAGCTTATCCGCAAAAAGCTGGGTAAGGACGCGCACGCAATGACGATCACACTGTTGACCGATTCGCAGGGTAATAAGATGGGCAAAACTGCGGGTAATGCCGTTTGGCTTGACCCGAATAAAACTTCACCCTTTGATTTTTATCAATATTGGCGAAACGTGGCCGATGCTGATGTGCTGAAATGTATTAGAATGCTCACGTTCCTGCCGCTTGAGGAAATCGAAAAAATGGACGGCTGGGAAGGCAGTCAGCTCAATACTGCGAAAGAGATACTTGCTTTTGAGCTTACCAAGCTTGTACACGGCGAGGATGAGGCACAAAAGGCGGCAGACGCGGCTAAAGCGCTGTTTTCGGGCGCGGGAAATACCGATAATATGCCTGAGGTGAAATTGACTGAAGATGATTTTAAGGACGGCTCAGTGCTCGTTTCAGACATTATGATCAAGGCGGGAATCGCGAAATCCAAGGGCGAGTGCCGCAGACTTATTGAGCAGGGCGGCGTATCTGTCGACGATGTTAAGATTGCAGACGTGTTCAAATCACTTAGCAAGAGCGATTTCGAAAAAGGATACGTTATTGTTAAAAAAGGCAAAAAAATCTTTTATAAAGCTGTAATCGAATAAAAATTATGGGCTGTCTGAATTTCAGACAGCCCGCATTTTTTGCTGAATCATATGGAATTAATAAGATCCTTCATACTGTAAAATCCCGGTTCTTTGCCTACGAGAAAAATTCCTGCATTTACCGCGCCGACGGCAAAAAGCTGCTTTGAAAAAGCGGAATGAGAAATTTTGATTACCTCATCGTTTCCCGCAAAAATTATTTCATGCTCGCCGACTACCGTCCCGCCGCGTACGGAATGAATGCCAATTTCATTCTTGTTTCGTTTCATACGCTTTGAGTGACGGTCAAATTCATAAAAGGGTTCGTCATTTAGCACTTCGGATATTGAATCCGCCAGCATAAGAGCCGTACCGCTGGGGGCATCGATTTTTTGATTGTGATGCATTTCTACTATCTCAATATCAAAATCATTTTGAAGTATTTTAGCCGCTTTCTTCGCAAGTTCTGAAATAAGACTTACGCCGACCGACATATTTGCCGAGAAGAACACGGGAATACTTTCTGAAGCCGCTTTTATTAGTGGAATTTGCTGATTGTTAAGTCCTGTTGTCGCAATAACAGCGGGTAATTTTTTGCTGATTGCATATTCCAAAAGGTCATTCAGAGCGGATGGATGCGAAAAGTCGACAATAACATCTGCAGTGACATCTTCGGAAATCTCTTTAAAAGAGTGATATAAGGGGAAATCCGAATTGCCCGTTGCAACGTCCACGCCGACAGCTATCTCACAATCTTCGCGTGAACCGACGCACGATGTGATAGCCTTACCCATTTTGCCAAAAGCACCGCTTAAAATAATCCTTGTCATATTTTCACTTCCTAAAACGGTTTAAACTAAATTATATTTTTTTAGAACCGTCCTTAATTTTTCTGTTGATGCGTCATCCATATCACAAAGAGGCATACGCAACGGGCCTACGTCAAAGCCCATCATACGCATGGCGACCTTAACGGGAATGGGATTGACATCCATAAACATAGCATTGCAAAGCTCTAAATATTCAAGCTGAAGCTGTGCGCTGCCCTTACAGTCACCTTCAAGATATTTTGCTGCAATATCGTGAGCAATGGTCGGACAAATATTTGAAAGAACAGATATTACGCCTTTACCGCCGAGAGACATTATGGGAACTATCTGATCGTCGTTACCCGAGTAAATGTCGAGCTTGTCACCGCAAAGTGCAATTGTTTTGGCTATTGACGACAGATTTCCGCTTGCTTCTTTAGTTGCGACAATATTTTTATGTTCTGCAAGCTCGGCGTATGTTTCCGGCTTAACGTCAACACCTGTGCGGCTGGGAACATTATAAATAATAATCGGAGTTGATACTCTGTCAGCAATATATGTATAATGCTTCACAAGTCCTCTTTGAGAGGTTTTGTTGTAGTAGGGGGTAACGATTAACAGAGCGTCCGCTCCGGCTTTTTCGGCATCGTTAGAAAGTTCAAGAGCATAGGCGGTTTCATTGCTTCCTGTGCCTGCAATAACGGGAATTCTGTGGTTAACAGCATCAACCGTAAATTTTATTACATCTGAATGTTCTCTCGGCGTAAGAGTGGCACTTTCGCCTGTTGTACCGCAAATTACAATTGCATCAGTTTTATTTTCAATATGAAACTCCAGTAATTTTTCAAGTGAATTATAATTTACACTGCCATCCTCGTTAAACGGTGTTACGATCGCAACGCCTGAACCTGTAAAAATAGACCTCATCGTATCTCTCCTTTAATCCATATATCCTTCGGCACAAAGAAGCTCAGCCATAAGCACTGCACCGCCTGCAGCTCCTCTTAACGTGTTATGCGAAAGGCAAACGAATTTGTAATCGTACTGGGTATCCTCGCGAAGTCGTCCAATTGAAATAGCCATTCCGCCTTCAAGATTTCTTTGAAGTTTAGTCTGCGGCATATTATCCTCTGTAAAGTAGTTCAAGAACTGCTTCGGTGCAGAGGGTAGGTCTAATTCCTGTGCACGTCCCGAGAAATTCTTCCATATATTTAATATTTCTTCTTTTGAAGGTTTATTCTCAAATTTTACAAAAACTGCGCCCATATGTCCGTTTGACACAGGAACACGAAGGCATTGAGCCGTAAAATTAGGAGATTTCGCTGGAACTATTTCGTCACCCTCAATTTTCCCCCAAATTTTAAGAGGCTCTTTTTCACTCTTTTCTTCTTCGCCGCCGATATATGGAATCACGTTATCAAGCATTTCGGGCCATGTCTCAAATGTTTTTCCTGCGCCTGATATTGCCTGATAAGTGCACACAAGCACGTCTTTAATACCGAATTCCGATAGCGGAAAGAGGGCGGGAACATAGCTTTGCAGTGAGCAGTTTGATTTTACTGCTATAAATCCACGTTTTGTACCAAGTCTTTTCCTCTGAGCGGGAATTATGTTTATGTGCTCGGCGTTAAGCTCGGGAACTACCATCGGGACATCGGGAGTATGCCTGTGGGCACTGTTATTGGAAACAACGGGGCACTCTGCTTTAGCATAGGCCTCTTCCAATGCCTTAATATCATCTTTTTTCATATCAACCGCACAGAACACAAAATCAACCTGTGATGCGATTTTTTCAACGTCTGCGGTGGCGTCCATAACTATAATATCCTTCATTTTTTCGGGAATATCGGTATCCATACACCATTTTGCGCCTACTGCATCACTGTATCTCTTACCTGCCGATTTTGGACTTGCGGCAAGAACCTTGACCTCGAACCACGGATGAGAGTCAAGTATGGTCATAAAGCGCTGTCCAACCATACCGGTTGCGCCTATTACGCCTACATTATACTTTTTCACTTGCAATTACCTCCAAAAGATGATATTCTATCATTTGTTATAAAAAATCAGTAATGATTTATCATCATTACTGAAAAGCGCTAATGTATTATTATCAAATACGAAAGCACTCCATCAAAATGATGACAGTTGCATTACTTTTAATAATGCACCCAGAAAAATGCTTGCCAAATCACATTTTTCTTCGGCGGCAAATCCTTTCACGCTTTATCATAAACCCTTGGCGGTTTCAAAAGCGGTACTGATATTAGCCGCGCCTCAATCGTTAATTATTATAATATCATTATAGTGTCTTTGTGTCAAATATTTTTATAAATTTTATAAATATTGCGGAGTTCTTAAATGAAAAAATCAGATTTTTATTACGATTTACCAAAGGAGTTGATCGCACAGACTCCTTTACAGGCTCGCGACCACTCAAAAATGATGGTAATTGATCGCAAAAGCGGGGAAATTTCCCATAAACATTTTTATAATATAGTGGATTATTTGAATCCCGGCGACTGTCTTGTACTTAATAATACCCGTGTTCTTCCTGCAAGAATTTACGGTACAAAAAAAGACACAGGAGCAGTAGTTGAATTTCTCCTTTTGAACAACCTTGGTAACGACTGTTGGGAGACGATAACCGGACCCGGAAAAAGAGCAAAGCAGGGAGCAGAGTTTTCTTTTAACGACAGTCTTTTGACTTGTCGAATTGAGGAAGTTCTTGAGAACGGAAATAGAATTGCCAAGTTTTCATATGACGGCACAAATATTTATGAGGTCCTCGACAAAATAGGTGAAATGCCGCTTCCGCATTATATTACAGAGGAACTCAAGGACAAAGAGCGTTATCAAACTGTCTATTCAAAGGAACTGGGTTCAGCAGCCGCACCAACCGCAGGACTTCATTTTACAGAGGATTTGCTTGAAAGACTTTCACGCAAAGGTGTAAAAATATGCTATGTCACTCTTCATGTCGGCATAGGCACATTCAGACCTGTAAAAGCAGAAAATATTGAAGATCACGAAATGCATTCCGAGCATTACCAAATTCCAAAAGAAACTGCCGAAATAATCAATGAAACCAAGAAAAACGGCGGAAGAGTTGTAGCAGTGGGCACAACCTGCTGCCGAACCCTTGAAAGTGTTATGACAAGTCAAGGAGAAATGAAAGAATTTGACGACTGGACAAACATATTTATTTATCCGGGTTATAAGTTCAAGTGCATTGATGCGCTCATTACTAATTTCCATTTGCCCGAAAGTACGCTTATTATGCTTGTTTCTGCTTTTTATAACAGAGAAAAAGTTCTTGAAGCATATAAAACGGCAGTTGAAAATAAATACAGATTTTTCAGCTTCGGCGATGCAATGTTTATTGAGTGAGAATTAGCAGCTCACTAAATGGGGTATTTTATGACAAGAATTGCCGTTATTTCCGACATCCATTCAAATTATGCTGCTTTTGAATCTGCTTTTAATACTATCGAAAGAATAAATCCCGACGGTATTATTTTTCTCGGCGATTATGTGACAGATTTTCCGTATCCGCAAAGGACTATGGATGTTTTATATAAATGTAAATCCGCATATAGATGTTGGTTTATAAGAGGGAACAGAGAAGACTACTTGTTGCAACACAGACAAAATCTTAACGATGGTTGGTGTTACAGCTCAAGTGTCGGTTCGTTACTTTATACATATGAAAGTTTAACCGAGGATGATCTTGATTTTTTCAGCAATATGCCGATTTGCCAAGATATTAAAGTTGACGGGGCTCCGCTTATAACTGCTTGCCACGGTTCGCCTAAAAGTACAACGGAAAATATGTTACTGAATTCATCAGCCATATCGAATATACAAAAAGATATCAAAGGAAACATTTTATTGTGCGGGCATACCCATCACAGAAAATTAGTCCCAATCGAAGACAAACAAATAGTTTTCTGTCCGAGTTTAGGATTACCTCAAGATGGTGAAGAATATGGGCACTCTTGGATTACTCTTTTGACCTCAACTGAAAATAATTGGGAAACAGAGTTTATTGACATAAAATATGAAGCAGATACTTTAATCGATGATTACAGAAAAAGTGATTTAATAAAATATGCACCGATATTTTCCGAATGTATAATAAAAAGCTTGCAACTGCACGGTGATCTTGCATATGAATGTGTTGTTTTGGCTTGGGATTATGCAAAAAAAGATAATTTTGTCGGCGGGCAAATTTTACCCGAAAAGTACTGGGTAAAAGCAGCAAAAGATCTTGAAATTATATAAAATATAGGTGAAATTATGTACAAATTATTAAAAAAAGACGGGATAGCAAGGCGAGGCGAATTTGAAACCGTTCACGGAACGGTTCAAACACCTGCTTTTATGAATGTTGCCACGCAAGGAGCAATAAAAGGCGGAGTATCTGCATTTGATCTAAAGGATATCGGATGTCAGGTGCAGCTTTGCAACACATATCATCTTCACTTAAGACCCACAGACACTCTCGTTAAAGAGCTTGGAGGATTACATAAGTTTACAGGATGGGACGGTCCTATACTTACCGACAGCGGAGGATTTCAAGTTTTTTCGCTGGCTTCTCTTCGAAAAATCAGAGAAGAGGGAGTTTACTTTTCTTCACATATTGACGGCAGAAAAATATTTATGGGTCCTGAGGAAAGTATGCAGATACAATCGAACCTTGGCTCAACAATTGCAATGGCTTTTGACGAGTGTGTTGAGAATCCTGCAGAATATAGCTATGCAAAGGAGTCATGCGAACGTACCTCACGTTGGCTTGAACGGTGCAAAACTGAAATGGAGAGGCTGAATTCTCTTCCTGATACCGTAAATAACAATCAGCTCCTTTTCGGAATAAATCAGGGATGTACATATGACGATTTACGAATTGAACATATGAAACGGATTGCAGAATTAAACCTTGACGGCTACGCGATAGGCGGATTGGCTGTCGGTGAGCCGAAAGAAGATATGTACAGAATCATTTCTGCCGTTGAGCCCTTTATGCCGGTCGATAAGCCGAGGTATCTTATGGGCGTGGGAACTCCCGGAAACATTATTGAAGGCGTAAAAAGGGGAGTAGACCTGTTTGACTGCGTTATGCCCAGCCGAAACGCCCGCCATGGGCACCTTTTTACGGAAGATGGCATTATAAATATTAATAATAAAAAATACGAGCGTGATTTGCAGCCGATTGATCCGACCTGCAATTGCCCGACCTGTCAAAAGCATTCCCGCGCATATATAAGGCATCTTTTTAAAGCTCAGGAGATGCTTGCCATGCGACTTTGTGTTATGCATAATCTGTATTTCTATAATAATCTTATGAGCCGCATCCGCAAGGCTCTGGATAATGATACTTTTGATGATTTTTACAGTAAATATGCAATAAAGCTTGATATAAGAATCTGATTTTACATACAGTTCAATAAAATTCCATATTTTTGCAAAAAAGGACTTGCATTTTTTGTAAGTGTATGATAGAATACATAGGCTGTTAAATTTGTGATGTTCGGAGGTTACGCAAAATGTCTGCGCTTCAGATAGTTTTCGGTGTATTTCTTATATTATTGGCAATAGCTATTATTGTTCTCGTTATGATGCAGGAAGGCAATCAGCAAGGACTTTCCGGTGCTATTTCGGGTGGCTCATCTGAGTCTTTCTTCGGTAAGAACAAGAGCAGAACGAATGAAGCTAAAGTTTCTTTTATCACTAAAATCCTTGCCGGTGTGTTTTTTGTACTCGCTCTCGTTGCATCAATAGTTATGTTGTTTGTTAAATAAATGATTCCGGTTTTATCCGGAAATATGATCCACTAGCTCAGTTGGCAGAGCACTTGACTTTTAATCAAGGTGTCCGGAGTTCGAATCT
>JAFLUM010000010.1 GCA_022508805.1 Oscillospiraceae bacterium | reverse complement strand
ACCGCTTCAAGGCAGTTAACGGAGCAGGTGAAGAGAGCGAAGTTTCAGATCCTGTGCTCATAATGATCGATAAGACCGTACCGAGCGCTGACGAATTCATACTGACAGCCGTTTCAAACGGTAAGGAAATCAAGAACGGTTCAATCCTCACGGATAGTGTCACGATCACGCTTTCCGTAAGATCCAAGGGAATCGGCGACGTACTGAAATACCAGTACAGCCTTAACGGCGGCGAATGGATCGATATAGATTCCGATACGGTAACGGCAACCGAGGACGGCTTCTATTCCTACAGCTTCCGTGCAGTGTCGCAGTCGGGCGTATTCAGCGATATTAAACAGGTAGTCTTTACTATAGACAGAGATTACAGTGCAGGAAACAATAACTCAAACAATAACGCAACCGACAATGCCAACGGAACAGGCAACGGTTCCGGCACCACAGGCAATATTGTGGATAACGTTGATATTCCCAACACGGGAAGAGTTGTTGTAATTTCCATTCTCCCCTTGGCAGTGGCTGCAGCAGCGGTAATTCTTGCTAAAAAAGCAAGGAAAAATGATGAAAATGATGAATAAGTAAGATTGCTTATTGACTTTTCGACCGTTTTGTTGTAAATTTATAAGGTAAGGGTATTAAATTTGAGTTAATATCTGCTTTAGAATTCGAAAGGGGTTATTCATAATGGCTAAAAAGCAACTCACACCTGAGGAATACAAAGCCAAGCTTGAAAAAAAGGCTGATAAAAGCAAACGCTTCGGCGCTGCTTTTGTGAAGGCATTTGCACTTTTCCTCGCCTGTGCGATAGTTTTCTGTGCAAGCAATATCGCATTTACACGCGTGTCTCTTGCAAACGGCACTACATCCACCGCAGGCGGCAACACACAGAATACAGGGAATACATCTAATAACGGGAATGATGGCGTAGACTGGGGCGACAATACAACACTCGGCGACGACGTACAGACTCCTGCAGACGATAATAACGGCGATCCTTCCAATGACGGTCAGCCTTCCGGCGGAGATCAGACACCGAGCACTCCCGACAACGGTAACCAGGGCAGCGGAAATCAGGGTGACAACGGATCCGGCGGCAACAACGCAACAAGCGGCGACAATAAGGCGCTTTCAAACTCAAGCTCTGCGGCAGAGGTAGTTTCATATTTCAATACTGCAATTAACAAGGTTAAGCCCAACGCAAAGCAAATCACTCTTAAGAGAGAAGTGAACAGTTCTGCAGGTGAAATTGACGGAAACCTTCCTAAGACTCTTTCAGGCATGGCAGATAGCCTTATTTCAGGCAATATGGGTGAAAAGGATTTGTCAACGCTTGATCCCGGAATGGTAAATGCTACGACTGTAGCTCAAAAGAACGCAATGTTCCCTGTTGAAAACGAGAGCTGGTCAAGTAAGCTTACAGCTGACGATGTTGCTAAGTTCGATGTTAAGGATAACGGCAAGTCATATGTGATCACTCTTTACATTAAAGAGGATGCGCCCAGTGCTTCGACAGCCCACGGCGTCGGTCACGCAGGCAAAGTGTTCTCAGTAATTATGCCTAATATTGTTACAGACAATGCGGGGCCTGCTGCATCAATAATCAAAGACGTTCAGACAGGTCATAAAAACGGTTATGTTAAGGTTGCTGTTGACAAGGATACGGGAAATGTTACGCAAGCTACATACTACTTTGAATGGACGCTTTCCCTTAAAGCACTCGGCATTAGTCTTTCAATTCCCTTCGGTCTTCAGAAGGATTTCACAATTGCTTGGTAATTAAAAATCAACTTTTTACCGCTCCGTTTTTCGGGGCGGTAAATTTTTAAAAAAGTTATTGACAAATATATAAATTGCTGTTAAAATATCAAAGCAATAAAGCAGAGCAGTAAATTTTGTTCTCACCTTTCGACCTACGGTCGTTTGGTCAATACATTTTTTGTTTTGTATTGGTGCGGGCAGAATTTCTGTCCGCATTTTTAATTTCGCTAAGGTAATCGTCGGTTAAATATGACTACGGCAATTTAATCATCGGCTACCCAAAGGTTTGAGAGGTGTTTTTCTATCAGTACCAAAGAATTGCAGATCAATGACGAAATCAGAGACAAAGAGGTCAGAGTGATTGCCGACAACGGTGAGCAGCTCGGCATTATGCCCGCGAAAGAGGCGCTTAAAAGAGCCGAGCAGAAAAATCTTGATCTTGTTAAAATCGCTCCTAATGCGAACCCGCCCGTATGTAAAATTATGGATTACGGAAAGTACCGTTTTGAGCAGTCCAAGAGGGAAAAAGAAGCCAAGAAAAATCAACGCATAGTTGAGACAAAGGAAATCAGGCTGTCTGTCAACATTGATACTCATGACTTTGATACAAAGGTAAATCATGCCCTCAAATTCCTTCAGGCGGGCAACAAGGTCAAGGTTTCCATACGCTTCCGCGGCCGTGAAATGGCCCACGCCCATTTGGGTAACGGAATTATGGAAAGGTTTGCCGTTGCTTGCGAAGAAAACGGAACAGTTGAAAAGCCCGCGAAGCTTGAGGGCAGACAAATGCTTATGTTCCTTTCTCCCAAAAGCGCGAAATAAGGAAAGTATATTATTTAGGAGGATATTATTATGCCGAAAATCAAAACTCACAGCGGAGCAAAAAAACGCTTCAAGTTGTCAAAGAACGGCAAGCCCATCAGAGCACATGCCAACAAGTCTCACATCCTTACAAAAAAGAGCACGAAGAGAAAAAGAAATCTGCGCAAGAATTCTGTTGCCGATACAACAAATCAGAAGCAGATCAAACGTCTTATTCCCTATAAATAATCGGAGCGCTATGGGCGCTAATTAACGGAGGTAAAGAGAAATGGCACGAATCAAAGGTGCGATGATGACTCGCAAAAGAAGAAATAAAGTATTAAAGCTTGCAAAGGGTTATTACGGCTCAAAGAGCAAGCTCTTCAAGACCGCAAAGCAGGCTGTTATGAAGTCCGGTCAGTATGCCTATATCGGCAGAAAGCAGAAAAAGCGTGATTTCAGAAAGCTTTGGATCACAAGAATTTCCGCTGCCTGCAAGGCTAACGGTATGAACTATTCCACGTTCATAAATGGTCTTAAAAAAGCCGGAATTGACCTTAACCGTAAAATGCTCTCAGAGATCGCTATTGCCGATCCCGCAGCATTTACTGCACTTACCGAGAAGGCTAAGGAAGCACTTAAATAATACTCAACCACGCCGGGAAAATGCCCCGTGCGTGGTTTTCCATTTTTGTAAATTATGAAGGAAATCGTTATAACCGCAAAAAACAATCAAAAAATAAAAGAACTGAAAGCGCTCATATCTTCCGCCAAAGCAAGAAAAAACAGCGGTTTTTTTGCCGTGGAGGGTGTGCGCCTTTGCCGTGACGCGGTGGAAAGCGGCAGTAAAATCATAAGCGTATTTTACACTGATGAGGCACAGGAAAAATACAGTGAGGATATAACACTTATAAAAAATGCGGCGGTGTCCTGCTTCTCAGTAAGCGGCGAGATAATGAGATCCGTCAGTGACACCGTGACACCGCAGGGCGTTATATGCGCGGTCAAGGCGGTAAAAAATACCTTTGCCTTTAAAAAAGGCGGTAAATATATTGCACTCGATACACTCCAAAATCCTGATAATCTAGGCGCCGTTTTGCGAACTGCCGAGGCGCTTGGCATTGACGGAGTCGTGATATACGGCGGCTGTGATATGTATAACCCCAAGGCTCTGCGAGCGTCAATGGGGGCGGTATTTCGTCTGCCTGTCAATATTTCGCACAATCTTATAAACGATATTGAAACAGCGAAATTGCTTGGGATAAGGACTTACGCCTGTGTGCCCGACCGTGATGCTTTAGGTGTGACTGATGCCGATTTTTCGGGCGGAGCTGTCTGCGTTATCGGCAACGAGGGCAACGGAATATCAAAGGATATAATCGACGCTTGCGGTGAGAGTGTAACGATCAAGATGAACGGCAGAGCAGAGTCGCTTAACGCGGCGGCTGCAGCCGCAATAATGATGTGGGAAATGGAAAAATGAATTACGATTTGTATTGGATCTGGCTCTCCTGCGGGCTTGGAGCAGGTGCGAGCTGTCTTGACCTGATCTCATATTATGAATGGAATCCTTTTGAGATATACGGTGCGGAATTCAACGAGCTTTTTTCGCTTAACGTGATGACAAAAAAGCGGCTTGAAAGGCTTAAGAGCTTCCCTTTAGAAAAAGCGGAGGAGATTTTAAGCGTTTCAAGAAAAAACGGCTGGCAGATAATCACGCCGTCAAAAAAGGAGTATCCGCAAAGGCTTCTCACGTTGCAGGATCCGCCGCTGGTGCTTTATGCTTACGGTGATATATCTGTGCTTACAAATGAGCTGTCGGTCTCGGTAGTCGGTGCGCGAAAGGCTTCCGATTACGGACAGGCAGTGGCCCGTGCGCTGTCCTCGGCGATGGCAAGTGTAGGCTTTACCGTGGTATCAGGCGGAGCACTGGGTATTGACAGTGCCGCACATTTGGGAGCTCTTGACGAAAACGGCAAAACCGTGTGCGTGCTGGGTTGCGGATTAGGCGCAAATTATCTTATGGATAACGAGCCGCTCCGCAGAAGAATAGCGCAAAACGGCGCTGTAATAACCGAGTTCCCGCCGTCGACCCCTGCAAGCAGGTTGACCTTTCCGTTGAGAAACAGAATTATTTCAGGTATTACTTTGGGCACTGTCGTTGTTGAAGCCGGCGAGAGAAGCGGCTCGCTGATTACCGCAAGGCTTGCCGCCGAACAGGGACGAGACGTATTCGCAGTCCCCGGTGATTTAGTCAGCTCATCGTTTTTGGGTACGAATAATCTTATCCGCAACGGTGCAAAGGCGGTTTTTTCGCCCAACGATATTTTAGAGGAATATTGTAATCGGTATTTTGATAGACTGAATATTGACGACCGCTTTCCCGACGATGAAATAATCAAAAGAGCGCAAAAATATTTAACTCAAAAAAAGCCGGAAAAAACCGCCAATCCAAAGGTGGAAAAATCCACGAAAAAAGAGGATAAGCTCACAGTAAACACCGTGAAAAGAGAAACACCGCAGTATCTCACAAAAAATGCTGCGGAGGTTTACGGGGTAATCGGCGATGAGCCCCTCCACGTGGACGAAATAATAAGTATATGCGGACTTTCCGCAGAATCTGCGCTGTCAGCGCTTACCGAACTTGAGATCTACGGTCTTGCCGTTCAGCTGAGCGGCAGACGTTATAAAATAGGAAGATGATATATGTCAAAGCTTGTAATAGTTGAGTCGCCGTCAAAGGCGAAAAGTATACAAAAATATTTGGGCAGCGGCTACAAGGTCGTTTCCTCAAAGGGCCATGTGCGGGATTTGCCTGCCGCAAAGCTGAGCGTGGACGTAAAAAACGATTTTGCTCCCAAATACACGGTTATAAAGGGTAAAGAAAAGCTTGTTAAAGAGCTTAAAGAGCTGGCAGAGGGCTCTGACGGCGTTATTCTTGCCGCCGACCCGGACCGTGAGGGTGAGGCTATCTCCTGGCATCTTGCAACGCTTTTAGACCTTGATATGAACGAGAATAACCGTGTAAAATTCAACGAAATAAATAAAAACAGCGTTACAAAGGGCATCTCGGCTCCTGAAAAAATCGACCTTGACCTTGTAAACGCCCAGCAGGCACGTCGTATTCTCGACCGCCTGGTTGGTTATACCTTGAGTCCCTTTATTTCACAAAAAATAAGACGTGGACTGTCTGCCGGACGTGTGCAGTCAGTGGCTGTTCGACTTGTGGTTGACCGTGAGAATGAGATAAGAGCCTTTGTGCCCGAGGAGTATTGGACAATTGATGCCAAAATGCTGGCTCCCTCCTCACGAAAGGCTTTTACGGCGACACTTTCGGGCGATGAAAACGGCAAGGTGAAGATAACGAATAAAGAGCAGTCCGACGAATATCTAAGCCGTCTTGACGGAGCAAAATTCACCGTATCATCCGTCAAAAAAGGCGTAAGACGCCGCCAGCCGGCTCCTCCCTTTACCACCTCCACAATGCAGCAGGAGGCTTCAAGAAAGCTGAATTTTCAGGCAAGAAGAACTATGAAGATAGCCCAGGAGCTTTATGAAGGCGTGGAGATTCAAGGCTTCGGCTCGGTGGGTCTTATCACATATATGAGAACTGACTCACTGCGCATTTCAGAAGAGGCGAGAGCGGCAGGTAACGAATATATCAAAAATACCTTCGGTGAAGAATATCTCCCCGAAAAGCCCCGTTATTATAAATCCCGTGCAAATGCCCAAGACGGTCACGAGGCTATCCGCCCCTCTATGATGGAGATCACCCCCGAAATTGCCAAGGCGAGCCTTACCGCCGAGCAGTATAAGCTGTATAATCTTATTTGGAAACGCTTTATGGCAAGCCTTATGGCAAACTGCGTGCAGGATACCGTTAAGGCAGAGATTCGCGGCGAAAATGACGAGGATAAAAATAACGGCAGGTTTCTGATTTTTGCGGCAAGCGGATATTCAGTCCGCTTTGACGGCTATACCCGTCTTTATGAGAGCGGAACCGACGAGGACGAGGAGGCGGAGGGTAAGCTTCCGAAGCTTTCTGAGGGCGACGATATCAAGCTTAAAGAGCTGTCACCCAATCAGCACTTTACTCAGCCCCCTGCAAGATATACTGAGGCATCACTTATTAAAACCCTTGAAGAAACAGGCGTGGGTAGACCGTCAACGTATGCCTCAATTATATCTACCATAACTGCGAGGGAATACGTGGTGCGCGAGCAAAAGCAGTTAAAGCCCACGGAGCTTGGTGAGGCTACCACAAAGCTGTTAAAGGATAAATTTCCAAAAATAGTCAACGTCAAGTTTACGGCAGGTATGGAATCACAGCTTGACGAGGTTGAAAACGGACAGATAGATTACGTTAAAATGCTCCACGAGTTTTATGACGATTTCAGCGGTACTCTTTCAAAGGTAAAAGAGGAGATGAAAGGCGTCAAAATAAGACTTCAGGAGGACGAGACGGACATAAAGTGCGAAAAATGCGGCAGGAATATGGTCATCAAGACAGGCAGATACGGCAAATTCCTTGCCTGCCCCGGATACCCCGAATGTAAAAACGCCAAGCCCCTTGTGACGGAGACAAAGGCGCTTTGTCCCGTGTGCGGAGGCAAGATCATTGAGAAAAAATCAAAACGCGGCTACACCTTTTACGGCTGCTCAAATTACCCTGAATGTAACTTTATGACGTGGGATAAGCCTACCGACGACCTCTGCCCCCAGTGCGGAAAATCCCTTTTCAAGCGCAAGGGCGGCGTTATAGCCTGCCTTAACGAGGGTTGCGGCTTTGAGAAAAAGGCCGAGAGAAAAAGAAAGACGAAAGAGGAAGAATAATGAGAGCGGCTGTTATAGGCGGCGGACTTGCGGGCGTGGAATGTGCCCACGCGCTTTCACGCAGCGGAATACAGGTCGATTTATACGAGCAAAAGCCGCTTAATAAATCCCCTGCGCACAAGCTGGACACCTTGGCAGAGCTCGTATGCTCAAATTCTCTGAAAGCCGAAAGACTGAATTCCGCCGCAGGACTTTTAAAGGCAGAAATGGCATATTTAGGCTCAATATGCGTTGAAACTGCGTATGAATGTAAGGTGGATGCAGGCGGAGCGCTTGCCGTTGACCGCTTTGAATTTTCACGGATAATAACGGACAAAATACTGGCAGATGAAAATATAACTCTCATAGCCAAAGAGATAACAAAGCTTCCAAAGGCTGATGGCGTCGTTATTTGCGCAGGACCGTTGGCAAGTGAGAGAATATCTAAAACAATACGTGAGCTTTGCGGTGAAGGACTGTCCTTTTATGATGCGGCGGCGCCTATAGTCAGCGCCCAAAGCATTGATATGTCCTGTGCGTTCGTACAGTCACGTTATGACCGAGGCGGCGGAGATTATATAAACTGCCCGATGAATAAAGAAGAATACGAGGCGTTTTACGAGGCGATAATAACCGCCGAAAGCGCTGATGTCCACTCCTTTGATAAACGCAAGGATGTGTATGAGGGATGTATGCCCATAGAGGTTTTGGCAAGCCGAGGCAAAGACACCATGCGTTACGGACCGCTGAAGCCTGTGGGACTTACGGACCCCCGAACAGGGCACAGACCGTGGGCGAATTTACAGTTGCGAAAAGAAAATCGCGACGGCAATATGTATAATCTTGTGGGATTTCAGACTAATCTTAAATTCGGCGAGCAAAAAAGAGTTTTTTCAATGTTCCCCGCGCTGAAAAATGCAGAATTTGTGCGGTGCGGCGTAATGCACCGCAACACGTTTATTGATTCGCCGCGGCTTTTAAACGGCGATTTCAGTATGAAAAATAATCCGCTTTTGTTTTTCGGCGGTCAGATAACGGGTGTCGAGGGGTATATGGAATCGGCGGCAAGCGGACTTATGGCAGGGCTGAATCTTGCCCGAAGGCTTCGCGGTGAAGATACGGTTATTCTGCCCGAGGACACTATGATAGGGGCACTCAGCCGTTACATAAGTGACGGTACGGTAAAGAATTTTCAGCCGATGGGCGCAAATTTCGGTGTTTTACCGCCGCTAAGTGAAAAAATAAGGGACAAGCAGTTGCGCTACGCTGAATTAGCCGACAGGGCAATGAAAAGTCTTGAGAAAGCAGTAGCTGAATTAAGCCTATAAATGTTGAAAGGAAGCGAAACCGTGAATATGACGGATTTCGAGAAAAAAATCGGATACAAATTCAAGAACACTGCTCTGCTTGACAGGGCGTTGACACATTCTTCCTATGCCAACGAAAACGGCACGGGACTTGACAACGAACGCCTTGAATTCTTGGGGGATTCCGTGCTGGGCTTTATCACGGCGGAGTATCTTTTTGAGCATTACAAGAACAATCCCGAGGGCGAGCTCACGAAAAAACGTGCATACGCCGTGTGTGAAAAGACACTTTTCGGCTATGCCGAAAAAATAGGCTTGGGCGATATGATAAAGCTGGGTAAAGGAGAGGAACGCACAGGCGGCAGACACAGACCGTCGGTGGTATCCGATGCCTTTGAGGCTCTCTTGGCGGCTGTCTATCTTGACGGCGGCATAGAGGAAGCGAAAAAATTTGTTCTGCCCTTTATTGAGACCGCCACCGAGACACAGCGTGTTTTCAAGGACTATAAAAGCATATTGCAAGAGGTTTTACAGCAAAATCCCACCGAAAAATTTGAATATATCGTCACGGGCGAAAGCGGACCCGACCACAACAAGCAGTTCACCGTTGAGGTGCATCTCAACAGCAATGTTATAGGTCGTGGCGTGGGCAGCAGTAAAAAACGCGCCGAGCAGGAGGCGGCAAGATCGGCCTTGGAGCTGATGGGCTTATGAGGCGCGCCAATATAAGCATTTTTGTGCCGCATAAGGGCTGTCCCAATGACTGCAGTTTTTGCAATCAGCGTGCCATAAGCGGTCAAACCGTTCCTGCCACGGAAAAGGACGTTGCCGATGCCGTGAAAACGGCAATAAATCATAATATAGAGCCGAAAAGCACTGAAATTGCGTTTTTCGGCGGAAGCTTTACGGCGATCGAGCGGGGGTATATGCTTTCCCTGCTGACCGCCGCAAAGCATTTTTCGGACATTTACGGTTTTGCGGGTATCCGTATATCCACCCGTCCCGACTGCATTGACCGCGAAATATTGGACATTCTCAAAAATTACGGTGTAACTGCCATTGAGCTTGGTGCGCAGAGTATGGATGACAGCGTTTTACTTCACAACCACCGTGGGCATACTGCCGGGCAGGTGTGTGAGTCGTCCGCGCTCATAAGAGAATACGGATTTTCTTTAGGACTTCAGATGATGACGGGGCTTTATAAAAGCAGTTTTGAAAAAGATAGGCTCACGGCGATGAGGATAATCGACCTTCATCCCGACACGGTCAGAATTTACCCGACGGTGGTGCTTAAAAATACATATCTCGGCGAATTGTATCTAAAGGGTGAGTACACTCCGCCGAATGCGGAAGAGAGTGTTTCCCTTTGTGCCGAGCTTTTGCAGATGTTCGAAAACGAGGGAATACGCGTTATTAAATTGGGACTGCACAGCAGTGAGACCTTGGAGGCGGATATGCTTGGCGGAGCATATCATCCGGCCTTCCGCGAGCTGTGTGAGGGACATATATATCTTCAAAAAATGCGTGAGGCACTAAAGAACAGAAACAAAGAATGTGAATACGATATTTTTGTACCCGAAAAAGCCTTGTCAAAGGCAAAAGGACAGAATAAAAGAAACGAAAAAGCATTGAAAAACGATGGCTTTTATTGTAAAATAAAGGGTAAGAATTCTTTACAAGACTTTGAAGTTGAGGTCGCACAAACCGTATGATTTTAAAATCCATAACAATGCAGGGCTTTAAATCCTGCCCCGACAAAACAGTTCTTCAATTCAATAAGGGCATCACAGGCGTAGTAGGTCCCAACGGCAGCGGAAAGAGCAACATTTCCGACGCGGTTCGTTGGGTGCTGGGCGAGCAGTCCACTAAAAGTCTGCGCGGCTCCAAAATGGAGGACGTCATATTCAGCGGAACTTCACTTCGCAGAGCAACGGGCTTTGCGGAGGTCACCTTGTGCCTTGATAACAGCGACAGAAGTCTCAGTATTGATAAGGACGAGGTCAGCATTACACGGCGTTTTTACCGTTCGGGCGACAGTGAATATAAAATCAACGGCGACTCCGTAAGACTCCGTGATATAAACGAGCTTTTTATGGACACGGGTCTGGGTCGTGACGGATACTCTATGGTCAGCCAGGGCAAAATAGCCGAGCTAATATCCTCAAAATCGGGCGAACGCCGTGAAATGTTTGAGGAGGCGGCAGGAATATCCCATTTTCGCTACAGACGGGGAGACGCTCTCAAAAGGCTTTCACAGGCGGAGGAAAATCTTGTCCGTCTGCGTGATATTTTAACGGAGCTTGAAAGTCGGGTAGGACCGTTAAAATTACAGAGCGAAAAAGCGCAAAAATTCTTGGTGCTTGCCGAGGAGCGCAAAAGACTTGAAATCGGCATTTGGCTTAACAATATTGAAAAATTACAGGAACGGCTCAAAGAGCAGGACAGAAAAATAGACATTGCATCTGCACAGTATGAAAGTGCGCAAAAACAGCTTTCCGAAACGGAAGAAAAAATGAACGGGATTTTGGAAAGCACCCGTGAGATAAACGTAAGAATCGAAGAGGTTAGGAATTCATCGTCTCATTTTGAGGAGCAGGCGGCAGAGCTTTTGGCTCAGGCGAAGGTCTATGAAAACTCTATCGCCCATAACCTCGAGTCCATAGAAAGGCTCGAAAAGGACAAAGCACTTGAAAATGAGAGCGGAACGGATATTGACGCTCAGATAACTGCCGCCGAGGAACAAAAGGAATCGGCTCAAAAGGGACTTAAAGCCGCTGAAGAAAGACTTGCTGCAGAGCTTGAGGCGATTGAAAAGGTCAGAACGGAAAATGACGAGATAACAAATCTCTCCGCCGAACTTTCAAAGGAAATATCACTGCTTACAATGAGCCTTGCGGATAACCGCGTTATAAGCGAAACGGCGGGTTCGCAAATTGACGAGATAAAAGCACGTCTTGACTCTTTGAGCGAAGCACTGGGTAACCGAAACGAAACGGTTAAAGAGCTGACGGCAAAACGGACCGATGCCGAAATTGCACTCAATGAGTGTATTGATAAAATCAGCGGACTGAAAAACGCCGTGGAGGGTTACCGTATAAAGGTCGGTACCAGAACCGAGAAAAACGAGAAATTAAAGTCGGATATTGCCGTGCTGGACAGTGACATTCAGCGCAAAAACGAGCGAATCCGTGTGCTCGACGACCTTGAAAAGAATATGGAAGGCTATCAGGGCTCGGTCAGGAGCGTTATGCGCGAGAAAAAACGCGGTGCTCTGCGCGGTATTCACGGACCGCTGTCACAGCTTATAACGGTCAAGGATAAATATTCCGTTGCCGTTGAAACAGCGCTTGGAGCGGCTATTCAGAATGTTGTAGTCGACAGCGAGAACGATGCAAAGCGAGCCATAGCGTTTCTTAAAGAGACACACGGCGGCAGAGCCACGTTTTTGCCGCTTACAGCAATAAGAGTGAGGAGTCTTGACGAAAAGGGACTTGACGACTGCTACGGCTTTGTCAGCATAGCGTCAAAGCTTGTGACTGCCGATAAAAAATACGGGGATATAATCGAAAACCTGCTTGCAAAAACGGTTATCTGTGACGATATGGATTCCGCCGTGACTATGGCTAAAAAATATAACAACCGCTTTAAAATCGTCACTCTTGACGGTCAGGTCATAAACGCAGGCGGCTCAATGACGGGCGGCAGTAAGGCTCACGGCGTCGGAATGCTGAGCCGCGGAAATGAGATCGAGCGACTCAAAGCCGATGTAAAGACCCTCGAGGATAAAAAACAGACATTGGAAGCCGCGCAAAGGGCGCTGGGCGCTGAGCTTGCGGCGGCAGTTGCCGATTTAAACGGTATTGAGGGTGACATACTTTCCGCCAATGAGGAAAAAATAAGGCTTGAGGGTGAGTATAAGCTTGCCTGTGAGCAGTACGATACGGCTCAGGGTGCGGCAGACGAACTGCTCACCGAAGAGAAAATTTTAAACGGGCGAATCGAAAAAATAAATACAGAAAGCTTTGCGGCACGGGAAAAGGTCGAGGAGCTTACAAAGAGTCTTGCCGAAAAAGAAAAAGAGCTTGAAAATGTCAGCGGCGATATGGAGAGCCTTGCTAAAAACCGCGAGGAGCTTTCGCAAAACGCCGAGAATATAAGGCTCCTGATTTTGGGTTACCAAAAGGATGCGGAGTCTGCCGACGACAATATCCGCCGTCTTACCGTGCGCAAGACCTCACACAGCTCCCGTATTGAGGAGCTGGACGCCGAAATCGAAGGCTTTAAAAATAAAAATATTTGGCTCTCTAAGGATATTGAGAGCCTGAATGCCTCAGCTGAGGAGTTGAGGAGTCAGAGCGCGGGCGCAAAAGCGTCTGTTGACGACCTTTTGTCACAGCGTGAACAGCTTGAAAAAGAGAGCACAGATCTTAGAAATCTCGAAAAAGAAAAATCATCCGAGCGTGAGCGTGTCAGCGGCGAGTTAGCCCGTCTTGAGGAGCGCAAAGCGGCTATGCTCAACGAGTTCGAGGACTTTAACTCAAAGCTTTATGACGAATATCAGCTCACCCGCCGTGAGGCGGCGGCTCTCGAGATAGTTATCGAAAATATCGGTGAGGCAAGAACACGCCTGGCATCCCTTAAAAATGAGATAAGAGGGCTTGGCAGTGTCAATGTTTCGGCTATTGACGAGTACAAAGAGGTATCCGAACGGTATGAGTTTATGTCGGAGCAGATAGGCGACGTGGAAAAATCGAAAGCAGAGCTTCTAAAGCTTATCGACGACCTGACCACGAAAATGAGTATTCAGTTCCGCGAGCAGTTCCAAAAAATCAACGTGTCCTTCGGAGAGACCTTCTCGGAGCTTTTCGGCGGCGGAAGAGCGGAGCTGGTGCTTGAGGACGAGATGAACATACTTGAATGCGATATCGAGATAAAGGTTCAGCCGCCGGGCAAAAACGTGCAGAACATCAATTTGCTTTCAGGCGGAGAAAAGGGACTTTCGGCTATCGCGCTGCTGTTCGCAATACTTAAGGTCACGCCCGCTCCCTTCGTAATTTTTGACGAGGTCGAGGCGGCTCTTGACGATGTCAACGTGGCACGTTACGCTCAGTACGTTCGCCGAATGACCAAGAACACACAGTTTATACTTATAACTCACCGCCGCGGCACAATGGAAGAGGCGGATATGCTCTACGGCGTAACAATGCAGGAAGAGGGCGTTTCAAAGATCCTCGAGCTGCAAACCGCCGAAATGGCGCGGAAACTGGGCTTAGCATAAGATATTTCCGAAAGGAGTACGGCAATGGGAATTTTCAAAAAAATAAATTTCGGACTGACAAAAACACGCAATAAAATGGCAGGAGCCATTGACGATATGCTTGACAGCTTTGACGAGATAACCGACGATTTATACACGGAGCTGGAAGAAATACTGGTAATGGGCGACGTGGGTGTCACCACGGCGGTGGAGATAACCGAGCGACTTCGTGCGGAGGCGGCAAAAGGCAAGCTCAAGTCCTCCGACCTCATCCGTCAAAAGATAAAGGACATCGTTGCCGAAATGCTTTACGGCGGCGAGGATATGGGACTTCTCACCGTGCCGTCAATAATACTGCTTATCGGCGTAAACGGGGCGGGAAAAACGACCACCATCGGCAAAATGGCTATGATGTATAAGTCGCAGGGCAAAAAGGTTATCCTCGGCGCGGCTGACACCTTCCGCGCGGCGGCTATCGACCAGCTACAGGTCTGGGCGGAGCGCGCAGGGGTGGATATAATCAGACATAAAGAGGGCGCTGACCCTGCGGCGGTGGTTTTTGACACCATAAATGCCGCAAAGGCAAGGGACAGCGAGATAGTTATAATCGACACGGCAGGCAGACTCCATAACAAGAAAAATCTTATGGATGAGCTTAACAAAATTTACCGCGTTATCGACCGTGAGCTGCCCTATTCCGACCGCGAGGTGCTTTTAGTCCTTGATGCTACCACAGGACAGAATGCCGTAAATCAGGCAAGAGAGTTTAAAACGGTCGCCGACATAACGGGAATCGTGCTCACAAAGCTTGACGGAACGGCTCGCGGCGGCGTGGTGCTGGCAATAAAGAATGAATTGGGAATACCCGTAAAATTCATCGGTGTGGGCGAAAAAATAGACGACCTGCAGCCATTTAATCCTGCCGCTTTTGCCGACGGACTGTTCGACAAAATAGATTATAGGGAAGAAGATGATACGGATGAACCCGTCGCAGAAGTTAAAGAAAGCTCTGAAGGCGACGGTGAAATATCCGAACAGGAAGAAAACGCATCCGTACAATACGAAGAACAAACCGCCGATGACACTGCGGCAGATATAGACGGAGTTGAGGAGACAATTGCGGAAGACGAACCGCAAGAAGAGATAACCGAAGAGGAAAATATCGAAGAAGAAACTGAGAAAAAGAAAGAGAAGAGGAGATTCTTTGGACTTTTTAATCGCAACTCATAATATGAAAAAACAGGCGGAGCTTCAAAGGATTTTGGAGCCGCTCGGTATACGGGTGCTCACTGCCGATATGGCGGGAATAGACTTATCGGATGTTGAGGAAACGGGTACTACTTTTGAGGAGAACGCATTTTTAAAGGCGGACAGCGGCTGTAAAGAGAGCGGAATGGTCTGCGTTGCCGATGATTCGGGTCTTTCGGTGGATTATCTTGACGGAGCCCCGGGAGTTTACTCGGCACGGTACAGCGGCGACCACGGAAACGATAAGAAAAACATCGAAAAGCTTTTAGGCGAGCTTAGCGGCGTACCTACCGAAAAGAGAACCGCAAGATTCGTAAGCGCCGTTTGCTGCTGCTTCCCCGACGGCAGACATTTTACCGTTCGCGGAGAGTGTGAAGGCGTTATTGCTTTTGAAGAACACGGCAGCGGAGGGTTCGGCTATGACCCTGTATTCTTAGTGGGTGAAAAGACCTTCGGAGAACTGTCTGCCGAGGAAAAGGACAAAATCAGTCACCGAGGAAATGCACTTAGAAAATTCGTGGAAGAGTTACCAAAGTATATAGGAGAAAGCAAATGACCAGTAAAGAACGAGCAAGGCTCAGAGGGCAGGCGAACGGCTTACAGCCCCTGTTTCAGGTGGGTAAGGGAGGAATCTCCGATGCACTTATCAAGCAGACTGACGATGCACTGACTGCCCGTGAGCTTATAAAAATAAAGGTGCTTTTAGAGACAAGTCCACAAAAACCGAAAGAGGTTGCGGCGTGTCTTGCCGAGGAGACAAACAGTGAATGTGTGGGCGTTGTGGGCGGCAGTATGATTTTTTACAGATATAATCCCGAGCTTCATAAGGACGAAAAGAAGGGCAAAAGCAGATGAAAATCGGTATTTTCGGCGGCACATTCAATCCACCGCATAAGGGACACGCGAGAATGATAGAAAAGCTGGCGGCGGAGCTGGAGCTTGACAAGGTTCTCATAATACCCAACAAAGTCCCCACACATAAGCGGTGTGACGATTTGGCGGACAACCAAGATAGACTTAATATGTGCCGTATGGCGTTCCGTGACCCTAAATTTGAGGTCAGCACCGTCGAAATGGATAGGGAAAGCGACAGCTATACTATTTATACCGTGGACGAGCTGATAAAAAAATATCCCAATGACAAACTGTACTTAATAATCGGGTCCGATATGTTTTTAATATTCCACAAGTGGTATAAGCACAGGGAAATTTTGGAAAAATGTACCGTTTGTGTTGCCTCCCGCAATACGGAGGACAGCGTAAAGGTACTTCGCGCATACGCCTTTGAGCGGTTGGGAATATATATTAACGGACTTGACGGCAAGAATATACATATCTCGCCTATGGATGCGTATATTATAAGCTCCGGCGAGATACGTGATATGATAAGCAAGGGTAAGAGCGTTTACGGCTATGTGGAGCCGGAAATTATTGAATATATGGAGAGTCGCGGACTGTATGGATACGCAAAGAAACGGTGAATTTCTCGAAATACTCAAAAAGCGGCTTACTCCGGGGCGGCTTTATCATTCTATATGCGTTGCCGAGCAGGCGAAAAGGCTTGCAGAAATCTATGATTCGGACAGTGAAAAAGCGTACACGGCGGGGCTTATACACGACATTATGCGTTATGAACCGCCCGAGAGTATGATAAAAATCATCGAGAACGGCGGAACTGCTCTCACTGACAGTGAAAAAAAGATAACCGTAACGCTCCACGCCGCGGCGGGCGAGGCATATTTGCGAACAGAGCTGGGTGTGACCGACAACGAGATACTTTCCGCCGTAAGGTATCACACCACGGGCAGAGAAAATATGACGCTTCTTGAAAAAATTATTTACGTTGCCGACCTTACCTCTGAGGACAGAGAATATCCTGATGTGGCTGAGGTTCGGGAATTGGCAGAAAAAGATTTGGATAAAGCGGTACTTCGCGGACTGTCCTTCACAATTGAGGATAACGCCCGCAAAAACAGACCGATTCATCTTGACACGGTAAAAGCATACAATCATTTAGTGGAAAGGATAAAATGATTATGGATAGAAAAGAGCTTCTTAAAAATATCGTCGAAACTCTTGACAAAAAGAAAGCGACGGATATAAAATCACTTGAAATAACCGATTTAACGGTGGTCGCCGACTACTTTGTTATCGCAACGGGTACTTCGGGCACACATCTGCGTTCCCTTGCCGACGAGGTTGAGGACAGACTGTCACAGCTGGGCGTTGAGCCCGGTCATATCGAGGGTAAAGCCACAGGCTGGATACTCCTTGATTACGGCACGGTGATAGTACACCTTTTCACCGCCGATCAGCGTGAGCATTTTAATCTTGAGCATCTTTGGGCGGATGCCACCGATATGGACATCAGTGAATACATTAGCGAGTAAAAAATACACTTCAAAGAAGGTTTGGCATATATGGAATACAATTTTAAACAAATCGAAGAAAAATGGCAGAAAAAATGGGAGGAGGCAGGCGTTTTCAACGCTCAGGACGACTCCGACAAGCCTAAATTTTACGGACTTGTGGAGTTTCCCTATCCCAGCGGAGCAGGAATGCACGTGGGTCACATAAAGGCGTACAGCGGACTTGAGGTCGTCTCAAGAAAAAGGCGGTTACAGGGCTACAACGTACTTTTTCCCATCGGCTTTGATGCATACGGTCTGCCCACAGAGAATTATGCCATAAAAACGGGCATTCACCCTCGCAAGGTGACGGACATCAATATTGAAAAATTCACGGGTCAGCTTAAAAAAGTCGGTTTTTCTTTTGACTGGAACAGAGTAATCGATACCACGGACGAAAAATATTATAAATGGACCCAGTGGATATTCCTCAAAATGTTTGAAAAGGGCTTGGCCTTCCGTGACAAGACACTTGTAAACTACTGCCCCTCCTGCAAGGTCGTCCTTTCCAACGAGGACTCACAGGGCGGCAAGTGCGACATCTGCCACAGCGACGTGGTTCAGAAGGCAAAGGACGTTTGGTATCTTCGCATTACCGAATATGCCGACAAGCTTTTAGAGGGACTTGAAAAAGTAGACTACCTGCCAAATATCAAGCTGCAGCAGGTCAACTGGATAGGCAAATCCCGCGGTGCGTTCGTCAATTTCGGACTTAACGAGATCCCCGAGGAATTGAGAATTTATACCACCCGTCCCGACACACTTTTCGGCGTGACCTTTATGGTAATGGCTCCCGAGCATCCGCTTATTGACAAATACAGCGAAAAAATCGGCAATATGGACGAAATTCTCGCTTACCGTGCAGAGTGTGCCAAAAAGACCGAGTTCGAGCGTACACAGCTTGTCAAAGATAAAACAGGCGTTAAAATCAGCGGAATCACGGCAAAGAATCCCGTCAACGGAAAGGATATTCCGATCTACATATCGGATTACGTTATGATGGGCTACGGCACGGGCGCTATTATGGCTGTTCCCGCGCACGACGACCGCGACTACGATTTTGCAAAAAAATTCGGCATTGACATAATCGAGGTCATAAAGGGCGGCGATATAAGCACTGCGGCATATACCGGTGACGGCGAAATGGTGAATTCAGGCTTCCTCAACGGTATGGACAATAAAAAAGACTCCATTGCCAAAATGATAGACCACTTGCAGGAAAAAGGCATCGGCGAGGGCGGCGTTCAGTACAAGATGAAGGACTGGGCGTTCAACCGTCAGCGTTATTGGGGCGAGCCTATCCCTATAGTTCACTGTCCCCACTGCGGAATGGTGGCTGTTCCCTATGATGAGCTTCCGTTGAGACTCCCCGAGATGCAGAATTTTGAGCCGGGAACGGACGGCGAAAGTCCTCTTGCAAAAATCGACTCATACGTCAACTGCAAATGTCCCAAGTGCGGAGCGGATGCAAAACGTGAGACCGACACAATGCCTCAGTGGGCGGGCTCATCTTGGTATTTCCTGCGCTACGTCGACCCCCACAACGACGACGAATTTGCAAATGCCGAAAAGCTTAAATATTGGATGCCCGTTGATTGGTATAACGGCGGTATGGAGCACGTTACACGCCACCTTATCTATTCACGTTTTTGGTATAAATTCCTTTACGATTTGGGCGTTGTGCCTTACGAAGAACCGTATGCAAAAAGAACGGCGCAGGGTCTTATCTTAGGTCCCGACGGCGTGAAAATGAGCAAATCACGCGGAAACGTTATCGATCCCAACGAGGTGGTTGAGGCCTTCGGCGCAGACGTGCTTCGCACCTACGTTCTGTTTATGGGTGACTACGAAAAGGCGGCTCCCTGGTCGGAGAGCAGCGTTAAGGGCTGTAAACGCTTTATCGACAGAATTTGGAATTTGCAGGATATTCTTACCGACGGCGATGAGTATTCGGCAGAGCTTTCATCCTCATTCCACAAGACCGTTAAAAAGGTCACCGAGGACATTGAAACCCTCAAATACAACACGGCAATAGCGGCTCTTATGACGCTTCTCAACGCGATTTACGACAAGGGTGCCATCAACCGTGCAGAGCTTAAAACGCTGCTTGTTCTCACAAACCCCTTTGCTCCTCACGTTACTGAGGAAATGTGGGAAAAATGCGGTTTCGGCGATATGTTGGCTTCCGACGGCGAATGGCCGTCCTACGACGAGACAAAATGTGTTGACGAGACTATTGAGATAGCCGTTCAGATAAACGGAAAGGTCCGTGCAAAAATCAACGTACCTGCCGATATCGAGCAGGCAGATGCTATTGCACTTGCAAAGGCCGACGAAAAGATAAAAGCCGAGCTTGACGGCAAAAATATCATTAAAGAAATTTACGTCAAGGGCAGACTTGTCAATATAGTTGCAAGATAACTAAATATAAATAAGAGGGACGGAAAGATACTTTCTGTCCCTCTTGCTTTTTAACGGGAAATATACTGCTTTTTTCATTGAATTGCTTTTAAGAATATGGTACAATTATTTAATAGCTATGATACGGTAAAAATCAGAGGTGACGCGTGTGAAATTTATTGATATTTCAAGGGATGTAATGACCGCTGAGGTTTTCAAGGGCGATCCTGCACCAAAACTTGAGCGGGTTCAAAAAATTGATGAAAATTCCGAGTATAATCTGAGCAAAATAAGTATGTGCCTGCACAATGGCACTCACATGGATGCACCCTTGCATTTTTTGCCTGACGGCAACGATATCTGCACCGTACCGCCGGACGCATTTTTCGGGCCGTGCGTTGTGGTTGAGGTTCCGCCGATACTTATAACAGGCTCATACGTTGAAGAATATTTCCCGAGAAATACGAAAAGAGTGCTTATAAAGTCGGGCGGTAAAGCATTTTTGCACGAGTCGGCGGCATCGGAGCTCAGCTACATGGGCTATTATCTTGTAGGCACGGACGCTTTGACCGTTGAGCCTGAAGGTTCCGACGGCAGAAGCCACCGTATGCTTATGCTGGATAACATTGCTGTGCTTGAAAATCTTGATCTTGACTCTGTTTCACCGGGTGACTATTTTCTCTCCGCCGCGCCCATAAAAATCAGCGGCGCTGAGGCAGCGCCCGTAAGAGCAATACTTATTTCAGACTATATTTTTTGGAGCGGCGATAACCAATGAAAAAAGTAATTATCATCGGCGCAGGTCCTGCGGGTTTGACTGCCGGACTGGAGCTTTTGAGACAAAGCGGCGAATATTCGGTCACAGTGCTTGAGAAATCGGACACCGTGGGCGGAATTTCGCGTACAGCAGTCCATAACGGTAACCGTATGGATATGGGCGGTCACCGCTTTTTTTCAAAGGACGAGCGCGTAAACCGTTGGTGGGAGAGTCTTTTACCGAATCAGGGCAGTCCTTCGGCGGATGATATAATTACGAATACGAAAAAGGAGTTTGACGGTACCGCTGACCCCGAGACACAGGACAAGGTCTTTTTAAAGCGCCGCAGAGTCTCAAGAATATATTTTAAAAAGAAGTTTTTTGACTATCCCGTAACGGTAAAACCGCAGACCTTTATAAATATGGGATTTTCTTCCACAGTTAGGTCGGTTTTTTCATACGGTGTGTCGATGGTACACAAGAAAAATGAGGATAATCTTGAAAACTTTTATATAAACCGCTTCGGTAAAGAGCTTTATTCAATGTTTTTTGAGAGCTACACCGAAAAACTTTGGGGCAGACATCCGCGTGATATTTCTGCCGACTGGGGAGCACAGCGGGTCAAGGGGCTGTCCGTAACCGCACTTTTAAGGGATACCCTGAAAAAAGCATTAGGTAAAAAATCAAACGAAACGTCGCTCATTGAAGAATTCAAATATCCCAAATTCGGTCCGGGTCAGATGTGGCAGGCGGCGGCGGATGAACTTACCGACCGTGGCGGGGAAATAATATTCTCTGCCGAGGTCAAGAAAATCTGTACCGAAAACGGAAAAATTTCCGCTGTGGAATATGAAAAAAACGGCGAAAGACTTATGATTACGGGGGATATTTTTATCTCCTCTATGGCAATAAAGGATTTAATAAACGGCTTCGACGACTGTCCCGACAGTGTACGGAAAATTGCAGATGATTTGCCCTACCGTGACTTTTTAACAGTCGGTTTATTAATAAATAAGCTTGCCGTGAAAAATGAGACAAAGCTCAAAACGGTGGGGGATATTATCCCCGACTGCTGGATATACGTTCAGGATCGCTCTGTAAAGTTAGGACGTGTGCAGATTTTTAACAACTGGTCGCCGTATATGGTGAAGGATTTTCAAAATACCGTTTTTTTGGGGCTTGAATACTTTTGCCGCGAGGGCGACGGGCTTTGGAATATGAGTGACAGTGAACTTCGTGACCTTGCCGAAAAAGAACTTGTAGAAATAGGAATTTTGGAGGCGGGAAATGTTCGCGACTGTCACGTCGAGAGGGTACAAAAGGCTTACCCTGCATATTTTGACAGCTATGACGAGTTGCCTGTAGTTATAAATTATCTAAACACTTTTGGCAACCTTTTCTGTGTGGGCAGGAACGGTCAGCACCGATATAACAACATGGACCACTCAATGGCGACGGCTTTTTGTGCTGTTGATAACATTTTATCGGGAAATAAGGATAAAACGGCTTTGTGGAGCGTCAATACTGAGAAAGTATATCACGAGGAGAAGTGAAATGGTTAAAAAACTTTTAAGTCTGTTTTTGGCCTTTGCAAAAATAGGCGTTTTGACCTTCGGCGGCGGACTGACAATGCTCCCGCTGTTGACCCGTGAAATAGTCGCAAAAAGAAAATGGGCAACAGAGGAACAGCTCTTGGACTATTACGCGGTCGGTCAGTGCACCCCCGGAATTATCGCGGTGAACACTGCAACGTTTATCGGCTACAGTCAGGCAGGCGTGATGGGCGGCATTTTTGCAACCGTTGGAATGGTCACGCCGTCGCTCATAATTATTATCGCGGTCGCGGCAGTTTTACAGCAATTTATGGAATATCAAATCGTCGCAAGTGCCCTTATGGGTATCAGAGCCGTTGTCTGTGCACTTTTAATGCATACGGTAATAACGCTGGCAAGAAAAAGCCTTGTGGATATAATTGCCGCAATGATATTCATAATCGGTATCGTTTTAAGCTTTGTATTCGACGTTACCCCCATACTTACAGTGATCGTCGGTGCAGTCATCGGCATACTTATCAATAAGTTTAGGGAGGCGCGCGACAAATGACTTTTTTGCACCTCTTTTGGGAATTTTTCAAAATCGGACTTTTCGCCGTGGGTGGAGGTCCTGCCACCATACCGTTTCTCTCAAAGCTTGCCAACAGTGATTACGGCTGGTTTACTCCCACACAGCTTGCCGATATGATAGCCATAAGCGAGAGCACACCCGGACCTATCGGCGTAAATATGGCTACCTATGCGGGATATAATGCAGGTTACAGAGAAATGGGACTTGTGGGCGGTATTTTAGGCGGCATAACAGCGACTGCAGGACTTGTAGTGCCGTCAATAATAGTGATAATTTTGATCGCAGGATTTTTAAAATCCTTTTCCGAAAATAAATACGTTAAATCGGCGTTTTACGGAATCAGACCCATAGTCACCGCCATCGTGCTTTTTGCCGTGTACGGCATAGTTTCGCAGACGTATTATCAGAACGGTGCTTTTGCGTGGCAGGTAATTATCATCTCAATAATCGCATTTGCGCTGATGTTCATTAAAAAACTCAAAAAACTGCATCCTGCCTTTTGGCTTGCGTTGGGAGCAGTAACGGGAATAATCCTTAAATTATAGTAAACAATGATTAAATGCGACTGCGGTGCTTTGCGAACCTTTTCCGCCGTAAATGCGTTGTAAAATTTTGCAATACACAAAGTATTACTGCAATTTTACGTCTTTTTACGACGAAAAATCTCTCGCAAATCACTCTTGTCAATTCAATTATTGTTTACATAACGGACGGTGTTGGCTTTGCCGCTTAGTAAAAATCAGGACATACAACTGCATATTGACTCTGTAACGTCTGAGGGCAGCGGCGTAGGGCGTTTTGACGGTATGGCTGTGTTCGTATCGGGCACGGCGGCGGGCGATACGGTTACTGCACATATAATCAAGGTCAAAAAGACGTACGCCGTGGGAATTGTTAAGGATATTATTACCCCGTCGCCGGACAGAATTGACGTTGACTGCACGGCTTTTCGCTCCTGCGGCGGATGCTCCTTCAGGCATATTTCATATGAGGCGGAAAAGCGCATCAAAACGGGCTGGGTAAAGGATGCCTTTTTGCGTATCGGTCATATGAACGTTCCCGTGCGCGAGATAGTGACGGCAAACACGCTCAGATACCGCAACAAAGCACAGTATCCCGTTGGCTTTGATAATGGAATTGTGGCAGGCTTTTACGCTCAAAAGAGCCACAGAATAATAAACTCCGCCGACTGTGCACTGCAACCGACGGAATTCGCCCATATCGTTGATACGGTAAAAAGCTGGATGACGGAATACAAAATTTTGCCCTATGATGCAGAGACAGGGCAAGGGCTTGTTCGCCATATATACATAAGAAAAGGCTTTGCCACGGGAGAAATAATGGTCTGTCTTGTGGTAAACGGCTCAAAACTGCCCTACTCCGACCCTCTTTGCGAAAGGCTTTTTAAAATTGAGGGAGTAAAAAGCGTAATTCTTAACGAAAACCGAGAAAAGACTAACGTGATATTGGGCAAAAAATGTATAACTCTCGGCGGCGAGGACTGCATTGAGGATATTCTCTGCGGTGTGCGTGTGAGGATATCTCCGCTGTCGTTTTATCAGGTCAACCGTGACACAGCAGAGCTGCTTTACAAAAAAGCGGCTGAGTATGCCTCACTATCGGGCAGTGAAACGGTGCTCGACCTCTATTGCGGAGCAGGAACAATAGGGCTTTCTATGGCTGACAAAGCGAAAAAAGTAATCGGCGTGGAAATAGTCCCTGAGGCGATAGAGGATGCCAAGAAAAACGCAGAGTTAAATAAAATCGAAAATTGTGAGTTTTACTGTATGGATGCAGGCGCTGCGGCAAAAATGCTGAAAGAACGGGATATACGACCCGATGTGATAGTGCTTGATCCGCCCAGAAAGGGCTGCAGCCGTGATGTGCTGGAGTACGCCGTTCAAATGAACCCGAAAAAAATTGTCTATGTTTCCTGTAACGCGTCAACTCTTGCCCGTGACTGCGAAATTTTAACAGAATTAGGCTACACTACCCGCGAAGCCACCCCGGTGGATATGTTTCCAAAAACCCACCACGTGGAGTGTGTAGCACTGGTGATGAAAAAACTATGAGAAAAATAGATATAAGTAAATTAACTCAAAAATATAAAGTGCGAGGGATGACGGAATCGGATATCGGGCTTATATACGATTTATGTCTCGGCAACGGGCAATACTATGAGTACTGTGCCAAACAGCCGTCAACAGAGCTTATTAAAGACGATTTGACGGTAACACCGCCCGGGAAAAGTACGTCAGATAAATATTACGTCGGTTTTTTTGACAGGGAAAAGCTCATAGCGGTGCTTGATCTTATCGACGGCTACCCCGAGGACGGTATTGCCTTTATAGGCTTTTTTATGCTTGCAAAGGAGCGCCAGGGGCAAGGTCTCGGAAGCCTTATGGTAACGGAAATTTGCGATTATCTTAAAAGCGTCGGTTTTACAAAAGTCCGATTGGGAATTGACAAGGATAACCCCCAATCGAATCATTTTTGGAAAAAGAACGGCTTTGCCGTGCTTAAAGAAGTAGTAAAGGATGACGGGGTTCTTCTGTTGGCTGAAAAAACTCTTTAGAGGTACTGATATGCAAGCGGTAATATTTGATATGGATGGGCTTATGTTCGACACGGAGCGAATATGCGTTGAGGCGTGGAACTATGCCGGTGAAAAGCTGGGGCTCGGTCAAACGGGATATATGGTGCTCAAGACCCTCGGAATAAACGCCAATGCCGTACGTGAGGTGTGGATGGCGGAATTCGGCGACAGATATGACGAGCAGGCGCTCCGCAAATACTCCGACGGGTTTTTAAAGGAATATTACGGTAAAAATAAAGTGCCTGTAAAAAAGGGGCTTTACGAGTTGCTCCGGTATCTTAAAGCGAACGGATACAAGCTGGCGGTGGCTTCATCTACCGCAAGGCGCGACGTGGAGGCGCATTTAAAGGATGCAGGCGTATTCGATTATTTTCAGGCGGTCGTGTGCGGAGATATGGTGGAAAATTCAAAGCCCGAGCCGGAAATATATCTTAAAGCGTGTGAACAGATAGGTGAAAAGCCGTGCGACTGCTATGCTCTTGAGGATTCAAGAAACGGTCTGCTCTCTGCATACCGCGCGGGGTGTAAGCCGATTATGGTGCCCGATCTATGGGAGCCTACCGAAGAAATTTTAAAAATCACAGTCGCAAAATTCGACGATCTTGACGGCGTGAGAGAGTATTTTGAAAGCCGTAAAACCATAAAGCTGTTATACGGCACAAAGAATCCTGCGAAAATCGACGATATGCGCAGGCGTCTGCAAACATTGGACGTTGATATCATAGGATTAAATGATGTGGAGGCGGATATTCCCGACATAGCGGAGGACGGAAATTCCCCCCTTGAAAATGCCCAAAAAAAGGCTTTGGGGTATTTTGCCGCATTCAAAACTCCCGTATTCTCCTGCGATTCGGGCTTGTATATTGACGGACTGCCCGATGATTTACAACCGGGCGTTCATGTTAGAACTGTAAACGGAAAGTATTTGAATGATGATGAAATGCTTGCGTATTATTCGGGACTTGCCGAAAAATACGGTGACCTTACGGCAAGATACAAAAACGCCGTATGCTTTGTGAAAGACGGAGATCACATATACAGTGCGATGGATAAATCTATGGAGAGCGAGCCGTTCATAATCACGTCAAGGCCGCACCCGACAGTCAGAAAAGGCTTTCCGCTTGACAGCCTTTCAGTTGACATCGGCACAAAGAAATATTATTATGATTTAACGGCGGAACGCGAAAAAGTATATAACGAAGAAGACGGATTTTTACAATTCTTCAAAAAACATATTACATAAAAAATAAAGGGGATAACATTATGGCACAGCACGAGATCACGAAAGAGACCGTTCTGCTTGACGAAAAGGGAAACGTGGCAGAGCCGGGATTCTGCTTTACCAACAACTATGTTTATGACCGCTCAAAAATCAAGGCGGGCAAAACGCGTATCAAGGAATGGGATTTTTACCAAATCACCAATCCGCGCTACACTGTGCAAATAACCGTTGCGGATATATCCCTCGGCGGAGCGGCGAATATTGCGATTTTTGATATGCAAACCGGCCAAAAGCGTGATTATATGGATATTTCACTGCTCACCTTCGGCAAGCTTAAAATGAGCGACAATACCCACAAGCCGCACGCTACGGTTAAAATGAGCAAGGATTTTCAGCTTGTCATTGACGCGACACGTCCCACGTTCCGAACCATAACCGCTAAGAAAAAGGACGTCGTGGACGTAGACATAAGAATGGAGCTTTTCGAGAATCACGAATCGCTCGTTATGGCAGTTCCCTTTAAAGAGGAAAAGCACTTTTATCTTAACGACAAAATGAATCTTATGCCCGTCAAAGGTCGTGTCACCGTTCGTGATATGACGGTGGAGTTCGACCCGCAGGACAGCTTTTGCGTGCTCGACTGGGGCAGAGGCGTTTGGCCTTATAAAGGCGACTGGTATTGGGGCAACGGCACTCACAGGCTCGAAAACGGTGACCTTTTCGGCTTTGAAATCGGCTGGGGCTTCGGTGATATGTCGGCGGCAAGCGAAAATATGCTTTTCTTCAACGGAAAAGGTCATAAAATCGGCTACATAACCCTTGACCATAACGAGGCAGACCCAATGTCGCCCTGGCATTTTGTCAGTGACGACGGACGCTTTGATATGACTATGACACCGTTTTACGATAATTACACAAGCACACGCGTGTTAGGAGTGATCGGCAACAAATGCCATCAGGTATTCGGAAAATGGAACGGAAAGTGTATTCTTGACGACGGCACAGAGCTTGACATCAAAGATATGATCGCATTTTGCGAACACTCGGATAACCGCTGGTAATAAATATATAAATCATATAAAAGGTGACACTATGTTAGAAATCAAAAACAAAGAATTTTATATGGACGGCAAGCCCTTTAGAATTTATTCGGGCGCTATGCACTATTTCAGAATACTGCCCGAATATTGGGAGGACAGGCTGAAAAAGCTGAAGGCCGCAGGCTTTAATACTGTCGAAACTTACGTCTGCTGGAATCTTCACGAGCCTAAGCCGGGTGAATTTTGCTTTGACGGCAGGCTCGATATTGAAAGATTCGTAAAAACTGCCGCAAAAGTAGGACTGTACTGCATTGTCCGTCCCGGTCCGTACATATGCGCCGAGTGGGATTTCGGCGGACTGCCCGCGTGGCTGTTAAAGGATAAAAATATGCAGATTCGCTGCAGCTATCCCGACTACACCGCGGCAGTTGAGCGCTTTTACCGCGAGCTGCTGGGCAGATTAGCACCGTTACAGCAGTCGGCAGGCGGAAATATTATCGCAATGCAGGTAGAAAACGAGTACGGTTCATACGGTAACGACAAGGAATACCTGTTGTTTATTGAAAAGCTCATGCGTGACTGCGGTATAAACTGCCTTTTGTTCACATCTGACGGCAACTGGAAAAATATGCTGTCCGGCGGCTCTCTCCCACACATTTATAAGGTGCTGAATTTCGGCTCAAAGGCGAAAACCGCCTTCGGCTGCTTAAAGGATTTCGAGAATGACGGACCGAATATGTGCGGCGAGTTCTGGTGCGGATGGTTTGATGCCTGGCGCGGTGAGCATCATACGCGAAACGCCGATGAAATAGTAAACGAAGTCAAGGATTTTCTCGATACCGACGCTAATTTTAACTTTTATATGTTCCACGGCGGAACGAATTTCGGCTTTACCGCAGGAGCGAATCACAGTCCCGGCAAATGCTACGAGCCGGATGTCACAAGCTATGATTACTGTGCTCTGCTTAATGAATGGGGCGACTACACTCCCGCTTACCACGCCGTGAGAAAGCTCTTGCACGAGCATCAGGGACTGGAGCTCGGGGAATTGCCTGCTTCACCTGAATTGCAGACTATCGGCAAAGTAGAGCTTACTGCCGCGGCACCGCTTTTTGATAATCTTAATAATATCGGCGAAAAGCACCGTGCTCCCGTTCCTGAGGGAATGGAGTATTTCGGGCAAAATTTCGGTATGATCTATTACGAGACAGTTTTAGAGGGAAAATATGACATATCCCGTCTTACGTTCAAAGACGTTCACGACTACGGTCACGTTTATATTGACGGCGAGCTTAAAAAGATAATCGACCGCACGGTCTACACTCAGCCGAAAAAGCATATTTTACCGTCTCTTTTGGGTAAACATGACGGTGAAGATGACGGTGTATCCATACTTATGCCCCCCATAAACGGCAAAAAGAAGGTAGGCGTACTGGTCGACACCTTCGGCAGAGTCAACTACGGCGAAAAAATGAACGACCGCAAGGGCATCAGCGATATTTATATAGGCGATCAGCGGCAAATGGGCTATGACGTGTGGACGCTGCCCCTTGATAACCTTGAAGAGCTTGAATATACAAGCGTTTCAGACTTTAAACACAAGAATTATCCCGTATTCTTAAAGGGCAAATTTAAAGCGGATAAAAAAGCCGACTGCTTTATTCATCTTAACGGCTTTACGAAAGGCTATGTCTTTGTCAACGGCTTTAATCTCGGCAGATATTGGAGCGTAGGTCCGCAAAAATCCCTGTATCTCCCGGGTGCGCTTTTAAATGACGAAAACGAGATAATAGTTCTTGAAACGGAGAAATATTCAAAACCCCATATTGAAATTACCGACAAACACGAATTAGGATAAATAGAAAACTCCCCCTGCAACAGACAAATCAGTCTGCCCCAGGGGGAGTAAACTTTTATTTTATCATTTTACTTCTTCAAGCTGAATTTCCGCTGAATTGATCGTATCTCCCGCGGTGTTTTGCGTGACAATATCTATTTTGCCGTTCTCAAAATGCATTACGGTGTAATACAAATCGTTTTTATTTACATAATGACCGCAGATGTAATAGGGTATTCCGCTCACGCTGTCCTGTGCGGACACAAATTCCTCGGTGTGCTGATGTCCGTTTATTGAAAAGCCGACACCGAGATCTTTAAGAATACTTGATATAGGCTCCGATGCACCGTGGAAAGGTTCGTGACTGTGGGCAATAACCACGTTGTAGCCTGTTTCTTTTTCCAGCGACTGTGCCCACGCGGTCTGCTCGGCAAAATACGAAACGTAGTCGTTATACCCTGCGTATTCGTAATTGCCGTCGTCCTTATCCTCGCCCGTGTCAAGAACAGTGAACACGTAGTTGCCTATTCTCACACGGTAATAATACTCGTCAAAATCAAGCTCTTTAAGCATATCCTTGACCGCACTGCCGCGATGGTCGTGATTTCCGCGGGCATAAATAACGGGGATAGCTCCGCCTGTTGCTTTACCTGCGGGGACGATAAGGTTATCGACAAAATTGGCATAGGAATAAAGTCCGTTGGAAATGTCACCTAAGAACACACAAAGCTGTGCGCCGCTGCCGACAGAACTCCAATCGACCTGACTGTCGTGATTGTCGGTAACAATTGCCATATTAAAACCATCGTCGGGGCAGGGCGAAAATTTGTCGACTTTATATGTAATATCTTTGCCGAGATGTCCGCCGTAGGCAATATCCTCAGTTGCCCTTACCGCGCCGATGGTATAGGAGTTGTTATCAAGGTGCTCATACGCAACCTCTATGCTGTGAACGGTGGAAGAGTCCTTTCTGCCCGTGGTCGTATCCCAAACAAAATAGTCCTCTCCGCCGTAGCTGTAGGAAATGTAGCCGACGGAGTCACGGTTTGTTGCAAACACAACGTGGTAACTGTCGCCCGTGTCAAATACGGTTGGTGCAGCCTCAAAATCAAAACCGCCCACGGGGAAAAGATGCACTAATGCCGCTGTTACTATAGCGAGAGCCGCTACAACTGCCGTACATTTTTTGAAAAGTCCTTTGCACAGTGGAAAAATCGCAATAAAAAAGACAAGCCCGTATATAACGGCAAGGATGGGAAGCCACTCAAAGGACATATACACATAATTTTTGATGTCGTTTTTGCCGATGATAAGAAACGTTATGCTTGCCACCACCGACAGCACGGTAACGGCGCAGTTGACTGCGAAAAGGGCTTTCCCGCAGAGCTTTTCACGGGTCAGAGCCGACCGCAAATGGGCAAACATAAAGCACGAATTAAGAATAAACAGTGCCCAAACGCAGTAGCAAAAGCCGTCGAATACAAGGTGATCCACGAACACAAAGCCGAAGCGGAATCCGCAGAACACAAGCGATATAAGTACGGACACAGCCGTAAATACCGCTGACAGAATAACCGTTCTTTTTTTCATAAAATTCCCCCTATTTTTATAAAAAATATTTACAGAGTTTATGTATTTATGGTATTCGACAGCAAAGCCACACATTCCACGTGATCCGTATGCGGGAACATATCAATAGGTTGGATTTTTCTTACCTTATATCCGTTTCTCACAAGATACATAAGGTCTCTGGCAAGCGTTTCGGGGTTGCAGGAGACGTAAACTACCTTTTTGGGTGACAGTTTAACGAGTGATGACAAAAAGGGTATATCACTGCCCGCTCTCGCAGGGTCCATAATTACTGCATCAATTTTCTCACCGCTTTGTGCCAAATCAGTCATGAATTTGCCTGCATCGGCGGCAAAAAACTTGATATTTTCGATGCTGTTCAGCTTTGCGTTCTCTTTCGCGTCCTTTACGGCGTCCTTATTTATTTCAACGCCCATTACGCTTTTAACGTGACTGCTTGCGATTATGCCGATAGTTCCCGTTCCGCAATAGGCGTCGATTATATTCTCATTTCCCTTAAAATCGGCAAATTCCAAGGCCTTATTATACAGTATTTCAGTTCCCGCAGGGTTTATTTGATAAAACGCCTTGGGTGAAATGCGGAATTTATAGCCGCAAAGCTCCTCGGTAATCTTACCGTCGCCGTAAAGCACCTCGCTGCGGTCACCAAGCACCATACTTGTGGATTTATTGTTTATATTTTGTATTACTGTGGTGATTTCGTGGTGTCTGCCCACAAGAGCATTTACAAAAGACCGCTTTGACGGGAATACGGGCGTTCCCGTTACGAGAACGACCATCACTTCACCGCTTTTGAAGGCGGTTTTTACAAGTATATGGCGTAAAAAGCCCTGTTTTGTATCCTCGTTGTAGGGCTTTAGCTTAAAGCTTTTGATAAGCGCCTTGACTGTCCCGACAATGGCATCCGCCTGTGGGTCAGTGAGCATACAGCTGTCAATATCGACTATACGGTGGGAGGAGGACTGGTATACCCCCGCAATAGTTTTTCCGCCGCGATCCGTGCCGAAAGCATATTGAGCCTTGTTTCGGTAGTGGTATGGGTCATCCATACCGATTATTTCGTTGACACGGCAGAATTTCCCTAAAAGTCTTATTACCTTGACCTGCTTGTGGCGGAGCTGTTCTTCATAGGACAGGTTCAAAAGCTGGCATCCGCCGCATTTTTTTGCATATTTGCAAACGTGTTTATCCATTTTAACCTATCCGCCTGCCGTTTTTAATGGGAATACTGCCTAAAAACGGAACTTTTAATGAGCCGTCAAAGGTGTCGCCGTGGAAGGTGACAGCCACATCGACGGTTATACCGCCCATAATTTCTACTCTCGCCTTGCCGCTTAAGTTGTTGCCGCTTTCTTTAATGTCAAAAACGGAAAAATCGGGGAGATTCGCCGCCCCGGGGACGGAGACCTTAAACGCATATTTGCCGCCGCTTTCCGTAACATCAACGATAGCCGTACCCTTGGCAAAAGATGTGTCGATATCGCCTGTCCATTTACCCAGTCCTATCAAAATAATTCCTCCGAACATTTAATATATATTAAGTTTACCATATTAAAACATCCACTGTAAAGAAAAAACGGACAGGCACAAAGAAAAAATTTATTATATTGAAACAAAAGGTCATTTTTGATACTCTTATATTATGAAAGCGCTTTTAAACGAGGTATAAGCTATGAGAAAGGATTTGAAACCGTTTGTGCTCTCGGCAATGCAGGGGGACAGACAGGCATACGGCGTGATTTATGAAGAATACGCCGCCGATATGTACCGATTTGCTTTGAGTATATGCAAGAATACATACGATGCACAGGATGCCGTTCAGGACACCGCTTTGTCGGTCTTTAAGAGCATTGGTACACTTAAAAATCCCGAAAAGTTCAAGTCTTATCTGTTTACGTCTCTTTCCAACGCCTGTAAAAAGAGACTGACGGAAAACGTCTCTGCCGAAGAGCTTGCGGATACGGCGGACGATGACAGCGGTATTGAGCTGTCCCTTTCCGTGCGTGAGGCGCTGGGTAAGCTTGACGGTCAGTCCCGTGAGATACTTATGCTCTCGGTAGCAGGAGGATTTAAGTCCCACGAGATAGGAGAAATACTGAAAATGCCTGCCGCGACAGTGCGTACAAAGCGGCGGCGAGCCCTTGAAAAAATGAGAGAGGAGCTGGAATTATGAGAAACAAGAAAACTTTGAAATCTCTTGATAAATTGACAAAAACAGAGCTTCCCGAGGCTCTCCGAAAAGAAAATATACTTGAAATGCTCGGCGATGCAGAGCAGAACGAGGTTAATACGGTCATGCCGGTTAAAAAATCCTATGCAAAAAGGCTTATACCCATAGCCGCCTCATTGGCACTTGTGCTGGGACTTGCCGGTCTGTATTTCGGCACAAGCAGGGAGAAAATAGACACACAAGAACCGTCTGAGAATGCAGTCGAGGTCATGCGGTATGACGATTACAGCGAAATATACGCAAAATTCCAAAAGCTTAAGTCGGATTTTGATAAACAAAATCATACTTATAATATCTTTGGCGGCTTGTTTAATGAATATGCGAAAGAAGATGCTGCTGATATGGCGGAGGCTTCCGGCGGACTCCTATCTGACACTGAAAGTACAGGGGTTCCGGGAGCGTCTGCAAGTGTGAATACGAACGAGAGCCTTTTTGACAAGACATACGGGACCTCCCACGGTGAGACGAACACCCAGGAGGTGGGCGTTGACGAGGGCGATATAATCAAGACTGACGGCAAATATATTTACGCAGTCAACACATTGGAAAATACCTTTTCAATAATCGACTGCACGGGCGGAAAAATGGCGGTTGTCTCCACCGTTGACCTTACCGGCAAAATGGGTGTCAGCGAAATGTATATAAACGGGGACTGTGCCGTACTTGTGGGGCACAAGTTCAAGACATATGACGACGACAGCGATGTAAAAGTATACAACTCCTCTTACGCGATCGTTGACAGCATATATAGCGGTTACTCAGGGGATACCGCCGTGTATGTATATGACATAAGCGACAGAACTGAGCCAAAAGAAGATACGAATTATTTCCAACAGGGCGGATATTATTCTTCGCGAATGATAGGCTCAAAGCTTTACTGCGTAAGCACCTATTACGTTGATTTAGGTGTGAAGGATATTAAGGACAGATGTATTCCCGAAATCGGCATAAACGGTCAGGAGCAACAAGTCCCTGCAGACTGCATTTCGGTCATCAGCGGTACGGAGTCCCCGTCCTATGCGGTCATCACCGTGCTTGATACAAACGGTGGAACAGAGCCCACTGTTGAGGCGGTTCTGGGCAGCTGTGAGGAGCTTTACGCCACCACCGAAAACCTTTTCGTGTGCGAAACTAAGTACGGTGCCACACAAACCACGAAAATTTATAAATTTGACTATACCGACACGGGCGTGGACTATAAATGCAAAGGTGAAATCGGCGGATATCTCCACGATCAGTTCTCAATGAGCCTTTATGACGGCTATCTCCGTGTTGCCACAACGCAGAATGTAGCGGAAGGCCCTTGGAACAACACTACAAATACGCTTTATATCCTTGACGGTGATATGCAGACAGTGGGCAAGGTGGATGATCTTGCAAACGGTGAGCTTATCAAATCGGCTCGATTTATCGGCAATACGGCGTATATCGTCACGTTTGTTCAGACAGACCCGCTGTTTGTAATAGACGTAAGCGACCCCACTGACCCGCAGGTGAAAAGCGAACTGAAATTACCCGGATTTTCACAGTATCTTCACCCCATAGCTGACGGATTTTTGGTGGGAGTCGGTCGTGACGGCACTGAAACAGGCATAAATGACGACTGCAAGGTCTCGCTCTTTGACGTGAGCGACCCGTCCGCTCCTGCTGAAGTATCTAATCTCAAGGTTATGAACGGCAAGGGATATGCCGATTCCGATTTGGATCATAATCACAAGCTGTTTATAAACTTACCGAACGGTGAGTTTGCCGTATCGTTCTATACAAATGCTCTTTATTGGGTGAATGATTATGACTTTTTCCGCAACAGCCTTTATATACGGTACAAAATATCGGACGGTGAACTTCAAGAGGTTGCAAGGTACAATTTAGGTGACGATACGGCGACGCTGGGAGCCACCTATATCGGCGATACGTTTTACGCACTCGTATATGATTACAGCGGAAGATCCGATAAAACCTCGCTGGTCGCATTCAGCCTTGAAACCAACGAAGAAATCGGCAGAATTAAGCTTTAACGGCAGGTGAAAGCCTTGGAAACAGTAAAAAAATTGCTCATAGCGGCGAGCGTTGCCTTTGCTTGTTGGTTTATGCTCAGCTATTTATTCTTCCCGATAAAGCTTGCAGCCGCTCCCGACGTCTACTTTACAAAGACAATGCTCCATATGATACCGCTTAAAACGGTCATAACCGTAATCTTTGCACTCTTTTCGGTATTCATTTATGAGCAGCGGAGAGCTAAAAAATAGAATTAATTGAGAATTCGGTTCCTTCGTTAGAGGGAGCCGTTTTTTCGCCTACTCTTTGAGGGAACGGATCGGTACGCTTAGCACTACCGTTGACTTTTTTAACCTTTTGTGGTATACTACATTCCAATAAGGCAGCAGGACCCACGGCAGAAAATGCTGCCGTGGGTCTTTATTTTAGGAATAAGTTATTTATTTACCGATAAATATAATATTAGAGGTGTTAAGCGTGATAAATCACGCTATAGAATTGTATGTCCATCAAAATTTGTACAAGCACAAATTTTGAGACGGACTAAATTGCCGTCACGCCTTGTTCGGCTACGCAAGGATCAAATGTGATGTTTCAAAGCTTTTGTAGCCGGAAAGGCTATGGTAATTATGAAGTATTATCTTCAGACGGCTGAAGAGGTTTTTGAGGCTGTGGGCAGCTCCAAAGAGGGGCTTACCTCACATGAAGCGGAAAAACGCCTTGCGGAAAACGGCAAAAACAAGCTGAAAGAGGGCAAAAAGAAATCCGTCGCAAAAAGACTTTTGGAACAGTTTATGGATCCAATGATAATTATTCTTATTGTGGCGGCGGTCATTTCCGCTATTACTGCGGTAATGCAGCAGGAATTCCCCACAGACGTTATTATTATTTTGGCAGTCGTTATAATAAACGCTGTTTTGGGCGTTTATCAGGAGAGTAAAGCTGAGGCGGCCATTGAGGCACTCCAGGAAATGGCTGCGGCGACCTCAAAGGTGCTGCGTGACGGCAAGGTCGTGCAGATACACAGCGAGGATCTTGTGGTCGGTGACGTCATTCTCTTAGAGGCGGGCGACGCCGTTCCTGCGGATGCAAGAATATTTGAAGGAGCCAGCCTTAAAATTGAGGAGGCCGCACTGACAGGCGAATCCGTACCCGTCAACAAGATAATGAATATACTCGCTTTAGGCGGAGAGAAGGATATTCCCTTAGGCGACCGTAAAAATATGATGTATATGGGTTCGACCGTGGTTTACGGACGGGGCACTGCCGTCGTTACGGGCACGGGTATGAACACCGAAATGGGCAAGATTGCCGACTCGCTCGCAAATGCCGAGGACAGTCAGACACCCCTACAGATAAAGCTTGCACAGCTCAGCAAGATACTCAGTTACGTTGTCATCGGAATTTGCATTTTCATATTTGCATTCGGCGTGGCAAGAGAATTTATCACAGGCAACACGCCCGATTTTGCATTCTACCTTGACACCTTTATGCTTGCAGTGTCTCTCGCCGTTGCGGCGATTCCCGAAGGACTTGCGGCGGTGGTCACCATTGTGCTTTCCATCGGCGTTACGAATATGTCAAGGAAAAACGCAATTATCCGCAGACTTACCGCGGTCGAGACACTTGGCTGTGCACAGATAATCTGCTCAGACAAAACAGGTACTCTCACACAGAACAAAATGACTGTTGTGGACACCTTCACCGACAATAAAAACCTGCTGGCAAAGAGTATGGCTCTTTGCACCGACGTAAGCGTTGACGACGAGGGCAACGTGACAGGCGAACCGACGGAATGTGCGCTGGTAAACTTTGCGCTCAGCTTAGGGCTTAACAAAAACGATATGCTGGTGAGTGCGCCGAGGGTTGCCGAGGCTCCCTTTGACTCCATGCGCAAAATGATGACCACTGTCCATAAGACTGAGGACGGTATACTTCAGTTCACAAAGGGTGCGCCCGACGAGATACTCAAACGCTGTGCGTATATTCTTAAAGGCGGTCAAATCGTAGAAATTACCGACGAGGACAAAAAAGCGATTTTGGCGGCAAACAAAAGCTTTGCGGACAGAGCATTGCGCGTGCTTGCATCAAGCTTCAAGGCACTCCAAGATATCCCTGCCGACTGCGAACCTGAACAGCTTGAAAATGAGCTTGTGTTCTGCGGACTTACGGGTATGATCGACCCAGTAAGACCCGAGGTAAAGTCGGCTATCGAGGAATGCGGAACAGCGGGCATCAGACCCATTATGATAACGGGCGACCATAAGGATACGGCAGTCGCTATTGCTATGGAGCTCGGCATTATCACCGATGCCTCACAGGCGATAACAGGCGCAGAGCTTAATGAAATGTCCGACGGGGAATTCCTCGAAAAGGTAGTAAATTATTCGGTTTACGCCCGCGTTCAGCCTGAGCACAAGGTAAGAATAGTCAACGCTTGGCGTGAGAAAAAATATATCACCGCAATGACAGGCGACGGCGTAAACGACGCTCCGTCAATTAAGAGCGCCGACATAGGCATAGGCATGGGCATCACGGGCACGGACGTTACGAAAAATGTCGCAGATATGGTGCTTGCCGACGATAACTTTGCGACTATCGTCTCGGCGGTTTCCGAGGGCAGAAGAATATACGATAATATCAGAAAGGCCATTCAGTTCCTGTTGGGCTCAAACCTTTCCGAGGTTATGTCCATATTCGTGGCAAATCTTATAGGTTTTACGATTTTAAAGCCCGTACACCTGTTATGGATAAACCTTATCACAGATTCGCTTCCCGCGCTGGCTCTCGGTATGGAAAAGCCGGAAGCGGATATAATGTGCCGTAAGCCGAGAAACTCTAAAGACGGCATTTTCGCAGGCGGATTAGGTCTTGACGTGGCATATCAGGGAATAGTCGTTACAATACTTACCGTGGCGGCGTATTTCATCGGTCACTTTATGGAAACGGGCAACTGGAACGTGGGCACTGCCAGCCCCGACGGTATGACGATGGCGTTCCTTACAATGTCAATGTGCGAGATATTCCACGCGTTTAATATGCGTTCACAGCGTCAGTCGGTAATAAAAATGACCTTCGGCGGCAGTCATAACAAGTTTATCTATCTTGCCACAGTCGTTTCGTTGGTGCTGACCACCGCAGTCATTTATATCCCGTTCTTAAAGAACGCGTTTGAATTCACCTCGATAGATATTGCAGAGTACGGAGTTGCAATGGGACTTGCGTTCCTCGTTATTCCGATAGTCGAAATAGTTAAGGCTATCCAACGCGTGGCAGCAAAGAAAAAGGCATAAATTTATTATAAAAATATCGGGAGCTGTGTTTTTCACAGCTCCTTTTTTATGCTTACACTTACTGTGTCACAAGGCTTTGTCCGAATACATATAATTATATTGCGGAACAGATATGCTCCGTAAATAAAAATGCAGTAAGCGATGATTAAATTCGCAAAGTTCTGAAGTCACATTTAATCATCGGTTACTTTAAAAGGAGGAAATTATGGCACAGTTTACTAATCAGGCACAGTTATCATATAACAACTCGGTAACTAATTCAAATATAGCTGTCGGTGAGATCCTTGAGGTTCTCTCGGCAAAAAAAACAGCGGTCAGAACATCTTATGAACAGAACGGAACGGTCACTTATGTGATATCAATGGTCAACTCGGGCACAACGCCGCTAAACGGACTGACAATAACCGATAACCTTGGCGAATACTCTTCGCACTGCGGACCGCTCACTCCGCTCACCTATGTTCCCGACGCGATTCTTTATTATGTCAATGGCAAAATTCAGAATACTCCCACGGTCACAGCAGACCCGTTTACCGTCACGGGCATTAACATTCCCGCAGGCGGAAGCGCAGTCATTGTTTATGAGGTAAAAGTAAATCAGTATGCACCTCTCGGTGTGAAAGACAGAATAGTGAATAGGGCTACCATCAGCGGAGATTGTATCACTCCTGTCAACGTGAGCGAAACGATCAAGACGACCGATGCGCCGCTTCTTTCTATCACAAAGTCGATAAGCCCCATTCCCGTAGCAGAAAACGGCAGACTGACTTACACCTTTGTGATTTCCAATACGGGCAACACAGCGGTTGAAGAGTGTGACCTTGCTACCGTAACGGACACATTTGATCCGAAGCTGTCAGATCTTACAGTAACATTTAACGGTACAGCATGGACATCCCCCACGAAGTACACCTATAATGAGAATACCGGCGAATTCGCCACTGTAGCGGGAAAGATCACAGTTCCTGCAGCAACCTACAAGCAGAACAAAAAAACCGGCGCATGGTCGGTAACACCCGGCACGGCAACGCTTGTTGTAACAGGAACAGTATAATAATCTCTGCGGTGCCCAAAATCAAAGATTTTGACCGCTATGGTATAAAACTCGGTAATCAATAATTCTATAACGTAAAAAAGAACCCCGTCTTTCCTTTTGGAAGGACGGGGTTTGAATAGTTGTCAGACGATTATTCTTTCAGCAGTTTGTCCACGGTCTTTCTCAAAGCCTGCAATCTTGTCCGCACTGCGGAGGAGGATATCCCAAGGATATCGCCTATCTCACGGCTTTTTAATCCGCGGTTTTTAAGGTCTATCAGCATCCTGTCGGCTTCCGTCAGTGTGCGTAAAGTCGCTCTAAGCTCGATTTCCGACGCAAAATCCGCCGTGTCGGGGATATCGAACAGCTCATATACGGACACATAGCCGTCCAGCGCCGTTTTTTGCCGCAGACGGTCGCATAAAACGCTTTTGGCAATACTGAATATGAGCGATTTTTCGTTTTTCACCTTTTGGCCGTTCGGGAGCCACGCCCACAGGCGCATAAAGGTCTGTTGGGCAAGGTCCTCGGATTCTGACGGGTCAAAACGCTTGATAAAATATGCCTGCACCGCGGGGTAATATGCTTCGTAAATTTCCTCAAAATCACGCGTGCTTGCCATATTTTTTCTTTTCAAACTCATAATATTCTTCGTGCGTTATAATTTTATTGCCCACATGAGCTCTGTTCTGAATACAACCGAAAAGCTCTTTACTGCAAATTATCTTGTTTCCGACGGCAAAGCGAATATCCTTTTCGATTATTTCGTCTTCGGTCACGTCTTTATCAATAATTATTTTGTTATCAACAACGACGAATACACCTTGCTTGGCGCAACGGATAAAGTTTTTGTCAATTTCCAGTTTTTTATCGAACATTATTATGTTATTCTCATCAAAATCCGTTTCAAAAACTTCACCGTTTACGGATATTGGTCTTATAGCTGAGCCTTTTTTCACGATCACCGTTCCGTTTACAATAACGGATACATTTCTTTCTGCTTCTATCATACCGGCAATCAGCATACCGTTTACCATATAAATACTGTTCGGGGCGGCGGAGTTGTTGTTCAAAATGGCAGAACCGTTAATTGAATTTATGGTTGCATCCGCAGACACATTAAGCTCTTGGGCTACAGCCGATTTTTTTATCTGCGCGTATGCGCTCACAAATTCAGGACTTGGATTTTTCGGCAGAAGAATAAGAGCTACCGCGCTTATGGATCTTATCTCATTAAGCGCCTCAGGTGTATACTGACGCAGGTCAAGAGTCGGTACTGCTGAAATTGATTTTTTCTTTTTAAATAACATTTTAATTTCTCCCTTTTTAAGTGTTTCACTATATAAGACGAATAAAAAAACAAAAGTGTCGGGAAATAAATAAAATTATACTATTTTTTTGTCAAAAAGGCAATTATTGACAGTGTGTACAAAAAACATAAACATTTTTAGGCTATTTTAACTGTGTTTATTTGCATAAAAATAATGTATAATCAAGATGTATAAATTTATACATAGGAGGAAGTTATGAGTAAACAAGAGTTTTTCTGCGAAAAAAACGGAAAGCTGAATTACGGCCACACCATACTGACCGGCTTCGGCTTTTTGGCGTCATCAATTGCTTGGGCAATTTATGATCCGTTCATAACAAAAATTTTAAACAGGCTTCTTAATGAAAGCGCACTTATCACCAGCTGGAGCACAAAGCTTAACGAGCTTTTCCCCACGCTTGCAAAATTTGCCGAGGCAAACGGTGAAAATGTTGCAACAGCCGCAGGCGGAATAACGCTTGTTCCTTTGTTTATAGGTATTATTATGACCTTTGACAACATCTTCGGCGTTATATTCCAGCCCACATTCGGCAAAATTTCCGATAACACACATTCACGCTTCGGTAAACGCCGTCCTTATGTAATTTTCGGCGCACCCGTTTCGGCAATTTTATTTGCCATTATTCCCATCGTTGCACTGAAGGTCGGCTCACTGCCCCTTACAATGATGTTCATTATTTTGTTCGTCTTTGTAATGTCACTGTGGAGAGCTCCCGTTGTAGCCCTTATGCCTGATCTCACTCCCAACGAGCTACGTTCGGAAGGCAATGCCGTTATCAACCTTATGGGCGGCATAGGCAGCGCAATCGGTCTTGTGGCAGGTACTATAGCTACCGGCATTTACTGTGCGATAACAGGCGCTGACTCAAAAGCAGCGGATTGGGACGAATACGTAACATTCCCATATGTTTTCCTTATTGGCGCCATCGTAATGATAGCCGGTATGCTTGTTATTTTCTTCTTTGTTAAGGAGCCTGACAGCAGAATAAAAATCCAGGCAGAGAAAAATCAAATTGCCGATGAAAAAGCAATGCGCGAGGCTGAAAAGCAGGCAAAAAAAGAAGAAAAAGCAAAGAGAAAAGCCGAAAAACTCACGGGCAGCGAAAGAAAGAGCCTTATCTTTATGCTGGGCGGACTTTTCTTCCTCTTCTGCGGAACAAACGCTGTTACAACCTTCTTTGCATTGTTTGCTGATGAAATTCTTCATAAGACCACAGCTCAGGCAACGGTTATGACTACCGCATTTGCAGCCGCCTCCGCAGTTGCCGCAATTCCGGCAGGATTTTTGGGCAAAAAGTTCGGAAGAAAGAAAACTATTCTCTGCGGACTTACTCTTTTCATCGTAGCATTCAGTGCTTATCTTGGAACACAGTTACTGGGCATTGACGCTCTCAGCGGAGCACTTATTTGGGTAGCTCTTATTGTGGGCGGTGCTGCCAATATGTTCATTACGGTCAACACTCTCCCGCTGGTTCTTGAAATCGGCGGAGTTGATAAAGTCGGCACATTCACAGGCTATTATTACACGGCAACATTCTCAGCACAGATAGCTACTCCCATAGTTTACGGTATTGTCCGTATGTTCACGGGTACATATATGTCGCTGTTCTACTATTGCCCGGTAGCGTTTATCCTTTCGGCTCTCTGCATTCTCGTTGTTAAGCACGGCGAGGCCATTCCGCAGGAGATAATTGACAAGATCGAAGAAGAAAACGCTGACTGATAATCCGGTCTAATCAAAAACTTTTCAGGCTCCCTTATTATAATGAGGGAGCCTGAAAAATAGGGGAATATATATGGATAGTAAAAAAATACATATTCACAAACTCATTTCCGTGGTGTTGGCACTTACTTTCGTTTTGATGTGCTTTACGCTGGGCGGATGCAAATCAAAAACGGGAGACCAAACAAATGCCGATCCCGAAATATCCACAGACGATTTTCAGGACGTGTTTGCCCCTGATGAGGATCCCAAAACAGAGGAAACAGACCCCTCTGAGTCGGAAAGTACGCAGACGACTGAGCCGCAAGGCGCAGAGCCTTCCGAACAGCAAAGCACGGCAGCTCCTACCACAACAAAAGCGGCCGGAACTACTGCATCGGGTGGGAAACATGACAGCACAACCACCACAGAAGCGGCAAAGCCTGAGGTTACGGGGACTAAGACACTTACAAGCGGAAATAAAACAGTCGTTTATCCAAAAGCGCTTGAAACCTCTTCTAAACGCTATCCTGTAATAGTTTGGGCAAACGGAACGGGCTGTCCGACCTCGACTTATATGTCTTTGCTTGAAAAATTTGCAAATGCAGGCTACGTTGTAGTTGCAGATTCAAGTGTAATGACCGCCGACGGAACCTCCCAAAGAAATTCCATTGACTTTATAATAAAAGAGGCAGGGAATTCATCCTCAGTATTTTATAGCAAGATAGATACCCAAAAAGTCGGTGCATCGGGACATTCCCAGGGCGGCAGAAGCTGTGTTAATGCAGCGCAGGCGGATTCAAGAATAAAATGTATTGTTTCCATTGCGGGAGCATCTTCAGCGGACGAGGCGAAGGGGCTTAAAGCTCCGACTCTTTACTTGACGGGCACATCTGATATGGTAGTCGTTTCGTCGCAGTGGGTCAAGCCCTCGTATGATGCAACGGTAGGCAGAGCGGTCTATGCCTCACTTAAAGGCGCTGTACACACTACCTGTATGACAAATCCCGAAAAGCTTTCGGATTACTGCATAAGCTGGTTTGACGCTTATCTCAAAAATGACAGCACAGCTATGGCGGTTTTTGCCGACGGCGGCAAGCTTGCCACCGACTCAAATTGGCAGGATTTTGCAAGTAAAAATTAAAAAGGTAAAACAGCGATTAAAACGGAAAAATCCGCCTTTCTCATTAGAAAAGGGCGGATTTTTTCATAATTTATATTAAGTTGCGTTATGTTATTCTTTAACCTGCTTATAACACAAAGGTTCTTCAAAATCCGCATACTCTCTATACCCGTCGTCACCGAGTATTGTGTCGGTATAATTTAAAACAAGCCAAAGATATTTGTTGCCCTGTGAATCAATATAAACGGTGGCTTTATTGTCTTCAAGATATTGATCGGTTTTTGAAAGACCTTCCGTGCGCGCATCGTGCCAAATTTCTGCGCCTGCTATTTTATCAGGCATAGCGTCATACGGCAAAGCATCTATTCTAATGTAATCTTCACGGTAAAATTTAATTTGGCTTAAATCGGCGGACACCAAAACGGGCTTATCAATCTCAACATTCAGTATACCAAAGCCCACGTTCATTGCGATTAAAGCAATGATGGCGAAAATAATGATAAAAAATGACTTGATTATCGGGTGTTTGGTTCTTGCCCATTTTTTGTTGGATTCTTTCTCCTTTTCAATATAATAGTCCGCTTTGTTTATGAATTTCATTAAGCCCTTTGGCTTCAAAACACTTTTAAAATACATTTTTCTTATGGGGTAGGCAAAGAGCATAAAGGGAATTGAAATACCCAATTCGCTTGTTAAGGCAGATTTTTTGAAGGATTTCATTATTTGCGTGTTGTTGATGCAGACTGCGTTTATTAAAATGCGGTTACAGCCGTCGCAAATGAGCTTTGGATAGGAAATACAAATATTGTCCAGTATCCACATTCTGTCACCGATTGAAAACGATTCCAAGTCAACTGAAATCTTACAGTCGCTTAAAATATCGGAAAGGCGGTATGTGCATTTTGTTTGTATAACATTGCGGTCGATAAAATTTGATAAATGCTTAAGCCACTTGGAAATACCCTTATCTATTATTCGCTCTTTCAGCGATTTCGGCTTGTCTGATGGACTTTCGGGTAAGTCGTTGTAAATATCGTTTAAATCTAACTCGCCGTATACGGTGAGTTCATATTCATTTGTTGTCTGAGGGATCTCGATCCATTTACAGTCGTCGGCTGTAATGCTTGTTACCGTTTCTTTGGATTTAACGTGAATAACCGAACCGTAATTGTTATGTATGTAAATTCTTTTAACATTGCTTTTTCCGTTTGAAATTAAATCTTCAACAGATGTGTCAAAAACCTCGGCAATTTTTTCAAGAACATTAATCCTCGGAATCGCCTGACCGTTTTCCCATTTTGACACCGCTTTGTCGGAAACGTCAAGAATTTGTGCAAGCTCTTTTTGCGTCATTCCCTTTTCTTCTCTGAGACTGCATAAAGCGTTGCCGAATTTATAGTAATCCATATTCAATGCCATAATTACACAAGCGGTAAAAAATCTAAAAGAGATAACTGCCTGTGTACTGCTCCTTTCCGTCAAAATATGCTGAGTTTGCAGTTGAATTATAGCAAAACGACTCTGAGTTATCAAGAAAATCAAGGTAGAATTAAAGTAGAAATTAAAAAAGCGGCAAAAAAAGGCGGTATACACCGATTTGGCGTATACCGCTTAACTTTTTATTCGAATTATTCCTCAGTAGCGGATTCTGCGATAACCTTTTCAACTACGTTCTGCGGAGCCTGCTCATAGCGGGTGAACTCAAAGCTGAATGAGCCTCTGCCTGCCGTTACGGAACGGAGAACGGTCGTGAAGTCGCCCATCTCAGCCATGGGAACCTCAGCGGTGAGCTCCTGCATCTTCGGCTCATTAGCCGGACCCATACCGAGAACTCTGCCGCGGCGCTTGGTGATGTCGCCCATAATGTCGCCAAGGTTGTCGTCGGGCATAAGAACCGTCAGTGTGCCGACAGGCTCAAGAATGGTGGGATCTGCCTTCGGGATAGCCGCCTTGTAGGCAAGTGACGCAGCCGTTTTGAATGCCATTTCCGAGGAGTCAACGGGGTGGTAAGAGCCGTCGTAAAGAGTAGCCTTAACTCCGACCATCGGGTAGCCCGCCAAAACGCCCTTAGTTACGCAGTCACGAAGTCCCTTTTCGACTGCGGGGAAGAAGTTCTTCGGAACAGCTCCGCCGAATACCTCTTCGGCAAAGATAAGCGTTTCGCTGTCGCAGGGCTCAAAGCGAACCCAAACGTCACCGTACTGACCGTGACCGCCGGACTGCTTTTTGTGCTTGCCCTGTGCCTCGGCAGTTTTGCGGATAGTCTCTCTGTACGCTACCTTCGGAACAGTGAGATCTACCTCAACGCCGAATTTATTTTTAAGCTTAGAAACGATAACGTCAAGATGCTGTTCACCCATACCTGAGAGAACCTGCTCTTTAGTCTCTTTATTTGTGGCAAAGGTGATGGAGGGGTCTTCTTCCATCAGGCGGACAAGTCCCTGTGCGACCTTTTCTTCTTCACCCTTTTTGCGAACCTTAACAGCCATTGAAAGGCAAGATTTCGGGCAGTCAACACCGTCCAAAGTAACAACGTTTTTGCCGTCGCAGATAGTGTCGCCTGTCTTTACGCCCGCGAGCTTTGTGACAACGCCGATATCGCCTGCGACGATCTCTTTAGCATCCTCTTGTTTAGCACCCTTAACAGTGACGATCTTACCCATTTTTTCGGTCTCGCCCGTACGGACGTTGTAGCCCTGAGTGTCACCGGAGAGCTTGCCTGATACGACTTTGAAGAATGACATCTTACCGACAAACGGGTCTGCAACGGTCTTAAAGCAAACTGCCGCAAGTGGCGCATTAACGTCGCAAGCAAGTTTAACGTCATCACCGTTTGAGTTTTTAGCGGTTTCACCGGTGCAGCAAGGGGCAGACCATGCAAGACCGTTAAGAAGCTGATCAACAGCGGCACAGGTAAGTCCCGATACGGCGTATACAGGATAAATTGAGCCGTCAGCGATACCTGCGTTAAGTCCGCGGAGTATCTCTTCTTTTGTGAAAGAATCACCCTCAAAGAATTTTTCCATCAGCTCGTCGTCAGTAGATGCTACAGCTTCCATAAATACAGCCGTCATATCTTCAATGACCGGGTCGGAGGGTACGGGAACGCTTGTCGCCTTGCCGTCCTTATACTCAAATGCCGTGCCTGTGATAAGGTTAACGTAGCATTTTGTGATGTTGCCCTCCATATAAGGGATAACGGTGGGGCAAAGGCTGCTGCCGTAAGCAGCCTTAAGAGCGTCAAAGGTCTTGTAAAAGCTTCTGTGGTCAGAGTCGGTTTTTGTAATGGCAAAAATTTTGGAAAGACCGCGTTTGTCGGCTGCCTTAAATGCTTTTTCCGTTCCCACGTCAATGCCTGAGCCTGCGCTGGTTACGATAAGCACTGCTTCCGCTGCTCTGACTGCCTCAGCCGAGCCGTTTTCAAAGTCGAAAAGTCCGGGAGCGTCAATGATATTGAGCTTTGTGTTATCCCACTCAATAGCCGCCATAGCCGAGGACACCGAGGATTTTCTGCGTTTTTCCTCAGCGTCAAAGTCAAGCACCGTGTTGCCGTCCGCAACCTTACCGAGTCTGTCGGATGCACCTGATATGTAAAGCAATGCCTCACAAAGCGTTGTTTTTCCTTTTCCGCCGTGACCGAGCACGGCAATATTTCTGATATTGTTTGAGGTATAAGCCTTCATAGAAGCATTCCTCCCTTTCCGAATTTATTAAAAATTCATAATTTTTTTAAATAGTTTAGAAAAATTATAGCATAATTGCCCATATGATGCAACTGTTATTTTCAATATTTCATATGACCTTTTTCTGTTGATTTTTCACATATCAAAATGTATAATAAATATATAATAAAAATAACTGTGAAACAGTAACTAGAGTGATGAAGCTTAAATCCCCTCACTCCCTGAGGGAGGTGGCTCGCGACAGCGAGACGGAGGGAGCAACAGATAATCCTATGAAGAGTAAATTACTCCCTCAGTCAGCTACGCTGACAGCTCCATCCAAGAGGGAGCTGAGGGCGAGTTCTTTGCTTTAGTTATTGTGTTGCTGTTATAACATCTAATCGGAGGCGGCAATGGAACAGAACACCTTTGAGACTTTGCGAAAAAAACACCCGTCCTTTACATACAGGGGCTTTACTCTTTTAAAAAAAGAGGACAGAATACATATAAAATATGATTTTTCATTGGAAAACGGCTGTGAATTTCACCCTACGACCGAAATTTTGACTGATAATTTGGAACTTTTGAACAGCTTTGACAGCGAGGCAGGCAAAAAAATGGTTTTCTCCCTCGGTATGGTAGAGCTTGTCAGCTATTGGAAATGTGCTTGCCCGCCCACAGTATATGTGGACTGCGGATACCTTGACGATTGGGACATCCGCTGGTGGAAAAAGCTCTATTTCGGCGGATTGGGCGAATTCTTTTACCGCAACGGCATATCGGCGAACAAAGATACGTTTATGAATATCGTCTGTCGTGCAGAGAGAAAGGATTACCCTCTTTTCGCCTATAATTGCGACGATTATAATATCGTAACCGTAGGTGGCGGCAAGGATTCGGCAGTCACCACCGATCTTTTGAAAAATTATAAAGATAAAAACCTGTTTTTCACCGTTAACGATCAAAGGGCCCGAACCGAGACGGTGCTGAAAGGCGGTTACAGCGAGGACAGAATAATAAAAACCTACCGCAAAATCGACGCGAATTTACTTGCTCTCAACGCTCAGGGCTATCTCAACGGTCACACGCCCTTTTCTGCCATAGTGGCATTTTTATCCCTTTACTGTGCATTCCTCGTCGGCGGAAAAAATATCGTTCTTTCAAACGAGAGCAGCGCCAACGAGTCCAATATAAAGGGCGCCGCGGTCAATCATCAGTATTCAAAATCCTTTGCCTTTGAAGAGGATTTCACCGAATACGTTGAAAAGAATATTATGAATGAGATACGGTATTTTTCGCTTCTTCGCCCATTTAACGAGTTGCAAATCGCAAAGTATTTTTCGAAATGCAGTCAGTTCCATTATATTTTTAGGAGTTGCAACAGGGGCAGTAAGGAGAATAAATGGTGCGGCAAATGTGCTAAATGCCTTTTCGTGTTCATAATGCTTTCACCCTTTGTTGAATATGAAAAACTCGTTGAGATTTTCGCCGGTGATATGCTGAACGATACCGATATGCTCACCGATTTTGACGGACTTGCGGACTTTGCAGGCATAAAGCCCTTTGAGTGCGTGGGAACTCCCGGGGAAATAAGACTTGCTCTTTATCTTCTCAGTCAAAAATTTGAGCGTGAGAATAAACAAAAACCGCTTTTGCTTGAACGCTTTTGCGAGAAAGCGGACTTTGACACTGTAGATAAAAATTTACTAAAAGAATATAACCCACGTCATAACGTGCCCGACGAATTTTTGGAAGAAATCAAGGAGATGTATACATATGTTGCCTCCGATAATTGAATTTTTACGCGACAAATCAGTGCTTATCTTAGGCTTCGGCAGAGAAGGCAGGTCGACGTATAAATATATAAGAAAATATCTGCCCGAAAAAGCGCTTGCTGTCGGCGATGCGAGGGAACAGAATATTGACGACCCCAATGTACGGTACATTTGCGGTGAAGATTATCTTTCACACGTTGGGGAGTTTGATATTGTAATGAAAAGTCCCGGCATCTCTTTCCGTGACGTAACTGTTCCCGAAAATACCCTTGTTACCTGTCAAACCGACCTGTTTATGAGATATGCTCCGTGTAAAAAAATCGGTGTGACAGGCTCAAAGGGCAAAACCACCACCTCAACGCTCATTTTCAAAATGCTCTGTGCAGGGGATATAAAATGTGAGCTTATGGGCAATATGGGACTGCCTGTATTTGACTATATTGATAATATGACTGATGATACAACTGCCGTCATCGAGCTTTCGTCACATCAGCTTGAGTTCACCCGTTCTTCGCCCGATATCGCCGTATTCACAAACATTTATGAGGAGCATTTGGAGCATTACAAGGGCGGAATGTCAGGCTATGTGAACGCAAAGCTCAATATAGTAAAGCATCAGAGCGAAAACGGCATTTTCATATATAACGGCACTCAGGGCACCGAGCCGTATCTAAATTTAGATACGGTAAAATCGAAAAAAATCGCCGTGCGTGAGGATGCCCCGTTGGCTTTTGAATATGATAATATTCATCTTGCGGGCGTGCATAACCGTCACGACATTTTATATGCCTTTGCCGCCGCATCACAGTTGGGTGTGACTGCCGAAAGTGCAAAAAAGGCAATAGATGATTTTGAAGGTATAGAACACCGTATGGAAAAGGTGGGGACATATAAAGGTATAACCTTTTATAATGACTGCATCGCAACTATTCCCCATGCGGTGATGTGCGCCGTAGCCGCTTTGAACGCGGATACGCTTATAATGGGCGGAATGGACAGAGGACTTGATTATTCCGAATTTGCCGTAGACCTTGAAAAAAGCGGATTATCAGTAATAATCGGCACAAAGACGACAGGTCATAAAATAATTGATATGATGACAGCGAACGGTACCGAGAAAACGCTTATTAAGGCGGAAAACCTTGAGAAAGCCGTTGAGAGTGCGTATACTAACACTAAAAATGGCGAAATATGTATCTTGTCACCTGCGGCATCCAGCTATAACGAATACAAGAATTTTGAAGAAAAGGGCAGGCGCTACAAGGAGCTTGTACGCACGGTAGGCGAGGAGTGAAAGATATGTGCGATAACTTGACCGAAAAGCCGTTGAATCAAGAATACAAGTTCAAGGGTAAAATAGTCAATATGCGTGTTGACGATGCGTTGCTTCCCGACGGAACGGTCGCCAAGCGCGAGGTAGTGGAGCATAACGGCGGCGTTATGGTGGCACCTCTCGACAGTGACGGCAATCTTTATTTTGTAAAGCAATTCCGCTATCCTTATATGGAGGTAGTGACGGAGCTCCCCGCGGGCAAGCTTGAAAAGGGAGAGGATCCCTTTGAGGCAGGCAAACGCGAATTAAAAGAGGAAACAGGTGCCGTGGCGGGTAAATATACGTTTCTCGGTGAGCTTTATCCCACTCCCGGCTACTGCGGAGAGATAATACATATGTATCTTGCCACTGAACTTACATTTGGCGAGCAGTGCCCCGATGAGGACGAGTTCTTGGAGGTGTTCAAAATTCCTCTCAGTAAAGCGGTAGAAATGGTGCTAAATAATGAGCTGAAGGACAGCAAAACACAGACGGCAATACTTAAAATACGGTGTCTTAAAAATGAGGGCAGAATATGAGCGGAAAATTAAGTCTTGTGCTCGCGTCAAAATCTCCCCGCCGTGCAGAGATACTTAAAAATGCAGGTGTTGATTTTACCGTACGCGTTCAGGACGCGGACGAAACTCTGCCCGATGGTATTTCCCCGGAAAATGCCGTAATGTATTTAGCCTCTGTCAAAGCGAACGCCGTAAAGCGCAAAAAGGGTGAGACGGTTCTCGGCGCGGACACGGTTGTAGTATCAGACGGCAAAATTTTGGGAAAACCCTGCTCCCGCGAACAGGCGTTTTCAATGCTCCGGGCACTTTCGGGCAAAACTCACAGCGTTTATACGGGAGTATGTGCCGTCACTGACGAAAAAACAGAAACCTTTTTTGAAAAAACCGACGTAACGTTTCTGGAAATTTCAGACAGCGAAATAAACGGATATATTGATACGGGAGAGCCCTTTGACAAGGCGGGAGCCTATGGAATACAGGGATTTGCGTCGAAATTTGTAAAATCAATAAACGGCGATTATTTTAATGTGGTCGGACTGCCGATTTCCAGTATTTATGAAAAGATTTTAAAAAATAGTTAATTTTAGATTGACATTTTAGCGAATTTGTTGTAAATTTAATATGTATTATGTTAGACATAAACGAAAGGGGAGCCACACATGGCAAAAAAGGTTAAAACACCCGAAGAAGTTCAGGCCTCTCAGGAAAAGAAGAGTGCTCGCAGAAAGCTCTTTTTCGGAACATTCACAAAGGCACTGGCGTTTTTCCTTGCAGTTGCGTTGACTTTTACGCTTGCAATGATCGCCTTTTCTCCCGCTCCAGCTACAGGTACGGCAGCAGGAAATGATCAGGGTACTTCTACTGACGGCGGCGACGATGACGACGATTTATGGGGCGATATCGGCGGCGATCAGGCATCCGGTGACAACCAGACGTCGGGTGACGTTACAGGCGGCGGCAGCACCGCTGCAGGTGACGACAATGCTGCTGCAGGCGGCGACAGCACCGCTGCGGGCGACAACAGCTCTACAGGCGGCAACACCACAGGCGGCAACACTCAGACTTCCGCTAAGCCTACGGACGCTGAGATTGCAACGGCACTTAACAATGCTACCGCAAAAGCTGCCAGCGCAGGCTATCACTGGGCAAGAAACTGCGAGTATACAAAAGACGGTGTGATCAAGGTTACTACCAAGCTTGGCGATGCAACCGGTATTTTGAACAGTGCTATTCAGGCCATTTACCCGGAAGAGGATATTAACTCCGTTGTCGGCGGCTTTATCGGTCACGGTAAAAAAGAGGCTGATGTACCCAAGGGCGCAAAAGAAGTCGAGGGTATGGATGCAAAATATATGCTCAGGGCAATGAATCTTTCTGCAAGTGATTTCCAGAAGACTCAGGTACAAGGCAACGTATATCAGGTTCAGCTTAAGGATTGCAACAATCCTAAGAAGGACGGAAAAAATGCGCTTCATCACGCTACGAACGACTTCATAGTACACGAAGAGGTAGCAACTGCCATTACCGATGCCATAGGTTCAGCGATTAAACTTGATACTTCAAACGTCACCTTTAACAGAATCATAATCAAAGCGACAATTGATAACGGTAATTTGACAGATCTTGTAATTACTTATCGCTTTGCGGCAACGCTTGGTCTTAAGGTAGCTGTTGCGAATGTTACCGGTGAAGGTAAGGCTGACACTGAGATCCATTATTCCAACTTTAAATATTAATGGTTGTTTCTTGAAAAAGTGAAAGGAGAACATACAATGGCAAAAGAAAAGAAAGCTTTGACTCCCGAACAGGCAGAGATAAAGGCTATGAAGAAAAAAAGAAGAGGCGAGAGAGCAACTAAGTTTTGGGCAGTTGTTTTGGCGCTTGTTCTTACGTTAAGCGTAGTTTTTGCAGGTAAGTCCATGGCTGAAAAAAACATCGAAGCTGTACCCGGCAGTAACAACAATGAACCCGGTCAAACAACGGATGATCCCATTAACGACAATGTAGATTGGGACAATAATACTGATACTACTCCCGGCGGCGCTACATCTACTGATAACGGCAGCGGCGATGTTCAGGCTCCTTCCGGCGACAGCGGCACACAGGCTCCTTCCGGCGACAGCGGCACACAGACTCCTTCCGGTGACAGCGGCACACAGACTCCTTCTACAACGCCCACAAGCGTTTCCAAGGCTGACGCAGTAAAGGCCCTTAACGATGCTACCAAGAAGGCTGCAAGCGCAGGCTATGACTGGTCAAGAAAGTGCTATTATTCACAGCCCCTCCAGGTTTCGGGTAAGGATACACTCAACGGCATTATTGCAAAAGTAGACGAGAATGCATCTATTGACTCGGTTGTCGGCGGTTTCCTTGATATTACCGGTGATAATGCTAAGACTGCTACAAAGGCTAAAGGCGCAGGCATGCCTGATGATATGAAGAAGGATAAGTTCCTCCTTAAGGCTATGACTCTTACTGAGGGCGACATAAAGCAGTATCAGGTAAAAGACAATACATATAAGTTCCAGCTTAATCCGTGCTCCAACCCGCAGAAGGACGGCAAAAACGCTCTCAGCAGAGCAACAAACGACTTTATAACACATCAAGAAGTGGTCGACGGAGTTGCAGACGCACTCGGTTCGTTCTCATCATTGCTTTCAGTTAAGAGCTCTGACGTTCAGTATTCTTCGATAGTTATTACTGCTGTTATTGAAAACGGCACACTTACTAAGCTTGATATGTCTTATGTAATGACAGTTAAGGCTCTTGAGCTCAGAGCGGCGGTTGTTCCGATCAACGGCAGCGGCGCAGGTACGGTTGAGGAATCTTACTCCAACTTCAAATATTGATTTATTTGAACGCTTAAAAACAAAAACTGACCTTGAACGGTATCCATTCGGATACCGTTCAATTTTTTATATGTAGGTGTTAGACAGTGAGACACCAACTTTTGCTCCTTCAAAGAGGGCGCGGAAAACGTCTGTCCTTCTTTATTGAGTTAACGGCATTCCCTGACAAGGGGAGTCAAAGAGTTGTTTCCTATTTTATTTCATAACACAAAAAGGTCGGTGGACGTTATGCCCACCGACCCCGTAAATCACCACTTACGCGCTCTTATTCTTCTTTTTTAAACTGTTTTACAACCTGATTGCCGAACACCGCCGCGCCGCATACAAGAACTCCCTGTATAACGCTTTGTGCTGAAAGCCCAAGTATTGCCACAGCTCCTAATATCCCGAACCCCAGCAAGATAAGCGGGATATATTTATCAGGTATTTTCTCCGTATTCTTAATAATAAGACCTATAATATTCAACACAGGTATAAGCAAAAGCGCATTATCAAAAATATATTCCGTCATTTAGCCTCCTACATAATAAACGATGCAAATCCACTAATCAAAGCGCCGCAGATCGCACCCATAAGCGCGACCATCAGCTTATCCCACAGCCAACCGGGACGTCTTTTCAACGTCTCTATACTCTCCTTTAATTCGCTGAGAGTCGCCAGCACACTGTCAAGCTTTGTTGTGCTTTGAACCTGTGTTAAAGTCACATCGTTGATTTTTTTATAAAGGATTTTTACGTCCTCCTCCAGCATATCAAGTCTGTGCTTTGAAACTTCATCCTCCGACATTGTATCACCTCAGCTCGTCGCGGTCCACAAAACCGGTGACATAGTTCCCGATCGGCTTGCGCTCAACATTTTCGATTGAGTTTGTCACTCTGTAGCGTCCGTCAAAATAAATACCGTCGTAAATATAATAGGTGCCGCTTATTGTGTTTGCAACACGCTCAGACGTTGCCGAGGAATATAGCTTGGCGTTTTTGAGCGTGACCTTTTGCCCTGCCTTAAAGCCTTTTTTCGGGGGCTCAACAGGATCTGTACTGCCGTAGCCGTTAAGTCCGTTGTATTTCATAATGGACGGGTAATTTTTATACGACTCATCTGTATCCATGTTGCCGTTTATTCCGTCCACTCTGCCCTTGGAGCTGTTTTGCCATATGCCGTAAGCACGTGTAAAGGTGGGTTTAGCCGCCCACTGGGCAAGCCAAATATCATATTTTTCAAAAATTTCGTCGGTAAAATAGTTGTTCAGCCAGTAAAGATTTGCATAGATGCATACATAATAGCCGTTTTCTTCCATTTTACTGCAGAATGCCTTTGCTATTTCCGATATTTTTTCCTTGCCGAGCGTGGCGACTGTGCTGTCTTCCATATCGTATGCTATAGGATATTCAAATTTTTTGCCTTTCAGCACTGAAAGACAGAATTCTGCCTCTTTTACTGCCTCTTCTGGAGTTTTAGCGTAAGAATAATGGTAAGCCCCCACACAAATGCCTACTCTTTTTGCCTGTTCGTAGTTGTATTTAAAGCAAACATCCTCCTGACCGCTGCCGTAGCCTGAGCGAATCATCGCAAACTGAATACCGCTGTTTTTGACCCTTGACCAGTTGATCTCTCCCTGCCATTTTGATACGTCAATTCCTTTATAAGCTGTCATAATATCATCTCCTCACAGTTAAAATATTTAGATTTTGTTCATTACCTCGTTCAACGCGGCGGAAATATCTCCGTTCACGCTGACACTGTATACCGCTTCCTGCGGGAAGCCGTGTATATATTCGTTTTCTTTATTCAAAGTTATTTCCGTAGGTGTTATCGACTCATCGAGCGGATATTTCATTCTGTAAAGCACTGTGACGGGTGTTCCCGCTGCCTGCTGCTTGGTGATAAACTCCGCAAACGCTTCAGGGTCTTTATCCGTATAAAGATAAATTTTTGCGTTTACACGGTCAAGGTAGATTCCCTTGTATCCCTCTTCCGATGCAACCGGTTCCGATAAATCGCTGTCGGAATCAACAAAACTCTCCGTCTGCTTATAATGAGTCGATACTATATCATAATCATTTCGGCAGTCGGGAGTGACTGTAAGCGGCAAATTATAGCGGTAAACCGTCGCATCAGCCGACTTAAAGGACCTTACCGCATCCTCTGAAAATTTCTTCGGAACAGCAAACTGCTCAATGTTGTATGTTACTTTTCCGCTTGTCATCTCCGCTGTGTCGGCAGTGTTGTCTGCAATTGCACACAGATTATTCGAAACTTCGACCGATATGATCATGGATTTTGGCAGCTCATAGATTCCCAGTCCGTAAAAGCTGCAAGCAAGCATTTTTCTATACTCATCGTAAGCGTTGCTCGCTGCCAGACCTGTTGTGGAGATGTATATCAGTCCGCTTTCATCCGTATTGATTTCCATATAGTCGATCTGCACACCTGCGTTACTTTTATGGGCGAAATGGCGGGTGGCACCGGAATTGATTATGCAGCTGGCTGAGTTGTTAAGATCTGCGCTATACCTAACAAGCGCATATTTTGTATTGGGCTTCAGCGAAATGGGAACAGCTCTGTAATTTACGGTTGGACATGCATCCGAATAATATTTAAATGTACTGTACATATCAGGATCAAGCAGATATTCGATCTCATTTTTGCCGATAAACAGCTTTATTTTTGAAAATGATGTATACGGCACAGGCTCGTCCTCGCTTGCAGCAGACAAATCACTCGTTGCGGGTCTTATTGTGAACTTTTTGACGGTGCCGTTGCTTGATACTGCCTTAATAGGCGTTTTGTCGGAGGACTCAAATTCACGGATATACGGCAAACCGTAAATATCACCGTTTATTCTAAGCGCTATATCCGCGCGGTCATCATCAGTAAGGACATACGAATCCCCCTTGTCGCCCTTTTCCCCTTTAAAAGTGCCGTTTCTTATGGCCTCAAGCAATGAATTAACGGTAAAATCGTTTATCTTTGAAAGAGTGTTGTCCGTATCGGGCGCACGGTCAAAATCAAGACAAAATCTTTTCGGCTTGATTATTTGCAAAGTGTTTCCGTCGCCGTCAACGGAGACGATATTGAAAAAGCATTCCACACTCATAAGCGAGCTCATCCCGGCAGGAATAGCATAAGTGACAGTGTTGTCGGCTTTGTTTAAGGTCAAATTTACCGTTCTGACGAGCGTTCCCAAAAATGAACGGTATTCGATGTAATATCTATAATCACCTACAAAACGAGAATCAATGTTAAAGGTTATTGAGACGGCGTTATGCTCCCACATAACACCTGCTTTTTCCCGGTAGGCTTCGTCAAGCGTGTCAGGCGATATGTCAATAGAAATCGTTTTTCTTTCCATTAAGCCTCTCCTTTATAATAATTTTTCAAAATTTGTGCCGTTTCTTCCATCTCCCGCTTTATTTCGTAAAATTTATATAAATTTGAACGAAGCTCGCGAACGGCATCTCTGTCGTGTGACTTTTCAGCCTTTTTTATATCCTCGTTGCAGCGGTCGATGAAAAACTGCTGTATTTTTGCATTCTTTTCATATTCCTCTCCAAGTCGGAACAGTGATATATTTTCAGTTTTCAACGTACTCCCCCTTAACGAATTCTAAAAGCTCATCTGCCGAAGTCGGAAGAGAGCTCAAATCATACAGTAAAACGTATTTAAGCGATTTTTCAAGCTTTTTTCGGATGTTACCGATATTTCTGTAAACAGATGAACGACCGATACCGTTCATTTTTGCAATATCGTCTGCAGAGATTTTTTTATCCCAAAAATCAAGAGCTATGTGCCTCTCAAGCTCACTCAGCTCGTTATTCATAACTTCTTTTACGATTTCCAAAAGCCTCCGCCGTTTATTGAATACGATGTATCTAACGGCTTTTCTTACTGACTGCGGATCAATAGATTCAAGGTTTTCGGTCAGAAAAAAGTATTCATCCGTCCCCAGCGTTGATATTTTTTCGTCCTGTTCGGTTATTAGCATTTTTTGCTCCCTTTGAAAGAAAAATTAAGAACGCATACATAAGGCTAAGCCTTAATACAAGCGTTCCTGTATTACAGTTTTTCGCAGAACATTTGTTCGCCTTGCAATTATTATTGTAGCAAGGTGTTTTCTGTGTGTCAATATTTTTTTGATATTTTATTTTGTAGTTTTTTCTGTGTCCTAATTTTTGGACAGAAAAAAGCCCTTCTCATCAGAGAAAGGCTTTACGCTCCCTTTTTGAGGGAGCTGGCGGCGTAGCCGGCTGAGGGAGTTTTTTCATTCGACATAATTTAAAGAAACAATTTTGTAGGGGACGATGTGAGCATCGTCCCCTACAAAATTAAATTTTATCAGTAACTCACGGGCAGGTGTGGGCACCTGCCCCTACAAGATAACCAATTTCCTTCGTTAGAGGGAGCCAAGGGGTACAACTACGCATCAAGCAAAAGGACATAAAAAAGACGGAAGCGAAAGCTTCCGTCTTAAAAGTTTATAATCTATGTAGATTATTCAGCATCGTCTTCCTTGCTCTTTTTTCTTGTGAGAACAAGTGCAACACCTGCAACTGCTGCTATTGCTGCAACTGAAAATACCGTGGTATCGCCAAGGCTGTTGCCGTTAAAGTCGTCAAAACCATCACCGAAGCCGTCATCGCCTAAGCCGCCGTCGCCTTCATCGCCCCAAGGATCGTCATCAGGCTCTGTGGGAGTAGTGGGATCTTCTTCACCGCTGTTGCCGCCGAAGAGCATACCAACGATTCCGCCGAGAGCACCGAAAACAGTATCAAAGATAGTGCCGAGAGTGTCCTTTATACCGTCGAAATTGAACTCGGGAAGCTCTAAGCCGCCGAAATCGGGAAGGAAGCTGCCGTTGTCGTCGTCGCCTTCATCGTCGCCGCTTCCGCCGATGATACCCTCAAGCCTATCAAGCATATCTTTAAGCTCGGGATCGTCGGTCTGTTCAACCAAAGCTCTCAAAACCGCGAGTCTTGTCTCCTGACTCATACTCATAAAGTCATTAAGAAATTCAGCAGGATCAACCTCAGCTTCTTCGTCAGCGAAAAGCTCAGTGAAATAATCAATCCATCCCTGAACATCATCGGGATCTTCGGGTTTCTCTGCGGCAAAGACTGAAAGGCTCATAACAAAAACCATAGCCAGTGCCAAAACAATTGAAATTGCTTTTTTCATAACTAAAATCCTTTCATAATTCATAAAAGATTAGGCATTAAACCTTTATACGAACTGATTATACATTATGCATTGTCAAAAGTCAACAATTATTTTTTAAAATTTCACATATTTTCGTCGGAATAATTTACCTGTTTTTTCTGCGTGAAAATTTGCGGCGCAAACAAATAATAAATGAACAGGAGGTGAAATAATGTTTTTTAAAAACAAAAGAAATACCGAAAAAAGAGCACAGGCACGAAAAAATATAGAAAAAATGAGCGCCGAGATATCCGAAATATGGAGCGGCGAAAACAAAAAGGAGCACACTGATGTCAGCGGCAGCTATACGGGGAATCCGATAGGCTATGAAATTCCCGAGCAGGATTCAGACGATTTGTAAAAAAATACTTGATTTTATATAAATTGTATGTTATATTCTTTTACGGTAAGAATATTCGTGATTTTGAGAGAGTGGGGCGACCCGCTCTCTTGAGTTTAATGGGAGGTTTATGGGAGGTTATATGAAAAATACCGCTTCCGCGGTTTGGGACATTGCCGAACCGATAGCAGAGTCGCTGGGACTTATCCTTTGGGACGTAAAATTTCTTAAGGAGGGTAGCCGCTGGTACCTGCGAATAACCATTGACAAGGAGGGCGGAGTCGGCATTGACGACTGCGTAGCAATGCACCGAGCCATCGACGGTCCGCTTGACGAGGCTGATCTTATAGAGCAGAGCTATAATCTGCAGGTCCAGTCGCCCGGAATCGAGCGGGAGCTCTGCCGTGATTTTCACTTTGAGGCGTATCTCGGCGAGCGCATACAGGTAAGGCTTATCAAAGCGTTTGAGGGTAACCGGGATTACAAGGGTATACTTACTTCCTATGACGGCGACGCGTTAACGATCGCAGTTGACGAGGAAACCGAGCTTCACGTTTTTAAAAAAGAAACATCGTGGATAAAGGCCGATGATTTTGGAGGTTTTGAAGAAAATGAATAAAGAATTTTTTGAAGCGGTCGAGTTGATGGAAAAAGAAAAAGGCATTATGGCCGAGTATCTTTATGAAAAAATAAGCAACGCGATCGTTGTGGCGGCGAGAAAGGATTACAACGGTAAGGACGTAATATCCTGTGACATCGATCCCGAAAAAAGAGAGATGCGTGTGTACCTTCGCCAAAACATTGTAGAAGAAATTGAGGACGAGGATACCGATATCCTTCTTGACGAGGCAAAGAAATACCGCGAGGACGCGGAGGTCGGTCAGGTGCTGGAGATTGATCTCGACACTATGAAGTTCGGACGTATCGCCGCTCAGACAGCAAAGCACGTTATCAGACAGGGCATCAAGGATGCCGAACGCGGACAGATAATTAGAGAATTCCAGTCAAAGAGTCAGGATCTTGTCACTGCGAAGGTCAGCAGAATAGACCCTGTAAACGGTAATGTCACACTTGAAATCGGCAAGGGCACGGCTGTGCTTCCCAAGGGTGAGCAGGTGCCCGGCGAGGAATTCACCGAGGGCGACCTCACAAAGGTTTACGTTGTGGATGTACGCGAGACTGACAGAGGCACCCGAGTGATGATTTCCAGAACACATTCGGGTCTTGTTAAACGCCTGTTTGAGCAGGAGGTTCCCGAAATATATGACGGTATAGTTACCATACACTCCGTTTCCCGCGAGGCGGGCGCAAGAACCAAGATGGCTGTCAGCAGTAAGGATGAAAACGTTGATCCCATCGGTGCCTGCATCGGTCAGCGCGGAGCACGTGTCAACAACATAGTTGATATTCTCGGCGGAGAAAAAATAGATATAGTAAAATACAGCGAAGATCCCGCTGAATTTATAGGCGCGGCTCTGGCTCCTGCAAACGTTCTCGCCGTTGAGATAACGGATGCGGAGAAAAAGACGTGCCAGGTAACCGTTCCCGACCATCAGCTTTCGCTTGCAATCGGCAATAAGGGTCAGAACGCCCGTCTTGCCGCAAGACTTACGGGTTGGAATATAGATATTAAACCCGAAAGCGGATTTTACGAGGGCTGATAGAATACATTATATATAATGAAAGGAGCAATACGGAGTTGAAGCAGAAAAAGATCCCCCTAAGAAGATGCTGCGGCTGTAATGAGCAAAAGCCGAAAAAAGAGCTTGTGAGAATCGTCAGAGCGCCTGACGGTGAGGTCTTTATCGACCTTACGGGCAAGGCCTCGGGCAGGGGAGCGTATATCTGCAACGATCCCGATTGCCTTAAAAAAGCGGCAAAATCGCGCAGGATAGACAGGGTGTTCGGAATAACTATACCTAACAGTGTCTATGAACATATGGAGGAAACGATAAAAGGTAATGATGGCTGAAAAATTAAAGGGACTTTTAGGTCTGTGCCGCCGAGCAGGTAAGCTTTCTGTGGGACACGATGCGGCAGTCGCCTCGATAAAGAGCGGAAAAGCTTTTCTCGCCGTCACCTGTGCCGATTCCTCGCAGCGCCTTAAAAAAGAGATCGCCGACGAATGCACATATAAGGGGCGAAACATTAAGTATGCGGACACGGATCTCACTATGCAGGAGCTTTTCACTGCCATCGGAGCAAGAGCCGGAGTCATAGCAGTGGAGGAAAGCGGTTTTGCAGACAGGCTTTATGAGTATTTAACGGGAGGTTATGAGTATGATAAAAAAGTATAAGGTACACGAGCTTGCAAAGGATTTCGATATCCAAAGCAAATATATTATAGAAAATCTTTCAAAGGCCTTTGAGGGAGAAAAAAAGTCGCAGACCGTCCTTGATGACAAGGAGCTTGACTTTATTTTTGACGTGATAACAAAGGATAACTCGGTGACGAGCTTTGACGATTATTTTAATGCCGTTCCCAAGGAAAAGGCGAAGCCGGAGCCGAAAAAGGAAGCATCTCCCGCCAAGGAAAAGGGAGAAAAGAAGGCAGAGCAGTCAAAGGACAAAGCGCCTAAAGCCCCTGCCGATCGCACGGCTGACAAAAAAGCCCCCGCACCTGAGCAAAAACGTCCCGAGCAGAAGAAAAAGGAAAAAGAGAACAAGCCTATGCAGGCTCGTACAAAGGGCGAAATGCGCCATATCGACACAAGATCCAGCTCCTTTGATATTGAAAAATATAACGAGAAGTATGAAAATATTGCTCCTGCAAATTCTCATAATCAGGACAATATGGTCAAAAAGCAAAAGCTCAAGCAAAAATCTCAGCAGTACCGCAAGCAGGGTATGCGCAGCGGCAAGCGTGAGACTGAGCAGGAGCGCCTTAAGAGAATTGCGGCGGAACGTGCCAAGAAGCCGCCCGTCATCACCGTAGGCGACGAGATAACTGTCGGCGAATTGGCATCACGTCTTAAAATGACTGCCGCCGAGGTCATCAAAAAGCTCTTCTCACTGGGAATGATGGCTACTGTCAACGAGATAATTGACTATGACACCGCCGAGATCGTTGCTACTGAGCTTGGAGCAAAGGTCAACCGCGAGGTAGTTGTCACTATCGAGGAGCGTATCATCGACGACTCCGTTGACAGCGAAGAGGATCTTCTTCCCCGTGACCCCGTTGTCGTTGTTATGGGTCACGTTGACCACGGTAAGACGTCACTGCTTGACGCTATCAGAAATACAAGCGTGACCGAGACCGAGGCAGGCGGCATTACCCAGCATATCGGTGCGTACAGAGTTGATCTTAACGGTCAAAAGATAACGTTTTTGGATACTCCCGGTCACGCGGCGTTCACGTCAATGCGTGCCCGCGGCGCACAGGCTACGGATATTGCCGTTCTCGTAGTTGCGGCAGACGACGGTATTATGCCCCAAACCATTGAGGCGATAAACCACGCTAAGGCGGCAGATGTCAGCATAATCGTAGCTATAAATAAAATGGATAAGCCGGGAGCCTCCGTTGACAGAATAATGCAGCAGCTTACCGAGCATGAGCTTGTGCCCGAGGAATGGGGCGGCGACATTATCTGCGTACCCGTTTCGGCAAAAACCAAAATGAATATCGACAGTCTGCTTGAAAATATACTGCTTGTTGCAGAAATGAGAGAGCTCAAGGCCAACCCCAACAGAGCGGCAAAGGGTATCGTTATCGAGGCGCGTCTTGATAAGGGCAGAGGTCCCGTTGCAACGCTTCTTGTTCAGAACGGTACGCTTAAATCAGGCGACACAATAGTCGCAGGCTCAGCGGTGGGTCGTGTCCGCGTTATGGCGGACGACAGACGTCGCAAGATAAATTCTGCAGGTCCTTCCGTTCCCGTTGAGATAATGGGACTTGACTCAGTTCCGCAGGCAGGAGATACATTTGACGCCGTTTCCGATGAGCGTCTTGCACGCGAGCTCGTTGAACAGCGTAAGCAGGAGGCTAAAGAGGAACAGTTCAGCCAGTTTAAAAAGGTTACGCTGGATAATCTGTTCTCATCCATCAACGAGGGCAAAATAAAGACACTCAATATCATCGTCAAGGCGGACGTTCAGGGCTCGGTCGAGGCTGTTAAGCAAAGTCTTGAAAAGCTCTCCAACGACGAGGTTGCCGTCAAGGTCATTCACGGCGGCGTGGGAGCTGTCAGCGAGTCTGATATTATGCTTGCCAACGCGTCAAATGCCATCATAGTCGGCTTTAACGTCCGTCCCGATCCCGTTGCGGCTGAAATTGCCGAGCGCGACGGCGTTGATATGAGAATGTACCGCATAATCTACGACTGCATTGAGGAGATAGAGAGCGCTATCAAGGGTATGCTCGCTCCCAAGTTCCGCGAGGTGGCACTGGGCAGGATCGAGGTCAGAAACGTGTTCAAGCTTTCCAGCGCAGGAACCGTTGCGGGTAGCTATGTGCTTTCAGGCAAGGTTGCAAGAAATGCCCAAATCCGTGTTGTACGCGACGGTATAGTTATTACCGAGGACGAGATCGCATCGCTCAAGCGCTTTAAGGACGATATGAAAGAGGTCGCGGCAGGCTATGAGTGCGGTATTGGACTTCAAAAATTCAACGATATTAAAGAGGGCGACATTTTAGAGGCCTTCATTATGGAAGAATACAGGGACTGATTTCCCGGAGGTAAAAAATGGCAGGTTATCGTGTTGACAGGGCTTCGGAGGATATTAAGCGAGAAATCGTGGCAATCATCCGCGAATTAAAGGATCCGCGTGTGCGTGATAAGATTTTGACGGTAGTCCGTGTGGAGGTAAGCTCCGATCTGTCCTACGCCAAGGTGTATATAAGCTCAATGAGCGGCATAGGTGATGCAAAAGAGGCCGTCGAGGGCTTAAAAAGTGCGACCGGACTTATCCGCCGCGAGGTGGGAAGCAAGCTGCATCTTCGCAAAACCCCCGAGCTTAAATTTATTGCGGACGATTCCGTTGAACACGGTATGGAGCTTTTTAAAAAGATCGACAGCAGCACGGTGAGGGATGAAAATGACTAATATCAGTGTTGACAGATGTGCTGAACTCCTGAAAGAATATGACAATTATCTTATTCTTACACACCGTAATCCCGACGGAGATACTCTCGGCAGTGCTTTTGCTTTGCACCGTGCCCTTTCGAAGCTTAATAAAAGCTCAATGGTACGCTGTATTGACGATATCCCTGCAAAGTATTCGTATTTATGGGAGAATACGGATAACGGTGATATCAAATTCGAAAAGATAATAGCCGTTGACATTGCTGACAGAAAGCTTTTAGGTGACAGCTTTAACCGTCTTTACGGTGAAGATGTGTTCATCTGCATCGACCACCATATGTCCCACCGTGAGTACGCCGAAAATCTTTTGTTCGGGGACAGGGCGGCGACGGCTGAGGTGATTTACGAGCTTGTAAACGCGTTAGGGGTAGAAATCGACAGCGGTATTGCCGATTGCATTTACACTGGAATTGCCACCGACACAGGCTGCTTTACGTTTTCAAATACGGAGCCGTCTACACACAGAATAGCGGCTGAAATGATGGAAAAGGGTGCTGATTTCGCCCTTATCAACCGTCTTATGTTTGAAACTCACACAATGTCGTATATTAAGCTGGAGCAAATGGCGCTGTCTACCATCGAGACATATTTTAACGGCAGATGTGCCCTTATGACCGTAACTCAAAAAATGTTTGAGGAAAGCGGCTCAAATGAGGGCGAATGTGACGGTATAGCTTCGCTCCCGCGCAAAATCGAGGGCGTAATGATAGGCGTTACCGTCCGTGAACGCGTTGACGGAACGTATAAAGTCTCTCTGCGAACGGTTGCTCCCTACGATGCGGCGAAAATATGTGCCGCTCTCGGCGGCGGGGGACACAGCCGTGCGGCAGGCTGTGATTTTGACTGTTCGCTCGATGAGGTAAAATCCATTTTACTTAAAAATATAGAGGCGGAGCTTGTATGACGGGGATAATCTGTCTTGATAAGCCTGCGGGGATGACCTCGTTTTCCGCAGTAAAACGGGCGTCGAGAATACTGGGCGTAAAAAAAGCGGGACATACGGGGACTCTTGACCCGATGGCTACGGGAGTGCTCGTTATAATGCTTTCAAACTGTACACGGTTTATTGAGCTGTTGCCCGAGCATAAAAAAAGCTACATAGCCCGCGCAAGGCTGGGCGTTACCACCGACACTCTTGATATTACTGGGGAAATTCTTTCTCAAAAGGATGTAAACGTTACGGAATGTCAGCTTCTTGAGGCAGCAGAAAAATTCAAGGGGGAAATTTTGCAAACACCCCCGATGTATTCTGCTCTTAAAAAAGACGGCGAACGGCTTTACGATTTGGCACGTAAAGGCATTGATATCCCCCGTGAGCAACGTAAAATCACGGTTGAAAACTTAAAAATCAGTAATTTTGACGGAAAAGATTTCACAATAGAGGTCACTTGCTCGGCAGGTACATATATCCGTTCACTGTGTGACGATATAGGTCGTGAGCTTGGCTGCGGAGCGTGTATGACCGACCTTCGCCGAACCTCTGCCAACGGATTTTCCGTGGAAACGGCGTTAACGCTCGAAGAGCTTGAAAACGCCGTAAATAGCGGCGAAATAAATAAATATACCGTTTCTTTGGAAAAAGCGCTGGAAGAATATAATGAGGTTACCGTAACTGCGGCTCAGGCAAAGCGTTTTCACAATGGCGGAGCACTGGACGGAAATAGGATTAATATTGCCCCACAAAAAGGACGTTACCGCGTGTATTCGCCTGAAAAAGTCTTTTTGGGGCTGGGAGAAATAATCGAGGACGGCGGCGACCTGACGGTAAAGAGAGTGTATAATGAATAAGCTGGCATTGGCTCTGGGCACCTTTGACGGACTGCACAGAGGGCACATAAACGTTTTAAATGAGACAAAAAAGCTCGTAGAAAGCGGATTTACTCCGTCCGTGCTGCTCTTTGACTGTCATCCGCAAAAGGCGATCAGCGGAATTTCCCCTCCGCTGCTTATAACTAATGAAGATAAAGAGAATTTTGTGCGTGAAATGGGATTAAATCCTGTCCCCGTAAGCTTTGGCGATATTCGTGACCTTTCACCCGAGGAATTCGTAAGGGATATCCTTATAGAAAAGCTGGGAGCCGGAGCAGTCGTCAGCGGAGAAAATTTCCGTTTCGGGAAAAACGGCTGCGGCGACAGCAAGGTTCTCTGTACATTATGTGAAAAATATGGTATAATATATAAAACTGCCGAGAGCGTTACCTTTGACGGCGAGCTTATAAGCGCCACACGGATACGAAATGCCCTTAAAAACGGCGATATAGAGAGAGTTAACGCGATGCTCGGTCGAAATTTTTCCTATGATTTTCTCGTTGTCGAGGGAAATAAAATAGGAAAAAAGTTTTTCGGCTTTCCCACCATAAATCAGCGCTTTCCGGCGGATTTTATAGATTTAAAGCACGGCGTTTATGCATCACAGACACTTGTGGACGGTGAGCTTTTTCCGTCCGTGACCAATTTCGGCAATCACCCCACCGTAGGGGAGACCGAAGTGCAGAGCGAAACGTGCATATTAGGTTTTGACGGCGATCTCTATTACCGCCGAATAAGAGTGGAGCTTCTCTCTTTTTTGCGCAGTGAGAAAAAATTTAACTCCGCAGAGGAATTACGTGCACAGATAGATATCGACAGCAAAAAAGCCGCCGAGCTTTTCAGCGGCAACAAATAAAAAATTTAATGGAAGGGTATGATTAAATGACAATTTTTGAAAAAGCGTTTTGCAGAGTTTACCAAAAGGTAATGTTCGTTTTTACGCTTTTCCTTGATTGGTCTGAGCCTCAGACTCTCACAGGACCGGGAAGCGTGAAAAAGCTCCCTGCACTCATCAAGGAAAAAGGTCTTTCTAAGGTTCTTGTCGTAACGGATAAGGGCCTTATGGGTCTTGGACTTTTGAACGGACTTTTTGAGGAACTCGACAAAACAGGTATCGGCTATGTGGTTTATGACGGAGTTCAGCCCAACCCCTCGATTGAAAATATTGAGGAAGCCAAGGATATGTATAACGAAAACGGCTGTCAGGGCATTATCGCCTTCGGCGGCGGTTCACCTATGGATTGCGCGAAGATCGCAGGCGCAAGAGTGGTACGTCCCAATATGCCCGTTGAAAAAATGCGTGGCGTTATGAAGATAATGAAAAAGATACCGCCACTTTTCGCAGTTCCCACAACTGCGGGAACTGGCTCGGAGACCACCCTTGCCGCTGTTGTTACTAATACGAAAACTCACGAGAAAAATGCCTGCAACGACCCTGTTCTCCGTCCCAAATATGCGGTGCTTGATCCCGAGCTTACGGTAGGACTTCCCCCGCACATCACCTCCACAACGGGTATGGATGCTCTCACCCACGCTGTTGAAGCTTATATAGGTAAGAGCAACGTAAAAGCTACTGTTGACTATTCCGAAAAAGCTGTAAAAATGATTTTTGAAAATATTGAAACAGCTTATAACGACGGCAAAAATATTGAGGCAAGAAATCAGATGCTCTTAGCATCCTTCTATGCAGGAATGGCATTCACAAGAGCGTATGTGGGCTACGTTCACGCTATCGCCCATAATTTAGGCGGAATGTACGGAGTGCCCCACGGACTTGCCAATGCCATAATCCTTCCCGTGGTTCTTGAAGCTTTCGGAGAGGCTATTTATGATAAGTTGGCTGCTCTTGCAGATATAGTAGGCATCGCAGGCGAGACAAACGCCGACAAAGCAAAGGCGTTTATCGCTGGAATCTATGCTATGAACGAGAGAATGAATATCCCCACCGGCTTTACACAGATAAAGGAAGAGGATATCCCCACAATCGTCGAGAGAGCGCTTAAAGAGGGCAATCCCCTTTATCCCGTTCCCGTGATCTTCGGCAAAGAGGAGATCACCGCCATAGTAAAATCTCTTATGCTCGCAGAATAAAACGATAAACAAAAAACGGAGAGCCGCAAAGCTCTCCGTTTTTATTGTTTCAAATTACTTTATGCCAACGGAACATCGTTTGCGTCGTTGATCTTTCCCTGGAATATCTGTACCGCTTCAATGACCGCCCATACCCAAATGCCCATAGGTGCGATAAATGTCCATGAAAGCAAGAGAGTTACAAGAAGCTGGATAATTGCTTTTTTGGTGTAGCCTAAATAGAAATTATGTATGCCCAGTTGACCTAAAAGAATAGCAAGAATTCCTGCTACTGTTTTACTCTTTTGATTTCCGCTGACAGCCGCAGCAGCCTGTTGGGTCAAAGCAACACCGCATGTAAGGCAAACAGCTGCTCCGGGAGCAGTGGAAGCACCGCAATTCGGGCAGTAATTCTCGCCTACGCCTTTTGCAGTACCGCAGCTTACGCACACAGCAGCCATATCGTTCATTTCTGCGCCGCAATTTTTACAAAACATATTGATTTCTCCTCTCAAATCACATTGTGTAATCATTTTATCATAACAAATATGATATTTCAAGATAAAAATAGAACTTTCTCCCAGTAAGAAAGCAACTGAAATCCGCGATAAATCTAAATTCCTCAAAGAGGTAACTGATTTCATTCTTACAAAAATTACTCAATCAAAAATATCCACCGCGCCGCGACCTTCGGTGACTTTAGCCACATATGCGGCGACCTTTTTGTGTTCGGGGTGAACCTTGTATTTTTCAAGCTCCTCGGCATTTTCGGTTTCGACCAACAAAAGCGCATCAAAGTTACGGTCGCAGTCCACTTGATTTTTCAAAAAGGTCAGCTTTTTGATGTGACCTATTTTAGGCGGCAGAGCCTCAAGACCCGCTTTGACGATATCAATATTTTCGTCCTTTGTGTGTCCCTCGGCATCCTTAAATTTCCACATTACTATATGCTTGAGCATTACGGTACCTCTTTTTATCGAATTCTGAAAAGCGTGCGTGAGTTTCTGTCGGTCATATCCAATATTTCCTGCGCCGTCATACCGCGCAGCTCGGCAAGCTTCTCTGCCGTATACGGAATATGCAGTGACGTGCACCGCTGACCTCTGAACGGAACAGGCGTCATATAAGGTGCATCCGTCTCCACAAGCAGTCTGTCGTCAGGCACAATTTTTGCGACCTCGCAGGGCTTTACGGCATTTTTAAAGGTGACTGCTCCGCCCAATCCGATATACATTCCCAGCTTCAGTACTTCCCGAGCCACCTCTACACTGCCCGAAAAACAGTGCACAACGCCCCGAGGCTTATGCTTTTTCAGTAAATTCAGCGTATCCTCGTGAGCCTCGCGATCGTGGATTATCACAGGCAGTGACAGCTCGTTTGCAAGAATAAGCTGTTCTTCCAAAAGCTTTAGTTGGATGTCACGGCTGTCCTTTTCATAGTGATAATCAAGCCCTACTTCGCCTATCGCCACGCATTTTTCGTCGGCGGCAAGTTTTTTTATATCTTCAAAAGCACCGTCATAAAAATCCCTATGGTCCAGTGGGTGAAATCCCACCGCACTGTATATAAAATCATATTTTTTTGAAAGCTGTACTGAGAATTCCGACGTGGGAACGTCCACTCCGCAGCATATCACACCCGAAACTCCCTTTTCAGGGAATGACGACAGCAGCTCATGGCGGTCACTTTCAAAGCGTTCATCGTCATAGTGGGCGTGGGAGTCAAAAATATTGTGATACATCACCTTATTCTCGCTCCGTTAGGCATAGACGGGTCGGGGAACAGCACTTTAACGTCGCCGTCCGAGCAGTCAGCGGCAAGAATCATTCCGTTGGACTCAACTCCGCAAAGAACGGCAGGCTTTAAGTTGGCAACAACGATTACTTTTTTGCCGATCAGGTCGTCGGGAGAATACCACTGTGCTATTCCGCTTGCCACAATGCGGTCGGTGCCCGTTCCGTCTTCAAGAGTGAGCTTTAAAAGCTTTTTAGCACGTTTAACGGGCTCACAGTCCTTGACCTGGGCAACTCGAAGCTCAACCTTCATAAAATCGTCGATGCCTATTTGAGCAAGTCCCTCGATTTTCGGCTGTTCTGCCTTCTTTTCAGCCTCTTTTTTCGCCTGCAATTCGGCAATCAACTTGTCACCGTCTATTCTTGAGAACAGCGGCACAGCCTTTTCCGTAACCTTTTTGCCTGCCTCAAGTCCGCCGAAATCTTGAATACTGTCGAATGTGGCAGGCTCTATACCCAGCTGTTCGGCGATTTTCAGCGATGCCTCAGGCATAATGGGAGCAATAAGGACTGAAAGAATGCGAATACCCTCTAAAAGATTATAAAGCACTGTTCCCAGTCTCTCTTTTTGGCTCTCGTCCTTGGCAAGCGCCCACGGCATAGTCTCGTCAATATACTTGTTGCAGCGACGGGCGAATTTCATAACGCTTTCCACCGCATCACTCATTTTGTATTCCGAAATATTCTTATCAAAGTCGTTAAGCGCAACTTTTGCACATTCTTTTAAATCACCGTCAAAGTCGCCGTGGCACACAGGAGACTGAATAACTCCGCCGAAATACTTATTCTGCATCGCAACGGTTCTATTTACAAGATTGCCGAGAGTGTTGGCAAGGTCGGAGTTAAAGCGCTCTATCATCGCCTCATACGTTATTGAGCCGTCGTTTGCGTGAGGCATTTCGGACAGCAGATAGTAACGCACCGCATCAACGCCGAAAACGCTCGTTAAATCGTCGGCATAAATCACGTTCCCGCGGGATTTACTCATTTTATCCTCACCGAAAAGCAGCCACGGATGACCGTAGACCTGTTTCGGCAAGGGCTCGCCCAGCGCCATAAGCATAATGGGCCAGTAAATCGTGTGGAATCTTACAATATCCTTACCGATTATGTGAACGTCGGCAGGCCAATATTTTTTATATTTTTCACCGCTGCCGTCGGAGTCATAACCGAGAGCCGTGATATAGTTTGAAAGCGCATCTATCCAAACATAGACAACGTGCCTGTCGTCAAAGGACACAGGGATACCCCATTTAAAAGATGTTCTTGAAACGCAGAGATCCTGAAGTCCCGGCTTAATAAAGTTATTGAGCATCTCTTTTTTACGGGCTTCGGGATAAATGAAGTTCTCGTTGCTCTCAATAAACTCTTCAAGCTGCTTTTGATATTTTGAAAGTCGAAGGAAATACGCCTCCTCCTTAGCCTTTTTAACCTCTCTGCCGCAGTCGGGGCACTTGCCGTCCACAAGCTGACTTTCAGTCCAGAAGGACTCGCAGGGAGTGCAGTAAAGCCCCTCGTACTCGCTTTTGTATATATCACCCTGATCGTAGAGCTTCTTAAATATCTTTTGAACGGCTTTTTCGTGATATTCATCCGTGGTGCGGATAAAATGATCATAGGTGGTGTTAAGCAGATTGCATATATCTTTTATCTCGCCTGCAACCTTGTCCACGTATTCCTTGGGACTTACTCCTGCATCTTTCGCATATTCCTCAATTTTTTGACCGTGCTCGTCCGTACCCGTCAGAAAGAAAACATCATAGCCCTGCATTCGCTTGTACCTCGCAATTGCATCAGTCAAGACTATTTCATAGCTGTTGCCGATGTGCGGCTTACGGGAAGTGTAAGCAATGGCTGTTGTGATGTAAAACTTAGGCTTTTCACACATAGAAAACGCCCCTTTCCGAAAAATTTGCGGTCATAAACATAATTTCACCGCATATTATTGTTATTATACTAAATAGAGGTAGTTATTTCAAGATTTGGAATATAAAACCCCACAGATTTTTTTGAAAAAATTTTAAAAAAGTTGTTGACAAGATTTAATTATTGTGGTAAATTATATAAGCCGCTGAAAACAGCAGCAAATTGCAAAGTTGGGAGCATAGCTCAGCTGGGAGAGCATCTGCCTTACAAGCAGAGGGTCACAGGTTCGAGCCC
>JAFLUM010000001.1:182792-289079 GCA_022508805.1 Oscillospiraceae bacterium | reverse complement strand
AGCATGCGGCTGTTAACCGCAGGGTCGTTGGTTCGAGTCCAACTTGGGGAGCCACAAAAGAAACCTCTTTTGTCTACCAAGACAAGAGAGGTTTTTTTTGCTTTCATTAACAAAATGGTGGTAGAATACAGCAAGAAAATGTGATAAAAATTAAATACAAATTGTCACGTTAAATCGAAATTTTATGAGTGATTATATATGATTATTGAAATCAACACTTTCAATCAAGTGGATGGAAGAAAACTGATGGATGTTTATAGAGAAAGCAATATAGAAAACACGGATTATTTCTATCCTGATGTATCTGATAAAGTTGAAGCACTGGAAAAAGTTGAATGCGATTATTTGAATTATATCGAAAATGATTTTCTTGTTGAGAGCAAAAATCAGTATATGATTTTAGAGCGTGACGGTATTTGGGTATGCGCCTTGAGATTATACTGCGTTGACGATAGGCTATATTTTATTGAGGCGTTGGAGACACATCCCGAATACAGAAGAAAGGGTTATGGAGCACAGTTACTTGCAGGCGTGATAGACCTGCTGAAAAGGCAGGGAGCTTTTACGATACGCGATTGTGTTGACAAAAAGAACACAGCTTCTCTACTAACCCATCAGAAAGTAGGCTTTGTTGTCTATAGCGATGAGGGATACGATTATTTGCAGAATGAAACAGATGACGGAAGCTATGGGTTGCAATTTACATATGGCGAGTAATTGAAATATAACTTTCGGTTTGCGTGCAAGCGGTGGGCAGCGCACACTACTTTTGGGTGTTCCCCCCCCTATTTATACACCGTTTGGTCGCTCTTACGTATGAAAAACTCTTTTGTCTATCAAGACAAGAGAGTTTTCTTGTTTTGTTGATAAGTCCAAATGTCGGTAGTATAATGATTAAAGTAACTTTTATTTGAACGACTTGGAATAATGGAGGAAACCCATGACGGCAATAAAATATATTGAACTAAAAACAGGATATCATAATGATGGTCCTGCTTGGATTGGAAAAGTAAAAATATCCCGTTCCGGTAACACCGTTTATTTTAACGATCATGCATTTCAAAAATGGAATGGATGCGAGGGTAATTATATAGACATTGAATCAGGCGATGAATATTGGATATCCGGAGTAAAGAGGGATGGTAGAGACCGTCACTGGGCAGGAAACGGGAAAATCATTATTGACGAAAAAATTATACCTGAATATCTTAAAATAACCGAGGAAGAAGAAATAGATAGAACGAGATTTATTGTAAAATACATAGAAGATATTTTTCCTGTGGAAAGAATCAATAAGTTGTTGAACTGCTAAATTTCATTTGAGTTTAAGCGGCGGCAGAATGAAAAGTCGAATGTAGCTTCCCCAAAGATTGCGCCCATTTTGCAGCCTTTTCTCTCCCCCCCTACGCACCGCTTGGGGATTCTTGCGCTACAGAAGATGCAGTATTGAATGATTTATTATAGTATGCTATAATAACAAACACTTATAAAGTCAAAGATTACAGAGGAGGAACGATATGATGAAGGCAGTTGAGACATTACCGGCAGGATATAAAGAATATTATTCCATTGATCTTCAAAAAAACAAAAAAGCAGCATTTTTTGTGAATGCGGCTGCGATTGTTATTGCTGTGTTGCTGGTTGTACCGATGAACTTCGCAGTTCCAATTTCTTCACTTTTTATTTTGGATTCAGGTTATATTATAAGATTTGTTGCTTTGGCATTTTTCTCTGTAGTTTATATGATTTTACATGAATTGGTGCACGGAATTGCAATGAAAAGCTGCGGTACCAAAAAAATAAAGTATGGATTTACGGGTTTGTATGCCTTTGCAGGAAGCAATGATTACTACGATAAAAAGTCTTATATTTATATTGCTTTGGCACCTATAGTCCTGTTGGGGATTATTATTGCAATTATCAATTTTGTTGTTCCTGTTGAATGGTTTTGGATCGTTTATTTTATTCAAGTTATAAACTTGTCCGGCGCGGCCGGTGATTTGTTTGTTACCGTGAAATTTTCACGTTTCCCTAAAGATATATTGATAAAAGATTATGGAGTTAGTATGACTGTATTTTATAAAGAGTAATATACTTAACAATACCGACCGTCAAACCCATACGTACCGAGCGGATGCAATCTATGCACCGTTTGTGACTCTTTATCTATCTCTTGTCACCGTTTGGGGATCCTTTCGCATCATCGCGAGTGTAGTGAAAAAATCATATCGCCGCAGGTGATACATCATCGAAAGGATATCTCTGACATTCTGAGCGACTGTCAGGGACTTTTTTCTTTAGTTCATAAATTGTCGGTAGAATACAGCGAGAAAATATGATAGAATATAGCCAACTTATAAATTAGGTTTTGCAGGAGAGAAAAGCAGTGGAAAGAAGAGTTGTTGATGAAGAAATAATTCTGGTTCCGTATTACCCAAATTATGAAGTGGCTTTGGAATGGTATCAGGACCTTGAATTGTGCAGACAAGTCGATAATGTTGACTATGTCTATTCATCGGACAGATTGAAAGTAATGTACGATTATTTATCGTCTCACGGCGACTGTTATTACATTGAGTACAAAAACCGACTGGTAGGTGACGTCTCTCTGCATGACGGTAAAATCAGTATTGTTGTTTGCAAAGAGTTTCAAAATCGGCATATCGGCAGACGATGCGTACAAAACATTATTGAACTGGCAAGAGAAAAAGGATTAACTCAGGTAAAAGCCGAAATATACTCTTTTAATAAGCAAAGTCAAAAAATGTTCTTGTCAATAGGCTTTGAGCATTTTGAAAATGACCTGTATATTCTGTATTTATAAGGAATTTGGTAATCAATTCAAGCATAAAGAAAATTTCACAATTAATGACTGTAATATTTTTGCCGTCTGAGAGTGAAATTAATGATTTACAGTGAGAAAAATCAATGAGAATAGAAACAAACAGATTAATAATACGGGAATTAGAAGCATCTGATGAAAAGTTCTTTATTAAAATGGCCTCGGACGGTAGTTTAGAAAAAGATATTGGATTTGATGCAAATTGCAGTGAATGGATGAAGAGGTGGATAGCTGAATCCAAAAAGTTGGCAGACAAAGATGATCCAACCGTAGGATACTTAGCGTATGCGGTACAGCTAAAACACTCGGAAACAGTGATAGGCTCAGTAGGCTGTTCGTACTATAAAGATTTACAGAAAGTCGGTATAACATATTTTATTGGAGCAGATTACAGAAACAGAGGCTATGCATTGGAATCGGTGAAAGCATATATACAGTACTTTTTCCGGCATTATAATACACATGAAATCATAGCGACGATTCGGGAAGGGAATATTTCATCATGGAAAGTAGTTGAAAATGCCGGATTTAATTTGACGGAAAGAAAAATGTATAAAGATATAAATGATGACCGTGAGGAAATGTATCGTTTTTATGTAATGATAAATTAGTTAAATGGCAATCGGAGCTTCTAAAAGAGGAAGGCTGTTTTTAGTGTAGAGAGAGTCAACGTTTCGGGACTCTTTTTGCCGATACGGAATATTTGATTCAAGATATTATTAATACTGCAATATCCATTTAAAGAGGCTTTTTCACTCTACCGTCGGTTGATATATCCCCACTCAACCGGTGATATGTGTATTTTCAACGCAGAAAGATCTATATTGAATACGAAAGGAGGCAGCCTATGGATCAGGTAAAAATCGGAAAATTCATAGCCGAGTGCAGAAAAAAGAATGGACTTACGCAAATGCAGTTGGCGGAAAAACTGAATATTACCGACAGAGCAGTGTCAAAATGGGAAACCGGCAAAGCAATGCCGGATACTTCCATAATGCTCACGCTGTGTAATATTCTTAATATCAGCGTAAACGATTTATTAAGTGGGGAGGTAGTTTCAATGGACAACTACAACAAACAAATGGAAAAGAATTTAATAGAAGCGGTAAAACAAAAGGAAGAGGCAGATAAAAGACTCTTATCCTTGGAGATTTTTATAGGCGTTCTGGTATCGGTGGTCTTAATTGCTTTGATCATGATTGCCACTGTTGTACAAATGGAAGATTGGCTGAGAATAGTTCTGATCGCGACAGGCATCATTTTATTCGCAATCGGTATGGTCTATGCCCTCAAAATAGAGCAGGTGGCAGGATATTATGAATGTGCCAAGTGCGGACATAGGTATGTTCCCAAATACAGCAGTGTGTTTTTTGCTATGCATATAAACAGAACAAGATATATGAAATGCCCTGAGTGCAATAAAAGATCATGGCAGAAAAAGGTCTTGAGCAAGGAAAAATAAGTATCAGTTTGCCGATTCTTACGGGTTATTACACTAAAAAGCCTCACATTTTTGCTGTGAGGCTTTTTTATGTTCTTTGCGGCGTATGGATTCGCCTATAATGCAGTTTTAACAATCAGTAATAAAATATTTTCATATCATTAAGTCTGAGTAATGCCGGACCGGGTCTTGTCAGTACTCCCACATCAACGTTTATCCAAGTTTTTGTTACAAGCACCTTGCCGCTGTACTCATCCCCGTAGTAAACTGTCGGTGTATGACCGAAAATAACGGTCATATCGTCAAAATATTCGGTTTCGAGACCGGGTCTTGACCAAAGCAAGTCGGTGGCAGTATATTCTGATAGTTTTTTGTCCTTTCTAAAGTCCCCTAAGCCGCTATGGACAAGAATAAAATCTCTGCCGTTAACGGTTACGGTTTCATACAAGGGGGCTTCCCGCAGATATTCCAATATGTGCTCAATTTCGCTGTTCCTCATAGATGAAAGGGCATCGAGTGTTGCCTGACCGCCGTTGGATACCCATGTTGAGTAGATTTCCAGCTTGTTTCCGGTCAATTCAGCAATAGAATCTTCCGTTATTTCATCAAACAGAAAATCACACGCAAGCATCATTGCCTCGTGATTGCCCAAAATCAGTTGGGCATTCGGCTTAAGCATTAACCATTTTAAGATTTTAATGCCGTCTTCGCCTCTGTCAATAACATCACCGAGCACAAAAAGAAAATCGTGTTTTGAAAAGCCTATACTATCGAGAAATTCTTTGAATTTGTCAATAGAATATCCATGAAGATCAGATGTAACATATATCATATTATTAATTTCCCCTAACTTTCAATTTTAATATACCACAAAAACGTTAAATTGAAAAGTTATTGTTTTGTGTGACCGCTTGAAATATAGGGCTGTTGTTTGTATAATAACCTCACAAAACACAATCAAAATCAAAGATTTTGTGTGTTTTGGAGAACATTGTATCATAGCGCTCGGCGACTTTCCCCGCCTCGCATTTATGGTACGATGAATTTCACTAAAATCGAGAGGAAAAAGAAAATGCTGTCATTCGGAATGACTACGTTGATAGAGACAAAAGATATAGAAGAATGTGCCGCTCTTTGCCGTGAGTTGGGGCTTAGGTTTATCGAGCTGAATATGAATTTGCCGCAGTATCAGATTTACAATATAGATACCGAAAACTTAAATAAGATCGCTGAAAAATACGGAATTTCTTACACTATGCACCTTGACGAAAATCTGAATATCAGCGATTTTAATCCGTATGTTGCTGATGCATACTTGCGAACGGTGCTTGAAACAGTTGGATTAGCCAAGAATATTCACGCTGAAAAGCTGAATATGCACCTATCAAAAGGAGTGTATTTTTCTCTGCCCGATAAAAAGGTGTTTTTGTTTGACGAGTACAGAGAACAGTACATTAAAAGCATAACAGATTTTCGGGATAAGTGCGAAAATGCCATTGGTGACAGCGGAATAAAAATCTGCGTTGAAAATACAAGCGGATACGCAGATTTTCAGCTTGAGGCAATTGAAATTTTACTGCAAAGTTCCGTGTTCGGACTGACCCTTGACATCGGTCATGACCACTGTATCGGTAATGCGGACGAGCCGATGCTCCTTGAACATTCGAATAGGCTTTATCATATGCATATGCACGACGCAAGGGCAAAAAGAAATCACCTTGCGCTGGGCACAGGTGATATCGATTTGCAAAAATATCTTGAATTGGCAAAGAGCCACGGTTGCTCTGTAGTTTTAGAAACGAAAACGGTCGAGGCGCTGCGCAATTCGGTGGATTGGTTGAGAAAAAACACGAATGAGCTTTGACGGTTATTTCGTTACTGAAAAGGCTTGTATCAATCTGTTATATTCCCTGTCGGTTATATGAAGCATAGAGCCGTGGCGCGGGCGCAGATGATCCAGCGAAAATTCTTGGACTTTTTTGAAATTTATCATATCCGTTGTTTCCTGCATAAAGTATCCGCCGGCTTTAAATTGGTCGGCGATCATAACGTATTTTTCAGTGCCGAGTATCTTGTAAATGCAGTTTCCCTCAAGTGCTGTATCGGCTACGGATACTTTGTTGTTATCAGGCTCAAAATAGGGACCTGACGGAGTGTCGGCAACCGCATAGCAAATTGCCTCTTTTTCTCCGTCAGCTTCATAGAGATAGTATTTACCGCGGACCTCAATAATGTCGGCGTCAATAGCGCACATATTGCTTTTTGGATTAAAAAGTATTGACGGCTTTGTTGTTAATGCGGTAAAATCCTTTGTGTACGCGTACCAAATTATAGTATCAAGGTCATCGTCGGCATTGTGATGCGTCCAATAAATCATATATTCATTTTTGAATCTGTCAAAAATTACTTGCGGCGCCCAAACTCTGTCAGCCGCTTTAGTTTTTTCAAATTGAGAAAAGTCGATTATTCGTTCGTTTTCCCATTTAACTAAGTCGCTGCTGTCCCAAACCACCATAGAATTGTTACTGCACCAGCCGTCATAGCAACGCATATCCGTTGCAATAATATGAAAAATACCGTTTTCATCTCTGAAAATAAACGGATCTCTGCAGCATTTTTTGCCGAGAGTTTGGTCGATAATTTTATTGTTGCCGTTCAGCGCGTAAAAATGATATCCGTCGTCAGATACTGCAAAATGTACGCTTTCATTTTCGGGCTCGTTGCCTGTAAAATAGCAAAATAAATACTTTGTAAACATAGGGAACCTCATTTTTGTTATTTCAATAGATTTTATTGTAATATATTGTTAAATTGATGTCAATAAAACCGAGAGATAAGAAAGGAACAAAACAATGAGAGCACCGTTTCAAATACTTGCAATTCCATATAGAATAACGGACGGCATGCCGCTTTACTGCGTGTTTCGTCGCGCTGATTATGATCAGTGGCAGTTTATAGCCGGCGGCGGTGAAGATGATGAAACGCCCGTTCAGGCGGCAAAGCGTGAAATTTTTGAGGAAAGCGGGATTGTAGCCGACAGCATAATAGAGCTTAAATCTTTGTGTCACATTCCTGTCGATATTTTTCCAAAACGGCACTTGTACAACTGGGCGGCGGATACTTATGTCGTTCCCGAATACTCATTCGGATTTATCTGTAATGACGATATAAAACTGTCCCACGAGCATACGGAATATGCTTGGTTGACTTGCGAAGAAGCGCTGAAAAGGCTCCAATGGGACTCAAACCGAACGGCTCTTTATGAGCTTAATTGCAGATTATCATAAAAAAGGCTCACGGATTTAATGTGTCCGCGAGCCTTTTTAGTAATTTTTGTTATATCTTCGGTTTTACTGTGCTGACAGTGAGCCGAGGTATTCCTCAAGGCATTGATTGGCGGCTTTCATTTGCCGTGCCGTCTCAACTCCAACGTATCTCCAGTGCCACGGCTGATAGATCATACCTGTTATCTCGGTCTTATCGTCGGGGTAACGCAACACAAAGCCGTAGTTGTGGGCATTTTCCGTGAGCCACTTGAATTCGTCGGTGGAGGCAAAGCCTGCGCTGGCGCTGATAATGTCCACGGCAAGTCCTGCGTTGTTTTCACTGCAGCCGCCCTGCTCAACACGTTTTTCGGCATTTAATTCCGCTTCTTCACGGGTCATTCCCTGCAAGACAAACGCCTGCACCTTGTTTTCAAAATTCGTCTGCTGACGCTGATAACTGCAATATCCCGCGTACGGAGTAAGGATAAAGCCTTTCTCCAGCGCATCATTATACATTGTCTTGTATGCTTCGGCAACGCGGCTGTCCGCCGTGACGGAGCTGCCATCAATAACAGGCGCCAGCACGGGGGCATAAGTCTTGTCCAAAGTGTAATTTTTATTGATAAGCGTCAGCGCCCAGTTTTCCCCGTTCAGCATATCTATGGGCTTGTTGCCGGTCCATACGATGGGTGCTTCGGTAGGTTCTTCCTCTGCATCATCGGTGACGGGCTCGTTTTCCGGCTCATCGACAGGCTCGGCAGGTGCTTCCTCAGGCTCCTTTGGTGTTTCATCTTCAGGTTCGGTGGGAGCTTCGGCGGGTGTTTCAGCGACAATGTTTTCGGTTGTGGGCAGTTCAGCGGTGTTGTAGCCCCTGCCGCGACAGAACACCACATAAAGAATACACAGTATGCTCATTATCACAATGAGCGATACCGCAAGTGAAAATCTGATTTTTAAACGTCTTCTTTGCATAACTTAAAACCTTTATTTAATATAAATATAGTTTATAATTTTTTTCTTAACTTGTCAATATTGGGAAATTTTTTCAAAAATAGTAGTGACTAAACAGAAAAAATATGGTAGAATACATAAGTATAAGTAAGTACAGTATTATCTTGGTTTATATTTTTCAACACGGAGCGGAGGTCTTGGCAGTGAAAGCGAGCGAAAGTAATTCCCATTATGCATCAAAGGTCAGGGAATGTACCAACTTTGCGGTGAGAGAAATTAAAAAGGTGTGCCAGAACGTCGGTCCGCGCCCCTCGGGTGAGGAAGGCGAAAAAAAAGCGCAGGATTACATTGAAAATCTTATGACACCTATTGCCGATGAGGTAAAAAGAGAGGAGTTTTCTCTTAGCCCCAAGGCGTTTATGGGCTGGATGCTTGTTGACGGCATTATGATGCTTGTTTCGGCGGCGCTTATGATAATTGCACTGACAGGTCTTGTGCCCGGTGCGGCGGTATTCAAAGCCGTTGCAACCGTTCTTTCGGTTTTATCACTGATATTTTTACTTGGTGAGTTTTTATTTTACAAAAAACTGCTGGACCCGCTTTTCCCGAAAAAAGAGTCAAGCAACGTTATCTGCACGCGCAAGGCGGCAGGCGAGACAAAAAGACGTATAATAGTAGGCGGACATATCGATTCAGCCTACGAATGGCGTTACACGCATCTCGGCGGAAGTAAGCTGCTGACTGCGGTCGTAATAATCGCCGTCGTTTCGCTTTTGTGCTCGCTTGTTATTGACGTAGTTTCCTTTTTCGATTTAGGCAGAGTAGCCGACTTTTCGCTTTTGGCAGCGCAGTGCGTTACAGTCCCCGGATTTGTGCTCATTTTGTTTTTTGTTAACGGAAAAGTGTGTGTTATGGGTGCAAACGATAATTTAACAGGCGTGTTTACCTCAATGGCGGTCATAAAATATCTTAAGGATAACGACATCCGCTTTGAAAATACCGAGGTCGTTGCCGTTTCCACAGGCTCTGAGGAATCGGGACTGAGAGGTGCAAAGGCATTTGCCGCATCTCACGCCAAGGAATATGCCGAAAGCGGCGTTGAAACCGTGTTCTTAGCCGTTGATACGCTTCACGATTTTGACCATTTTGGCGTGTTTAATAAGGATATGACAGGAACGGTCAAGCTCAGTACGCAGGCGGCTCTTATGGTGAAGACTGCCGGAGAGATCGCAGGGTATGACTTGCCGTATAAGGCTGCATCGGTCGGTGCAACGGATGCCGCAGCGACCCAGCAGGGCGGTATAAAATCAGCCGCTTTGGTCGCTATGGATCCCGCCCCCGCAAAATATTATCATACCCGTGAGGATACGGCGGATATTCTTGATTTCAAGACCGTCGAGTCAGGACTTAAAATAGCGCTTGAAAGCGTGTTCCTGTTCGACGAGCAAGGTCTTAAGGATAATTACAGTTAAATTTGCTGCTGACAGGGCGGATGCTCTTATCGATATTTCACCGAAAGGGGAAAATAAAATGAAAAAGAATATTTTAAGAATAACAGGCGTACTGCTTGTTCTCGCAATGATGGTGTCTGTGTTTGCAGGATGCTCCAACGGTAATGTAACAGGACCTGAAAAGGGACAGATCAAGACCGATCTAAAGGATGCCACCTTTACTTTTACATACGGTGATTTGAGAACGGTTCTTCCGCCGGATCAGTTAGCATCACTTTTTGAGAACACCAACAAAAAGACTGACGATAAGACCGCCAGCCTGTCTTATTATGAGCTTGTTTCAAAATACGGCTCGCAGGAGTATTTTGACAGTGTTATCAAGCTTATCCCTGCAGAGGAGATTGCAAAGCTCACCGCCAATCAGCAGGAAGTACTTGAGTATTTCAATACTCTTATCAACGACATTAAGGCTACGGGCGCACCCAAGGTTTCTTACGGCGAGAGCTTTTGGATAAATCACGGCGACGGAGTAGTTTTCAGAGCTCCTGACGGAACAGAGCTTGAGGGTCAAAGCGAGCTTCGTGCGGCTTTCCGCCTTTATGCAGATATGGCGCTTAAAAACATCGGCAACTTTTTGATGAACAAGGGCCAGAATGAGGCTCTTGACCACGGCTCCGACCTTACAGACGTGCTTTACGTTTGGGGCTCGGATAAGGCAAGCACACTTACTCTTTCCGACCTTTATTCCGATGATAATACTTATCCCGTTTATTCTTCGGTCGTCCCCACGCTTGAATATCAGCTTGACAAGAAGGGCAATAACGCCAAGGACGAAGAGGGCGAATACATTTTTGTTCCCACCGAATATTTCAGAACGATAATTATAAATGTAAAGCCCGAAGAGGAGAGCGTTAAAAAAGCCTTCTCTATCCGTGAAAAAGACGGAATTTTAGAGCAGTTCAAGGTTGCCGAAAGCTATATGACCGTCAATTCCTTTGAAATCGGCTTTAACCCCTGCAAAATCACCGCGGGTATCGATGCTGAGACCGATCAGATGACGTACGTTACATATGAAAAAAATATGATAATCACCGCCGACATTACGTTTACCGGTGCCTTGGAAAAATACGGCAACGTGATAGTGGAGTTCCCCTGCACCTCGTCGCTGACCTTTGATTTCGGCTGGCCGTCAGAGGCAGAATAAAATATCTCACAAAAAAGTCCCCCTCACTTGAGGGGGATTTGGTCTGTCGATAAACTATTTTACGATAGCAAAATAATTAAAAGTTTTCGCCCACCTTTTTTAAAAGGCGGCGGGGTCAAGGGGCAGAGTCCCTGTCGCAGTCCGAAGACTGCGAAATCCTATACCTTATATTAGCGCAGGAGGGGGAGAATAACAGTCCAATGGACTGTTATTTGGGGGAACCCTCGCCGGGGGTTCCCCATAAATTTACTCTTTTATGTATTTTGCCAAGCGAGATATACTTTTTCTAAACGCTGTATCCCCCTCATTTGAGGGGGATTTTTTTAATTTAGTCAATTTATTAAATTTATTATACTACCCACCCATACGCCGCGGCGGCTTGGGGGTAATTTGCATCATACAAATCTTTGAAAATTGTCATAGTTTCTGCATTGTAAAAATACCATTTATCCTCAACGCAAATATACGCATAAGCGGTTACGCTTTGCTCAACGTCCTTCACGGGTATGTCTGTGATAATGCAAGTAAACATATAATATCCGTCTGCATCTTGAATGTAATTGACGGGTGCGTCCTTATATCCGCTTACCGTTTCACCTTTTGCAACCTTTTGTGCATCTTCAATTGAAAAATCTGTTGAATTTCTGGAATATACAAAACCGACTTTTGAAATTTTTCTTTCAGCTTCCTCATTTGTCTCAGCAATATACTTTGCAAAATCCTCATCGGTAATTTTGGCACGGGATCTTACGTCAAAAACATTTGCATAAGAGCCGTCTTCATTCCGTTTGAATCTTATCTGTGAGGATATTGGGCTAAGTATCGTTTCGGAATACGTTTTATTTGCCGTAACACCTGTGCGGATTTCTACGGGATCATAACCGACATCTGTGCTGGTAACAACACAGTAATAGTACGGTGACTCAGGGTAATCTGCAGGGTTAAACTCTTTATCCGTTGCTCCCTCAATCGGTGTGCCTGTGGTATTATCAGCAACATCATTTCTGTACCACTGGTACGTACGGTTAAAGCCGATTACATCAACGGTGAGTGTTTCTTCCCCCGTGTATTCCATAGGCACATCTTTAAACAATGCCGTTTCTTGCAAAACCTCAATAAATTCATGTCCGTTTTCATTTGCCCACTGTTCAGCGTAAGTTCCCTTTGTGCCGTAAACCCTATAATTTCTGTCCGCTGTATCTTCCGTACATTCTGTAAAAGTCGACGGCATGGCAATGATACAATTTTCTGTCTGCGGAAGGCTCTTTGCACTTTCAAGATGCGAAAACTCAATTCGTGAAGTTTCATATGTTCCAAAAGCATCCTGTTCAATCTGCGTTACACTGTCTAAACGGAAAAAACGTTTTTTTATACCGGCATGAAAAGAGGCACCAAAAGCTTGTTTGGGAACAGATAGAAGAGCAGGCATATTAATATACTCTAAACATGGGCAATCGTAAAATGCACCAAAATACATTTCTGTAACAAAGGGAAAATCGGCATTTGAAATCTTAGTGTAACGAAATGCCCTAGATAACAGATTTTGCACAAGAGGCATTTCCACAATAACTAAAGATTCATCTCCGTCAAATTCGCCGAAAGACCCTGCAAGATAATTAAATTCAGTAAGCTTTGGCAACTGAACAATTTCCAAAGCTGTGCATTGTTCAAATGCTATACGGTCACTTGTTTTAACATTCGGTCCAAAAAACGAAAGCAAACCGGAACGATAAAAAGCCCCTCTTTTGATCGTTTCTGCGCTTGGGAAATCCACACTGCATAATGGATACGTTTTTTGAAAGGCATATTCACCGATGACTTTGGCTTGGGGAAATTCTCCATATATGATATTAGATTCCGCAAACGCATATTCAGCAATGCTCAGTGCACCTTTAGCGCAAATATATTCAAGCTGAGTTTGATAAAACGCAGCTTCGGGAATTTCCTTAACGGTTTCGGGAAGTGTTAAACCGATTACGGTGTCAAATGCACCCCTAATAAATCCTGCCACAGTAATTCCGTTTATGGTATCGGGAACATACAAATCGGTAATATCACCTGTATAGCTTGTAATGATACCATCATTATCAATTACAAAACGCTCATCGCTGTCTATATACTGAATACGGGGCGTTGTCTCAACCTCGTCGCTGTAATATCCGCCGTCTGCATAGTAAGCAACCGCACGGATACGGGTACGCTGTGTAATTTGAAATGGCTCTGTGTAGACAGCAGCATTTTCTAAAGCAGGATATGTGCCGTCTGTGGTGTATAAGACAGCCGCATTTTTATCTGAACAGGTGATTGTGCAGGTTTGCTCACCTGCATAGACTTTATCTTCTAAGTCGATTTCAGGTGCGGTGAGCTTTTCCAAACCAAGGGCGTTACAGAACTGAATCATCCCTACGCCGTCCCACAGAGAATAATAATTATCCATATTACTGCCTTGCACAGATTCATAATAGTTATACAGCTCAACATCTATGGATGTTTCTTTTAATCGTGCCTCCATTTGATCAACGGTAATATCCGGATAAACTGCTTTCATAATAGCGCCTAATGCGACGGCACAGGGAGCAGAAAAAGACGTTCCCGACCACACTTCATATCCGTTATGTATAACGGCAACTGGTATGTCTTCCCCGGGAGCGGAAATATCAGTATTTACGCTTAATGTGCTCCATAACGTTACCGTATTGTTTCTATCTGTGGCAGATACGGTTATGCATTCAGGAATATTTGCAGGAAGTGTATAAATGTCTTGCGTACCTGAATTTCCTATCGCAACAAAAAAAGGAATTTGGTTAGAATAGGCTTGCAATACACAGGCTTCTGCCATTCCGGACTGATCTCCATGCCCTAGACTTACACTGATTACATCTACTTTATCTTCAATGGCTTGCAAATATCCGGCACAAATTTGACTTACCGTTGATGTTTGTCCGTCATTAGCAACTACTCTGTATACAGCAACTTTTATATTTTCTGGAGAATTATCTACGATAACACTGCTTACTGCTGTTCCGTGACAGTTTTTTTCGTTGTCCATTTCATCGTTTGGAGTTCCGTCAGATGATGAATTGAAATAAGTACGAACTAGTCTGTCTTTCAAAAATTCGTGGTTATAGTCCACACCTGTGTCAACAACACCTACAACAACTTCTTCCATAGGAATATCCGATGCGGCAAGATATTCCTGTAATCTTCTTGATTGAGTTCTGTCTACGCTCCAACCACAGAGATATCCATTGTCGTCTAATTTTGCTGTTGTTGCTACTTCCTTTTGTTCACCTTGCAGACAATCTACAACCTCGTCAGGTGCAACATTTTCAATTTCTGGCATAGTTTTATACTGCTCATAAGCAGACATTGCCGCTTTGGGACTTCCGTATTGAAGAATATGGAAGTCCTCAAAGCCGCTGATATGTTCTTTTGCACCGAATGTATCAAACTTTCCGTCTGCACGGACAATTAAACGAGCTGTTTGGAAATCAAGATCGGTATATTCCTGCGAAGGAGAGGTGTTCTCGTTAGCAATTATAGAAAGAGGTGCAGCTTGTTCTTCTTTGATTTCAAAATCCTTGTCAGCATCATATTCCCGGGCTAACTCTGTAATACCGTTAATGAAGCTGTTAATGCTTTTACTTTCTTGGATTTCAGCTGCTAAAGCCGTAAAAGGCACAACAAACAGCGATATAACTATCATCAGGGATAGCAATATACTTAAAAACTTTTTCATATAAATCATTCCTTACGCAGAAAGGCTTATCTTGATAAACGGCGTATCAATACCTTTTCCAATCTATATTAAGTGTGGTATCGTAGTCACGCTGTTTTTCGTCGCCTATCATTGACAGCACAAAGCCCTTTAAATCCGCAAGCAGGGGGTTTGAATTTCCGACTTTTTTCTCGACGATATGCAGAACAGGATTAAGTCGTTTTAAGAACTTTTCCACAGCCGTATACATAGGTGTACCCTTGACATACGGCTCGTTGCCCACAAATACGTTGCGAACAAGCTCAACGCATACGTCTTTAACGAGCAAGTCGCCTATGCTGTCGTCCACTTTAAAGCAGAGCATTCTGCCCAGCTTTTTAAGAGTGAGCTTTTGCAAGAGCTTGCCTACTGCCGTTATCGGAACTTTAAGCTTTTTATTTTTCTCGGGTCCGCCGAAAAGCCTTGTAAAGAACGCGAAATCATACGCCATTGCGTCAATAATATCAGTTATCATACGGTCAAAACGCCACTGAAAATATTCTGCGGCGGTTTTGCCGTCCTTATCCCAATCAAAATCCTCAATGGTGTAGGATTTTATATCTATGCCGTTGTCAGTAAAGGTCACACGTCTGTATGCACAGGGACAGCCCACAAAACAGCCCGTTTGAACGTCGGTTATCATATTGCCGTTTGCTGTGGTGTAATCGGTCACAGCCTGAGCGTGCATATGACCTGTGAAGATAAGGTCAAGCCCTGCATCGGCAAATTCATTGGCACGCTTTTCCCAGTCAGTCAGCTTGGCATCGCCGATAAGGTTCATAACGGGCGAGAAAGGCAAAAGCGGATAGTGTGTCATAGCGAATATGTAGTTGCCGCTGTCGTGAGCATCCTTTATTTGTTCCAGCGCCCATTCCATTTGGTCGTCCCAAAGTCCCTTAAAGCCTTTCAGGTCACCGTCACAGTTGAGAGCCAAAAGACGGATACCGTCGGCAAGCTGAACGACGTATGACATTGAGCTTTCGTGCTCGCTTATTGCCTGCTCAAAGCCGTAGTGATAATACAGTGAGCGAAGCATCTCTCTCGGAGTACCCTCAACGGGGTAACACTCGTCGCCCTTAAAGCCGCAGGGGTTGTCGTCACAGTCGTGGCGGGCGGTGATGATATATATTTTTTTTCCGCTCTCTTCAAGTTTTTGGAGTTTTTTGATAAATCCCTTATGGCTTTCAAGCTCTCCGCGGTAAACAAGGTCACCGGGAATCAAAATAACGTCAGTTTCGGTGTCCTCGGCAATTTTTTTAAAGCCCGAATCGATTATTGCACCCGTTTCCGCAACGCATTTTTGGTCGGTTCGGCTTCTTTTCTCATATGCCTCGCCTGAGCCGCCCAAAGCAAGCTCGAAATAGTGTGTATCCGTTACAAGAAAGAATGAAAACGGCTTTGACATAATACCACCCCATATTAATACTTCAAAATCCCCTATATTTGCGGTTGATTTAACCTTGCTTTAATGATAAACTAAAACAAAAAAGAAATCAAGTTATCCTTTAAGGAGATTTTATGGCTATTCATCTTTGTGAAAACAATATTTTCGTGCTGGAGACGAAAAATACCCATTACGTTATCGGCGTTGACCGATACGGACATAACCGACATCTGCATTGGGGCAAAAAATGCGATATAAACGACTATTTTATTGAGTATATAGGGGACGAAAACTCCAACCATACAATGCTTGACGATTATCATCAGGAGTACACGCCCTTCGGCGGTACAATGTACCGTGATTGTACGGTAAAAGCGGAATTCTCGGACAAATGCCGTGAAATATCATTGAAATATGACGGATATATGCTTGACGGCAATACTCTCAGTCTTACATTTTCTGATAAGGTCTATCCTCTGGAGATAATTCTTAACTATAAAGCGGGCGATGACGACGACATCATCACAAGATGGACAACTCTCAAAAATAACGGTAGTGATAAGATCCGCTTTGAAAAGCTGTTCAGCGCAGAGTATAATCTGCCCTCAAAAAAGCCTTATACATTCAAAAATACCAACGGCGCGTGGGGCGGCGAATTCCTTGAGACGAACAGCGTTCTTGAGGGCGGCTCTATGGTATTCGAGAGCAGGAGAGGTACAAGCGGACACAATCAGTCACCGTATTTTATAGCGTATCAAAACGCCGATGAAAAATCCGGGGACGTGTACTTTGCCACTCTCGCTTACAGCGGCAGTTTTAAGGTCTCGGCATCAAGGGACTTGTTCCGCACCACACGCGTAATACTCGGAATGAACGATTTTGACTTCGCTTTCGAGCTGTTAGGCGGCGAGAGCTTTGAGACTCCCGAGGTATACAGCGGATACGTTCAGGGTTTCGGCGAAATGTCGCGGCAGATGAATAAATTTGCAATCAAAAATATCCTGCCGAAAAGCTTTAACAAAAAAACTCTTCCCGTGCTGTATAATTCGTGGGAGGCAACGGAATTTAACGTAAATGTTCAAAATCAGATAGGGCTTGCAGAGCGTGCCGCAGAAATGGGCGTGGAGCTTTTCGTTATGGACGACGGCTGGTTCGGCAAGCGTAACAATGACCGTGCAGGACTGGGCGACTGGTTTGTGAACCGCGAAAAATTCCCCAATGGGCTTGACGAACTGATAAACAGAGTCAACGAGCTCGGAATGGATTTCGGCATTTGGGTAGAGCCTGAGATGGTAAACGCCGACAGCGACCTGTTCAGAGCGCACCCCGACTGGGCATATCATTACGACACAAGAACGGCATCGGAGCTTCGCCATCAGCTTGTGCTAAATATGACGAGAAAGGACGTTCAGGAATACATTTTCGGCGTACTGGACGACCTGCTTTCCAATCACAACATAAAATACGTTAAATGGGATATGAACCGACCGCTTTCCGAAACGGGAGCGGAAAATCTTCCCTGTCCGCAGATGCTTTGGTATCTGCACACAAAAGCGGTTTACGATATTGTGGATAAGCTCAAAGCAAAGCATCCCGAAACAGCCTTTGAGAGCTGTTCCTCGGGCGGAGGACGCTCCGATTTGGGAGCACTCACGCATTTTGACCAAGCATGGACCAGCGACAACACTGATGCCGTGGACAGAATGGTCATTCAAAAGGGATATTCCCTTATCCGTCCCATAAAAACCATGCGTGCGTGGGTGACGGATATCGCGTGGATAATCAAACCTGCAACTCTTGATTTCCGTTTTAATATAGCTATGCAGGGTTCCCTCGGAATCGGCGGCAATCTCTTAAAATACAGCGATGAAGATTTAGAAACCTGCAAAAAGTACATTTCACTCTACAAAGAGATAAGAGATCTGGTTCAGTTCGGCGATTTGTACCGTATAATGGATATTGATAAAGATGAGATTTCGGTCAATCAATACGTTAACGGTGAAAAGACCGAAAGCGTGGTGTTTATCGCCGCTAACGGAACAAGGTTTTACAAGAAAAAAGTACCCCTTATCTTTGACGGACTTGATGAAAACCGCCGTTATACTCTCACGATAGGCGGTAAGCAGTACGAAAAAAGCGGAGCATATCTTATGAACGTGGGAATAGACATAATGGTTCGCGGAGCTTATTATAACGAAATAGTGCGTATTCATTCAGTGTGATATTGACAAAAACGGCGAAAAAGAGTTTAATATTACTAATTACAAAAGGCGGCGATATAAATGGAAAACACAGCGGAAAAGAGAAAAACCGTACTCAGCGCAATTCAGCCCACGGGCATACCCACGCTGGGTAATTATCTCGGTGCGCTTAAAAACTGGAAAAATATGTCAAAGGACTACGACTGCCTTTACGCCGTTGCGGATCTCCATTCGCTGACAGTCCGTCCGGAGCCGTCGGCGCTTCGCAAACAGACACTTGAAATGTATGCGTTGCTTTTGGCAATCGGTCTTGACCCGCAGGAGAGCATTATTTTTATTCAAAGCCACGTTCCAGAGCATTCGCAGTTGGCGTGGATACTCAACTGCTGTACTCAGTTCGGCGAGGCGGCACGTATGACCCAGTTTAAGGATAAAAGCGAAAAGCACCCCGAAAATATCAACGTGGGACTTTTCTCGTATCCCGTGCTTATGGCGGCGGATATCTTGCTTTATCAGGCGGATTTCGTCCCCGTGGGAGCAGACCAAAAGCAGCATCTTGAGCTTGCAAGAAATATTGCGGATCGCTTTAACACCGTTTACGGCAATACCTTTACAGTGCCCGAGCCGTTCATAGGCAAAGTTGGCGCAAGTATTATGTCCCTTCAGGATCCCGTACACAAAATGAGTAAATCCGACCCTAATCCCCGTTCGTTTATCTCAATGCTTGACGATGATAACGTTATCGTTAAAAAGATAAAGAGCGCCGTGACGGATTCCGAGGCAAAGGTTAGATATGCCGAGGGCAAGGACGGTATAAACAATCTTATGGGTATATATTCCTGCTGCACGGGCAAGTCATATGAAGAAATCGAAAAAGAATTTGAAGGCAAGGGCTACGGTGACTTTAAAGCGGCGGTGGCAGAGGCTGTGGTAAACGAGCTTCGCCCTGTCAAAGAGGAGTATCACCGTCTTATGTCCGACAAGGCTTATCTTAACGAGTGCGCTAAGAACGGAGCAGAAAAGGCAGAACGCCTTGCACGCCGCACGCTTTTGAAAGCGATGAAAAAGACGGGACTTTATATGCTTTGATTGACCGATATCTGTTCCCGCGGCAGTCTTGCTGCGGGACTTTTTTAGTAAAGAAATTGAAGGAGAATATCTATGGTAGTAATTCTTAAAAATCACGCTGACGAGGCGAGAGTAAAAAATCTGACCGACTGGCTGCAAAGCCAAAAGCTTATGATAAACGAGGTGCGTGGCGAATATCAGACCATACTCGGTCTTATCGGCGACACAAGCCGCGTGGATATTGACCTTATACAAAGTCTTGATATCGTCGAGGACGTTAAGCGTATTTCCGAGCCCTACAAATGTGCCAACAGAAATTTCCACCCCGACGACACGGTCGTCGAGGCAGGCGGACATAAAATAGGCGGCGGAAATTTTCAGTTCTTCGCAGGTCCCTGTTCAGTTGAGAGCCGCGAGCAGATAATAGGCATAGCAAAGGACGTTAAAGCGGCGGGAGCAAATTTTCTCCGTGGCGGTGCATTTAAACCGAGAACGTCACCCTATGCCTTTCAGGGAATGGGCGCAGAGGGCTTAGAGCTGCTTTTAGAGGCAAAAAAAGAGACGGGAATGCCCATTATAACCGAGATTATGGACACGGCGCACATTCCGCTGTTTGAAGACGTGGATATTATTCAGGTCGGCGCTCGCAATATGCAGAATTTTGAGCTTTTAAAGGAGCTTGGGCACGTAAATAAGCCGATTTTCTTAAAAAGAGGACTTTCCGCAACTCTTCAGGAGCTTTTAATGAGCGCCGAATACATTATGGCAGGCGGCAACGAAAATGTTATACTTTGCGAAAGAGGTATCAGAACCTTTGAGCCTGCTACAAGAAACACACTGGACATTTCCGCAATACCGCTGTTAAAAGAGAAAACCCATCTTCCCGTTGTGGTCGACCCTTCCCACGCCTCGGGAATAGCTCGTCTTGTTGAGCCTATGGCATATGCGGCGGCCGCCTGCGGTGCAGACGGAATTATGATCGAGGTCCACAACGACCCTGCACACGCACTCTGCGACGGACCGCAGGCTCTGACTGCTCCGCAGTTCGCAAAAGTTGTCACGGGTGTGGAAAAGATAAGAGAAGCATTAAAGTAAGTTTAAAGAAATGGGTGAACATAATGATTGTCGGAATTGTGGGACTGGGTCTTATGGGCGGCTCACTGGCAAAGGCAATAGAATTCGGTACCGAGCACACCGTTTGGGGCTGTAACAGAAGTCCCGAGCCTGTGCAGAAAGCACTTTTCGCAGGGGCTATTGAAAAGGAGCTTACCGAGGACGGTTTGTCGCAGTGTGATTTGGTTATCGTGTGCCTGTACCCCGATGTGACTATCGAGTATATCAAAAAGAACTGCAAAAGATTTAAAAAGGGTGCCGTGGTTATGGATATCTGCGGCGTTAAGCGGTATATCTGCGATGCTCTCAAAAATACGGCGGCGGAAAACGGCTTTACCTTTGTGGGTGCACACCCAATGGCAGGCTATCATCTTTCGGGCTTTGAATATTCAACGGCGGAGATGTTTAAGAACTCTTCGATGATACTGACGCCTTATGAGGATACTGACCCTGCGGCGGTAGATTTAATAAAAGACCTGTTTTTGAGGATAGGCTTTACAAATATTCAAGTTTCGACTCCCGACGAGCACGACAGAATAATAGCCTTCACCTCACAGCTTGCTCACGTGGTGTCGAATGCCTACGTTAAAAGTCCCGAGGCTCTTTTGCATAAGGGCTTTTCGGCAGGGAGCTATAAGGACCTTACGAGAGTGGCATATTTAAACGAAAATATGTGGTCGGAGCTGTTCCTCGAAAACCGCGACAATCTCATAAAAGAGATTGACTCAATAGTAAATAATTTAGTACAATATAAAGAAGCGATGACGAGAAATGACCGCGAGAGACTGACGGCTCTTTTGCGTGACGGCAGAATACTTAAAGAAAAGATCGATGGGTGAAAAAATGGAAACGGTAAGAGTTTCGGCTTCAAGAGAATACGACGTGATCATCGGAACGGGTATTCTTGATACGGCGGGAGAAAGAATAAAGGCGATAAAAAAGCCGTGCCGCGTTTGCGTGGTGTCGGACGATACGGTATTCGCCCTCTACGGTGAAAGACTTAGAAAATCTCTTGAAAACAGCGGGTTTTCAGTCTGTGAGTTCGTTTTCCCTCACGGCGAGGAGTCAAAGTCTCTTGAAAATTTCGGTAAAATACAGGAATTCTGCGCAGAAAACAGCATCACCCGTACTGATTTGATCGTAGCCCTCGGCGGAGGCGTGACAGGTGACTTGGCAGGTTTTGCGGCAGCGTCTTATCTTCGCGGAGTGGATTTTGTGGGAATCCCCACAACAGTGCTTTCAATGGTAGACTCTTCCGTTGGCGGCAAAACCGCCGTCAATTTAAAGGCGGGAAAAAACCTTTGCGGAGCCTTTTATCAGCCCATATTGGTCCTTGCCGACTGCGATACACTGGGAACTTTGCCCCACGAAACCTTTTGTGAGGGCTGCGCCGAGATAATAAAATACGGTATGATCTTGGACGGCGAATTTCTTGAATTTTTGCAAGATAATAGCATAAGCGACAACATAGAAAAGGTTGTCAAACGCTGTGTGGAGATAAAGCGTGACGTGGTAAACAGGGATGAATTTGAAAACGGCGACAGAAAGCTTTTAAATTTCGGTCACACCATAGGTCACGCCGTGGAAAAATGCAGTAACTTAAAAATCTCTCACGGCAATGCGGTGGCGATAGGTATGGTAATTGCCGCCAGAGGAGCGTATAAAACAGGACTTATAAGCGAGGATTTCACAAAAATCTTATTGCCCGTTTTAAAAGCTAACGATTTACCTACGGAATGTGAATTTTCTGCGGATGAACTGTACAGGGCGGCACTTTCCGACAAAAAACGCAGTCTGGATACGATTTCTCTTATCGTGCCCGAAAAATTCGGACTTTGCAAAATCGTCAAGGTATCCGTAGAGGAACTTGAAACTTTTATCGAACTGGGGTTAAAGTAAATGATAGCGAGCTGTCTCCCGTCGGTGCTGTCGGGAAAAATCAACGCAATTTCATCGAAATCTGACGCTCACCGTCTGCTTATCTGTGCCGCTTTGGCGGACGAACAGACGATAATACGCTGCAACGTAATGTCAAAGGACATTGCGGCTACCGTGGACTGTCTGAAAGCGATGGGAGCGGACATCAAGGTCGAAAAAGATATTATAATGGTCACACCTGCACCGTTTAAAACGCAGGCGGAGCTTGACTGCTCTGAGAGCGGCTCGACCTTGCGTTTTTTACTGCCCGTGGTATCGGCATTGGGGATTGACGCGGTGATTTCCGGTCACGGCAGACTGCCAGAAAGACCGCTGTCTCCATTAAAAGAAGAAATGGGAAAAAATGGAATCATTTTCCATACAGGAAGCAGGTTTCCTCTTCACATTTCGGGTCAACTCACGGCAGGGAACTATGAACTTGCAGGCAACGTCAGCTCTCAGTTTATCAGCGGACTGCTTTTTGCCCTGCCTCTACTCCGCGGCGACAGCAAAATCAAGCTGATTCCGCCCGTTGAATCCCGTTCGTATATTAAAATAACCCTGTCAGCTCTCAAAAAATTCGGAATTGAAATTACAGAGGAAGAAAACCTCTTTATAATAAAAGGAAATCAAAAGTACCGTTCGCCAAAGGAGACAGCCGTTGACGGTGACTGGTCGAACAGCGCATTTTTCCTTTGCGCAGGCGCTCTCGGCGGTGACTCAGTGACCGTGACAGGGCTTGATATCGCCTCACCGCAGGGCGACAAAAAAATACTTGACGTGTTGAAAAATATGGGGGCAGATATTTCAGTCAGCGGCGACGGGGTGACCGTTAAGGCTGACAGCCTTTCGGGAACGACGGTCGATGCATCAGATATACCCGATTTAGTACCTATAATATCGGTCACGGCGGCACTTATCAGCGGCGAAACGCAGATAAAAAATGCAGGGCGGTTAAGGCTGAAAGAGTGCGACCGTCTTGCAGCGGTATACGATATGCTTACTGCTGTAGGTATATCGGTAACTCAAACCAATGACGGACTTATCATTATAGGCGGAAGCCCAACAGGCGGAAAAATCGACGGATGTAATGACCACAGAATGGTTATGTCGGCGGCAATTTTAGGCTTATTTTGCAGTGAGCCTGTCAATATAACGGACGCTCAGGCAGTGGAGAAATCATACCCGAACTTTTTTGAAGATTTTAACAGTCTTGGAGGTAATGCAAGTGTCATCGACAACGGGAAATAAAATAAAAATATCGGTTTTCGGTCAGTCCCATTCCAAGGCGATAGGCGTTGTTATTGACGGACTGCCCGCAGGAAAAAAGCTGGATATGGAGAAAATATATGCCTTTATGGCTCGCCGTGCTCCCGGTCAAAACGAGTATTCCACCGCCAGAAAAGAGACGGATATACCCGAAATCGTCTCAGGTACGGTAAACGGCGTTACCTGCGGCGCACCCCTTTGCGCGGTGATACATAACACAAATCCCCATTCAGCGGATTATAACAATATAATAGACACTCCCAGACCCTCACACGCCGATTTCAGCGGCTTTATGCGCTATAACGGCTTTAACGACGTGGCGGGCGGCGGACATTTTTCCGGCAGACTTACCGCTCCCCTGTGCTTTGCAGGCGCGGTCTGTATGCAGTACCTTGAGGATATGGATATCCGTGTGCAGGCGCATATACTTAAAATAAAGGACGCGTCTGACGAGAGCTTTGACCCTATTTCCGTATCGGAATGCGGCATAGATAAGAAATCTTTCCCCGTAATAAGCGACAAAGCAGGCGAAAAAATGCGTGCGGAGATTGAAAAAGCGCGCGAAAACGGCGATTCGGTGGGCGGAATAATCGAATGTGCCGTAACGGGAATAAAAGCGGGTCTCGGCGACCCCATGTTTGATGGGGTGGAAAACTTACTCTCAAAAAACATTTTTGCCGTTCCTGCGGTAAAGGGAATTGAGTTCGGCAACGGCTTTGACGCGGCAGAACTTTACGGCAGCGAAAATAATGACGGTTTTTGTATCCGTGACGGCGAAATTAAAACCGTTACCAACAACAGCGGCGGAATAAACGGCGGAATAACCAACGGTATGCCCATAATTTTCAAAACGGCATTAAAGCCCACTCCCTCTATTTATAAGGAGCAAAACAGTGTCAGCCTTTCGGGGAAAGAAGAAAAGAAACTGCAAATCAAGGGCCGTCACGACCCGTGCGTTGTCGTTCGCGCCGTGCCCGTAATTGAGGCGGTAACCGCCTTTACGCTGCTCGATATTTGTCTGTGAGGTGAAAAGGATGGAAGACCTTTCGAAAATCCGTGAAAATATAAATGAGATAGACAATAAAATAACAGAGCTTTGGAAAGAGCGTATGGCGGCGGCTCTCAAAGTAGCTCAGTATAAAAAAGAAAACGGACTGCCTGTGCTCGACTCAAAAAGAGAGCGGGAGCTTCTTGACCGCATCGCCGATATGGCAGGGGACGAGCTGGGCGTTTACGCCCGTGTGCTTTACGATACGGTTATGAGTATATCCCGTTCGTATCAGCATCAGTATTTATATAAAGAAAGCGGACTGACCGAAAAAATCAGACAAGCCGTAAAAAATACTCCCTCACTTTTCCCGCAGAGAGCGGTAGTCGCCTGTCAGGGCGTTGAGGGAGCGTATTCGGGACTTGCCGCAGAGAGAATTTTCAAATATCCCAATGTCCTGTATTTTAAAACGTGGAATGATGTTGTTAACGCCGTGGAAAAAGGTCTTTGCAAATACGGAATTTTGCCTATCGAGAACAGCACGGCGGGCAGTGTCAACGGCGTTTATGACCTGATGGCAGAGCATAATTTTTACATTGTCAGGAGCATCCGCCTTAAAATCAACCACTGTCTTTTGGGCAACAGAGGGGCAGAGCTTAAGAAAATAACGGAGATTTATTCTCACGAGCAGGCGATAAACCAGTGCAGCGAATTTTTGCGCGAGCACGGCGATATAAAAGTGCACATCTGCGAAAACACAGCGGTCGCCGCAAAAATGGTAATGGAGAGCGGCAGGACTGACGTGGCTGCCATATCCTCTGAAAATTGCCGTGACCTTTACGGACTTTCCGTTTTGTCGGATGCAGTTCAGAATAAGGACAACAATTATACCCGTTTTATCTGTATTTCAAAGGATATGGAAGTTTATCCCGGAGCGGACAAAACAAGTATGGTGCTGACCCTTCCTCACCGACCGGGATCACTTTATCAGGTTTTGGCACGTTTTTATGCCCTCGGCATAAACATAAATAAGCTGGAAAGCCGACCGATGCAGAATAAGGACTTTGAATTTATGTTTTATTTTGATATGTCCGCATCGGTTTATGACGATGCCATGTATTCAATACTTGAACAGCTTTCCGATGAGTGCGAGCGTTTTCACTATTTAGGCAGCTATTCGGAGGTGATGTAGCTTGTACGGACTTTTGGGCGAGCATCTTCCGCACAGCTTTTCACCGCAGATCCACGCACTTTTGGGCGATTATGAGTATAGATTGTTTGAGGTAGCTCCCGACAGACTGGAACAGTTTATGCGTGAGCATAATTTTGACGGCATAAACGTGACCATTCCTTATAAAAAGGCGGTTATGAAATACCTTGACGTCATTTCTCACGAGGCGGAGAAAATCGGCTCGGTAAATACCGTAACAGTCCGTGACGGCAAGCTTTACGGCGACAATACCGATTATTTCGGATTCCTTTATATGATAAAAAAGAGCGGTATTGAGATCACGGACAAAAAATGTCTTGTATTGGGCAGCGGAGGAGCATCGCTTACCGCAGTGGCGGTTTTGCGTGATTTAAACGCCAAAGAAATCGTAATAATCTCCCGCAAGGGCGAAAATAATTACGAAAATATAAATATCCATTCCGATGCACAGATAATAGTCAATACCACCCCCGTGGGAATGTATCCCAACAACCTTGAAAGTGCGGTTGATATAAATCTGTTCCTCAACTTGGACGGCGTGCTCGATATCGTATATAATCCCCTTAAAACGAAACTGATACTCGATGCCGAGGAGAGGGGAATACCCTGTGCCGCAGGACTTTCAATGCTTGTGGCTCAGGCAAAACGGGCAAATGAGATATTTTTCGGCATTTCTCGCCCGGACAGCGTGTGCGAGGAAATTGAAAAAACGCTTAGAACCGAATTCCAAAATATCGTACTCGTCGGTATGGCGGGCTGCGGGAAATCCACGGTAGGCAACGCTCTCGCAAGGCTGCTCGGCAAGAAATTTGTCGATACCGATGAAATAATCGTAAAAAATGAGGGCATATCTATCCCCGAAATCTTTGAAAAATACGGTGAGAACTACTTCAGAGCGTGTGAGGCAGAGGCTGTAAAGTCCGTGGGCAAGGAAAAAGGTCTCGTTATTGCCACAGGCGGCGGTGTTGTCACGCGGGAGGGAAATTTTTATCCCCTTCGCCAAAACGGAATTGTCGTATTCATAAACCGCGACGTGGAAAAGCTGCCCACAAACGGCAGACCGCTCTCACAGCAGCAGGGCGTAAAGGCACTTTTTGAAAAAAGGCTTCACATTTACCGCCGCTTTGCCCATATTGAGATCGACGGCAACGGCACGGTACAGGAAACGGCAGAACTCATTGCAAAGGAGCTTGAAAAATTATGAAGATCCTTGTTATCAACGGACCTAATATAAATATGCTTGGCCTTCGTGAGCCCGATATCTACGGCAGAGAGACTTATGAAACACTGCTTGTAAAAATCGAAAAATGGGCAAAGGAGCTTGGGTGCGAGGTCGAGTGCTTCCAGTCAAATCACGAGGGCGACATAGTGGATAAAATACAGGCGTCATACGGCAAATTTGACGGAATCGTGATAAACCCCGCCGCGTACACCCACACAAGCGTTGCTATCCTTGACGCACTCAAGGCGGTGGCCGTACCTGCCGTTGAGGTGCATATCTCCGACGTGACACAGCGTGAGGATTTTCGGCAGATATCCTATGCCGGCATGGCGTGCTGTGAGCACATCATCGGCAAGGGAACTGACGGTTACCGCTTGGCCATGGAATTTCTTTGTAAAATGTGAATTGATATTTAAACAAAAAATGCTCCCGTTTTCGCGGGAGCATTTTTGCCGTTGCACGGCTGATTTAAAAGGAGAATGAAAATGAAAGGTTCAGTTCATCGCTGTGAACTGCTGTAAACAATATACCATTGAAATATTGAATAACAATATATAAACATTAAATTTTTTATGAACGATAATACCGATTCGTTTTGTAAGACTTTTGTAATAATTATTAAATTCTTGTAACAAATGTTGAATAACCGTGGGAAATCGATATAATGATATAGTCGAGAATAGCCGAATGCAAGTCGGTTTTTGCGGGAATATTTCCGCCGATACCCAAGTTAAACGCCTTGAAAATACGTCAGTATTTCCTGCGGCGTTTGCCTTATCTCGACAAAAATATTCTCCGAAAAAACTGCATAGCACCTCACAGCGAGAAATTTTTAGGTGATTTTTGGTTTTTCTGATGCAGATGGGCTGACGCCCATCAAAGAAGAAAGGACAAAAAGCGTCAAAAAGAGCTGCTGTGAGGCGACTTGGATTCGACTATCCCCGGCTAAAGGTGAAAGTAATGCACAGCGTTTTGAAATCTGAAAAATTTCAAGACAATTTGAAAAAAGTAAGAACCTTCCTCTTAAGCAGAGAGTGGATGGTCGTTTTGTCGTGCTTCGCGGGGATTTTCACCACACTTGATGCCTATTTCCCGTCGGCGGGAATTGAAATTTACGGCACATTGGTGTTCGCAATGATCGTGGGCGTATGTATGGTCATCAGCGACGATATACTGGCGGGTCTTATGCCCTTTATGCTCACAGCCCTCGTTGCTATCAAATGCTACGACTCCTACGATGTGTTTATACAGTATAAATGGTTTGCCGTTCCCCTTGTTATTTGCCTGCTGTTCCATTTTATCGTGTACAGAAAAAAACTTGTATTCGGCGGGAGCCTCAGGGGCTCAATGGCGTTCGTGTCCGCTGCTATCCTTTTAGGCGGCTTCGGCTTTATCTCCACCGAGGAATATTTTGCACCCACGTCCCTTTATCACATGCTGGGATTGGGCGCGGGAATGCTGTTTTTGTATATTCTGTTTTATTCTAATATTCAGGTGCGTGAGTACTCGATTATTGAAAAACTCACCACGATAATGGTCATTACAGGCTGTTTTGCCTCCTTTATGGTAATATCGTATTACCTTGTCAATATAAATAAGGTTATTGACACAGGAACAGTGATCTACCTTCAGTGGAGAAACAACTGCTCTACCGTTTTAATGCTGGCAATGCCCTTTGCCTTTATGCAGGCAAACAAAAAATCCTATGCTACTGTCTTCGGCTTCGTATTTTTCTTTGCGATTCTGTTGACAGGTTCCCGCGGAGGAATGGTTTTCGGTGGACTGGAGCTTGTGATGTGCATCGTTATGTTTATGCTTTACGACCGCCGCAGACGGTTGGCATATTTCATAATCTGCCTTTGCCTTTTATTCGGATTTCTCATTTTCTCACGGCTGTTTACATCGTTTTTCGGATATACGATCGACCGCCTGTTCTCAGCCATCAGCGGATTTTTGGCAGGTGAGCAGAATGAGGTCAGAGCAATACATTATGCCCGCGGAATAAATGACTTTCTCAATAATCCCGTGTTCGGTACGGGACTTGGCTATATGGGCAACCGTGACGTTCATCCGTCAAAAGAATTTGCCCTTTGCTGGTATCACTGCGAGCCCATACAGATCGCCGCCAGCTTCGGCACATTGGGAATTTTGGCATACGGCTATCAGTTTATACGCAGAAACATACTATTGTGGCGCAGGGCTACACTTTTCAATATGACCGTATTCTTGTCTTATATGAGCCTTGAGTTTATGTCCCTTGTAAATCCCGGCATATTCTGCCCGCTGCCGTATCTTATGCTCGTCACCGTTTTCTTTGTGGCGGTTGAAAAATGCGACGAGGGCGAATATCAGGAAAAGCTGCATATACGCAAAAAGCGTAAGCTGTCACTAAAAAAAGAAAAAGTGTAAACGTTTTACACAGGCGATAAAATATCAGTCCCTAAAGCTTTAACAGGTGAAGGGACTGTTATCTTTTGGTGTTAAATATACACTGCAACAAAATAATATTATATGAAAAGCGCAATTGCGGAGGTTAATATGAAATTTGATATAAACAGCTTGATTTGGACAAGAGAACCGAGAGAATATGAGTTAAAAGACGGATGGATCATAATTGTTACGGAGCCATATACAGATTTGTGGCAAAGAACTTATTACGGATTCCAAAACGATAACGCGCCTGTGCTTCAAATGAAAACCGATGAAAAGTATTTTTCGTTTACCGTCAAAACCGAATTCGCAAGCAAAAAAAGATTTGACCAATGCGGTATCGTTATGTATTTGGACAGCGAGAACTGGTTAAAAGCCTCTGTTGAATATGAGAATGATGAGTATCAACGGTTGGGGAGCGTTGCGACCAATCTCGGATACTCTGACTGGGCAACGACGGATATAGATGCCAATATAAAATCTATGTGGTACAGGTTGAGCAGACGGGAATCTGATTATTGTATTGAGTGTTCCGCGGATGGAGTTAATTTTAAGCAAATGCGCATTTGTCATATGTGGAAAGGCGTCGACGAAATACAATTCGGGGTTTACGCGTGCTCTCCGGAGCTGTCGTCGTTTACGGCGGAATTCACACATATGGAAATAACCGACTGTAAGTGGCAGGCGCATAAAAGCTTAGAGTGAAACACTAAAAAACTCTTGACTTTATAAAAAAGTGTTGGTATAATTTGTATCTGTCGCGATGTTTAGCGGCATCCTTCCTCCCGAAAGGGTTCGGGGGGCAAAGTCCATAAGGAGGTGTAAAAGATATGTCAAAGTATGAGACAATTCTCGTTTTCTCTCTCACAAAGGGCGAGGAAGCGGCAAAAGAGCTTTTGGAAAAGTTCAAGGCTCTTATCGAGTCCGAAGGCAATCTTGAAAGCGTTGATGAGTGGGGCAAAAGAAGACTTGCTTACCTTATCAATGACGAGGCTGAGGGTTACTATGTTCTCTATAATTACGAGGCAAAGCCCGAATTCCCCGCAGAGCTTGACCGTATTGCAAAAATCACAGACGGCGTTCTCCGTTCATTGATCGTTAAAAAGTGATCGGAGGGTAACCGCAAATGCTTAACTGTGTAATTATTATGGGTAGGCTTACTGCCGACCCTGAGCTCCGCACTACGCAGAGCGGAATTTCAAGGACGTCGTTTAGAGTCGCTGTTGACCGTCCGTACAAAAGCGGTGACGAAAGACAGACCGATTTTATAAACGTCGTTGCTTGGAGAAATACGGCTGATTTTGTGTCCCGTTATTTCAGAAAGGGACAGATGATAGCCGTTCAGGGCTCACTTCAGGTTCGCAATTACGAGGACAACAACGGTAATAAGAGAACATCAGTTGATGTTGTTGCCGACAACGTTTCGTTCTGCGGAAGCAAGAATGAGAACGGCGGCAATTACGGTGCACCGAGACAGGATACAGCTCCGTCTGTTTCTTATCAGAGCGGCAGCGCAGGCAGTTTCTCGGTTTTACCCGATGACGATTCTCAGGGATTCCCCTTCGGCGCCGATGACGACGAAGGACTCCCGTTCTGATTTATTCTGAAATAGGAGGAAATTACGATGGCATACGATAAGGCCGGAAGACCCAACAGAAAAGGTCGCAAAAAGGTTTGCGCTTTCTGTGTTGATAAGGTTGAAAAAATTGATTATAAAGATGCTGCAAAGCTTCGCCGCTATACTTCGGACAGGGCAAAGATTCTTCCCCGCCGTGTAACAGGCACTTGCGCGTATCATCAAAGGGAGCTTACAACAGCTATTAAGAGAGCAAGACAGGTCGCTCTTCTTCCCTACACAAACGACTAATCTTAAATTAGACGAAATTAGACAAAGCGGACAGTTTCTGTCCGCTTTTTTGCGTTGTACAGTAAGCAATTTTATTGACAATCTTATTTGATTTATGTTAAGATTCGTAAAATAACAGAGTTTTCAGCAATTTTTAAATGGGGTGTATATAATGAAAAAGATCGTAACAATTATTGTTGCTTTAGCGGTTGTAACTGTCACTGTCGTGGTGGGAATCAGCATTGTAAACAAGGTGATCGACTCTCCGAAAAATACAATAGAAAAATTTGAAGAAGCGTATAATTCACTCGATGTCGAAGGTATGGTTGAATGCTTTGAGCCGAGTGTTCAGGCTCTTTATTCCGGCGCCAACTCACTTTTGGGAAATTATTTAGGGGTGGATTTCAACACTATAGCTGCACTTGCACCGTTTATAGCTCGGTTTGACGAGGATTTTGCCGATCAACAACCGCAAATAAAAATTGATATAAAGGATATAGAAAAAACCTCGGATACTACCGCCGTTGTGTATTGCGAAATGTCATATACATATGCCTCGGATGCAGAAGAATGCGCCATTGAGATGGTCAAAGTTGACGGTGAGTGGTATATCGATATAAATGCCTTGTTTTAAAAGAGTAAATTGCAGTAACCTGCAGACTTAGGTTCGACTCTTTCGATTTTCAGCGGACAGTTTCTGTCCGCTTTTTGCTTTTTAAGTCATTATTTTTTCCGTTAAATCGTCAGCGGATTTTTTTGCAGTGTCGGGGTCGGAAAAGCCTTCCAAAAGCGAGTTGTATTTATATCTTTCGTCCCTGCCCTCGTACACGCTCATAACAGAACGGTCGATAAACCGCTTTTCAATATCGATAAGCGCCCGAATTTTATCAGTCTGCACCGTTTTTTCATTTTCATATAAAAATCTGTAGGCGTTCACGGTTCGGCGCGGCTCAAAGGGCAGAATATGGCTCTCGTCGGAGACGGTCACGCCGGTTCCCAATGACGGAAATATGAGAAATTGGGGTATCGCACTCGAAAAATATGTGGGGCTCATAATAAACGGGATTTTTTCCGCCGCGGCGTAATCCCTGATGATGCCCATTATGACCGCCCCCACAAAATCCGTGCTGTCACGGATATTCGTGACTTCGTCGCACATATCGAACACCGTCTCATAGTGCGTGTGCAGTCCAAGGGGCGTAACGGAGCTTAAAAGCCTGACCGTCCCGTTGCCCTTTGACTGTTCGTGATTTTCTTTTAATGTACGTAGGCAAAACCGTCTGATAAACCCGATAAGCTTTTCTTCGTCAAGGCTATCCGCTGTTTCTGCGTGGATTTTATCTTTGATTGTGGATGCGGTTTTAAGCATTTCACAACCTTTTTTATAAAAGGACTTTTCCCGTAATTTATGCATAATTATTTCTCTTTGCAGCTGCATCGGATAGTTTTTAGAAGGAACGATACTTATATATTTCTCCCAAGCTCCGGGCAGGACAGGAGATATACGGTTTGATCCGCCGTCTGAAAGCACATAAGTGTTCGTATTTTTTATGTATATGCCGTCAGCTGCGCCGTCGTAAAAGGGATTGAATACTGATATGCCGTAACCGCGAAAATTTTTGATAAGCCGCTTAAAAAACACGGCGCGCTCAAGGTCGTCGCCGTCACTTATTATGTAAACGTGGGAGGTCGGGTCGTTTTTATAAATAACGCTGTATGCCGAATAGCAGCCGTTGCCTGAGAGCATACACGAAAAATATTTCTCCATGGTATCACCTCTTTCTATATTATTCTCTGCAGTCAATTATGTTAATTTATTGACATTTCGGATGCGGTGATATATAATTACAAACGGAAAAAATTACAAGGAGTGGATTTTAATGCCATTAGTAACAACAACCGAAATGTTTAAGAAGGCATACGAGGGCGGCTATGCTATCGGCGCTTTTAACGTAAACAATATGGAGATAATTCAGGGAATCACAAGAGCGGCTAAAAAGCTCAACGCTCCCGTTATTCTTCAGTGCTCTGCAGGCGCAAGAAAATATGCTTCACACGGCTATCTTGTGGCAATGGTAAAGGCTGCAGCTGAGGAGACAGGACTTCCCATTGCTCTCCACCTGGACCACGGTCCCGATTTTGAGACCTGCAAGGCTTGCATTGACGGCGGATTTACATCGGTTATGATCGACGGAAGCCACCTTCCCTACGAAGAAAATGTTGCTCTTACAAAGCAGGTCGTTGAGTACGCTCACGCTCACGGCGTAGTTGTTGAGGGCGAACTCGGTACTCTTGCCGGCGTTGAGGACGACGTTGTAGTTGAAGAAGGTCACGAGTCTTACACAAAGCCCGAACAGGTTGAAGATTTCGTTACAAGAACAGGTGTTGACTCACTTGCGATCGCTATCGGCACAAGCCACGGTGCATATAAATTCAAGCCCGGTCAGAAGCCCCAGCTTCGTTTTGACATTCTTGAAGAGGTCGAAAAGAGACTTCCCGGTTTCCCGATAGTCCTTCACGGCGCAAGCTCCGTTAACCAGGACGACATTAAGACTATCAACGAGTTTGGCGGCGAAATGCCCGATGCTATCGGTATCCCCGAGGATATGCTTCGTAAAGCTTCATCAATGGCTGTTTGCAAAATCAATGTTGACTCAGACATTCGTATTGCAATGACGGCAGCTCTTCGTAAACATTTCTCGGAAAATCCCAAGCACTTTGACCCCAGACAGTATCTTACCCCCGCAAGAGATGCTATCGAGGGCGTTGTTTCTCATAAGATCGAGACAGTTCTCGGCTGCGCAGATAAAGCGTAAGCGCATTTGTAATTTAATTAAAGCATAAAAAATCCACTGCTGTATTAAGCTACGGCAGTGGATTTTTGCTGTCGAATATATAATAACTATAATTGACATCGGACAAAATTGTGATAGAATATACTGTATATAAAACCAAAAAGAACAGCAAGCGGTTTTTGGGTTCGTAAGGCTCTTAAACCGCTGTATATTCTGTGAGCAAAGATACAAATTCGGAGGTTTATAATGATAAAAAAATTGGCGTCCTGTGTAAGAGAATATAAACGCCCATCACTTTTGACCCTTGTTTTTATTGTGGGTGAGGTAATAATTGAGTGCCTTATACCGTTCATTACTGCCAATCTTGTCAATCAGATCAAGGCGGGCGTGGAGCTGAAAAGACTTTTAACCGTCGGTGTAACGCTGGCAGTTATGGCGATAGTGTCCCTTTGCTGCGGCGGCTTGGCAGGACTTACCTGCGCAAAAGCGTCGGCAGGCTTTGCAAAAAATTTGAGAAACGATATTTTTGACAGGATACAGGATTATACCTTTGAGAATATCGACAAATTTTCATCGTCGTCCCTTGTAACAAGGCTCACAACAGACGTTACCAACGTGCAGATGGCCTATATGATGGTCATAAGAACAGCCGTGCGCTGTCCGTTGATGTTTGTTTTTTCTATCACTATGGCTTATATTATGGGCGGTGCACTGTCGACTACCTTTGTGGTCATTGTTCCCGTGCTCGGAACAGGACTGTTCTTAGTCAGCCGCAAGGCGATGCCCGCATTCCGCCGCGTGTTCAAAAAATACGACAGACTGAACGAATCCGTAGAGGAAAACGTACGTGCAATGCGTGTTGTAAAAGGCTTTGCAAGAGAAGATTATGAAAAAGAAAAATTTAAGTCAGCGGCTGAAGATATAAGAGCCGATTTCACGAAAGCCGAAAGAATTGTGGCGCTGAACTCGCCCATTATGCAGGTCTGCCTTTATTTTAATATGATATTCGTTCTCATAGTCGGCTCAAAGCTCACAATTACAAGTATGGGACAGACTGTCGATATCGGTCAGATATCCGCGATGCTCACCTACGGTATGCAGATATTAATGTCGCTTATGATGCTCTCTATGGTCTATGTTATGATAACCATGTCCGCCGAGTCCGTTAAGCGTATTTGCGAGGTGCTTGACGAAAAGCCGGCTCTCCATAATCCCGAAAATCCGATAACAGAGATCCGTGACGGTTCGGTGGATTTTAATAACGTCAGCTTTAAATATTCCAAAACGGCAGAGCAATACGCCCTTGCTGACGTGGATTTACATATCAGCTCAGGTATGACCGTCGGAATTTTGGGCGGCACGGGTTCAAGTAAATCGTCACTTGTTCAGCTTATCCCCCGACTTTACGACACGACCGAGGGCTCCGTCTGTGTGGGTGGCGTTGACGTTAAAAATTACGATATAAAGGCTCTGCGCGACAGCGTTTCAATGGTACTGCAGAAAAATCTTCTGTTCTCGGGTACTATTAAAGAGAATTTGCGCTGGGGCAACGAAAATGCCACGGATGAAGAGCTCATACAGGCGTGTAAATCGGCTCAGGCACACGATTTTGTGTCATCCTTCCCCGACGGCTACGATACATATATTGAACAGGGCGGCACGAACGTGTCCGGCGGACAAAAGCAGAGGCTCTGCATCGCCCGTGCGCTTCTCAAAAAGCCGAAGATACTTATTCTTGACGACTCCACAAGTGCGGTGGACACAAAAACTGATGCACTTATCCGCAAGGCGTTCAAGGAGTATATTCCCGAAACCACGAAAATCATTATAGCTCAGCGCGTTTCCTCGGTTGAGGATGCGGATATGATAATCGTTATGGACGGCGGTAAGATCTCCGCTGTCGGCAAGCACGATGAATTGCTTGCAAAGAGCGACATATACCGTGAAATTTACGAGCAGCAGACGAACGGGAGGGGAGAATAATGAAAAAACAAGGCAAAATCGGCGTTCTTGCCCGAATTTTGAAAATGCTTATACAGTCATACCCCGTATTGCTCCCGATAACCGTTTTGTGTATCGTTATTTCGGCAGCAACTGCCGCCGCTCCCGCCATATTCCAACAGCAGGTAATATCTGATATACAGCAGTGGTACCTGACGGGTGACTGGGAGTCCGCCGCCAAGGTTATTTTGCCAAAGGTGGCTATTCTTGCCACGCTGTACGTGTTTTCCGCCATTGCGGTGACTGCTCATACTCAGCTTATGGCGTACATAACACAGGGATTTTTAGATAAACTCCGCTGTAAAATGTTTGACGGAATGCAAAATCTGCCCATAAAGTATTTTGATACCACCAAACACGGCGACATTATGAGCTACTATACCAATGACATAGACACTCTCCGTCAGCTTGTGTCACATTCCTTCCCCGCACTGCTTCAAGCATCAATTATTATAGTCACCGTGCTCGGAATTATGCTTTACTACAGCCTTTGGATGACCCTTGTGGTGCTGTTGGGCGTAGTTGCAATGACATTTATCTCCAAAAAAGTGGGCGGCGGCTCGGCAAAATATTTTATCCGTCAGCAAAGGTCTCTCGGTAAGGCTGAAGGCTTTATTCAGGAGATGATGAACGGACAAAAGGTCATAAAGGTATTTTGCCACGAGGACGAATGCCGTTCCGATTTCCGTGAAATAAACGAGGCACTGTTCCAAGACAGCTTTAAAGCCCACGCATACGCCAACTGTTTAGGACCCATAATCCAAAATATCGGTAACGTTTTGTATGTTATAATCGCCACTGTAGGCGGGGCTTTGCTTATTTCAAAGGTGCCGAATGTGAGTGTGTCGGCACTCATTACAGGGAGCATCGGACTTTTGACCATAGATATTGTCGTTCCGTTTTTGAATATGACAAAGCAATTCACGGGTAACGTCAATCAGGTATCTCAGCAGATAAACTCCATCGTAATGGCCCTTGCGGGTGCGGGGAGAATTTTTTCGCTTATGGACGAAAAAGCGGAGACAGACGACGGTTACGTAACTCTTGTAAACGCCGAAACGGACAGTGACGGCAACATCACCGAAACCGAAAAGCACACGGGACATTGGGCGTGGAAGCATCCCCACACGGACGGAACAGTCACATACACCCCTCTTGCAGGCGACGTGCGTATGACCGACGTGGATTTTGCATACGAAGAAGGCAAAACCGTATTGCATAACGTCAGCGTTTACGCAGAGCCCGGTCAAAAGGTGGCTTTCGTGGGTGCAACAGGCGCAGGAAAAACCACTATCACCAATCTGTTTAACAGATTTTACGATATTGAGGACGGCAAGATACGCTATGACGGAATAAATATAAATAAAATCAAAAAATCTGATCTTCGCCGCTCTCTCGGACTCGTTTTGCAGGAGACAAATCTGTTCACGGGAACGGTTATGGATAATATCCGTTACGGAAATCTCGGCGCTACCGACGAAGAGTGCATCAGTGCCGCCCGTCTTGCTGGCGCGGACGATTTTATCACCCGTCTGCCTGACGGTTATTATACGCTTCTTTCAAATAACGGTGCAAATCTTTCACAGGGTCAAAGACAGCTTATTGCCATAGCCCGTGCAGCTGTTGCAAATCCGCCTGTAATGATACTTGATGAGGCGACATCCTCAATTGACACGAGAACGGAGCAGATCGTTCAGCGCGGTATGGATAAGCTGATGGAGGGCAGAACTGTGTTTGTAATCGCTCACAGACTTTCCACCGTTATGAATTCCGACGTTATTATGGTGCTTGACCACGGTCGCATAATTGAAAGAGGCAACCACGAAAAGCTGATTTCCGAAAAGGGAGTGTACTGGCAGCTTTATACAGGTGCGTTCGAACTGGAATAAGAATACAACTAAATAAAAAACAAAAAAATCGGTAAGTATTTGTGTACATACCGATTTTTTTGTGCTATAACAACTTCACGAAACATAACGAAATCAAAGATTTCTATGTTTCGGAGAACGTTGTATCATATGTGCTCGGCACTTGACCGTGCCGAGCACATATGATATAATAGCATAATTATTATTATGATTATAATGAGGAATTATATCCTGATTTAGAAGGAGTACTTATAATGGCTTACAGAACCCATAACTGCAATGAGCTGACAAAAGAAAATCTTAACGAAAAGGTTATGCTCGCCGGCTGGGTGGACACTATCCGTGACCACGGCGGCGTGGCCTTTATCGACCTAAGGGACCAATACGGCATAACTCAGGTAGTAATAAATGATGCATCACTTATGGATAAAGTGAGAAAAGAAAGTGTTATTTCCGTCAGCGGCACAGTGGTAAAGCGCGACGAAGAGACAGTAAATCCAAAGCTCAAAACGGGTGAACTTGAGATCAAGGTAGATGCCGTCGAGGTTTTGGGCGAATGCACCAAAGCCTTGCCCTTTGACATAAGCGAGAGCACAAGCACCCGTGAGGATGTTCGACTTACCTACCGCTTTCTTGATTTAAGAAATAAAAAGGTTCACGATAATATAATGTTCCGAAGCAAAGTCATCACTTTCCTGCGTGAAAAAATGACGGGCTTAGGCTTTACCGAGATCAACACGCCCATACTGACCGGCTCGTCACCCGAAGGCGCCAGGGACTATATTATTCCGTCCCGTAAGCACGAGGGCAAGTTCTATGCGCTTCCGCAGGCGCCCCAGCAGTTTAAACAGCTTTTGATGGTATCAGGCTTTGACAAATATTTTCAAATAGCACCCTGCTTCCGTGACGAGGACGCCCGTGCCGACCGTTCACCGGGAGAATTCTATCAGCTTGACTTTGAAATGGCGTTTGCCACGCAGGAGGATGTTTTCAGAGTCGCCGAGGACGTTCTCTATGACACATTCACAAAATTCGGCGGAGGTAAAAGAGTAAGTCCTGCACCCTTTCGCGTAATTCCTTTCAGTGAGGCTATGCGCAAGTACGGTACGGATAAGCCCGATCTTCGCAACCCGCTGGAGATTTGCGATCTTTCAAAATTCTTTGAGAACGTGGACTTTAAGCCCTTCCAAAAGAGACCTGTTCGAGGCATAGTAGCTCCCGACTGCGCCAAAATGAGCAAATCCTTTTTTGAAAAAATGGTCGAATACGCCATGTCCATCGGAATGAAGGGGCTCGGCTACTTAACCGTTTTAGAGGACGGCTCACTGAAAGGACCTATCGCAAAATTCCTGTCTGACGAGAAAATGGCTGAGCTTAAAAATATGCTCTCGCTTAAAACGGACGATACACTGTTCTTTATATGCGACAGAGAAAAGGTAGTTGATCTGCTTGCGGGTCAAATCAGAACTGCTCTCGGCGAGAGAATGGATATTATAGACAAAGACAGCTTTGAGCTTTGCTTTATCACCGATTTCCCCATGTATGAGAGAAACGACGATGGCAAATTAGAGTTTACACATAACCCGTTTTCAATGCCCCAGGGCGGTATGGATGCGTTACTTCACGAAGATCCGCTCACCATCAAGGCATATCAGTATGATATTGTCTGCAACGGCGTTGAACTTTCATCAGGTGCGGTTCGCAATCACCGTCCGGACATAATGGTAAAAGCCTTCGAAATGGCAGGATACACTGCCGATGAGGTGGAAAAGCGTTTCGGAGCGCTGTTCCGTGCCTTCCATTACGGAGCACCGCCCCACGCAGGTATGGCTCCGGGCGTTGACAGAATGATAATGCTTTTAAAGGGCGAGGAAAATATCCGCGAGGTCATTGCGTTCCCCATGAATTCCAATGCACAGGATATGCTCGCAGGCGCACCGGGCACTGTGACAGAGCAGCAGCTCCGCGAGGTGCATATAAAGCTACGCCGTCCTATTTCTGAAAAATAACCTTGAAAGGTCTGATAAATATGACCATAAATAAAGAGCTTGTGAAATACCTTGAGTCCCTCGGACGCATTGAGCTGACGGAAGAACAGCGCACGGCAACCGAAAAGGACCTGCAGGATATTCTGACATATATCGACACACTCAACGAGCTACCCACCGACGGCGTTGAGCCGCTTTCGCACTCGTTCCCCGTTACCAACGTAATGCGCGAGGACGAGGTAGCTATGCACAACACGCGCGACGATATTCTGCAAAACGCCCCCGAGGAAAAAGACGGCTGCTTTGTAGTGCCGAAAACCGTTGATTAAAGGATAAAAGCTATGGATATATTGAATATGACTGCCACAGAGCTGGGCATGGCAATAAAGAACGGCGAGGTCACCGTTCGTGAGGCGCTTGATGCATACTTTGAAAAAATCGAAAAATACGACGGCACGTATCACTGCTATAACACTCTTTGTAAGAAAGAGGCTTATCGCCGTGCTGACGAGGTACAAAAGGGTATCGACGAAAAAACACTTACTTCACCGCTTGCGGGTGTACCCATAGGAATTAAAGATAATATCTGCACAAAAGGCGTTAAAACTACCTGTTCGTCAAAAATCCTTTGTAATTTTGTTCCGCCATACAACGCAACTGTAATCGCGCGCCTTGAGGCGGCGGGAATGATAGTTCTCGGCAAGCTGAATATGGACGAATTCGCAATGGGAAGCACCACCGAGACGTCGGCAACGGGTGTCACACACAACCCGTGGGATATAAATAAAGTTCCCGGCGGCTCGTCGGGCGGTTCGGCGGCGGCTGTCAGTGCAGGTCTTGCCCCTGTGGCGTTAGGCTCGGACACGGGCGGTTCTATTCGCCAGCCCTGTTCTTTCTGCGGAGTGGCGGGGCTTAAGCCCACATACGGCGCGGTTTCCCGTTACGGACTTGTGGCGTATGCGTCATCTCTTGACCAGATCGGTCCTGTCGGTCAGACTGTCGAGGACTGCGCGAATATGTTCTCTGTGATCAGCGGCAAGGACGAAAAAGACGGAACGTCTATGGTTTATCCCGAATTCAGCGCGGAGGAAGCTCTTCGCGGTGATGTTAAAGGTAAAAAAATCGGAATCCCTAGGGATTATTTAGGCGATGGCATCTCAGAGGACGTTAAAAACGCCATACTCCAAGCGGCTGAGGTATTCAAAGCTCTCGGCGCAGATGTCGAAATGTTCGATATGCCCATCGTGAAATACGCTATCCCCGCTTACTATATAATCGCCTGTGCCGAGGCGTGCTCAAACCTCTCGCGCTATGACGGCATCAAATACGGCTACAAGAGCGATAAAGCACTTAATTTGCGCGATACTTATATAATGAGCCGTTCAGAGGGCTTCGGTATGGAGGTCAAGCGCAGGATAATGCTTGGTAATTTCGTGCTTTCCTCAGGTTACTACGACGCGTATTATCAAAAGGCGTTAAAGGCGAAAAAACTTATTCAAAACGCATTTTTTGAGGCGTTCAAACAATACGATATGATTTTAGGTCCTGTCGCTCCCACAACGGCGCCGAAAATAGGCGAAAGCCTTTCAGACCCGCTTAAAATGTACCTCGGCGACATTTACACGGTTATGATAAACATTGCGGGAGTTCCGTCCATGTCCGCGCCCTGCGGCTTTGACAGTGACGGTATGCCCATCGGTATGCAGATAATCGGCAAGCCGTTTTGCGAAGCGGAGATCATGAACGCGGCGCAGGCGTTTGAAAAGGCGACCGAGTATCATACTAAAAAACCTAACTTAAAGTAAAGGAGGCGGCGCTGATGGAATGGGAAATCGTAATGGGACTTGAAGTCCACACGGAGCTTTCCACAAAAACAAAAATTTTCTGTAACTGTTCAACGCAGTTCGGCGGTGAGCCCAACACTCACGTCTGTGAGATTTGCTCGGGTATGCCCGGAACGCTGCCGCTTCTTAACAAAAACGTGGTCGAGTACGCCGTCAGAACGGGTATAGCCACAAACTGCGCTATCACACAGTACAACAAATTCGACCGTAAAAATTATTTTTACCCCGACCTGCCTAAGGCTTATCAGATTTCACAGCTTTATCTGCCTATATGCCGTAACGGATATATTGAGATCAAGGGCGATGACGGCGAAACGAAAAAAATACGTATTCACGAAATTCATATGGAGGAGGACGCGGGCAAGCTCATTCACGACGAGTGGGAGGATTGCACGCTGGTGGATTATAACCGCTGCGGTGTTCCGCTTTTGGAAATAGTCTCCGAGCCCGATTTCCGCAGTGCGGATGAGGTCTTGCAGTATCTTGAAAAGCTGCGCGCAATACTTCAGTACATCGGCGTTTCCGACTGCAAAATGCAGGAAGGTTCACTTCGTGCGGATATAAACCTTTCCGTACGGAAAAAGGGCGAAGAAAAATTCGGCGTTCGCACCGAAATGAAAAATATGAACTCCTTTAAGGCTATAGGGCGAGCTATCGAGTACGAGGCACAGCGCCAGATAGAGCTTTTGGAGGACGGCGGCACAGTGGTGCAGGAAACCCGACGTTGGGACGACAGCAAAGGTATTTCAACCGCTATGCGTTCAAAAGAGGATGCACAGGATTATAAATATTTCCCCGAACCCGATTTACCGCCTATCGAGATAAGCGACGAATATATTGAGGGCGTTAAAAATAATCTCCCTGAACTGCCCGAGGAGAAAAAGCAAAGATATATGACTGAGCTGGGTCTCCCTGAGTACGATACGAACATAATAACAGGCAGTGTTTATTTTGTTCGCCTGTTTGAGCGTACCGTGGAGGTCACGGGCAGTCCCAAGGACAGCGCCAACTGGATAATGGGAGATTTAATGAAGCTGCTTAACGACAGTCAGACGCTCCCCGAGAATATGGCGTTTGATTTTGATTCGCTGGGTAAAATAATCAATCTTGTAAACAGCGGAAAAATCAACCGCGGCACAGGCAAAAAGGTGCTTGAAAAGGTGTTCAGCGAGAACGTTGACCCCGAAAAATATATTAAGGACAACAATCTTGCCGCAGTGACCGATACGGGAGCTATCAAGTCGGTAATCGAGCAGGTGATTGCCGAAAACGAGAAGAGCGTGAACGAATATAAGGGCGGCAAAACACAGGCGTTTCAGTATCTTATAGGTCAGTCCATGCGCGCTCTCCGCGGCAAAGCCCCTGCTCAGGAGGTCCAGCGTATACTCAAAGAACTGCTTGGATAAAATTGCATATGTTATTAAATAAAAAAGCGTCTCACACGAGACGCCTTTTTTATGACTCTACATTTCTTTTAATTTTCACTGCGGCGACGGTTATATCGTCACATCTGCCCACATTACGGCTTTTTGCCAATACACAGAGCTTTTGCGGCAGATCGTGAGAAAATTTGTTGTCCATAACAAATTTTTTGATTTCGTCAATACTGCTGTCTGCCGCGCCGTCCGACATCATAATTATCAAATCGTCCTCGTGCAGTCCGCCGCGCACGGTCGCAAACTCCGCCTGCCTTAAAATTCCTATGGGCATGGCGGATTTTTTAATTTCGCTGACCTTTCCGCGCCGCTTCATAAGGGATACCGATGCTCCTGCCTTGTATATGGCGGCTTGTCCCGTATAAAGATTTATTTTTAAAATGTCCAGCGTGGCAAGGGACTCGTCACGGCTTTTTACAAGCATAGCGGAGTTTACAAGCCTTAACGCACAGGGGAAAGAGAACCCCGCAACGATAAGTCGAGAGAAAAGTGATGATGCCATAGCTCCGTCAATGGCGGCACGTCCGCCCGTACCCATTCCGTCGCTGAGAATGGCGATAAAATTCCCTCTGCCGTCAAAAAACGAGTCAAAGCAGTCACCGCAGATCTCTCCGCTTTCGCCTGAGAGCTGAAAATAATCACATTCCGCAAAGTATTCGGGTGTTTCCCAGAACAGCAGTATTCTTTCACTGCTGTTCTCCAATGAGGCTGGGGCGGCAAACTCCTTTTCGGTCTCTTTTTCAATACACGCCTTTATGTCTTCGTCTGAGATATTGCAATCCGAATTCAGCGAAAGACTTATCAGCATATTCCCTTTACCGTCCTCATAGCAGTTTACAAACGCATCAACACCGATATCACTTAAGCTGCTTTTCAAATCCTCTGCACGGTTGCCTAAAGGCTTTACGCCGTCCTCAAAGTCGTAAAGCAGGTCGTCGATCATATCGCAAACGGTTTCAAACTGATCAGCGGTAATTTTCCTCATTTCGTTTATCCTCCCTTCAGATGCGAGCCTTGCGGAATATGACGAGTAATTTTTATTAAAGCTGTCGCACAGTGACATTATTCTTATACATCGGTTTTGAAGTGAGGCCGGAGCAAAGGATGGCGTAATCTGTCCGCTTCGTCTGATTTCCTCAATTACTGCATCAAACTCATTTGCAGTACCAGGGAAACCGCTTTTCCAGCATCTGTCAAAGGTGGCACATCCTGTGCACACACTGTCTCGCACACGCAGATAAATGCCCGTGGTGTCGGGAGCCGCCTTTTCTCTTAAGATTTCGGAAACGCGGGAAACGGTCTCGGACATTCCGACCACAGCCTCTTTTGCCATTTTCAGCCGTGAGACCATCATATTTTTTACAGCAGTTCCGTCTCCCGAAAGGGAGGACAGCGATAAAAACGATTTGGTTTTTAAAAAGACACTTTGCGGAGTGAGAATAAAGAGCACAGACGCTATGGCGGTCTCGGCAAGGGGCGCTAAGGACTCGCCGCCGCCGAAATACAAAAAAGTAGCTCCGTATGAAAAAATATACGCCATGGCGCAAAGCACTCTGCCGGAATAAGAGAATATTCCCGAAAAAAGTCCCGCCGCACTGTAGCAAAAGGCAGTGGGCGTGTCGGCTCCCGTCATAGCAAAGCCCAAAGATGCGCCTGTTCCGATCATCGCACCGCCGTATTCGCGGAAAATATATGACGAGGACAGAACTATATACGAGCAGACCGCTCCCGCAGGAGATACGCCGAAAAATGAGAGCCGTCTCATTGATAAAATAAGGATCATCACCGATATTATCAGCGCAGTCAGCTCACGGTGCGTTATGTGCTCGCCGATTCGGAGCCTTTTTGCCGTGATGACCGCGGCGGCGAAAAAATATGCTCCGCCGAAAGCGGTTACGGATTCAGCAATACGCAAAAAAACCTGCTGCATATCGAATGAGGAGGTAACGGTCACAATTATTCCCGTTGCCGCCGTGGCAAAAACTGAAATCACAGGTTGAATAATGACCTTACCTCGAAGCTTTTTAAAGCTGTTGGCGTATATTTTAAGAATATACACGATAATAAGCGCCATAACGTAGCGGAACGCCGACAGATATTCGTTTGATACAATATACCCGAGCATTGCGCCGAGGCACGAAAAAAGCGTGTATTCACGCTCTGTGCCGCTGCAGAATGCGATGCCGAGAGGTGAAAAATATTGCGCTGACGATGCCGATGCGGTAAGAGCAGCGGCGCCGAAATGCACGGCCTGCAGCAGTGCCGAACGCCCAAGGGCGGAAAGCCGTATTTTTTCGCCGCCCTCGGATATGCTGAATTCCTGATCGTTCATATTTAATTTAACTCCGTTTTTTTGTTGTTAGATATTTCCGCTCCCTCTTCGGGGAGTTTTTTCGGCTCTCCTGACAGGTGGAGCCACTTTTGATCCTTACTGAATTATAGTCTTGTCCCGCCGATAAATTTGGCGAATAGTGGCAACAAAATTTACAAGGTTTTATCACAATATGCAGAATTATATATTTTTTTATTAAAATGCGTAAATCATTGAGATTCGCTGTAAAAAAGTGCTTTGAAACCGACGGCAATTATGTTAAAATAAATGCAAGCATTTATTTTAGATTTTTATGTCCCTTTGCCTATGCCTTACGGCATACCGGCAAAGATGGACGAAATTTTAACATAACGCTGTAGCGTTATGTTAAAATAAAAGCAGGCATTTATTTTAGATTTTATGTCCGTTTTTGAAAGGAGCGTGGGCGTATGGCATACATATTTACCGTTGCCTCGGGCAAGGGCGGAGTCGGCAAGTCTACCTTTTGCGTAAACGCGGCGCTTTCGCTTGCAGCTCTCGGCAAAAAGGTTCTGCTTATCGACGGTGATGCAGGGATGAGAAGCTTGGACGTTCTTTTGGGTGTCGGAGAAATAGTCGTCTATGACTGGATGGACGTGATTGAGCTTTACTGCACCTCAGAAAAAGCAAAGCTGAATTTCAGTGATAATGCGGATCTTTTGCCCGCACCGACGAAACACCCCGAAACGCTGACGGTCTTGGGCTTCGGCAAAATGCTTGACGATTACCGCGAAGATTACGACTACATTTTCATCGACGCTCCTGCGGGACTGAGTCAGCTTATGAAAATTTATGCGAAACATTCAGACGGCGGCATAATCGTTGCCACGCCTGATGAAATCAGCGCAAGGGCGGCGTTTATAACGGGCAATGAGCTTATCTCGCTCGGTATAAAGGAAGAAAATTTAAGGCTTATTATCAACAGATTTGATGAAAAAGCCGTACGGCGGGGAAAGCTTCTTAATATAGACGAGATGATCGACAAAACGTATCTTCGGCTTTTGGGCGTTATCCCTGAAGAGCCGGAGCTTATATATTCATCAGTAACATCACAGTCGGTGCCCGAATACAGCGGCGCACAGACAGCGTTCAGCAATATTGCCCAAAGAATAATCGGAAAAGAAACAGAACTTTCTATATAAAATGTGTTGAAAAAGAAAGAAATGTTTGTTATCATATAATATAACCCAATTAAAGGAGGCTCACTTATGAATATAGCACTTATGGCGCACGACTCAAAAAAAGAGCTTATGACACAGTTCTGCATTGCTTACTGCGGGATTTTGTCGCGTCATTCCCTTTGCGCAACGGGCACAACGGGAAAAATGGTTGCCGAGGCAACGGGACTTAAAATCCAACAGTTTTTAAGCGGTCCGCAGGGCGGCGATCAGCAAATAAGCTCAAGAATAGCCTGCAATGAAATCGATCTGCTTTTAATTTTCCGTGATCCTCTGAATCCCAAACCACACGAGCCTAAAGAGAATACCTTGCTTCGCTTGTGCGACGTCCATAATATTCCTGTCGCAACAAATATCGCCACTGCCGAGGCGCTCATTCACAGCCTTGACCGCGGTGATTTGGATTGGCGTGATATTATCAATCCTAAAGCTTAAGTTAGTTTATGTTTTCTTTATGCCTCCTCGGATTTTGGGGAGGCACACATTATATATTTGAGGAAGTTAGCGTGAAAAATCACGCTAACAAATTGTATGTCCCTCAAAATTTGCACTAGTACAAATTTTGAGATGGACGAAATTACCGTCACGCCTTGTCCGGCTACGCAAGGAGCAAACGTGATGTTTCAAAACTTTTGTAGCCGGAAAGGCTACGGTAATTGACATATGGCTTTAATTACAAATGCTGTAAAGGGAACACAGGACACGCTCCCTTCTGAAAGCTATAAAATACAGTACGTTGAGTCTGCCGTGCGTGAGACGGCGGAAAATTTCGGCTTTTATGAGCTGAGGACTCCCGTTTTCGAGCACACTGAACTTTTTCAGCGCGGTGTGGGGGAGACAACGGACGTTGTGCAAAAGGAAATGTACACCTTTAGCGATAAGGGCGGCAGATCAATAACTCTCCGTCCCGAGGGAACAGCGGGTGCCGTAAGAGCTTTTCTGGAACACGGTCTTTTTAACGATGCTCTTCCGCAGAAGATTTACTACATCACCTCTTGCTACCGTTATGAAAAGCCTCAGGCGGGCAGACTTCGTGAGTTCCATCAGTTCGGCATTGAGTGCTTCGGCGCAGGTCAGCCGTCTGCTGACGCTGAGGTCATAAGTTTAGCCAATGAGGTGTTCAATTATCTCGGAATAAACGGACTGCGGCTGGAAATAAATTCCATAGGCTGTCCCGAATGTCGCAAGGAATACCATAAAGCGCTTAAAGCCTATTTTGAGCAGTATAAAAATGACCTTTGCGAGACATGTCTCGGTAGATTAGAGCGCAATCCCATGAGAATACTCGACTGCAAAAGTCCCGTGTGCCGGGGGATTGCCGCAAACGCTCCCACGGTGCTTGACTACCTGTGCGACGACTGCCGCGAGCATTTTGAGGGTGTGAAAAAATATCTTGACGCTATGGACATTGCATATACGGTCAATCCGCAGATAGTTCGCGGACTTGATTATTACACGCGCACGGTTTTTGAATTTGTGTCGGACGAGATAGGCGCTCAGGGTACGGTCTGCGGCGGCGGACGGTATGACGGACTTGTAGCCGAGATGGGCGGAAATCCCCTTCCTGCCTGCGGCTTTGGCTTGGGCCTTGAAAGATTGTTGCTTTTAATGAATGCTCAAAATGTCCCGTTCCCCGAGCGTAAAAAGTGCGATTTGTTTATCGCCTCTATGGGCGAAAACGCAAGTCTTAAGGCGGCGGCGATAGCCAAAGAGCTTCGCGGTGAGGGCTTGCAGGTTCAGATGGATACGGTGGGCAGGGGCTTAAAAGCCCAAATGAAATATGCCAACAAAATAAATGCTCTTTATACGCTTGTTTTAGGTGACAGCGAGCTTGAAACGGGCAATATTAAGCTTAAAAATATGAACAGCGGCGAACAGCGTGAAATGACACTTGCGGATTTTATCGATAATTTCCAGTCCGTTGTGATAAAGGATGCTGTAGCCGATTTCGAATCGCTTGGATTTGACGGCATTGATGCCACCGACCTTGCGGAAATTTTAGGAGGTGCAAAATAATGGACACAATGAACGGAATGAAAAGAACAGATTACTGCGGAACACTGACCGCCGCCGATATCGGCAGAGAAATAACCGTATGCGGCTGGGTGCAGCGGCAAAGGGACTTGGGAGCGCTTATTTTTATCGACCTGCGCGACAGAACGGGCATAATTCAGCTCGCCTTTGACGAGAATACGGATAAAGACGTTTTTGAGAAGGCTTTTTCCTCCAGAAGCGAATACGTGCTTATGGCACAGGGTGTTGTCCGTGAAAGAGCCTCCAAAAACAAGGAAATTCCCACGGGCGACATTGAACTGGAGGTAAAAACCCTTAAAGTTCTCGCCGCCAGCGAAACTCCGCCCTTTGAAATAGTGGAGAATTGCCAGACCTCGGAGGTCACACGCCTTAAATACAGATATCTTGACCTTCGCCGTCCCGATTTGCAGAAAAACATACTCCTTCGCCATAAAATAACGAAAATTACCCGTGATTATTTTGACGAGAACGGATTTATTGAGATAGAAACTCCTATGCTTATCCGTTCCACTCCCGAGGGAGCAAGAGACTTCCTTGTGCCGTCAAGACTTCATCAGGGTGAGTTTTACGCTCTTCCCCAGTCACCGCAGCTTTATAAACAGCTTTCAATGGTTGCCGGCTTTGACCGCTATATGCAGATCGCCCGTTGTTTCCGCGACGAGGATCTTCGTGCGGACCGTCAGCCGGAATTCACACAGATAGACCTTGAAATGTCATTCGTTGATACCGATGACGTTATGAACATCGGTGAAGGATATATTAAACGTGTATTCAAAGATGCTTTGGGCGTTGATATTGAGCTCCCGCTGCCCCGTCTTACCTATAAAGAGGCTATGGAGCGTTACGGCTCCGACAAGCCCGATACCCGTTACGGTATGGAGATCACCGATTTAAGCGATATTGCAAAGGACTGCGGCTTCGGCGTGTTCAGCTCGGCTGTGGCAGGCGGAGGTGCTGTTTGCGCCATCACCGCAAAGGACAGCGTTTCCGTCCTCACGCGTAAGGAAATCGACAGACTTACCGAGTTTGTAAGGGGAATCGGCGCAAAGGGACTTGCCTTTGCACGTCTTATGCCCGACGGCGTTGCATCCTCATTCGCAAAGTTCCTGTCTGAAGATGAAATGAATAAGATAATCGAAAAAGCAGGAGCCCAGACAGGCGACGTTATTTTGATAGTTGCCGATACGAATAAGACTCACGCACTCACCACTCTCGGCGCTCTTCGCCGTGAGGTTGCCGACAAGCTGGGAATTATCCCCGAGGGCAAATTCAACCTTTTGTGGATAACCGAATTCCCGTTCTTTGAGTATGATGAGGAGGCAGGGCAGTTCGTTGCAATGCACCATCCCTTCACGTCTCCTCTCGACGAGTGCCTTGAATATCTTGAGACCGATAAGGCGGCAGTCAGAGCAAAGGCTTATGACCTTGTGCTTAACGGCGTGGAGCTGTCCAGCGGCTCTATCCGTATCACCGACCCTGCACTGCAAAAGAGAATGTTCTCGCTTTTAGGACTTTCCGACGAAGAGGCATATGAGAAATTCGGATTCCTTACGGATGCTTTCCGTTTCGGACCTCCTCCCCACGGCGGAATGGGCATAGGTCTTGACAGACTTTGTATGCAAATGATAGGCTGTGAGTCGCTCCGTGACGTTATAGCCTTCCCCAAGCTGCAAAATGCATCAGAGCCTATGACTGAATGTCCGTCCCCCGTTGACGGAATACAGCTTGACGAGCTGGGAATAAGTATTGCAAAAGACAAAACGGAGTAGCTTATTTTATGTATATAATGTCTTATTTTACCGACAGCGAGCTTTGCGCCCGCCTCGCCAAAAGTGAAGACCTGCTTCATTGGGAGGATATGAACGGCGGTAAACCCGTTGTTTATAAAACAGAGGACACGCTTATCCGCGACCCGTTTATGATCCGTGATAAAGACGGACTGTATCATATGCTTTTCACGGTAAATTGGAACGGTAATCTTTTGGGTCACTGTGTCGGTAAAACGCTTACGGATTTCTCGGATACACGGTTTATCCCCGTAATGCCCGAAAATGCGAAAAACGTGTGGGCACCCGAATGTATTTATGATGAAGAAAATGACGAATATATCATTTTTTGGTCGTCGACTGTGGATGAAGATGACTACGACCACCGTATATGGCACTGTAAAACCAAGGATTTTGAGAGCTTTTCACAGGCTGAAATTTTCTTTGACCCCGGTTACAGTGTGATAGATGCGTCAATTATAAAGGTCGGCGGCAAATACATAATGGCGTTTAAGGATGAGCGCGGAACCCATAAAAAGGACACGGACTCAAAGGATATCCACCTTGCTTTTTCCGACAAAGCGGCAGGACCTTACGGCGATATTACAAAGCCGATTTCACAGCATCTCTGTGAAGGTCCATGTATGGTAAAAAAGGACAGCGGATATTATATTTTCTTCGAGTCGTTTATTGAGCATTATTACAACGGGCTTTATACCGAGGATTTTAAAAGCTTTGAAAATATATCGGGTAGAATTGATTTTCCTGCTGACTGTAAGCATTTCAGTATAATTGAGGTGGAAAGCGATGAAACGGTTGCTTAAATTCAATATAACGACGGTTTTGTCCGCCGTAATAACGGTGTTATTTGCCGTGACCGCCTTTGCCGAAAACGGTGAGATCAGATATTCCAACGAGCTCACAGTCTCCCCGCTTAGAATATTTTTTGCGGTACTCGTAATAATCGCTTTTGTCGCCTTAGAAATTGCGGTGGAAAAAATACGCGAAAAGCGTGTAAAAAAGCGCAATGGCGAAATCCACCGAGACAAATGATCGCCTAATTATAAAAGAGCAGTTCCTCTTTATGGGGAACTGCTCTTTTGGATGTTATGCAAGATACTGTTTCATCTTCTGCATACTGTTTTCTTCAAGCTTTATAAGATCCTCGCCGATTTGCTTTGAAGCCTGCGGTACGTCGGGGAACTGCTTTATGGTACGAACCATATCGATAATTCCCATTGTACTGCCCTGGATCATCATTTCTGCAATTTTATCGGGGCTTTTGTCTAAGATGGTGTTCATCTGTATGCCTGACCACATACCCAGCTCCGCAAAGGGTGTTTGCTCCTTGGGGACCTCACCTAACTTTGAAAGCTCGGTGGAGGCTCTGTTCTGAATATTTTGGTACTCCATATGCTGATATTGAAGATCGTTTAAAAGGTTTTTGTCATCGACTTTTTCTTTTATAAACGATATTGATTCGCTGCCTGCCGCGGAATTTTTATAGATTTTATTAAGGAATTCCGTGTTTCTGTTTGCCTGAGTATTTTGCTGCATATTTATTTCTCCTTTTGCGTTTAGTTAACACTATTATCCGTCAAAAAATGTAAAATATGCGGTTTACATTTATTTTTAGTTGGGGTATAATAATCTTAATTGTAGTGTCAAGTGAAAGGGGAAATTTATAATGAAAAAAGGATCAAAGGTTGCTCTCTCTGTTTTTGCGGCATCCGTGGGGGCAGCTATCGGGCTCAACCGTTTTTATGTCAAAAAAAGGTATCCCAAAAAGATGCCTAAAGAGCTTCTTCATTTCTCCGAAATAGCAAAAGGGGATACTGAAGGCGTTCATCTTACGGCACACCGCGGACTTTCGTCGATCGCTCCCGAAAACACCTTAGAGGCATTCCGCGAGGCGGCAAAAGAGGATTATTATGCAATTGAATGTGACGTGCATTACACCACCGACGGAAAATGGGTAATAATCCACGATTACAATATGCAGTCTATGACCGACCGCCGCGGCGATGTTAAAAAGTTTACATATGAAGAGCTTAAGGAAATTAAGTTTACTAACGGAGCTAATATTGAGAGCTTCCCTGATGCAAGAATGTGCACGGTAGAGGAGTTTATTGACATCTGCAAAGAGAGCGGCAAGCGCCCCATGATCGAGGTCAAGGACAAGCGTACGGATAAGGTCGAGGATCTTTACAGAATAATCTGCGAGTACGGCATTGAGGAAAGCGTTATTCTGATCTCCTTCCACGCCGCCGTACTGCGCGAGTTCAGAAAGCTGGCGCCTGATATGGAGCTTTGGTATCTTGTACATACCATCACCGACGACAAGCTGCTTGAGTGCATAGAGCATGACTTCGGCGTGGCATTTGAGGCTTCGAAAGCTGCAAAGACGCCCGAAATGATTCAAAAAATCCACGACAACGGTCTGACTGCCGCCTGCTGGACGGTGGATACAGGCGAAAGACTTAATGAGATGCTCAAGAACGGGGTAAAATACATTACAACAAATGCAATTTTGCCCGATTAAACGAAAAAATATAACGATGAGGTATGATAAGTGACGGACCATAAGAGAACAGCACAGCTTATTTTTCCCGACGTGGAGAAAACCACTGAATATTATGAGGAGCTTTATCCTCCGAGAGAGCTTCCCGAGGGGGCAAGGGTAACGCGTTTCAGCCCAAGCCCCACAGGATATCTGCATTTTGGCGGACTGTATGCGTCTTACGCGTCAAAGCTTACTGCAGAGCGCTCCGGCGGACTCTTTATGCTGCGTATTGAGGATACGGATAAAAAAAGAGAGGTCGAGGGCGGTGTTGACTGCATAATCAACGGACTTGCCGCTTTCGGCGTAGCCCCAGATGAGGGCGTTACAGGCGAGGGAACCGAAAAAGGTAATTACGGTCCGTATACTCAAAGCTTGCGCCGTGAGATTTACAGAGCCTTTGCCAAAAAACTGGTGGAAGAGGGCAGAGCATACCCCTGCTTCTGCACTCCCGAGGAGCTTGAGGACATCAGAAACCGTCAGGAAAATGAGGACATCAAAGGCTATTACGGAAAATATGCAAAATGCCGTGATTTAAGCGACGAAGAGATCGAAGAAAAGATAAAAAACGGTACTCCCTTTACTGTCAGACTCCGTTCGGAGGGCGATATTTTAAGAAAGATCCGCTTTGACGATATGATAAAGGGCAAAATCGAAATGAGCGAGAATGTCAATGATATCGTCATTCTCAAAACAGACGGTATTCCCACTTATCATTTTGCCCACGCCGTGGACGACCACCTTATGCGTACTACTCACGTGGTCCGCGGTGACGAGTGGATAGCCTCAGTTCCACTGCATTTGGAGCTTTTCCGAGCACTTGGCTTTAAGCCTGTGAAATATGCCCATTTTGCCCCCATAATGAAAGAGGAAAACGGCGGAAAGCGTAAGATATCCAAACGTAAAGACCCCGAGGCAAACGTCACTTTTTATATTGAAAAGGGTTATCCTGAGGAGAGCGTGAGGGAGTATATTCTCACAATACTTAATTCCGATTTTGAGGATTGGCGCAGAGCCAATAAAACAGAGGACATTTCAAAATTCCCGTTCAATCTCAAAAAAATGAGCCTTTCGGGCGCACTGTTTGATATAGTCAAGTTCAACGATGTTTCCAAAAACGCCATATCCGTTATGAGCGCTCAAAAGGTCTATGAGCTTGTCGAAAAATGGGCGCAGGATTACGATAAAGAGCTTTATGAGCTCTTCACAGCAGACAGCGAAAAGGCGAAGGCAATACTCAATATCGACCGTGAAAATCCCAAGCCGAGAAAGGATATTGCCTGCTGGTCAGAGGTTCGCGATTATGTAACGTATTTTTATAATGAGCTTTATACTCCCGAGTTCACTCTTCCCTACCGTATGGATAAGCAGAGCGTCGCGGAGATACTGGGAAAATATAAGGATATGTATTCTGACAGCGATTCTAAAGATGAATGGTTTGCAAAGATAAAAGAGCTTTGTGAGCAATGCGGATACGCTCCCAACGTCAAGGAATACAAGCAAAACCCCGATGCCTTCAAGGGTCATGTCGGTGACGTTTCATCGGTGATACGCGTTGCGGTGACTTCCCGCGTCAATACGCCCGACCTGTATTATATAATGCAGATTTTGGGTAAAGGCGAGGTAATAAGAAGAATCGACAGCGTAATAGACAGCATAAAAGGATAGAAAAATATGGAAGAAATCATAACCGGTTCAAATTTTATACACGATTTTATCGACGAGGATTTGGAAAAGGGCGTTTATTCTGAGGTACAGACGCGTTTTCCGCCGGAGCCTAACGGATATCTGCACATCGGTCACGCAAAGGCAATATGCATAAATTTCAGCACGGCTAAAAAATACGGCGGTGTGTGCAACCTTCGTTTAGACGACACAAATCCTCAAAAAGAAGACACCGAATACGTTGAGGCCATTAAAGAGGACATCGAGTGGCTGGGCTTTAAATGGGAAAAGTGCCTTTTTGCCTCCAGCTATTTTGATTTTATCTATGACTGTGCAGTAAGGCTTATTGAAAAAGGTCTTGCCTATGTTGATGACCTCACCGCCGACGAGATACGCGAGTACCGCGGAACGCTCACCGAGGCGGGTAAAAACAGCCCATACCGTGACCGCAGTGTGGAGGAAAATCTCGACCTGTTCCGCAGAATGACCGAGGGCGAGTTCGAAAACGGAGCGAGAGTTCTGCGTGCGAAGATAGATATGGCGTCGCCCAACATAAATATGCGCGACCCTGTTATTTACCGTATCGCCCATATTCCGCATCATCAAACGGGCGACAAATGGTGTGTTTACCCAATGTACGACTTTGCTCATCCGCTGTCGGATGCAAAAGAAGGCGTAACACACTCTCTCTGCTCTCTTGAATTTGAAAATCACCGTCCGCTGTATGATTGGGTGCTTTGGGCGGCGGATATCCAGACTCCTCCGCGCCAAATCGAGTTTGCAAGGCTTAATCTCAACTATTGCCTTACCAGCAAAAGAAAGTGCCTTGCCCTTGTAAACGGCGGTATTGTGGACGGCTGGAACGACCCGAGAATGGCGACACTCAGCGGAATGAGACGCCGAGGCTACCCTGCGGCGGCTATCCGTAATTTCTGTGAGAAAATCGGCGTTTCAAAGGCGTATTCCGTTGTGGATTACGGACTGTTGGAGGCCTGTGTACGCGACGAGCTTAATGCCAACGCTCCCAGAGCTATGGCGGTGCTCCGTCCTCTCAAGGTGGTCATCGACAATTATCCCGATGACAAGACCGAAGAGTTAGAGGTGGAAATTCACCCCGATCACCCTGAAATGGGCACGCGAAAAGTCACCTTCTCAAAGGTGATTTATGTCGAACAAGAGGATTTTATGGCGGAACCCGTCAAAAAATACTTCCGACTTTTCCCGGGCAATGAGGTAAGACTCAAAAGTGCATATTTCGCAAAATGCGTTGGCTACGACACTGACGAAAACGGCAACGTGACCTGCGTTCACTGCACATATGACCCCGAAAGCCGAGGCGGCAACTCTCCTGACGGCAGAAAGGTCAAGGGAACTCTTCATTGGGTCAGTGAGGCGGACAGCTTTAACGCCGAAATCCGGCTTTACGACAGACTTTTCAATGCGGAAAATCCGTCGGATGAGAGTTCCGGCAGCTTTACGGATAATTTGAATCCGAATTCGCTGGTTATCTTAAAAGACTGCCTTATAGAGGGCGGACTCAGAGATGGATTAAAGCCCGGGGACACCTTCCAGTTTATGCGTCAGGGATATTTCTGCGTGGATACGACCTCGACTGATGAAAATATCGTATTCAACAGAACAGTTCAGCTAAATTCCTCTTGGGGAAAGTGAGTGGTAGATAATGAGCAAAACAAAAAAACTTAAACAAAAAACCACAGGCTTTGATATCCTGTACAGGGTGGTTGCCGCCGCAATGGCAGCAGCCATGTTTCCGCTGGTATATTTTATGAATTTGATCTATTTTGAGATAGATCACTCAAATATTTCGGGAATTTTAAGCCTGCTCACGGGCGAAGCCGACCTTGGTATAACATACGATTATATTTCCCTTGCCAAATTGGGCGATTATGTGGATATGCTCAAATCCTTTACGGGCGATGACGTAAGCTTTAATATGTCGCAGCTCTGGTCAAACGCTGCGTACCGACCCGCTATCGTTGCCGCCGCATTTTTGGCACTTGCGCTGGTGATAGGTCTTGTTATTTTCTGCTTTGCGCTGTTTTCAAACAGAGCCAAGATCGTCGCGGTTCTTTCGGGAGCGGGACTGCTTTTCACGGGGGCATCGTATATATCCTTCACGAACTTTTTCGCGAACCGTGTGGTCAGCGGAGATATTTCGCTCGCTCAGCTTTTCAACGCCGAAGGCTCCTTAATGTCCTTAATAATTGAATTCGTAGCAGATATTTCGGTTCTGCGCCTTGACAGCGCATTTTTCGCAGTGCTGTTCTTGATGTTGGGACTGCTTATTTGGTCAGTTTCAGTAATTGTCGTCAACGCAAGCGATGAAAAAGAGAAAAAACTGAAAGCACAGAAAAATTAAACAACATATTAGGAACGACAGCAACTGCATATGTCTTCGCTGTTAATTTTAGAATAGCTATACATGGATTTTCATAGGTGCAGTAGCACTATGCTATGCTTTAACTCCTGTAATATCCTCAGTTACAAAAGCGTTAATAGTTGCTAAATCACTAATTATAGCTGCACTACCTATAATTCAAAAAGTATAGGCGGCATAAGATTATGTTTTTTTTCTTAAGATTTAAGTCGCAAGATGATTTTAATAATTTCAAAAACAGAATAATAGCTGGTTCTGATCCGATGCCAAGTCTGTTTTCACATCACACGAAAGGAATGTATTCAAAGTTTACTCGCAATTTAATGACTTTAATGTATGCTGATCAAAACTCCTACGATTCAGCTTGCTCGCCAAGTTTTTGCAGATTTTACGGTTTGATAGTAAGATATTCTCATAAGACTTTCTTGATTGGCTTTATTTCAATAGAACTTTGGATCGTCTTACCAATAATAATTTGGATTTTACATTCTATCTATTTGGGCGATTTGGTTGATTTAACCATTATTTCAGTTTTTATTTCTCTAATATTATTTTGGAAAAGAACATCTATAGCAAAAATCAAACAATTCATAAAGAAAGATCAGGATTAAAAGGAGTTTTCTTATGAAAAAGGGCCTAACATTTGTTATATCAATATTTATAATAATTGCAATTGCAGTGCTTATAAACTCTTTTCTTCCGCGTGATTTAGAGGACGGATTTTTTGATATTTCCGGCATCAATTCTGTTGAATATCAAAGTGAGCTTATTGACGTCGGAAACAAAAAATACGGTGTTTATGCATTTTTAAATGAAAATGCAACAGATACAGGCAACGATGAATTTGTCATTTCCGTAATTGAAGTTAAGGGAATTTTAAAAAACAAGTACGATTTAATATCATATAATCCGCAGTCAGATGATTTTATTATTGATCCCCAATATGAAAACATTGTAAATTTCCCTGAATATGAAATTAAAACTGGGTCTAAATATTATGGTTCCGTATATTGCGGAATAGCTCCGATCAATTGTAATGAAATAATAATTGACGGGGAAAGAGCAAATATGGAAAGAATGACCTTTGATATAAACGGGAATAAGGCAGATTTCTATTTGTATTATTGCATACTTAAGCAAGATGAATATCCTGATGATATACAAGTGATTTGCGCAGACGAAAATGGCGAAAAGTTCGAAATTAAAACCGTTGATGGCGCAGAATATTAAAAAGTTATTTCGTTATAAATCTAAAACACAGTACATTTTAATTTAAGCAAATGCAAGCGATGAAAAAGAGAAAAAACTGAAGGTACAGAAAAGTTAAATAAGTAAAACAGAATACTAAAACCAAAATCCCGCTCATTTAACGTGAGCGGGATCATTTTTGTTGTGGATCAGGATACTCTTTCAAATATTTTGCTCATACTGAGTCAGCAGATATTGTTCAACGGTCTCAACGAACTTTTTAGCATCTTGGAGCTGCTTTGTTACTTCCTCTTTAGAAATAAAATAAAAATCGTCGTAATCGCTGCCTTGCCGAATTTTAGTCAACTGGTTAATGATGGGCGATAAATCTTTTGGCAGCGTTTCAGTAGCAATGTAGTCCTGACGAAATTTTGCAATAACGCCCGAATGCTTTTTTGAATCAAAGCCCTGTAGCGCTAATACAGCGCGCATAGCCGAGAAAGCAGCATAATAAGCCCGGTTGGCAACCGTTGTATAATAGCCAAGTTCAAGATTTTGTTCAGCTACTATAATTCTTTCTTTTGCAATATTTAATCTGGCTTTCGATAAGTTTATTGCGTTATCAGACAGCAATCAAAACACCCTCTTCCTGCACGTTTTGATAAAAAGGCATAACATCGAAATATTTGTCAAAGGTTTCGGTATCCTTTATATACGGTGAGACTAAAATGTTATATTCAAGTCCCAAATCACTGGCAAGTAATACAAACGGATCATCATACAGATGGATTTCCTCACGGGGAATATCCACAAGGATCATTATATCAATATCTGATTCGTCGTCGTAATCACCGCGGGCGTATGAGCCGTAGAGTATAACGGAGCGAAGCTTGTCACCAAAAATCTCTTTAGCAAGCTTTGCGATGCTCTCTGTAATAATATTTAATTGATTTTTGGTACACATAACATGACCTCCCATCACATTTATAGTATATCCAAAAGGTTAAAATCAGTCAAGTTTTTCGGCAACAAAAAAGAGCCGCCGAAAAAGCAGCCCTTTTCTCTATAAAATGCAGTAATATAGCGGTTTGTGAGGCTTATTTCATTGCCTCTTCAACTGCAACTGCGCAAGCAACTGTAGCGCCGACCATGGGGTTGTTACCCATGCCGATAAGTCCCATCATCTCAACGTGAGCGGGAACTGAAGATGAACCTGCGAACTGAGCGTCGCCGTGCATTCTGCCCATTGAGTCGGTCAAACCGTAGGAAGCGGGACCTGCAGCAACGTTGTCGGGGTGAAGGGTACGGCCTGTGCCGCCGCCCGATGCAACTGAGAAGTAGTCAACGCCGTTTTCCATAGCCCATTTCTTATATGTGCCTGCAACAAGGTGCTGGAAGCGTGTGGGGTTGGTGGAGTTACCGGTAATGGAAACGTCAACTCCCTCTTTCTTCATTATGGCAACGCCCTCGAGCACGTCATTAGCGCCGTAGCACTTAACCTTTGCTCTTTCGCCGTCAGAATAAGGAGTTTCAGCAACAACCTTAAGCTCGCCTGTGAAGAAATCGTAATCTGTCTGAACGTATGTGAAGCCGTTGATTCTTGAAATGATCATTGCGGCATCCTTGCCAAGACCGTTAAGAATAACGCGGAGCGGCTCTTTACGAACCTTATTAGCGGTTCTTGCAATACCGATAGCGCCCTCAGCGGCTGCAAAGGATTCGTGACCTGCAAGGAATGCAAAGCACTTTGTCTCTTCTTTTAAGAGCATTGCGCCAAGGTTACCGTGACCGAGGCCTACGTTTCTCTGCTCAGCAACAGAACCGGGGATGCAGAACGCCTGAAGTCCCTTACCGATGGTTGCGGCAGCCTCGGAAGCGGTCTTAACGCCTGATTTGAGCGCAAGAGCCACGCCGAGAGTATATGCCCAAACTGCGTTGTCAAATGCGATGGGCTGAACGCCCTTAACTATGCCTTCAACGTCAATGCCCTTTGACTCGCAAAGAGCCTTGGCATCCTCAAGAGAAGCAATACCGTACTCAGCAAGACACTTCTCGATTTTGGCCATTCTTCTTTCTTTGCCTTCAAATTTAATATCGTTAGCCATTTTCAATGTCCTCCCTTTCTAATTATTCTTCTCTTGGATCAATGTACTTTGCGGCATCCGCAAAGCGACCGTATGAACCCGTGTTGTTTTTAAGAGCAACGTCAGCGGGTGTACCGTGACGGATGTCCTCAAGCATTTTGCCAAGCTTAATGAACTCATAGCCGATCACTTGGTCGTCGCTGTCGAGAGCCATTCTCGTAACATAGCCCTCAGCCATTTCCATATAGCGAACGCCCTTGACCTTTGTGGAGAACATTGTACCTACCTGTGAGCGAAGCCCCTTTCCGAGATCTTCAAGTCCTGCGCCGACGGTAAGACCGTCCTCAGAGAAAGCCGACTGTGTTCTGCCGTAAACGAACTGGAGGAATATCTCACGCATTGCAACGTTGATAGCGTCGCAAACAAGGTCTGTGTTAAGGCACTCAAGCAGAGTTTTGCCGGGAAGGATCTCTGCTGCCATAGCGGCGGAGTGAGTCATACCGGAACAGCCGATCGTCTCAACAAGAGCCTCCTCAACAATACCGCCCTTTACGTTAAGGGAGAGCTTGCAGGTGCCCTGTTGGGGAGCACACCAGCCGATACCGTGTGAAAAACCGGAAATGTCCTTGATCTCATAAGCCTTTACCCACTGACCCTCTTCAGGGATGGGAGCAGGACCGTGATGAGGACCTTTTTTAACACAGCACATTTTTTCAACTTCATGTGAATAGTTAATCATAATAGATTTAAACTCCTTTCTTTTAGTCGGAAAATTATTCCTATCTTGTTAATTATACAATTACTAAGACCTATTTTCAATAGTTAAATTGACAAAACTGTGACAAAGACGGTAAAATTTTATGTTTTATTTTTTACCAATCTGAGGAAAATAATTCACCGTAAACTCTTGTATATGTAACAATTCGTGACTTGCCTCATACAATGGTACTGTCAGTTCGATAATATTATTATAGGAGGAATATAAATGTCGGAAAACAGAAACTGCAATAATATGCCGTCAAAAATAAAAGAAGCCGTGTGTATTGACACAAACAGGGTGTATGATTCCTGTGCCGACAAGGATTGTCTTGAGGGTCTGCGGGTGTATTTCACAGCTCCTGCACAGCGCATAATAGACAGAGCCACAAACGTACGCTGCCGCGGATGCGAGGTACTTAACGCCTTTATCGAAGTAGAGAGAGTTCCCTTCAACAGAGGATTTTACTCGGTTGATATAACATACTTCTTCAAGGTGTATCTCGATGTTTTCTGCGGTGCCGCCACGCCGCCCACAACGGTTGAGGGGCTTTGCACATTCTCTAAAAAATGTATCCTTTACGGCTCAGAGGGCAATGTAAAGGTATTCTCGTCAGAATTCTCGTCAGATGCAATCGACAATCAGCTTGATATGGTCAATACTAACCCGAGAGCAAAGGTGCAGACAGTTGATCCGCTGTGTCTGGAGGCAAAGCTGTGCCGTCCGTGCGACTGCTGTGAGGATGGATGTAACATTTCAAGAGTGCCCGGCGGCGTTGCCCGTGCCTTCAACGGAGATTTTGCAAATTATGAGCAGGAACCGCAAAAAGCGGTTACGGTGACCCTTGGTATATTCACCATCGTTCAGCTTGAGCGTGACGTTCAAATGCTCATACCTGCATACGACTTCTGCATACCCAGTAAGGAATGCAACTGCGAGACCGACGATCCCTGTGACGCGTTCCGCAGAATCGAGTTCCCCATCGACGAATTTTTCCCACCCAGAGAGGGAAACCTTAGAGACAGCTATCCAATTGGCGGTTCCTGCGGTTGCGGTGAATAATTCATAAACTCATAAGACGAAAAAAGGACGGAGAACATTTCTCCGTCCTTTTTTGCGTCTCTAATTACTTCTTAAAAAGTGATTTTACGTTCCATATATCTGCGGCATATTCATTGACCGCGCGGTCAGCGGCAAAGCGCCCTGCACCCGAAATGTTCATAAGCGACATTCTGTTCCAGCTTTCACGGTCAAGGTACTCTTTGGCGATTTTCTGCTGAGTGTTTCTGTAATCCTCAAAATCCGCAAGCACCATATACGGGTCGTGATGGATTATTGACGCTGTTACCTCGTGGAAGAACTGACCGCCAATGCCCTGCTGATTTGCAAAGTCGAGGATCTTGCGTATCTCATAATTATTGTTGTAGTAATTTTGCGGTTCATATCCGCAGCGTTGCAGCTCGCGAACCTCGGGAGTAGTCATACCGAAAATGAAGATATTATCCTTACCGACTGCGTCATAAATCTCAACGTTTGCACCGTCCATAGTGCCGAGAGTAATCGCACCGTTGAGCATCAGCTTCATATTTCCCGTGCCGCTTGCCTCGGTTCCCGCAAGGGAGATCTGCTCGGAGATGTCTGCGGCGGGCATCAGCCTTTCAGCCATTGTCACATTGTAATCCTCAACATAAACCACTTTAAGTCTGCCTCTTACATCGGGGTCGTTGTTGATAACGTTTGCCAGCGTGCAGATGAATGAGATGATTTTCTTTGCAATAAAGTAGCCTGATGCCGCCTTTGCGCCGAAAATATATGTGTGAGGAATAAACTCGCCGTTGGGATTTTCTTTGATTGCAAGATACTGCGAGAGAATATTAAGCGCATTCAAGTGCTGGCGCTTGTATTCGTGCAGTCTCTTGACCTGAACGTCGAAAATCGAGTCGGGGTCGAGAACTGTTCCCGTTTGCTTTTTAACATAATCGGCAAAACGTTCCTTATTAGCACGTTTGATTTTGCCAAGCTCTTCGAGAACGGCTTTGTCGTCCTTGTATTTTCTTAAATCAAGCAGTTTATCGGCATTTTTGACAAATCCGTCGCCGATAAGCTCAGTCAGGTAGTTGGAGAGTCCCGGATTGGACTGGCATAGCCAGCGGCGGTGGGCTATGCCGTTAGTCACATTTGTAAATTTGTTGGGAGTGAGGGCGTAGAAGTCAGAGAAAACCGTATCCTTGAGAATATCGCTGTGAAGCGCGGATACGCCGTTTACGCTGTGCGAGCCTGCAACGCAAAGATTAGCCATTCTGACGATTCCGTTGGAGATGATAGCCATTCTCTCCACTGTTTCGGCGTTGCCTGTACCTTGCCATACGAAGGAGCGGAAGCGGTTGTCGATTTCTTTGGTGATCTGCCAAATTCTCGGCATCAAACGGCGGTAAAGGTCCTCCGGCCAGCACTCAAGAGCCTCTTTCATAACGGTATGATTGGTATATGCGATGGAATTCGTAACGATATTCCACGCATCGTCCCAGCCGTAGCCGCACTCGTCAAGCAAGATTCGCATAAGCTCCGGGATAGCCATTGTGGGATGTGTGTCGTTTATGTGTATTGCGACCTTTTCGGCAAAATTGTCCATAGTGCCGAACTCGCGCAGGTGATGCTTAACTATATCCTGAATTGATGCGGAAACAAGGAAATACTGCTGGCGCAGGCGAAGGGATTTTCCCTCGGGGTGATTGTCGGCAGGGTACAGCACCTTGCTGATGACCTCCGCCATGGCATTACGTTCCATAGCACGCATATAGTCACCCTGACCAAACGCCGTCATATCAAGCCAGGGGGCTCTTGCCGCCCATAGCCGAAGCACTGAAATGCCCTTGCCGTCCTTACCTGCCACGTGCATATCATAGGGGACAGCCTGTATGGTGTTTGCATTTTCAATTTCCACGTGGTGGTACTGACCCTCCCACGTATCCTTGACTTCTCCCTCAAATTGAACCTCATAGGTGCTCTCCTCATGGGGGACAAGCCATACTTCACCGCCGGGAAGCCAAAAATCGGGCAGCTCCGTCTGCCAGCCGTCAACCAGCTTCTGCTTAAAGATGCCGTACTCATAGCGTATGGAATATCCCTTTGAAACATACCCTTGGGTCGCAAGTCCGTCAAGATAGCAGGCGGCAAGTCTGCCTAAGCCTCCGTTGCCCAGTCCCGCATCAGGCTCACACTCGTATATGCTCTCAAGCTTTACGCCGTAATCCTTTAAAACGCTTTCAAAGACGTCGGTCAAATTAAGGTTATACAGATTGTTTTTAAGGGAGCGCCCCATAAGGAATTCCATGCATAAGTAATAAACTCTTTTTGCGCCTTTTTCGGAGCATTCACGTGAAAATTCTGCTCTGCCGCGGCTCATCATATCCCTCACGATAAGGGCAATGGCCTTGTAAAACTGCTCGTTTGTGGCTTCACTGGGATTTACGCCGATAAAGTGTGAAAGCTTTGCCTCAATAAGCTCCTTTGCTTGCTTCTTTTTAAGGGTATAATTCATACAAATCCTCCAAAAAAAATTATTAAAAACGGTTGATATTAAGTTCTCTTTGTATATTTTACACTAAAATAGCCTTATTTTCAACAGTAATAGAACTTTTTATAAAAAATAGTTTTATTACATATATTTATACTGTACGGTATGCTTGTTTTTAGGTGAAAACAGACTATGAAATCACCCGCCGTATTCTTTTACAGCGGGTGAAATAAAATATTTTTAAAATCAGTTATAATTAGGATAGCCGGCAGACACCCAAATGATCTTAAAGGTATTGTCCTGTCTTATATAGAAATCAGTGCCCTTAGAGGTTGATGTATACTGCTTAAAGCCGTTGGGTTTACCGCTTCTGTCGGTAACGTTTTTAAGTCCTTCCTCAATGCCGTCCGCCATAACCTTATCTCTTGCGATAAGGGTCATTTCCATAACCGTGCGCGCCGGGTCACAGTAACCCATTTTAAAGCCGGTCAGCCACCAGTGTTCCTGAAGCTGTCTTTCAAAGAGCGGCCGTTTTTTGTTGAAATCGTTTGTTGTCTTGTAGAATTTAAAATGCATTTCCAACAGGTTTTCGTCGGAGGCGCACTCATAAAAATCCGTTGTATCGTCCGGATTCTTTGTATAAACGCCCATTTCACCGCCGTTAAGAACTCCGTACTGACCCTTCCAGCATTGAATCCTCCATAAAAGTCCTTGATAAACAAAGTCTATCTTAATGGTAATATATCTCATATTCGCCAAAACGGCAGCCTGATCGTACACGTCGCCGAAGCCGAAGCCGCGCTGCCAGGGATTAAGCGTTGAATAGAAGACCTGCTGCTCCTCGTCATATTCATATCCCGCAGCCTCAAGAATCGTGTAAAGATCCTCTTGAGAAAGTCCGGTTGATGATGTGGGAAGCGTTGTCGAAGGAGCCACTGTGCCGGTGTTGCCGGAGCTTCCCGTACTGCCGGAATTGCCGCTTGATCCGCTTCCGGATCCTGTGCTTCCGCCGACAGGAGAGGTGGGAGTTACGGGCGGTGTGCTTGTGGTGGGTTCCTCAGCAGTCGTGGGTTCCGTCGGCGCTTCGGTCACATCGGGGTCATCGCCGAAATCGCCGAAATCAACAAGCACATCATTGTCGACGGGCGCCTCCACTGAAGGGGGCTTTGTTATATCTTCACCGCCGTCACTGTTACTTTTACAAGACGCAAATGTGCAGACCATCATCGAAACTGCGAGGACAGCAGCCAGTATTTTGAATAAAGTCGATTTCATACTTTTCCCTCCAAATATATACTTATATATATCTACAATCATTATGACATAAAGAAATAGCAAAGTCAATCAGAAAAATATTCATTTTACTGCATAAAGGCTGTTTCTATTGATTTTTAAGGTAATATGTGGTATTATGAATTAAAAAACAGCAGGGAATATCGGAGAATAAAAATGAGCCTTGTAAGAGATGCTTCACTTTTTAAGAGCGGACAACAAAAAATTGATTGGGTAAAATCGCATATGCCCGTACTTTCCGGCATAGAAAAGGATTTTGCCGCAAGTAAACCGTTTGAGGGACTTCGTGTGGCGCTTTCCATACATCTTGAGGCAAAAACCGCATATCTTTGTACTGTCCTTGCGGCAGGCGGGGCGAAAATGTATGTTACAGGCTCAAATCCTCTTTCCACGCAGGATGATGTGGCGGCGGCGCTCACACAAAACGGTATGGAGGTCTTTGCTTGGTATAACGCCACGGCAGAGGAGTATAAGGAGCACCTTAAAGGGGTTATTGAGGCGCGCCCCAATATAATTATTGACGACGGCGGCGATCTTGTAAACCTTATTCATAACGAGTACCCTGAGCTTATTTCAGAGGTTTTAGGCGGCTGTGAGGAGACTACGACGGGTATAATCCGCCTCAAGTCAATGGCAAGGGAAAATAAGCTTCGTTTCCCAATGGTCGCGGTTAATAATGCCAAATGTAAATATCTTTTCGATAACCGTTACGGCACGGGTCAGTCTGTGTGGGACGGTATAAACAGAACTACAAATCTTATCGTGGCAGGTAAAACCGTTGTCGTTGCAGGCTACGGCTGGTGCGGTAAGGGCGTCGCTATGCGTGCAAAGGCACTGGGAGCCCAGGTAATAGTGACCGAGATCGACCCCATAAAGGCGATGGAGGCACGTATGGACGGCTTCGGCGTTATGAAAATGGAAGAAGCTGCAAAGCACGGCGATTTCTTTATCACCGTTACAGGCTGTAAGGACGTTATAACGAAAAAAGACATTGTTAATATGAAGGATGGCGCAATACTTTGCAATGCGGGTCATTTTAATGTGGAAATAAACTTAAACGACCTTGAAAAGCTGTCGGTAAAGTCATTCGAGCAAAGAAAAAATATTATGGGCTATGAAATGTCCGACGGTCGGGTGATAAGTGTCATTGCCGAGGGCAGACTTGTGAATCTCGCCGCCGGCGACGGACACCCCGCCGAGATTATGGATATGAGCTTTTCAATTCAGGCTCTCTGTGCCGAATATATCGCCAAAAGCGGCGGAAAACTTAACGTGGCGGTAAATGACGTTCCCGAGGAGATCGACAAAAAGGTAGCGCTGAGAAAGCTCCGTAGCTGGGGAACGCATATTGACACGCTTACTTATGAGCAGGAAGAATACGTCAACAGCTGGAATGTATAAATTAAAAGGACGGCTGACAAAATGGATAACAATTATTTCAGATATACAAATCAAAAATGTCCCGTTTGCGGCGAAACTTTTAAAGGCGACGACGATATAGTCGTCTGCCCCATGTGTGGCACGCCTCATCATCGAGACTGCTATAAGAAAAACGGCGAATGTAAAAATACCGACAGGCATAACGAGGGCTTTTTCTGGGAACCCGAGGGGATAGAGCAGTCGGAACAACCGTTTTCACCCTTTGAAAATAAGGCTGAACAGCAAAGCAGAACAGAAAACCCGGAGCCTTTCAGACCTCAAACGGAAAACAGCGGTAATAACACGGGCAATCCGTTTTTCGGCGGTCAAGCCGTACAGGACCCGTTTTCGCTTTTTCCGAAAGAGATTGACAACGAGGTTTCCACTGAAGAAGCCGCATCGTTTGTGAGAGTTAACGCATTTAAGTACCTGCGCAACTTTTTCTATGCAAAATCCAACAGAAAAACGTGGAATTGGGCGGCGTTCTTTTTTGCACCGTACTGGTTCTTTTACAGAAAAATGTATAAACTCGGCGTTATATTCATGAGTTTGCTGATAGTTGTCGTGGCCATATGCTCCGTACAGTCACCGTATATTAAGTATCAGCGCGAATCTTTGGCACTGTCCGAAAAATACAGCACTATGGGAACGGCATCGTCAGCGGAAATGTATGAAGACGAGAAAGCACTCATAAAAGAAAATCCCGTTGGTGCCGCCTTGAGCCTTATGCCGCAAGCGGTTTTAATTATAATCGGCATAATCGCAGGGATAAAGGGAAATAAGTGGTATTACGACCAAACCGTTAAGAATGTAAGACAGATAAAGTCCGAAACCGAAGACCCGAATCTTCGAAAACTGAACATATATAAAAAGGGCGGAACCTCCATGTCGGCGGCAGTGCTTTCGGCTTTGGCATATTTTGCCGTGAATATGGCGCTCGGTTTACTGATTTAGCAAATTCTTTAATTAAGGAGATAAAACTATGAAAATCACAAAGGCAATAATTCCTGCCGCAGGTATGGGAACAAGAGTTCTGCCTGCGTCAAAGGCTGTTCCAAAGGAAATGCTCAATATCGTTGACAAGCCTGCAATACAGTACATCGTCGAGGAGGCTGTTGCGGCGGGTATCACCGACATTCTTATCATAACAAACCGCGGTAAGGGCGTTATTGAGGATCACTTTGACCACGCCTTTGAGCTTGAAACAAAGCTTGAGGGAAATGCAAGCAAGGCAAAGATCCTTGAGGACGTTAAGGCGTGCGCAAATCTTGCAAATATCTATTTTATCCGTCAGAAAGAGACAAAGGGTCTCGGTCATGCTGTTCTTTGCGCTAAGAGCTTTGTAGGCGATGAGCCCTTTGCGGTTATGTACGGCGACGATGTTATTATTTCCGAAGATCCCGTTGTAGGTCAGCTTTGCCGTGCTTATGAAAAATACGGTCACGGCGTAGTCGGCGTTAAGGAAGTTCCGAGAGAAGATGTTCCGAAGTACTGCTCACTGGATGTAACTCCCCTTGAGGGCAGCACCATGGCGGTACACGATATCATTGAAAAGCCCACCCCTGAGGAGATAATGTCATGCTATTCAATACTCGGCAGGGTCGTTCTTCCGCCCGAGGTCTTTGATCTTATTGAGCAGACTCCGCCCGACAAAAAGAGCGGCGAGGTATATCTTACTGACGCTATGTGCGAGCTTGCAAAAAGAGGCGAGCTGAATGCTGTTGATTTTGACGGTATCCGTTACGATATGGGCAATAAGCTGGGTATTATGAAAGCCAACTGCGAAGTCGCCCTGAATCATGAGGAGATCGGCGAGGATTTCAAAGAATATCTTAAAGAACTTGTAAAGACATTCTAAAATTTGCATAATAAAACAAACAGGGCAAGTGTAACGAAAGCTACGCTTGCCCTGTTTCTGCGTTTGTTGTATTTTTATATAATTTATGCGACAGCGTTAGGTTCTGGCAAGTCCGTCAACGCTCAGTACTACGCCGGTGATGTAGTTGGCTTTATCTGAAGCAAGAAATACAAGTGCATTTGCAATGTCCTCAGGCTTGCCGATGCGGCGCAGGGGGATGGAATTGATCATCGGCTCAATGACCTGCGCAGGCAACGCCTTGACCATATCAGTTTCGGTGATGCCGGGGGCAACAGCGTTTACGCGCACGCCCTTAGGCGCCAACTCACGGGCCAAAGACAGCGTAAAGCCGTTGACTGCAAATTTAGATGTGGGATAAGCAATACCAGCCGGCTGACCGTAACGGCTGACCATAGAAGAAACATTCAAAATGGATCCGTCAGCCTGCTTGACCATCCAATCGGCTGCTGCCTTGGAGCAGTTATATACTCCCTTGACGTTAAGATCCATTACGCGGTCAAATACCTCCTCAGTATAATTTACAAAGGGAGTATTTTCGGAAACACCTGCGTTATTGACAAGAATGTCGATGCGGCCGTATTTTTCCGCCACCGTGTCAAAAGCAGTTTTCACGTCCGCATAATCGGACAAATTCGGCCAAATGCCTTCTACCTTGGCGTTAGGGTTCTTATCCTTGATATGTGCAACCGCCTGTTCTGCGGTTTCCTGACGGCTGGCGCACAAAACTACAGTCGCACCCTCTTCTAAAAAAGTCTCAACAACGGCCAGACCGATGCCGCGGCTGCCGCCGGTAACAATAGCTACTTTATCTTTCAAATTCATAAAAATACCTTCTTTCTGAGCTGCATCGCCTCAGCCCGTTATTATAAATACAGTCGCGCTATACGACCGCTTATATTATAGCAAGTTGATGTAAAAAATCAATATGTCCCGCAAGAAACAAAGCTAAAATTTGTCTGTTTATTCATCAGTATCCTCAGAGGGGTTCTCGGTAGGCGTATCCGTTGTAATTTCCTCGGTGGTTGGTTCGGTCACAGGTTCCGTAGTAGGCTCTGTCACGGGTTCGGTGGTAGGTTCAGTCGTAGTAGGAGCGGCGGTGGTCGATTCCGTCGTTGTCTCCTGCGGCTTATTTTCAAGAATGATCGCCTGTTTACCTAAGAGCACCCACTTGTCATTAAACTCCGCTTTCGTGTATTTCACCTGTCCGTAGATCGGATCGGAAATATAGACGTAGCTTCCGTCGTATCCCGTAAGTACCATAACGTGCGTACCGCGGGGATACTCAAAATAAATATCCTCTCCGCCGGGATTTTTAATATACCAGCTATTGACGTATTTAGGGGTCTGCATTTTCGACGTTGCCCAAACTATAACGGGACGTCCGCTGTCAAGCTGCCCCAGCAGAGTTGAAAATGAACATCCCGTGATGTTCTTCGCCGTGTGTTTACCGCCTTTTTTAGCGATAACCGAGTTTAACGATTTTGTTATAACAGGCGAAAAAGCACCGTAGCCGGGGCGTTCGTCGGTATATCTCTGACGGGGATCTCCAACAAATTTTTCATAAATACTCGGTCCGTAGACTCTGCCGTTTTCTTCATACAGATCTTCGCGGGGTATCGCCGCGACCATCTCGTCAAGTGAGACGTTGTAGCCGTAATATTTGAGCAGCGTTGCAGCCGAAGCCGCCTCGCATCCCGTGGGATAATTCGGAAATTGCTTTATCGGTGTCACGTTTAACCTTACGCTTTTAGCCGTGGATGTAGGCTTTGGTGCGGGCGCAGTTGTCGGGGGAGTATACGGCTTGGTGACAGGCGCGGCAGGGGGTTTTGTGGTCGTTTCGGTGGCGGTTTCAGTCTCGGTATCGGTTTCGGTTTCCGTTTCCGTTTCGGGTTCGGTTGTAGTCTCAGTCTCGGTAACAAGCTCTGAGGTCGATATAATTTCCGCCGTAGTATCGGGAACGACAGTGGGTTCACCGTGCCTTGCCGCGAAAAATCCTGAGATTCCCACTATGGCGGCAAGCACCGTCGCGCCCGCAGACACGATGATCGCAAGTTTATTTTTGTCCATGTTGGGTAATTTCTTTAATTGCATTTGTAAACCTCGTAAAACCGCTCAAAAAACTTCCGCTTTTACAAACGGAAGTTTTTATATTGTTTAAGATGTTTAAATCAATCTACCTTGACCGTCCAGCCCATTGTGTCGTCCAGGGTGCCGAACTGAATGCCCGTAAGCGTGTCATAAAGACGCTGTGTGAGTTCTCCTGTTTCGAAACCGTTGATTTCAACAGTCTCATTCTCATACATAAGTCCGCCGACAGGGCTTATAACAGCGGCAGTACCCGTGCCGAACACTTCTTCAAGGCTGCCGTCACGCCCTGCCTGCATAACGTCGGTTATGGCGAGCTTGCCTTCGTGCACCGTATAGCCCCATTCTTTGAGAAGCTCTAAGCAGCTCATCCTTGTTATTCCGGGAAGAACCGTGCCTACAGTCGCGGCAGTATATATTTCTCCGCCTATCTTGAACATAATGTTCATTGAGCCGACTTCTTCAACGTATTTGCGCTCAACACCGTCGAGCCACAAAACCTGAGAGTAACCCATTTTGTGAGCCTTCTCGCCTGCGATGATAGATGCCGCATAGTTGCCGCCGCATTTGATGTACCCCGTTCCTCCGGGAGCAGCGCGGACGAACTCGTCCTCAACGTATATTTTGACGGGATTCATACCCTCTTCATAATAAGCGCCTGAGGGAGAGCAGATTATAATGAACTGATATTTGTCGGACGCTTTAACGCCGAGAACGGGCTCGGTGGCTATGGTAAAGGGTCTTATGTAAAGGCTTGTTTCGGGCTCTGAGGGTACCCAGTCCTTATCCACTGATACAAGTGCCTTGACTGCCTCGACAAAATCCTCAACGGGGATTTCGGGAATACAAAGGCGTCGGTGTGTGGATTGCATTCTTTCAGCGTTTTTGTCGGGCCTGAAAAGCTGAACGCTTCCGTCGGGACAGCGGTATGCCTTAAGTCCCTCAAAGCATTCCTGAGCATAGTGAAAAACCAGCGCCGAGGGGTCGAGGATGATAGGCTGATAAGGCACTATTCTGGCGTCGTGCCAGCCCTGACCCTTCTCGTAGTCCATTATAAACATATGGTCGGTATAGTGGTTTCCGAAGCCGAGATGCTTTTCATCGGGCTTTGTTTTGGGAGTCGAAGTAAGCTCCGTTCTGATTTGCATTGTAAACATCTCCAGTTAAAGTAACCGCTGATTAAATGTGACTGCGGTGTCAACCGCTCTTGCCGATTTAACCGTCGCTTACTAAAAAATTATTTTTTAGGTTGGTAATTGGGGACAAGACGTTTAAGGAAATCTCTCACGTTGTCGGGTGTAATATCGGGAATAAACTTAATATCCCTTTCAAGCTGTTCATCGTCTATGGGCAGGGGAGAGGTGATGAAGATCTTATCGTTTTCCGTCTTCTTTCTGCCGTCAAGCTCCTCTTCCATAGAAAGCTCTTCGTAAAGCTTTTCGCCCGGGCGAAGCCCCGTGAACTGTATCTCAATATCTTTATACGGCTCAAACCCCGACAGAGTGATAAGCTTTTCTGCCAGCGTGACTATTTTTACCGGCTCGCCCATATCAAGCACGAATATTTCGCCGCCATTTGCAAGTCCGCCTGCCTGAACCACAAGCTGGCTCGCCTCGGGAATGGTCATAAAATAACGCGTTATATCAGGGTGCGTAACGGTAAGCGGACCGCCGTTTGCCAGCTGCTCTTTAAAAATCGGAATAACACTTCCGTTTGAGCCAAGCACGTTTCCAAAGCGTACTGCGGCAAATTTCGTGCCCTTTGATATTTTGCTGAAATGCTGAACAATAAGCTCCGCCACGCGTTTTGTAGCGCCCATTACGTTAGTGGGATTGACCGCCTTGTCGGTGGAGAGAAGAATAAAATTCTTAACGCCGTACTCGTTTGCGCAAAGAGCAGTGTTATATGTGCCCAAAACATTGTTTTTTACAGCTTCGTAAGGGCTGTCCTCCATAAGAGGCACATGCTTGTGAGCTGCCGCGTGGAATACGGATGACGGATGATATTCCTCAAAAACCTCACGCAGTCTTTCAATATCCCGTACCGAACCGATGCGTATATCCACTGCAGGCGAACCGCAGTAACGCCTGTCCAAAGACAGCTTTAACGAAAAAGCATTATTTTCGTAAATATCAAATATAACTATTCTGTCGGGTTCGTAGCGAGCGATCTGACGGCACAGCTCACTGCCGATAGATCCGCCGCCGCCCGTAACAAGAACCGTCTGCCCTTTAAGGTAGCTGCAAACCTCGGTGTTGAGCTTTACCTCGGGACGGGAAAGCAGATCGATAATATCTACGTCCTTGATTTTGTCGCTGAAAGATTCGTTTGCAGTCATATTTTTGAATTCGTTGATGTCGGGAGCGGTTTTAAGACTGCAGCCGGTGGACATTGCGATCTCAAATATTTCTCTTTTTCGCTCTGCGGATGCAGATGGGATACAGAAAATTATCTCATTCACATCATATTTTTTGACGAGAGCAGGGATATCGTTGATTTTTCCCGCTACGGGAATTCCTCTGACACGCATTTTTTGCTTGCTGTTGTCATCGTCAACAAGAACAACAGGTAAGCCGTATCTGTATCCGCTGATGCCCATTTCATAAAGCAAAGAGCAGCCCATATTGCCTGCGCCGATGATCATAATACGCTTGTTTGCGGTTGCTCTCGACATCTGAGACTCGGTTTTAAGGGTTCGGTATGCTCTTATCATTACGCGTATACCAACCGAGCAAAATGCGATTATCATAATCGCGTCTACATAGACGACAAAAGGCATAACGTTAAGACCGAGAAAATAGTTCGCTTTCATTCCGATGTAATCAATGATCCAGCAAAGGGCAGTACCGAAGCCGGCGCAGAACACCGTGCGGATGATCTCGTAAAATCCCATATATTTCCATACATTATTATATAGATGGAACAGTGTGAACAAAACAAGGTAAATTACGGTGACAAATGGCACGCGGACAAGTAAAAATTTGATAAGCGCCAATGAAAACGTAAACTGCCTGTGTAAAAAAAGTGAAAGATAATACGAGCCGTTTACAATAAGAAAGTCAAATATTAACAGTAAAAGCTGATAAGGCCTTAAGGTCACAAACAATTTTTTCAAAAATAACACCTCTGAACCGTGTTGTATTTTTTTGTAATCTTATTTATTTTACTCTGTTTTTTAATGTATGTCAACTGCCGACAACACAAATAAAACCCGTCCGCGCAAACGGACGGGTAAACGCGTGTAATATTATTTTCTCCTCAGTTTACCGCCCAGCAGGCTGTCGGCTACATAGAACAGATACCCCATTGCAATGTAAGCCACGGTGATTATAAATATTATAAGCGCGACCTTACCTGCACCGATAGCGTCAACATCCATAAAGGGATACGGATAACGGCTCGGTTTGCCGAAGCCCGTAAATGTGGCACTGCTTACCTCGGCGCGTACCATTGCGAAAATGAGATAGGCTATGGGTATAAGCGTCCACATCAGGGGGTCAAGACTTTTAAACGAACCTTTGGGTGTAAAGAAAAGATAATCAAAGAAAACCATCAGCGGTACGACCGTATGTAAAATTTGATTGGCGACGGTGAGTGCCGCACCCGTATATCCGCTCGATTCCATAGCGCCGGATAAAAGCAGATGGTACACAATGCCCGTCAACGCGATGCACATGGTGATAGCGCCCTTGACGACGGGACGTTCGGATTTGGGGCGGGCGACTAAAAGATACGAAAAATACAGAAAGCAGATGACATTGCTTATAATGGTATAATAACAGGACAGCATCGCTATACTGTGGAGATCGGAAACAAAACCGTACTGTAAAATGATTCCCGCCTCACAGCATATTAAGAATAAAAGCCTGTAAACCGATTTGAAAATATTGCTTTTTATGTGCATGATCTATCCTCTTTTCGTATTTTTTCGCAAACTGTGATTATATATTCGTTTATTTTGTATGTCTGAAATTTGACGCCGTCAGGCGAATACACGTCAAATCCGTTCATAATATCCGCAAGTCCTCCGCCAAATATTTTGCTGTAAGCCTCTTTTTTGGTCCATATCTCATAAAATTTTTCAGCAGACGGATTTTTAAATAAATTTTTTACTTCCTCGCCGTGATAAAACCTTTTTACAATTCTTTCAAAATTTCGTTCTCTGTCAATTTTCTCAATATCTATTCCCACGGGCGTATCGCTTTTGCATACGGCGACTGCTGAGCCGCTGTGAGAAATGCTGACAAAGCAGTTATCGGCTATGGGCTTACCGCTTTTTTCATATTGCAGATGCGAAATGCCCATTTCGGTAAGTGCCAAAGCTGCAGCGGCGCTTTCACGCTTTTTGCAATGGGTCCTTACGCTTTCGGGCAGCTTGTTCAGACCCGACAGATCTGTATGCCCAGTTATCTCAAAAAAAGAAACCGAAATCAATTTTATCACCGCATAAATAGTATCATAATTTTTTGAAATAAGCAATAAAAAACGGCAGTAAAACTGCCGCATAAATTATTGCTCAACTGTTTTTCCGATATAATCGGACGGCGAAACGAGCTTTCCGTCCTTATATATTTCAAGGTGCAGGTGAGCGCCGTCGTTTTTTTCAACGGGAATTTCGCCAAGAACTCCCACCTTACCGTTTGTATCAACCGTGTCGCCGGGCTGAGCGGCGCCGGCATCGGCAAGTCCTCGGTATTCAGCGATTATCCCGTTGCCGTGGTCTACGGTGACTACAGTCCCCCACAGAGCATCTTGACGTACGGCTGTCACCGTGCCGCTGTTTATGGCCTTGACCGCATCGCCTGCCACACCGCTGAAATCCACGCCGTCGTGTGTTCTCCAGTCGTCTGTCGTGCTGTTTTTCACGATCTCACCGTTTGAATATTCACGGCTTACGCCGCTGTCCATGGGCATTGCAAAATATACGCTTTGAGCGGGCATCTCCGCTTCAGTCACAGGCGAGGCGGTGTATCGCTCATCCGGTACATCGGTGACAGGCGTATTTACCGCTTCCTCTTCCTTTTTAGTCTCAACAGTGTCAAATCCGACGGTCTCTGTTTCTTCGGGAAGGGCAAGATTGTTGTTTCTGTTAGACATCCAAAATGCCAAAAGTGCCGTTACGCAAAGTCCCAGCGCCGCGGCGGAATATGCCGATTTTTTAAATTTCTCCTTGCTTACGGATTTTTTCAATATAAGCACCTCCGAAGGTATTTTGACCCGAAAAGGCGATGCATTATACATCCGAATGAAGAAAAAATTTCAAAAAACAACAAACAAATGTTTGCTTTTTTGAAAAAAGTGTGTTATTATATAGAAAAGTATAGCCGAGAAGTGTGATCAGGAGGATTTTTATGCGCCCCATTAACGATACACAGCAAAAAATTTATGAGTTTCTCTGCGAGCGTTCGCAGTGCGGTGTTCCGCCGTCGGTACGTGAGATAGGCTCGGCAGTGGGACTTCGCTCCACCTCGTCCGTGCAGGCAAATCTTGATGCGTTGGAGGAGGCGGGATACATTGAACGCGACCCGCTCTTAAAGCGTTCCATACGCGTTATAGGTCAGGCTGAAAATGTGACGAGCGTTCCGCTGTTGGGAACCGTCACGGCAGGTATGCCCATTCTCGCTGTGGAGCAGATAGAGGGCTATATCGCCTATAACGGCAGGGTATCGCGTGACAAGTCGCTGTTTGCCCTAAAGGTTCGCGGCGAAAGTATGCTTTGGGCGGGGATCCTTGACGGCGACATCGTGGTGGCTGAAAAAACTCCCGTAGCCGCAAACGGAGAGATAGTTATCGCCATGATAGGCGATGAGGCAACCGTAAAGCGCTTTTATAAGGAAAAGGGGCATTTCAGACTTCAGCCTGAAAACGACGCTTACGAGCCGATAATCACCGACGAGGTAGTTATTCTCGGCAAGGTCGTTGCAGTATACAGATATTATTGATTTAACTTAAAGAAAATCAACTTAAAGAAAAGGGTCACGGTGTGACCCTTTTTAATTCGGTATGCTGTGCAGAAAATATACGGCCCGAAACAGAAAAAAACAAATAAATCAAAGGGAGCTATTGATTACGCTTTCTTTTTCTATATGAATATATTATAACCATTCCGATTATTACAATTAAATTCATAACAATTGGGAAAAGGTTCTGAATAGGGTTCGTAGATATATAGTTTATTATATAGTCAACGATTTGATAGATAGCCGAAACGGTACTGACAACGGTCAGCACAAAGAGAATAAAATTCATATTATCATTGCTTTTCTTTTCGGCTTTTTCTGCTTCCCTGTCAATTAACTCCTTGTTGATTTCAAAGATGTTTTGCACTTGGGTTTGGTATCGTTCCATCCTTGACAGCAAATCATTCTCATTGAAAGCATCTCTTATCATTTTTATGGAGCGTTGAGAAGAAGGATAGTTCAGTTGTACATCCCAAAACTCCACAGATCTTAAATAATCGTTGGTAATATTTCTGTTTTTCTCCAAAAACGCTTCCGGTGATTCTTTATTTGCATCAGACATTAATTCGACTAATGATCTATTGAATCTTGTAACTGCAGCTTCTTCAAACAATATCAATTCTATATAAAAAGCCGTAACCGCATTCCAAAATAACCGATATTGTTTACTGCCTCTATATGATGGGTAAAATTGAATAAACGCATTCGATGTAGCACCCACATATGCTATATCATATTGCCCCATACCGTATGGCTCATTTACAATTTGAATAATTCCCTTATCTACTATTTGGCTGAAATCTTCTCCTTCTTCGTAAATAGTCTCAGACATTAAAAGGGATGCTAACTGTTGATGTTCAAGTGAATCTTTATCTCTTGGTATAGTAACATAGCTTTTAGGGGTTCCGCTGATTTTCAAATTCCAGCTTTTCAGTATATGCTCATATAGATTCCTTATGCCGTCTTGCGTTACAACCATGAGCTGATTTCTGACAACATTATCTAATAAATGGCTCAACAGGAAAGGACTTGACAATGAAATAACATACAACACTCCTACGTCAGATTCTGCATCTACAGCAACCATCATATGCATATATATGTCTGCTCCGACGGATATATCTTCTTTGTCAAGTATATCCATTATCATCTCTTCGGTGATCCTAAACTTAGCAGTGCCTAAGTAGTGCCTGGAGACCCGTTTTTTAAACCTGGCCATCATATCTGCTCCGTCATAGCCATAAGGAACGCCTGTCTCGCATTGTAATCGCATATCCAAATAATGCATATAAGCATTCATATCGGAATCATATTCATTGCTACAGTTTTGAATTTTACTTTTATCCAACACACATACAGGATACATCAATACGATATCCGGAATAAGCGACCACTCATTTTTACGCGTCGATATCATTTCTTCAAGCCGCTTGTTTAATATGGATTTTTGATCGGATGCTTTTGCGACAGTATAAACAAGAATATCTTTAATTTGTGAAAATTCAGAACTGTTGCAATTGAATGCTTCAAAGTGTTCTTTCAGATTAAAGATATTTAAATAACGCTGATAAGTAAGTAATTTATCATATGTGATTTTTAAAATTTTAACATAACACTCAGAAAACTCTTCACGCATGAACACCAAAGAATTATCCGGCGAATATTTATAGTTGGCTAAAGTATACTTCGAAATTAGTATTTCACTTTCTTGAAACAAGACCTCAGCATTTGCTGTTTCAGGTAATGCTAAATATATAAACTCATTTTCGCTATTCTCAAAATTTATTTGAGTCATATCGATTTCGGGCATAAAATGATATATATGTCCGGAAGCAATTCTATGATGAAAATATTTGATATTATCTGTTATGAAATCCGTTTTGTCAGACTGACAGAATATAAAATGGTATTCTCTGTATATTTGCTTTAATTTCGCAATACACTCACTAAAAAACAGGTTATCGGCTTCTTTAGACAGAAGAAGGCGTGCAGAAACTATAAAAACATCATTTTCAATAGTCTTAATTTTCTTGGAAACATCATTAGATATCTGTCGAATCAAATTGTCTGATATTCCGTTTGTATTTTTCTTGGAGTAAATATAATTAAAATCCATTAAACAGATAATCATATTTGAAAATCCGTTTTCAAAAAATATATATTTGCCGTCAAGCTTCTCGTGAATATCGTCAAAATTGTCCAATAAAAAAACTGTTTCTTCATTTATTCCCAAATGAATGCAATTGGAATCTTTAAAATGATTCAAACAACCTTCAAACTCTTTTTTTGATTTGATAAGTGTAGCATTCATCAAACAATCTCCTTGATTTGATAAATTTTCAATGCATTTTTATACATAATGTTATCTGTAAATTTTTTTGGAAATAAAGAGGAAATAAAATCATAATAGTTGTTTCCGTTTACGGCAGGCCAATCTGTTCCAAACATAAATCTATCATATGTCCCCACATATTGTATCCATGTTTTCAGTGCTTTTATATAATTTTTCTGTGATTCACCAAAAGCGTTTAAAGAGAAGCTTCCCTCTATCAATCCGGATAAATCCGCATAAACATTTGAATTGCTTTCCATAACGGCTGCGGCCTCTGAAAGAAAGGGATTTCCGAAATGGCACATAATAATTTTTAACTGCGGGAAGTCTACTGCAATATCATCCAGATAAATCGGTTTAGCATACTTGAGCTTTCCGCTTGAGCCGGCAAGCATTCCGGTATGTACAGCCAATACTTTATTATGCTTGCATAATAATTCAAACAGAGGATAGTATATTTCATCGTTTGGATATCTGGATATATAACCCGGGTATAACTTTACTCCGACGCACTTGTTTTCGCTGAGACGATTTTCAATAATCTTCAATGTATCGTCGAACTCTTCAAAATATTTTTCCTCATCCAATCCAAGGCAATAATAGAAATTAGCAGGCAGTTCTACTCCTTGGTGCTCAAGAGGACCGTTCCCCATAAGAATTCCGCCGATCATATTTCCGTTACGGTAGTATTTATCAAAAAAAAGGTCCTTATCAGCTGTGTCACCTATATTGTCAGCTAACTGATTACCAAACGCTGAATTCTCAAACAAATGGAAATGTGCATCAAAGTATCGCATATCATCCTTCATCTTTCATCGCAAAACCTTTCTGTATTATAGGACGAAAACCGTATTTTTCTTAATAAAACTGTAACATCTCGTTTTCAATAATCATTGTCATTATACACGAATTCTCATTTAAAATCAACAATTTGAAGCTATATTGTTATTCCTTAACGCGTTACGGCGCACCTCAAATATTGCGTCGCTTGCGTTTTTTTATAATATGTGATAGAATACGGGTATAATTGGTAAGTTGCGACTTTTTTAGGATTTTGACAAAAACAAAATGAGGAAGAAAAATGTTTGAAAAGCTATACAACGTAATATATCTCCTCGGCTTGCAAACCATACGGTACTCGAAGCGTTTTGCGAAATGGCTTGCCGCACTTCTTTTAAAGCCTGTAAAGGCCGTGGGTACGCTCGTTTTCACTGCGGCTATAATTATCGACAAATTTGCGCTGAGAACCTTTCACGAGGTCACTGAGGATTTTAAAGCGCTGAACCGCCAAATCAGACGTGTCAGAGAACGTTCGACTGAAGGATCTGCCGCACCGTCAGGCGGATTTATACGCCTTTTCAAGGTGGCGGTGAAAAGATATAAAAAGTCTTTTGCCTATGTTCTTAATATTATTATGCCTATAGCGTCACTTGTGCTGTTGCTTTCCGTAATAAATTCCTGGTCTGGCAGGACATTTGCCCTTGAAATAAATTATAACGACAGGGTAATAGGCTATGTCCGTACGGAGGCGATTTATAAGGAGGCACGTTCGGAGGCCCTGAACCGTCTTGACATTTCCGCCGCCTCAGCTGCTCCCATCAGCGCCGATAAAGGCGAAAAGGATCTTATCGGCAATGCCGAATATAAGCTTAAAACCGTAAAGTTGAGCCAGATAAACGACTCTGCGACGATCTGTGACAAGCTTATCGCCAATTCCGACAGTAAGATAACCAACGCCTGCGGAATATATGTTGACAATGCATTTATATGCGCCGTTAAAAACGAGACCGATGCGCTGAGCGTGTTCGATTCTATCCTTTCTGAGTATGAGACGGATGAGGATAACGCGACGGTGAGCTTTGTTGAGGATATCGAGTACGTACAGGGACTTTATCCGGATAATGAGAACACAGTCCGTGATGCGTCATATCTTGACGAAAAGCTGCACTCTAAAAAGAGCGAGGCAAAATATTATACCGTCAGATTGGGAGATACTATTTCCGGAATTGCGCAAAGTAACGATATAACATCCGCACAGCTTTATGCGTTGAATCCCGAGCTTGGGTCAAATATATACGTGGGACAAGACTTACTTGTCTCTAAAGAGGTCAATTTTGTCCGCGTTCAGATAACAAAAACGGAAAAACGCACAGTGGAGATCCCTTACAGCACTGTAAAAGTAAATACCGACAGCCTTTATATCGGCGACAGCCGCATTGTAACTAAGGGCGTGAACGGCATTGAAGAGATTACCGAGCTTGTGACGTACGTGGACGGCGTTCGTGTCTCAGCAAAAGAGATCTCACGGGAAACGGTGCGCGAGACGGTAGACGAAAAAATACAGGTCGGCACAAAGAACTATTCTTACGGCGGCTCCGGCGGCTCGGTCACCTCTTACGGCGGTCGGTTCCTGTGGCCGACCATAGGGGCGAACTCGGTTTCCTCTTATTACGGCAAGCGAAGCCTCGGCGGCTGGCACGGCGGTATGGATATTGTCCGTCCGGGCGGCAGAAGCACAGGACTCACGGTTGTTGCGGCTGAATCTGGAACGGTCACCCTTGCAAAGCTCAACGGAGCGTACGGATACTGTGTAATGATAAACCACGGTAACGGAATTGTTACGCTTTACGGTCATATGCAGGCAGGCTCATTGATGGTTTCAGCAGGACAGCATGTTTCAAGAGGTCAGCCCATAGGTAGAATAGGTTCAACGGGTAACGTTACGGGACCGCATCTTCACTTTGAGGTGCGTGTAAACGGAACAAAGGTAAACCCCGCACCGTATCTCGGAGTGTCGACTAAAGTCAACAGTTAGGAAGAATCATGGAAAAGTTTATAATAGCAGGACTTAAAACAGAATATCTTGTGCGCGGCGGGCTTTTGCGAAGCCGTTCCGAAAAATACAGAGCGGATTTTGACAGTACTGAGACACAGGTAAGACTCAATATCAAGGAAGAATTTCTGCGCGACAGAAAAGAGGAACATCCCAATCTGTCTATGAGTGAAGTCGAATATATATGGACCTGCGAGGCATTTTACAGCGAGCTCTTGAAGCATAACGGAATGATGCTCCACGCCTCCTGCGTGGAAAAGGACGGGTACGCCTACCTGTTTTCGGCAAAAAGCGGTACGGGAAAGTCCACACATACACATCTTTGGCTGAAAAATCTTCCCAATACGCGCATAATCAATGACGATAAACCCGCACTGATATATGACGGCGGCAAATGGTACGCCTGCGGAACGCCTTTTTCGGGAAAGACCGATGAAAATATAGACGTTCGCGTTCCCGTGAGGGCCATAACGTTTTTGAGCCGAGGCGAAAAAAATACCGTTACACGACTGAATAGCGCAGAAGCGGCAACGCGGTTTTTACCGCAGACGATAAACCCAAGTACACGCGAGCTTTCGGAAAAAATGCTTGATAATTTGGACAGATTATTAAGAAACGTACCCGTATTCGCCCTTGAGTGCAATATGTCGGACCAAGCGGCTTATGCATCGTATGAGGGAATAGAAAGGCTGATAAACGAATGAAAATCAAAGACGGATTTATTTTAAAAGAGGTCGCAGGCAATAATATTGTTATTGCGACAGGCGAGCAGAAAATAAGCTTTAACGGCGTTATGACCTTTAATGAGGTGGGGGCGGCGGTGTTTAAGCTCCTTGACGGCACCTATACGGTGGAAAATATAGCTAAAAAAATTGCCGCCGATTATAATGCAGACCTTGAAACAGTGAAAAAAGACGTGAACACGCTGATTGAAAAAATGAAACGGTACGGACTTATCGAAGAATAATCACGTAGCCAATGGGAAAGCGACATATGAGGGATATATCGGTTTTAAAATGGATATATAAAAGCTGCGGAAAACGCAGGGCAGAGATAGCCGCGCTCATTTTGCTGAACGCGTGGTCGGCCGTGTGCGTAACTATGTTCGCATTGCTTTCAAAAACGGTTATCGACTGTGCTCAGAACGGGGACGGCGATGCGCTGCTCAAAAATGCCGTCTCGCTGCTTTTACTGATTTTTTCACAGATGCTTGCCCGCGTGCTGTCATCTTTTATTGAGACGGTAAGTCAGGGCAAGGCTGAAATCAGTCTTAAAACCAAAATATTTTCAAATGTGCTGTGCGGCGAGTACTCGGCCGCGGCGGAACGTCACAGCGGCGACATTATGACACGTCTCACGGCTGATGTGACGGTCGTGGGCGATACTGCCGTAAGTATTTTGCCCGCGGCGGTATCTTATGTTGTAAGGATCATCAGTGCGGCAGCCGCACTCTTGGCGCTCGACAGGAGCTTTGCGCTGATTTTTATAGGCTGCGGAATACTGATAGTTTTTGCGGCCGCATTATTCAGAAAACCGCTTAAAAGCTTTCACCGCAGAGTACAGGAAAAGGACTCCGCCGTGCGTTCCTTTATGCAGGAAATGGTGGAAAATCTTTTTGCCGTCAAGGTTTTCAGAATAGAGAAAAAGATAATCGACCGTGCATCGGTTTTGCAAAAAGATCTTTACCGTGAGAAATTACGCAGACGCAGTTTTTCAATAGCGGCGACAATGGGCTTTTCCATAGCCTTTGCAGTTGGATTTTTGGCAGCGGTGTCATACGGCTCGTACGGAATACTTAAGGGCACAATGTCTTTCGGCACGGTGGCGGCACTCATACAGCTTGTCAATCAGCTTCAAAGTCCCGCCGCAGGCATAACGGGAATCATACCTACTTTTTTTGCAATGACTGCATCCGCCCAGCGCCTTATAGAAACCGTTCCGGAGGCTGAAATCGAGACTCACGGCGGCGACGGAATAAAGTACGGGGATTTTAATTCGATAAAATTTGATGGCGTAACATTCGGTTACGGCGGAGAGACCGTTCTTAAAAACGCATCGTTTACAGTCAAAAAAGGCGAATTTGTAGGTGTAAAAGGACAGTCGGGCATCGGTAAAACGACGGTATTTAAGCTTCTTACGGGACTTTACCGTCCGGATAGCGGTAATATCACGGTGGATACATTCGGCGGCGAACGACCGCCCGAGGATATTCACGGACTTATCTCCATAGTTCCGCAGGGGAATATGCTGTTCAGCGGAACAGTGCGCGAGAACGTAATGCTTCTAAGACCTGATGCCGACGAAAATGAGGTCAAAAGAGCGCTGACTCTCGCCTGTGCCGAGTTTGTGTATGAGCTTGACAACGGACTTGACACGCAGCTTAACGAGAGCGGTTCCGGAATCTCGGAAGGGCAGGCGCAAAGGCTTGCCATCGCCCGTGCTTTGCTGGGATGCGGCAAAATATTGCTGATGGATGAGGCAACAAGTGCGCTTGATACACAAACAGAGCAGAAACTTCTCGGGAATATCAAAAATATTCGGGAACTTACGGTGATTTTTATTACTCACCGTGAGGCGGTTATCGACAAATGCGACAGAGTTATAACGCTTTCGGATGGCGAAGCGTCGGAAAGTGTCAAAAATAATTAAAAAGTTTGTTAAAATTATTGCATAACACAAATTAGTTTGATATAATGTTTATACTTTTATGAACTACTACGGCGATGGGAGTCCAAATGATGGAATATAATGCAAAAAACGCCCCGGTGGAGAGCGGAATAAACCTTCAAACCGTTGCACAGTATGCAGTCCGTGTTGTTCAAAAATGGTGGGCAATACTTTTGAGCGCACTGATTTTTGCAGGTGTCGGTTTCGGCATAGCAAGACTCAATTATGTGCCGATGTATACGAGCAACATACTTTTTGTTATTGATAATAAAGGCGAAAATACCGTTATAGGCGGACAGTCTTCGTCGGATATCAGCGCGAGAATAGGTCTTGCAAGGAATTACCAGTATTTGATGACTCAGACGTCACAACTTATGAATCTCGTTGCGCAGGGAAGCGGGTATGATGTCAGCGGTGCAGAAGTCAAGGGTATGATAAGTACAACGCTTATGGAGGATACCTCCATAATTTCACTGCGTGTGACCAGCTCCGATCCGGAAGTATCATACGCCGTTGCACAAAGCTATATAAATAATTACGGTCAGGTGCTGGATAATCTTGCCGGCTCAAGAGCCATCGTTATTGATCCGCCCACACTGCCGCAGGCTCCGAATTCGGACAGAACGATTGTGCTTTATACGATTCTCGGCTTTATGTTGGGTGCGGCATTAGTCATACTTGTTTTGTGTATGAACATTTTCATCAGAGATACGGTAAAGGATCCTGAGGACATAACCGGCAAGCTGGAGAGCAAGGTTATCGGCTCCATAATTCATCTTAAGAAAAACGATGCCGACCACCTTTTGATAACGGATAAAAAAACAGGATTTATGTTTATTGAATCCTTTAAGCTCTTACGCACCAAGATAGAGAATATTGCAAAGCGTCAAAGATACAAGGTATTCATTTTCACCAGTGCATCTGAAAATGAGGGCAAGACCACGATAGCCACAAATACTGCGCTGGCACTGGCTCAAAACGGAAAATCGGTTCTGCTTATCGACGCAGACCTCCGAAAGCCTTCCGTTGCGTCCGTACTGGGCGTATCTGCAACCGACGAGCTCGGTCTTGCCGGCGTTATACGCGGAGATAAATCACTCAGTGATTCAATAAAATATTATGAAAAGCTTAATCTTTTCCTTCTGATCTCGGGCAAGGCGATAACCGATCCTGCAGAGCTGCTCTCATTGGACGAGGCTGCTGAAGCTATTGAGGCTGTTCGCAATGAGTTTGATTATGTTATCATAGACACTCCTCCCGGAAGTATTGTTACCGACGCATCAGTCATTGCACAGTATGCCGATGCGTGTGTTATGATCATCCGCAAGGACCGTTCTTCCAAGCGCAGAATAAGAAGAACTATGGATGACGTCACCGGAACGGGAACCGAGATTATCGGCTGCATTTACAACGATGCCGATTCTGGAGTTACCTCTAAGTTTATCAAGCTTGCTAAAAATAGACGAAAAGGCTACGGCTACGGTTATGGTTACGGCTATGGCTATGGCTATGGCTACGGCTATGGTTACGGCTACGGCAGCAGTAAGGACAGTAAAAAGAAAAAATAAAACACAAATTTGTCGGGATCGCAGTGAGCGACCCCGACTTTTTTACAAACTGAAAAAAATAAATAAATTTTATCAATGCGGTAAAAAATCAGAATTTACCGCGTTTTTTATTTCTCCGCGAAGAAAGGCTTCAACATTGTCACGCAAAATGCTCATAAGTCTTTCGCGTGTCTCAAAGCCTGCCCACGCGATGTGTGGTGTGATAAAGCAGTTTCTTGCGCTGAGCAAAGGGTTATCGAAGCTTGGCGGCTCGGTTGTCAGTACATCAAGTCCTGCACCGCCCAGCTTGCCGCTGTTAAGGGCATCTGCAAGTGCTTTGTCGTCCACAACGGGACCTCGGGAGGTGTTTATTATTATGGCACCGTTCTTACATTTTTCAATAAATTTACCGTTCACAAGTCCCGTCGTCTTTTCCGTCAGCGGACAGTGAAGTGTTATTATGTCACTTTGGGCGGCGAGAGTATCCATATCTACCCAACGGAAGCTTTTGCGTGAGTCCTGGTCGGTTTCGTGCCCCGATACGGCAAGGATATTCATATTAAAAGCCTCGGCAATATCTGCAACTCTTTGACCTATCTTCCCAAAGCCGATAATGCCCAAGGTTTTGCCGCATAGCTCAGTCAGCGGTGTTTTCCAATAGCAAAAATCAGGGCAGCGACTCCATTCACCGCTCTTTACGCTGTCGGAATGAATTCCCACACCGTTGGTTATCTCAAGTATTAATGAAAAAGTAAGCTGAGCCACCGCGTCGGTGGAGTATGAGGGGATATTTGATACGGGAACTCCCATTTTCCCTGCGTATTCAATGTCGGCTATGTTATAGCCTGTCGACAGCAGAGCGATATATTTAAGATTTTTAAGCTGTGACAGCGTTTCGCGGGTCAGGGGAGTTTTATTGGTTAAAATAATATCGGCATTGGCTGACCGTTCAAGGATCTTTTCCTTCGGAGTGCGGTCATATATTTCACACTCACCTAAACGTTCAAGCCAATCCCACGACAGATCCCCCGGATTTAACGCATATGAATCAAGAACGACTATTTTCATACTGCCCTCCGCATATAAATAAAAAAATTTTTATAAAATATTATATTTGAACTTTTCAGTGAATACATTCTATCACATTTCGGATAATATAGAAACAAAAATATTGACCTTTCGGCATAAATATTATAAAATTAGATAGTTAACATGGAAAATTCTGACGATTTCGGTGAATTTTAATGGAAAGAAAAAATCTTGACAGAAAAAGGGCGATGAATTGGAGTGCCGTAGGGCTTTTTACTCTTGCCGCAATTCTCGTTGTCATTACTCTTATAATGGGAACAAAAACCATGGACGGTAAGTATAAAGAATTCCTTGACTTGCTGTTAAGGCTTGAGGATAAAATTATCGCACTGCCCTATAAATGGCTTATCATCGTGGCAATACTCCTCTTTTTCCTTTTGAAAAATTTCATTCCCATTCCTACACCGTTTATCTGTCTTATGACAGGTATGGTGTTCGATACGAAATATTCCATAATTATAAATACCGTCGGCTTTGCTATGCTTTTGACAACGAAATATTGGTGGGGTCGTGTATCGGGCGGCGGAACTGCCATAAAGACATTAAAAAAATATGACAATGTGCGTGAGATGATGGATAAAGCGGGTCCCGGCAAGCTGGCGTGCCTTGTGGCGTTCAGGCTTATACCGTCTATACCCGTAAATCCCATAAGTAAGATATACGGCGGAATGAAATTTCCGTACTGGCGGTTTGTGCTGGCATCGCTTATCGGATTTTTCCCGAAAATATGGTCATACAGCTATATGGGCGGCAACATTTTCCATCCGTTCACGTGGCATTTTATGGCGCCTATTGTGATACTGCTCGTTATATCGGGCACTTCAACACTTGTAGTAAATGTAATATTGGAAAAAAGAAAAGGGGAAGGTAAAAATGACAAACATCAGCCTGCTTAAAGAAAAGATTTTAAACGGTGAATACGATTCACGCTTAAAAAGAGTGTATGTGACTGATGAGGCCGTTAAGGCTCAGCATGAAAGATACGTAGGTCTTGCAAACGATTTCGCGGAAATTTACGGTGAAGACCGCGACGTACGCCTGTTCTCCGCTCCCGGCAGAACAGAGGTGGGCGGCAACCATACTGACCACAACCACGGCAGAGTATTGGCGGCAGGCATAAACCTTGACGCTATTGCTGTAGCCTCCAAGAACGATGAAAATATCGTCCGTGTAAAATCAAGAGGCTATAATATGGACGTGGCGGATATTTCCGATCTTTCCATAAAAGAAAATGAAAAAGGTCATTCGCCCGCCATCGTTCGCGGTATGTGTGCAGGATTTAAAAAGTTCGGATATAACATCGGCGGTTTTGATGCAGCAACGGTGTCGGACGTGCTTTCCGGTTCGGGACTCTCGTCTTCAGCGGCGTATGAGGTGCTTGTGGGCACAATGCTCAATTATCTTTATAACGACGGTAAGGTTGACGCGGTCACTATCGCAAAAATTGCGCAGTATGCCGAGAACGTTTATTTTGACAAGCCTTGCGGACTTATGGATCAGACTGCCTGCTCCGTAGGCAGCTTTGTAACCATAGATTTTAACGATCCGACCGAGCCTGTTATCAACGAGGTCAAGTTCGATTTTGCATCCTGCGGGCATTCCCTTTGCATAGTCGACACAAAGGGAAGCCATTCCGATTTAACAGACGATTATGCGGCAATACGCAGTGAGATGGAATCGGTGGCAGGTGTTTTCGGCAAAAAAGTGCTCCGTGAGGTTGACGAGACTGAATTCAGAAAAAATATTCCCGCTGTCCGTGAAAAAGTCGGCGACCGTGCGGTACTTCGTGCAATGCATTTCTTTGCTGATAACGACAGGGTTTTGAAAGAAGTGGACGCGCTCACAAAGGGTGATTTTGAAAAGTTCAAGGAATACATACTTGAAAGCGGAGCTTCTTCATATATGTATAATCAAAATGTATTTTCGACAAAACAGCCGTCCGTACAGCCTGTTTCCGTTGCGCTGGCTCTGAGCGAGAGCATACTTTCGGGCAAGGGCGCTTGGAGAGTACACGGCGGCGGCTTTGCGGGTACTATTCAGGCGTTTGTGCCCAACGAGCTTTTGAGTGACTATAAGAATATAATGGAAAGCGTGTTTGGCAAAGATTCCTGTTATGTTCTCATAATTCGTCCCGTAGGCGGCGTTGAAATATAAATTCAAGGTGATATCATTGAATACAATCGAACTTTTATCAAAGCTTACCTCCCTCGCAGGTGTGTCGGGGGAGGAACAGAGCTCCTTTGGAATGCTGAAGGAGCTTTTTTCACAATACGGTACTGTTTCGGCTGACACAGCAGGAAATGTCACTGTCACACGCGAAGGCAGTGGCAAGCATATACTGCTGGACGCTCATCTTGACACTATCGGTTTTATCGTAACAGGCATTACCGACGACGGATTTGTCCGCGTTTCTTCCGTTGGCGGAGTTGATATGCGAGTCGTCGAAGGAACTGAACTTATTTTCCACGGAACGGAAAACATTTTCGGTGTTGTTTGCACTGTTCCGCCCCATCTTTCGGACGGTGAGAGCCGTGTATCAAAGGACGGCACGGCTGTCGCAGACATTGGAATGACTAAAGAACAGGCGGAAAAAATACTTTCACTCGGTGACAGAGCTTCCTTCAAAAACTCTTTTAACGTTCTTTCGGGTGAGCGTGTTTCTTCACCGTATATTGACGACCGCGGAGGTATTGCCGTACTCTTAAAGACGCTTGAATACACAAATACCAATAATAAAGTAACGCTTGTCTGCTCTGCGCAGGAGGAAACAGGCGGTACAGGTGCCACCTGTGCATCGTATAACACGGATGCGGATATCTCGCTGGCAGTTGACGTGAGCTTTGCCTGCACGCCCGACTCAAATCCCACGGAATGCGGAAAAATGAACGGCGGAGCAATGATAGGCTACTCACCCATACTCGACCGCGGACTTACCGAAATGCTTGTGAGTGTTGCAAAAGAGAAGAACATACCTTATCAAAAAGAGGTAATGAGCGGCAGAACAGGCACTAACGCAGACCACATTACAATATCAAAAAGCGGAATACCTACCGCTCTTGTGTCTCTGCCCATAAAATATATGCACACACCGATTGAAACTGTGGATCTTCGAGATATTGAAAGTTGTGCAAGGCTCATAGCCGAATTTTTAGAGAGGGTGTGAGACAGATGGATATAAATTTGATTGAAAAACTCTGTATGATAAACGGTACCTCAGGTGACGAAAAAGATGTTAGAAATGAACTGATTTCTCTTCTCCCTGCGGACTGCGAATACACCGTTGACGCTCTCGGCAACCTTATCGTCAATAAAAAAGGTAAAAGAACGCCTAAAAAGAAAGTAGCCCTTTTTGCCCATATGGACGAGGTGGGCTTTATCGTAACATACATCACCGACGACGGTTATGTCCGTGTTGCTCCCGTGGGCGGAATGGACGACTCGGCTCTGTTCGGTAAAAGAGTCACGGTGAACGGCGTTAACGGCGTTGCCGGCGGCAAGGCGATTCACCTGTGCAGTGGTGACGAGGGCAAAAAGATACCGAAAATCACCGATATGACCCTTGATTTCGGCTTTGAAAATAAGGAGCAGGCGGAAGAAAAAGTCGCTTTGGGCGATTTCGTATATTTTAAATCGGACTTTGTATGTTTCGGAGACGGATTCGTTAAATCAAAGGCACTTGACGACAGAATAGGCACGGCGACACTAATAAATATTCTTAATGAGGAGTCGGATTTCGACTATACCTGTGTTTTCACCGTGCAGGAAGAAATAGGTACACGCGGAGCGACCGTCAGCGCATATACCGTAAAGCCCGATTATGCAATTGTGCTCGAGACTACCACGGCCTCGGATATTGCCGATACACCGGATCACAAAAAGGTCTGCAAGGTGAGCGGCGGAGCGGTGGTATCCTTTATGGACAGGGGTACCCTCTATGACCGCGAACTTTATAAAAAAGCCTTTGAAACTGCCGAGAAAAACGGTATTCCCTGCCAGACAAAAACAGTCGTAGCAGGCGGCAACGATTCGTCGGCTATTCATAAAGCTGCAGGCGGTATAAAAACGGTCGCGGTGTCCGTACCGTGCAGATATATCCATTCACCGTCGTCGGTCTGCAGTGAAAAGGACATCGACAGCGTAGAAAGGCTCGCAAAGGCTCTTTTAAGGGAGCTTGCCGATGCTTAAATCCTTTGAGATTTTACCGCAGACGTTTTTTAACTATTTAGGCGAAGGAAACTCCGCAATTTTTTCGGCCGTAACAGGCTACTATACCGATGAACGGCTGAACAGCGGTATTGTATGGGCACAGTATGACCGTGATGACCGCATAACTGCCGCCGCGGCGGTGGGAGAGAGCGGCAGAACCTTGCTTTTTACCGACGAAAATGCCGATTATGACGAGCTGAGTTTTCTTGTTAACGGCAGTGTTATTTCTCCCGATATCTTACCCTTTGGTACGGCAGAGACGCAATATTTAATGCTCGCACGGTCGCAGTACGACCGAGGCGAAAAAGGCGTTGACCGTAATCTTTATTTTGATATAAAACATCTTGACACCGAGGATATTGCAAAGGCCACGGACGGTGCGGCGGTCAAAATGTATCAGAACGCCAAAGGCTTATGCCAAGGTGCGGTGATTTATGAAAACGGTAGGATCATCGGCGGCGGATTCGTATCCTTCGGCAATGATTATTCGGTTATATCGGATGTATATGTCAAGGAAGAATACCGTGGCAAAGGATACGGTTCGGATTTAGTCAAAAAACTTCTAAAGCTGTCTTCAAAAGAAAATGTCTATTTGATTTGTAAAGAGAAAAATATAGGATTTTATGAAAAACTCGGCTTCACTGTTGTGAAAGAGTTATACAATTATATATAAAGGATAAAAAATATGTCAGATTATTTTGAGATAAGTCCGAAAATAAAGGAGCTTTCCGCTGCTGCTCTAAAAAAAGCGGAGAAAATGTTCGGAGAAATTGAAAGTGTGACGGAGTACAATCAGCAAAAGGTGCTCTCTGCATTTATCAAAAACCGTGTGGACGAGGCGGATTTTAACACCGCCACGGGCTACGGCTACGGCGACAGGGGCAGAGAAAAGCTGGATAGCCTTACCGCCGATATTTTCGGTGCAGAAAGTGCAATAATCCGTGCGGGTGCGCTGGCTTGCGGAACTCACACGCTTTCAGTCTGCCTTTACGGCGTTTTGAGACCGGGTGATACTATGCTTTGCGTTACGGGCACTCCGTACGATACAATTCATCCCGTTATCGGTCTCGGCGGCAAAAATATGGGCGACGGCAGCTTGGCGGATTTCGGAATATCTTACAGCCAAGTAGATTTGACCGAAAATGACGGACTCGACTATGATTCTATCGAAAAAGCATCAGCGGCAAAGGATGTGCGAATGGTGTATATTCAGCGCTCTCGCGGATATTCCCTTCGCCACAGCATTTCAATAGACGAAATAGAAAAGGTCTGCGAAATAGTACATAGGGTAAATAAACGTGCAGTCGTTATGGTGGATAACTGCTACGGTGAGTTTACGGAGAGGAAAGAACCTACCGAGGTGGGAGCAGACCTTATTGCAGGCTCCCTCATTAAAAATGCAGGCGGCGGTATTGCACCCTCAGGCGGATACATAGCAGGACGTGCCGATCTTGTGAAATTGTGCGGCTACAGGCTCACTAATCCGGGCTTAGGCGTTGAGGTAGGAGCAACGCTTGGTCAGAACAGAAATATTTTTATGGGACTTTTCAACGCTCCCCATGTGGTAGGTGAGGCGCTTAAAACGGCAGTTTTTGCCGCATCGCTGTTTGAGGAGCTCGGCTTTAATGTTACACCCTGTTCAAATGAGATCAGACACGATATAATACAGGCAATATGCCTTGATAACCGCGATAATCTTATTGCTTTCTGTCAAGGTATGCAAAAGGGCGCGCCCGTTGATTCGTATGTGACTCCCGAACCGTGGGATATGCCCGGCTATGACAGTCAGGTCATAATGTCGGCAGGGGCATTTACATCAGGCTCGTCAATAGAGCTTTCGGCAGATGCACCGCTCAGAGAGCCTTATGCTGTATGGATGCAGGGCTCACTCAATTTCCACAGCGGAAAAATCGGCGTAATGCTCGCAGCCGAGGAAATGCACAAAAGGGGACTGATTCAATGAAGCTTATGCACCTTAAAAGCGGAACTGACGTTAGAGGAACCGCTGTCAGCACGAAGGAACACCCCGAATATGAGCTGACCGATGAGGTAATTAGCCACATCACCGCATCGTTTATAAGATTTCTTTGCAAAAAGACGGGAAAAAGTGCCGATAATTTGACCGTCTCGGTCGGTCACGATTCAAGAATATCGGCAATACGCATTAAAAACAGCGTTATATCTGTTCTGTCGGGAATGGGAGCGCATATACTTTACTGCTCGTACTGCTCCACTCCCGCAATGTTTATGACAACCGTGACAAGAAACTGCGACGGAGCTGTGCAGATAACCGCAAGCCATCATCCCTATGACCGCAACGGACTTAAATTTTTCACACGTGACGGCGGACTCTCAGGTGAGGAGCTTAAAGAGATACTCATTGATGCCGAAAAAAGTCCGTATATAAATGAAAATAAAAACGGAAGTATTGAGGAAATCGACTATATTTCCGAATATTCCGCGATTTTGCGGGAAATGATTAAAAAAGGCGTTAATGCCGACGATTATGAGCATCCTTTAAAGGACTTTAAAATCGCTGTGGATGCAGGCAACGGCGTGGGCGGATTTTATGCCGAAAAGGTGCTCGCCGTTTTGGGGGCGGACACATCTGCAAGTCAGTTTTTGGATATAGACGGAATGTTCCCTAACCATATCCCCAATCCCGAAAACAAAACCGCAATGGAGTTCATCAGAAAAGCCACGGTTGAGAACAAATGTGACCTCGGCGTTATTTTCGACACGGACGTTGACCGTGCCTCCTGCGTGGACGAAACAGGCGAGGAGATAAACCGCAATTCCATAGTTGCGCTGGCGTCCGTAATCGCTTTAGAGGGGAATTTCGGCGGAACCGTGGTCACCGATTCAGTCACCGGCGACGGACTCCACAGCTTTATTGAAGATACCTTGGGCGGAAAACACGTCCGCTTTAAAAGAGGCTATAAAAACGTGATCGACGAGGCTGTCCGCAGAACGGCGGCAGGGGAGAACGTGCCCCTTGCCATCGAGACCTCGGGTCACGCCGCATTCAAAGAGAATTATTATCTTGACGACGGTGCATATCTTGTCACCAAAATCATTATCAAGGCGGCTGTCCTTGCCCGTGACGGCAGAAAGATAGGCGACTGCATAAAATCCCTTAAAAAGCCGAAAGAGGAAAAGGAGCTTCGCTTTAACATAAAAACCGCTGATTTTAAGAGCACAGGCGAGGCAATTATCGAAAAAATCAAGGTTATTGCCGTTAACAGCAGCGAAATGCGACTTGCTCCCGATAACTACGAAGGGGTACGTGTCTCATTTGACGACGGAAAAAGATGCGGCTGGTTCCTGCTGCGTTTGTCCGTTCACGACCCTGTTATGCCCTTCAATGCAGAAAGCGATACCGACGGCGGATGCCGCGAGATATGCAAAACCTTTTATAATATGATAAAAGATGAAGAGGGTTTAGATCTGACCCCACTCAAAGATTTCATAAATTTACCTTAAACTGTTGACAAAGCAGATAAAAATAATTAGTATTATTATCAAGAAACTCTCGAGGAGGTGTTACAGTGGTTTTTGAAAAGGTACAGGAAATAATTTGTGATCAGCTTGAGCTTGAGACAGAGGACGTCACTATGGACTCCGTTTTGCTTGAGGACTTAGGTGCTGACAGTATCGACCTTGCAGATCTTGTTATGACATTTGAGGATGAGTTTGATATGGAGATATCGGACGAGGCACTTGAGGATATAAAGACCGTTGCCGATATTGTTAAATTTATCGAAGAACATTAATTCGTTAATCGTTTATTTTCACAGGGACACTCTGCTGTCCCTGTAATTATTCAGATAAGGAAGTTAGAAAATGGCTGAACAGAAAAAGATGGTTGAGGAAATAACCTCAATGGACGAGGATTTTGCCAAGTGGTATACCGACGTGGTAAAAAAGGCTGAGCTTGCCGAGTACACAAGCGTAAAGGGCTGTATGGTCATAAGACCTTACGGCTATGCCATTTGGGAAAATATACAAAAGACTCTTGACGGCATGTTCAAGGCAACGGGACACGAAAACGTCTGTATGCCCATGTTCATTCCCGAAAGTCTTCTCAACAAAGAAAAAGACCATGTAGAGGGTTTTGCTCCCGAGGTTGCGTGGGTGACTTACGGCGGCAGTGAAAAGCTTGAGGAGCGTCTTTGTGTTCGACCTACATCCGAGACGCTTTTCTGTGAGCATTATGCTAACATAGTCCATTCCTACCGTGATTTGCCCAAACTCTATAACCAGTGGGTGTCGGTAGTCCGTTGGGAAAAGACCACAAGACCCTTTTTGCGTACAAGAGAATTTTTGTGGCAGGAGGGTCACACCGTCCACGCCACGGCAGAAGAGGCGCAGGAGGAAACAGTCAGAATGCTGAATGTCTATGCCGATTTTTGCGAGAATTACCTTGCAATTCCCGTGGTAAAGGGCGTTAAGACCGAGAAAGAGCGTTTTGCAGGCGCGGAGGATACATACACCGTCGAGGCGCTTATGCACGACGGCAAGGCGCTCCAGTCCGCCACCAGCCACTATTTCGGCGACGGCTTTGCGAAAGCCTTTGATATTCAGTTTACAGATAGGGACAATAAGCTTAAACATCCGTTCCAGACCTCGTGGGGTTGTACGACCCGCCTTATCGGCGCAATAATTATGACTCACGGTGACGACAACGGACTTGTCCTTCCGCCGAAAATAGCCCCCACGCAGGTGGTGGTTATCCCCGTAGCCGCTCATAAAGAGGGCGTTAAGGAAAAATCACAGGAGATCTACGAAAGAATTTCCAAGTTCTCAAGGGCAAAAATCGACCTCTCCGACAATACCCCAGGCTGGAAATACGCCGAGTATGAGATGAAGGGCGTGCCCCTCCGTGTTGAAATAGGACCGAGAGATATCGAGAAAAATCAGTGCGTTATAGTCCGCCGCGATACAAGAGAAAAGTATTTTGTTTCTTTTGACGAGTTAGAAGAGAGGATTCCCGAGCTGCTTGACGCCGTTCAAAAGGGACTTTACGACTCAGCGGCAGAAAGACGGGCAAATATGACCTTTACTGCAACTGATTTTGATATGCTTTGCGACATTGCCGAGAATAAACCGGGCTTTATCAAGGCCATGTGGTGTGGCAGCCGCGAATGTGAAGATGCTCTTAAGGAAAAAGCGGGAATCACCTCACGCTGTGTTCCCTTTGAGCAGGAAAATGTGTCCGACACCTGCGTATGCTGCGGTAAGCCTGCCGAAAAAATGCTCTATTGGGGAAAAGCATACTAATATATAATATAAGAACAAAAAACGGCGTACTTCGGTATGCCGTTTTGTCATTTTTACTAGCTTTGAGAGAGTAAAAATGTCTAACTATAAAAATTTCACTTAGATTTTTATGCAACATCCATAAAAAATCATGAACAAATATACACATTTGTAAAAAAATGTTGTTTTACAAACGAAAAATGCTCGAAAATAGGATATAATAGACAAAAAAATACTATTAAAACGAAAAAAAATAGTTGACAATGCTTCCGTTTTGGTAGTAAAATCGAAACGATGAATTAGAATTTAATAATGGGTGTAAAGTTATACCAACGTCATAATTCACACTTTACTCATAAGTTTAGAGGGTGGTCTTTTGGCAGATTTCAGAATAAAAACCGATAACCACTATTCTGCGTTCTACCGTAACGGTGACACGGGGCTTTCGGTGGGTTATTACTCACAAAAAGAGATGAAAGATCTCTTCCCCGGTGGCGGAATGCGAGTTGTAGGTCAGTTTGGCTACGGTAAAAAAGAGGATATTATAGGCTCAGTGACCGTGGGTGGCATAGAAGAACCTGTTTACAGGGCGCGTTCCGCGGCAAACAAAAAGGTCGTGGGCTATGTTGAGCTTGAAGACGGCACTTTCATAGCCGTAAAAAAAGACATTACAGCTCTGATCATATTCTTTATAATATTAGGACTTGCGATTTTGGCGGCGCTTATCGCGGGTATCACATACGCCATAAAAGCGAACGCCAATGTTGATGAACCGGATACCACAAAGCCTTACGGTTCACTTGACGGCGATCAGGATCCGTTTGCAGATCTTGAGTTGCCCGACAAAGTGGATGTCTCAACGAAAAACGTCACCATTATCGGCATTCCCGAAATGCACTTGAAGGCAGGTCAGCGTGAGCAGAATTTTGTGCTTACCAACTCCGCACAAAACGATGGTATCTGTTTTATGGAGTTTACCATTTATATTGATAAGAACGGCGATAAAAAGATAGATGCCGGCGATGAAAAGATTTATCAATCCGGATTGGTCAGACCGGGTTATTCCATATCAAAATTCAGCTTAGACCGTGCGTTGGAGGCGGGCGAATATAACGTTCTCGTTATGGAACAGCCCTATTCCTATGACCAGGCACGGACCCCGCTCAACAATATGGTGGTCTCCACCAAGATAGTTGCTGAGTAAGATTTTTCAGAAAGGAAGAATGGAAATGAAACAAAAAATACTTCCCACAAGAGTGCTTTCTGTACTGTTGGCGGTCGTTATGGTTCTCACCTCGCTGCCGCTTATGATAGCGAGCGCGGCAGGTGCCGGGACCTATGACCCCGCACCCTATTGGGCGTCGGACGATGCCGGTGCAAATAAAATAAGCTCTAAAGAGGTCATGTTCTCAGCTACTTTGAACGCCGACGGCACCATTGAGGTTTTGTTCCCCAGAGCATTTGCGTATGATTACAATGACGGTGAAATCTCCAAGAATGTTGAAGTTCAGGGTTATATTGTCACACTGACTGAGATCGACGGCGGTCAGACCAACCAAGTTAAGCTTATTGATATGTATTTCCCGCTTAATATGGTTGAGAAGATAGAAAATGCTTCTTATCCCCGTAAGGTAACTCTCAGTGCTGATTCGGTTTCAGAAGCTTTTGCAAAGGTAGGCGGCGTTAAGCCCAGCGCATTATATGACATCGGCATTACCGCGGTTGATAATGAGTATTGGGTTTCAGAAACCATACATACCGTTCTTAACGATATACCTTATTATAACCTTACAGTCGACTCGTCACCCGATGAAAACTGGGTTGCCCGTGAAATGCTTAACTTTGAGAAGAGGTTCGATCATGATACTACTATCCAAGGTGGCACGATTTCTAGCAACGGTACGGGTCTCACATATGGAGTAGATTATTTTGGTACTGATGGTACTAATGGTTCTGCCAATAATGTCGGTATCAATGTTGACGGTAAATTCTCATATATGGGCATTGAAAACAGCAGCAGTACTGCAAATACCAGCTCCTTCCATTTCTGGGTAAACAGCGCCTATAAGGGTAAACCGTTCTCATTTACCACCACTTGGAGCCGTGAGCACTATAATTTTGGGGGTGCCGAAGAGGTCTGGTTCTACGTGGATTTCCGTAATGTTACTTTTGATAAAATAGCCTTTAACCTCAGAGCAAACGAAAAATACCGTAACGTATGGAGAGACGGTAAAGACGAGGACCATCAATCAATGTACGGTGAACTCTATTCCACAAAGGCAGTCGGCGGAGCAAACGAGGGAACCGTAGGCGGTATATACATTCAAAATGAAATGGGACTTTGGGAAGAGATTACTATGACCGACGGGTACCTTGAAAACTTCGGCGGTTACCGAGGATTTATCCGTATCCCGATTGATTATTTCATTATCCAAGTCGACCAGTATATCACCGCAACCAATTCGGATATGGGTAAAAGCGGTAATAAATATAGTGATAGTGTTTTTAGCGAAACTACTGCCACGAATAATCAGATCGCATATGCTGAGAATCAGATGTTTATGCAGAGTAAGTACTCTTCCGGCATATATGTAAACGATGTAAACGGTAATCCAATACCGGGAGAACGTGTTACAATGAAGTTCTTGAGCGGTAATAAGGAAGGTTCAATTAATCTTTTTGCAACTCCGAATACCGACAAGGCTGTTTACAGACTTCTTGTAAATAAGGCAGGTACGCCTATTTCAAAGTGTCTTTTAGTTCAGAGCAGATTTACAACTTATGACCGTTGGGGATCGAAAATTACCTCCAGCATGGGCTATGCGCTTCAAGAGGGTACATCTGTTAATTTCAACGGCACATATAACGGAGCTCCGTATTATAATATCGACCGAGCTAACGGAGCCTCTCCGTTAACGGATATGGTCGGCGCAGGTATTGAAATTGAGGGCTGGTCAGAGGATTCAGTTTACAACTCATTTGACTTTGACCAGGTGTTCTTTATGCGTAAAGCGGACGCAAACAGCGAATCGGACTACGATAAAGATACCGGCGAGGTGCTCTCAAGCGCTCCTGTTCAGTTTCACCAAGACTATACTAAAGACGATGACAAAGATGGCTCCAAGGGACTACCACTTGACCGCGGATACAGAATGGCTAACTATTATGACAGAGCAACGCAGGTCCCTGCGGCTATAGCAGCTTTCATTGATGAATATTTTAGTGATGTTCCGTCATTGGTTGACTACTATACACTGGAGTTCATTGACAATTCCGTTGAGATTTACGGCGATAGCTTCAAATTCCCCTATGATTTAGAGAGAACCTTGAAGGATCTCGGCTACCAGGATGCATATAACAGATATGCAAAAGCCAAAGCCTTTATTGAGAAATATCTGGGTGCTGATGCTAACTATTACGACCTTGCTTGGGAATTTGAGGAGCGCGTGGAGCTGCTTCCCGACCCTGAGTTTGTCGATGTTAAATCACCCGATATTATCAAGGAGGTAACAGAGCTTGCAGGTATTTACAAGGGCTTTGACCTTGATAAGCTGAACTTTATCGGCGATGGCAGTGAACTTAAATTCCTGCAGCTTTACCGTATGGTATTGGGTGATGAAGTAAAGACGGGTCAGTCTGTCGGTGCTTATCCTTATATCCCGTTTAACAATTTTGACAATAACTACTATAGTAATGAATATGCGTTCAGATATTACAACGACGGTAATTATATATGGGGTGACGGCAGTCCATCAGATGCAGACCGAAATAACGCCGGAAATTTTACGGTGTATGCCACTAATGGATACAGTCTGGTAGAAGGCAGCTACGGCTGGTATCCCCGTACCTACAATCCGTCTTATACAAGCAAATACGGTGCTGATGTCGGCTTTGGTAATGCCGATGTATTCTCACGTGTAAGTGCTAATATAACCGGCAAGGGCTATGACGGCTCACATGGTGCTACAATTAACCTTGACGGATTTGCCGGCAGTGTTACGGGCGCTTACAATGTTCTTTCCGTATCCTATGACGGAAGAACTGCGGGTACATTATCTGCTTTGCCCGGTCTTGATCTTTCCGCAATACAGCTTCAAAATCGTGGGGCAGACGGAACAATGGCTACCGACAGCACCCGTTACGGCGGCGGTACCGATAATTTCTGGGCAAACTCCTTTGTAATGTATGTGGATTTCTCCCAGGTTAAAAACGTATATATGAACCTTCAGTTTATTGTCCAGGATAAACAAACCGGAGCTGATCAGGTTTACTACTACGCTGCCGGCAACGCTAATGCCAACGACAGAATTTGGATAATCGGCGACGACGGACAGTGGAAAGCGGTCACAGTTCCCCAGGGTGCTAACGCAAGTACAATAAGCACCGGTTACAGCGGATTGCAGTATTACAAGGGCTTTATCCGTATCGCACTTTCAAAATTCCGTACTGTTGACAACCAATTCTTGGCCAACAACCTTGACAAAGTGCTGATCAAGCGTGCTCACATTGCGTTCTGGACCGACGATAACTCTAACCGTGGTCAGAGCATAACCGTTGACGGTATGGGCTTCACCTATGACCAGAATGCTACTGCTTCAAGAGTTTCATCTGATCCTAACGCTGATCTTATAGCAGCGAACCAATACTTAAGTGAAGTTACAAACCTTGATGAGTTCTTTGCCGCCAAGACAGACGACTCAAAGACCTTCACTCAGGCGGTTTATTCCCTTGACCCCTACGCGGGCGAACAAGCATTTAAAGCTGCTTATGACGCTGCGCGTAATATGTATAATGCTCTTTCCGAGTATCAGCAAACTCTTACCGACGTTATTCTTGCGAAGGATAAGTTAGACACATACGAAGAGCTTTACAATAATTACGGTTTAATCAACGACGAAAGCTCCCATTGGTATGCTCCTTATAAAACCGCTGCAGAGATTAAAGATATTCTTGCATCTCTTCCCAACGAGTTAAAAGCTGCCGCCACATCCAAACAAGGCGCCAGAATGGAGGCTTATAACTCTTCCACGGGAACAATAAACTACAGCTACTTTGGCTTGACCGAAGATAATTGGGAAGATATCGTTAAAAAAGCGATCGAAGCCTATGAATTAGGCTACACAAGGCTCAGCGCAGCTGAAAAAGCGGCGTTCGGCGACACCACAGTCCTTATGAATGCTTACAGAGCCGCACTGCGTGTCCGCGAGCTGAATGAAGACCTCACGAATACGAAGAATTTCTTCAATGAGCTCATTGCTCTTTACACGGATACTGCGGACAAAGTCTACAAGAATTTAGCCGGTAAGGATCTGGCGGGTAAGGATATCCCCGATGAGTATAAAATCGATAAGACTATCGATGCGTACACGAAGAATTCTGACGGCACGTATAACACGGATGAGCTGAATCCGGATATATACGATGCGATGCAGGAATATTTCTATATGTCCATCTTCGCAAAGTATATGATCACAAACTCTACAGAATCTTCGGATTACGGTAATATGAGCGATGCGTCTAACGCATTGCTGACGGTTTACCTCAACGCACGTAACAGATCGGGTATTACGGATGCCGCTACAGGTCAGCCTATCAAAGTTACCGATAAGTACGGTGTACTTAACCTGAATGACGGCGAGATTCCCGGCGGTATCGTGTATTACACCGAACTCGTCCACAAGATCCACAGCTTTATAACCGGTCAAATCGGAAAGAATGACTATATTAATGAAACCGAGCTTAAAGAGATCGAATATCAGATTCGTAAGTTCGAGGCATTTGATGATTGTTATCAGACTGTGGACTCAATGTATAACGAGTACCTGCATATGGTTATTCCGTTCCCGTCGGCAGAGCTGGAGTTGAGAGACGATCAGACTCCGGGCGCGGCAGATATAAGTAAAAGCGGATACGTTTTCACAATGGATGACGAGACCACCGTCACCGATTTGACGAATCAAATCTATCTTCCCCACGTTTGGGCACGTCTCGGTCACAGCGTAACGTTGCAGATTTCCTCTGATCTCACAATGGAGCAGGTAGCCGGTGAGACACAAAAAGAGGTAGTAAACGGTGAGGAGCAAAACAAGCTGCTCAAATTTACCGTAGGACAGCTTAACGGCATGACTCCGGTTGAAGAAGTCGTAAAAGACGGAGACAGTGAAAAAACCGTTAACGTTTACTACAGCAAATATATTGACAACGGCGGAAAATTCACGAACAGATACAAATCAGACGATCCCGCCCGCACTAACTACTTCACGGCGATGCAGGTTAAAATCAATGGAGACGATGTTAAGGACATTCCGACCGGCGTTGTTTACGAAGGCTACATCACAGTAGACGTATTCGACACAGATGATGTTACTGCATATCAAAACGGTACGCTTAAGGATAGCGAAGGTAACGTGATCAAGCCTGTTGCGGTTGCAACAATGAAGATTCCCGTACGCTTTATGTCCTCTTCGGTCTTCTATGAAATAAGCCTTCCTGCTAAGATCGAAGTTGACTTTAACGCCTTGGCAACAGAAGCTCCTGCAGTTAAAGTCATCAGCATTTTGAATAAATATGATGCAAGCCATTACGACGTCTTAAAGGTCGATTTGCAAGGTGCAAATGCAGAGCATACGATGACACTTGACACGACCAATGAGAAGCTTGCAGGAATCACCATTCCCAATCCTACCCCGACTATTAAATATACGGTCGGAGGAGCCGTAACCCGTTTAGAAGACGGTAAAATTGATACAAGTAAGAAAACCGCATTCAATACCATTACAGTCAACGGTACAGGTAACTATGAGGACGGTGATTATCCGCTAAGCGTTTGGGTATCGGATACACAGTGGAAACAGGCTTATGTCAACAGTTATAAAGACAGCAATCTGACCTTCACAGCGAATTACACAGCGGCTACAGATCCTAATCAGCAGCCCTAAAACGGTATAAACGGGTTTTCCCGTTAATATAAAATTCAAGTAAAGGAGACCGTGTATGAAAAAATTTCTTTCGGTGCTTGTTGCGGTAACGGTGATAGCTCTCTCCTGCTTGCTTCCCGTGTCCGCAGGTACCGCCACTCCGTCTGAACCGACCGGTGGGTCTGAAATTTATGCCGAGCGCACGGAAGATATCTCGGTAACTTATCCCGCAGATGTTGAAATTCCGTGGAATACCGAAGGCGACTTCGAAATCGGCACAATTTATGCTGAGAGAATGGTAATTGCCGCCCATAAAAAAGTGGTAATTTCCGTTACATCTCAGAATGACTGCGCTCTTGTCGGTGACGGAGGATCCATTCCATACACTCTCGGCGGCGCTGATGCTATCGAGTTTACGGTAGTCAATGACACAACCGTATTCCCGCTTAACGTTAACGTTGCAAAAGAGGATTGGAATGCAGCCCCGGCGGGTGATTACAGTGATATACTCACGTTCACCCTCAGTTATGTTGAAAAATAATTATTCTAAAAGGAGGTTATTCAAATGAAAAAGGTAATTTCAATCGCAGTTGCTCTTTTGATGGTGGTTCTCGCAGTAGTTCCCGCATTTGCAGCAGAAGGCGACCCCACGCTCGATGCAAAAACAACTTCCGGTGAATCTACGATCCTTACAAAAGAGACTACGGCTGATGGCGAAGACGGCGCTACCTTCACGGTGACTTATCCCGCTTCAACAGAGTTTGACTGGAACGCTCTCGTAGGTAAGGCAAACGTTGACTATTCTGCAACGACACACCTCAAGTTCGGTCATACCCTCACGGTAAACGTTGCTTCCGACACGAATAAGATGGTTCTTGCTGACGATGCCCAGTATGCTCTTGAGTACACCCTCAAGGATGACGCTGCAGGCACAACAGCTCTCCAGGATCTCGTTCTCGGCGCTGTCGCTGAAGGTGCAAAGACGGTTTACGTTGACATTCCCCAGGCACAGTGGGATGCAGCACCCGTTGGCACTTATTCAGACATTCTTACATTCACAGCCACAGTTAATGGCTAATTATAAAGGAGGAAAATTGAAATGAAAAAAGTATTATCAATTGTTCTTGCTGTTGCAATGCTCTTCACAATGAGCGTTATGGCTTTTGCTGAGATTAAAAATCCCAAGACCATCAACGGCACAGCCGGCGAGGACAACACCGCTATCGTTAAGACTTCCACAGTGGACAAAGACGGCAAGGATGCTACATGGTACAAAGTAACTTTCCCGGCAGAGACTGTTATCGCTTGGGGCGACACAGCTCCCAATGCTGTTGAGTACAAAGTAGAATCTCAGCTCGCTTATGACAAGGTACTTAACGTAACTGTTACTACTGAAGATAGCACAATGTCTGCTTCTGAGGCAGCTAACACCGCTACACTTGCTTATGTTCTTGGTGGCAATGTAGACGTTAAAACGGCTACTGCTGTTGCTAACGAGTCCTATGCTGCTTCTGTTACGGTTGCTGAGGCTCAGTGGGCTGCTGCTCCTGTTGGCGAGTATTCCGATACTCTTACCTTCACCGCTACAGTAGTTAATGCTGACTAATTAGTTCTTTGAGCTTGTCGAAACGGTAACAATTAGCGATGGAACATAATCCTCTCCCTCAAAGAGGGAGAGGCGAGACAATCAAACTATCAATTGTTTCTCTTTCGACAGCCTATCATTTCTTAAAAGGAGACTTATAACAATGAAAAAGATAGTTGCTTTATTACTTGCAGTTGCAATGCTTGCAACTCTCGGACTTTCCGCTT
>JAFLUM010000001.1:0-182692 GCA_022508805.1 Oscillospiraceae bacterium | reverse complement strand
TTTATTACTTGCAGTTGCAATGCTTGCAACTCTCGGACTTTCCGCTTTTGCTGCTACAGATGTACAGAATGTTAAAGGCAACGGCACAACAACACAGCAAACCGCCACAGCAGACGTTTACACCACCGAAGGTACAGAGTGGTGGGTAGTTCAGATCCCCGCTGACGTAGCACTTACTTGGGGTCAGGCTGGTACCGCAAATATGAGCTACAAAGTTGCTTCTCAGCTTAAAGATGGTGCAACAATGTCTGTTACCGTTGCTCCCAGCGCTACTTCTCTTCAGCCTAAGAACGGCGGTACAGGTTCAATCGCTTATACCGGAACCGGTTTGAATACTGCAAAATCATTCGGTGCAGTTAACGGTGTAGGTACAAGCGCTGATGCTGTAACAACTTGGGATGAAACAGCTGCTGTTTCCATCGCTGTTGAAGCTTCTGCTTTCGCAGGTCAGCCTATCGGCGTATATAGCGTAACTCTTACTTACACTGTTGACGTTACTGCTGCTCCTGCTGACTAATTAACCGCGTAATACGGGGGAATAATTGATGAAAAAACTAATTTCTGCGATTTTGGCGGCTCTTATGCTTGTCACTTGCGGAATATCGGTATTTGCGGCTGATGAGGCTTCAAACGTGATCACTAAAGATTCTGAGCCTCAAACCGGCAAAACAGAGGTCTATACTCTTGTTGAAGCTGAGGACGTGTCCTACACGGTCACCATTCCTGCCGATAAGCAGATCACTTGGGGTGACACCGTCACTACTTATAATATGAATTATACTGTGACTATGCAGCCCGATCTTGGCGGCAAGGTTAAGGTTAATGTTACAGGCGACGGTTATCTTTACAGCGATACCGATAACACCAACAAGTTCGCCTACGAAAAGGTCAGTGGATTTAAAGAGCAGACCTTTACCGTTGAAGCTACTGACAAGATCAATAATGTGCTTTTGCCTGCAGAGTCTGTAACCGTGCGAGTTCCCAACTGGACAGGAGTTCCCATTGCAGTGTACAGGGCTCACTTGACCTACACTGTTTCATATGTGCCGGCATCAATTGCACCGTAAGTATTCTCCTCTTTATAAAATAAAACCTTTAGAAAAGGGGTGATTTCACATTGAAAAAGTTTTTATGCTTTGCATTGGCGGCTGTATTGATGCTGACAATGAGTATCTCAGGCTTCTGCGAGGAGCTTACTACTGAAAATACGGGAGCAGGTATGACTATCTCGACTTCAGTACCTTCAGGTCACATAATCAAAGTCGTATATAACGAGGGCGGTTATGTAATGCTCAACGGTAAGTACGTACCCAGCGGAACGGAGATAGATGTTGACAGATTTGGTGAAATCGACCTTGATGTTATCTGTAGAAACGGATATCACATCGAAAAAATCGTGATAAACGGCGTGGACGTTACCGAACAGTTCTATAACGGTACACTCAAGCTTGAAAATGTAGTTGAGGACATCTACATTGAGTTCAGCTTTGAGGATTGTGCTTCCGACCCGAACGATGATTGCTTCAAGACGGATATGGAAGGTACTGTTTACCTCGGTGATGAACCCATAGAAGGAGCCGACTTAGAGTTCGACTTTGGCGAGTACACTGCCGAAACTGATGAGGACGGCAGATACTACCTTGAAGATATGTCCGAAGGTCACCATGTCGTTACTATTTCAAAGGACGGCGAACTGCTCGGAACATGCGAATTCACTATCGTTGAGTCCGACGAATATGATGAGGTCACCGTTGTGACTCTTCCCGACGGTACACAGATCGTTTATGTTCCCACGGGAACCGATAGGATCTATCTTGACTTCATTATCGCTGACGAAAACGGTGACGGAATTCCCGACATTGACCCCAGCTTGACCGATCCCAATACTCCGCCCGAAGGCGGATACGGCAGCTCGGATAGGGGCAATACCGGTACGCATGTAGCGGTCGGCGGTCCTAAAGAAGAGCCAAAACCGAGCACTCCCGGTAATCTTCCCAACTTGGGCGCTCTTGTAGCCGCTCATCCCGAGATTTCGGCAGGTGTGATGGTTATCAGTATGTTCTTCATATTGCTTCTTGTGTTCAAACGCAAAAAGGATGACGAGGAGCAAACAGAAGGCTGATTTTATCAACAGCAATTTATAAATTAGGCGGGCTTTTGCCCGCCTTTTTTAGATGTTAGATGTTGCACAGCGACTGCCTGTATAATAATAAGCAAGCTGTCACGGAGTGACATGGGGAGTAAAAAAATTGATGGGTTTTAGTAGATTTATTTTTTAGCAGACTGTCACTCCCTCAGTCAAAGCTAACGCTTTGCCAGCTCCCTCAAAGGGGGAGCGTTATTTTTACGCAAGCTCATTGTCGCTCTGTCCACGCATCATTGCATATATTTTGAAAGCGGTATAGCCTATTATACCAACCGTCAATGCCGCTCTCAAAAGAGAAAGAATTTTTAATACCTGTGACATTTTAAATATTGTATTTATCTCATTTAACATAATATTTTGCACGTAAGCGGCCTATAACCGTTTTAAAGCTCCTTTTTTAATTTCCCGATGTCAAAAGTACGCCGTGAGCGATGGCGGGTATGCTCTCACCCTGTAAGCTGGAGGTGGGAGACAGAAGTGCGCCTGTTCCAACGAATAACACACGGTTGAGTTCGTGATTTTTAAGCCTGTTCATAATATACGAATTTACTACTGAGCCGCTGCAACCGCAGCCTGAACCGCCCGCGTGAACATCCTGTTGCTCTAAGTCGTATATCATCAGTCCGCAGTCAGCGTGTACCGACGAAATGTCAATGCCTTCGTCTTTTACGAGCAGTTCCAATAGCAGATCCGTGCCGACCTTGCTCAAATCTCCTGTTAAAATCAAATCGTAGTCTTCGGGCTTTGTGCCCGTGTCGTGCAAAAAGTCGGCTATGGTGCTCGCCGCCGCAGGCGCCATCGCAGCACCCATATTGTTGGTGTCTTTTATGCCTAAATCCTTAATTTTGCCGAAAATTGCGGCTTCGATACACGGCGTTCCCTGCTTGTGGGGGGCAATTACTGCCGCTCCTGCCGCCGTGGCTGTGCGTTGAGCCGATTGCGGACGCTGTCCGCCGTATTCCAGCGGAAGTCGGAACTGCCGTTCGGCAGATGCAAAATGCGATGAGGTGGATGCAACGGCGTTGCAAACAGCTCCCGTATCCACTAAAACCGAGGCAAGCGCCATAGAAAGAGCCATTGTTGAACAAGCGCCGAACATTCCCAAAAAGGGCATTTCCAGCTCTCTTATTCCGAAGGATGTTCCAATGCACTGGTCCAGCAGGTCGCCCGCCATAATAAGGTCGATGTCCTGCGGTGACATATCCGCCTTTGAAATAGCACGGATGACCGCTTCACGGTGCAGTGTGCTTTCCGCCTTTTCCCACGACGGGCATCCGCCGATGGTATCGTCCGCATAAATATAGTCAAATTCTGCCGCCAACGGTCCTTCGCCCTCAGTCTTGCCCACGACTGCTCCGCTGCCGTGAATTGAGGGCATCGTCGGCAGCAGCAACGTATATCTTCCTTGGCGTATAGCCATAATCATCGCGACCTTTCATACAATATTTTCTTTCATATTTTTACCGCTTGAAATGCAAAAATTCATAAATATTTAAATCAATTTTTAAACCTCCCCCCCTTGATGGGGAGTCGTAGGGGACGATGCCCTCATCGTCCCGCAGCACGATTAAATTTTATCAGTAACTCACGGGCGGGTGTGGGCACCCGCCCCTACAAGATAACATATTCCCTCCTAAAAAGAGGGAGTGGAAATATGTTCATCACTATATTTATTGACTTTGGACAAATAAAAGAATATAATATAACCGACCTGACAAGAAGATGCGAATTGAAATAAATTCGATCTGATGGAAAGGCGACATATTTAAAGATTACGGGCAATTTGTGTCCGTTTGCACTTGTCGTACCTTTCTTCAGGTATGGCAATTTTTTTATGGGGGTATAAAATGGAGACTCGAGTTGCCGTGATGGGCATAATTGTTGAAAACATCTCGTCAATTGAGCGGCTAAACGGAATTTTGCACGATTACGGTAAATTTATAATCGGGCGAATGGGAATTCCCTATAGGGAAAAAAATATTCATATTATTAGCATAGCCATCGACGCTCCGCAGGATACGCTGTCCGCCCTTTCGGGGAAAATCGGCAGGCTTGACGGCGTGAGCGTAAAAACGGCTTATTCGAACGTGATTACAAATGGATAAAGAGATTTTATATTTGATCGAAAAGCTTGAGAGCGAAAAAACACTGACATTACGAGAATATGAACGGCTCATAAGCGGACGGGACGAGGAAAGTGCCAAAATTCTTGCCGAAAAAGCGGTAAATGTAAGAAAGCAGATCTACGGAAATTCCGTTTTCGTGCGTGGGCTTATCGAATTCAGCAATATTTGCAAAAATGACTGCCTTTACTGCGGAATCAGGCGGAGCAATTTGAATTGCGACCGTTACCGTTTGACCACAGATGAGATTTTGGAGTGCTGTGCGGACGGTTATTCCCTCGGATTTCGCACTTTCGTGCTCCAAAGCGGTGAGGACGGATATTTTACCGACGGTATTTTGTGCGAAATAATAGAGAAAATCAAATCAAAATATCCCGACTGCGCCGTGACACTTTCTTTAGGTGAGAAAAGTCGAGAGAGCTATCAGCGCCTTTTTGACGCGGGCGCGGACAGGTATCTTTTGCGCCACGAAACGGCGGACAGCGAGCACTACAAGAGCCTTCATCCGCCCGAAATGTCATTTGAGCACAGAATGAAATGCCTAAGTGATTTGCGTGAAATCGGCTATCAGGTGGGTTGCGGCTTTATGGTCGGTTCGCCCCATCAAACAGCAAAGCATTTGGCAAAGGATTTGAAATTTGTCGAGGAATTTAAACCCGATATGTGCGGAATAGGTCCGTTCGTCCCTCACAAGGATACACCCTTTGGCAAGATGACAGGCGGAACTGCGGAGCTTACCTGCTATTTACTGTCCATAATACGGCTTATCCGACCGAATATCCTTTTGCCCTCCACCACGGCACTGGGAACTATCGACCCGTTAGGACGTGAAAAGGGTATTTTGGCAGGCGCTAACGTGGTAATGCCCAATCTGTCGCCCGTCTCAGTCCGTAAAAAATACGAGCTGTACGACAATAAAATCTGCACAGGTGAGGAATCCGCCCAGTGCAGAAGCTGTTTAGATATGAGAATGTCCTCAATCGGCTACGAAATCGTGACTGACAGAGGAGATATAAAAAAGGAGAATGAAAATGGCTGTTTATGATCCCAAATCCCGAAAAGCGGAGGAATTTATCAACGATCAGGAGATACTTGATACACTGGAATATGCGGAGAAAAATAAAAATAATATAGAGCTTATTGACGAAATACTCAGAAAGGCGCGCCCCTACAAAACCGGAAACGGCACTGCCTGCAGGGGACTTACTCACCGCGAGGCATCCGTACTGTTGGCGTGTGATATTCCCGAAAAAATTGAGGAAATGTATAAAATAGCAGAGGAAATCAAGCTGGCGTTTTACGGCAACCGCATAGTTATGTTTGCGCCGCTCTACCTTTCAAATTACTGTGTTAACGGCTGTCTCTACTGCCCTTATCACCTTAAAAACAAGCATATTGCCCGCAAAAAGCTGACTCAACAAGAGGTGCGGGACGAGGTCATCGCATTACAGGATATGGGGCATAAGCGCCTTGCCATTGAGGCAGGTGAAGACCCTGTCAACAATCCCATTGAGTACATTTTGGAATGTATAAACACGATTTACAGCATCAACCACAAAAACGGTGCTATCCGCCGTGTGAACGTCAATATTGCCGCGACCACGGTTGAGAATTACCGCAAGCTAAAGGATGCAGGAATAGGCACATATATTTTGTTCCAAGAGACCTATCACAAAAAGAGTTATCTCGAGCTTCACCCCACGGGACCTAAGCACGATTACGATTATCACACCGAGGCTATGGACAGAGCTATGGACGGCGGCATTGACGACGTAGGTCTTGGCGTTCTTTTCGGATTGGAAATGTATAAATATGAGTTCGCAGGACTAATTATGCACGCCGAGCACCTTGAAGCCGTTCACGGAGTGGGACCGCATACAATAAGCGTTCCGAGAGTGAAACACGCTGATGACATTGACCCCGACGTTTTTGACAATTCCATACCCGATGAGATGTTTGAGAAGATCATCGCCTGCATAAGACTTGCCGTTCCATATACGGGGATGATAATTTCCACAAGAGAGTCCGAGGAGGTTCGCGGAAAGGCTTTGAGACTCGGTATTTCACAAATCAGCGGTGCATCCCGTACTTCCGTGGGCGGATATACTGAGGAGGAACGCCCCCACGACTCCGAACAGTTTGATGTATCGGACCAGAGAACGCTTGACGAGGTAGTTCGCTGGCTTATGGAATTGGGTCATATTCCGTCCTTCTGCACCGCCTGTTACCGTGAGGGCAGAACGGGCGACAGGTTTATGAGCCTTTGCAAAAACGGGCAGATACTCAACTGCTGTCACCCCAACGCGTTGATGACATTGACGGAATATCTTGTGGATTATGCATCGGAGGAGACTAAGAAAATCGGATTTGAGCTTATCGAAAAAGAGCTTGAAAAAATACCGACCGAAAAGGTTCGCAGCATAGCCAAACAAAATATTGAGGACATCAAAAATTCCAACCGCCGCGATTTCAGATTTTGATTAGAGGAAAAAATATGAGTTTAAACGATACAGTATCCGCCGAACGTGTGCACATAGGTTTTTTCGGACTGCGTAACGCGGGCAAATCCAGCGTGGTAAACGCCGTCACTGGGCAGGAATTGGCGGTAGTATCCGACGTAAAGGGCACCACCACCGACCCTGTCAGAAAGGCTATGGAGCTTTTGCCGCTGGGACCTGTCGTTATAATCGACACTCCCGGTATCGACGACGAAGGCACTTTAGGCGAAATGCGTGTAAAAAAAGCACGGCAGGTACTGAATTACACCGATATTGCCGTGCTTGTCACCGATGCGACAAAGGAGCTTTCCGTCACCGAAAAACAGCTTGTAGAACTTTTCGGCGATAAAAAAATACCGTACGTTGTCGCTTCCAATAAGTCAGACTTGCTTGAAAGTGTTCCGCAGGGTACTGAAAATACGATTTATATAAGCGCAAAGCAGAATAAAAATATCTATGAGCTTAAAGAAATGCTGGCACGGCTGGTTAAGGACACGGAGAGCGATAAGCGCATAGTTGCCGATTTAATAGACGAGGGCGATGCAGTGGTTCTTGTAGTGCCTATCGACTCCGCCGCTCCCAAGGGCAGGCTTATCTTGCCTCAACAGCAGACCATAAGGGACATTCTTGAGACAGGAGGCACATCGGTCGTTTGCCGTGAGAGTGAGCTTGTGAATACGCTTTCGATGCTCTCAAAAAAACCGAAGCTGATCATAACGGACTCACAAGTTTTCGGCAAGGTCTCAAAGGATACACCGTCGGATATCTTGCTGACCTCTTTTTCCATACTTTTTGCTCGTTTTAAGGGTAATCTTGAAAACGCCGTAAAGGGTGCGGCTCAACTTGACCGCCTGCGGGACGGTGATACCGTGCTAATATCCGAGGGCTGTACGCACCATAGGCAATGCGACGACATAGGAACGGTTAAAATGCCCAAATGGATAGAGAATTACACGGGCAAAAAGCTTAATTTTGAATTTACCTCAGGAAGGGAATTCCCCGACGACCTTTTAAAATATGCGCTTGTTGTCCACTGCGGCGGATGTATGCTCAACGAGCGTGAAATGCAGTACCGCGCCCGTCATTCGGCGGACTGCGGTGTGCCGATGACAAATTACGGAATTGCCATAGCGCAAATGCACGGCATCTTAAAACGCAGCCTTGAACCGTTCTCCGAGATAAAAAAATTATTGGATCGATAACAGTCATAATAAAATTGACGGCAGGAGTTAACCCTTGCCGTCTTTTTTGTTATATTCTATTGACATTTGTGTCTATCAGTGATAGACTCTATTTGCAGTTTACTGCAAATAGACACTTTTTGGGGGGAATATCTTATGGAGGAAATAAAACTCGGAATGGTCGAAGCTCGCTTTGCAGACATCATTTGGCAGAACGAACCGCTGTCAACAAGAGAGCTTGTCAGTCTTTGTGAAAAAGAGCTTAACTGGAAGCGCACCACCACTTATACCGTTCTTAAAAAACTGTGTGAGAGGGGGATTTTTCTAACGGAGAACAGCACCGTTACGTCACTTATTTCCAAAAATGAATTTTATGCCATTCAAAGTGAAAAATTTGTGGACGAGACCTTTAAAGGCTCTTTGCCCGCATTTATTGCCGCTTTTACCGCGCGAAAAAGACCCACCGCAAAGGAGCTGGAAGAAATACGCCGAATGATTGATACCTTTGAGGAGGTGTAGACATGGGCGACGTATTTTTACAACTGTTTAATATGAGCATTACCGCAAGCTGGGTCGTGCTTGCAGTGGTGATTTTGCGGTTCATTTTGAAAAAAGTGCCGAAATGGATAAACTGTCTGCTGTGGGCAATCGTTGGACTAAGACTTGTATTCCCGTTTTCTTTTGAGAGCGTGTTAAGTCTGATTCCAAGCGCCGAGACGGTCAATACCTCTGTCAATGAGCACAGACCGATCATACAAACCGGTGTGCCGATAGTCGACACTCCCGTTAATGAATACTTGGGAGGTCATTACTATGAAGGGGTAACCGTTCCTGCCGAAAACTTTTCCAATATTATGACTGTTATAGGTACAATATGGTTTGTCGGTGTCGTTGCAATGGCGGCATACGGAATAATATCATATTTGCGCTTACGCCGTAAAGTCGACGTCTCTCTTTTTTTCTTTAATAATATATATTTCTGCGACGATATAGATTCCCCCTTTATTCTCGGAATTTTAAAGCCGAAAATCTATCTGCCGTCGGGTCTTTCGGCAGATCAAATCAACTATGTTGTCGCTCACGAAAATGCTCATCTCAAAAGGAAAGACTATCTGTGGAAGCCTCTCGGATTTGCATTGCTTTCGGTTTATTGGTTTAACCCCGTTATGTGGGCGGCGTATATACTGTTGTGCCGCGATATTGAGCTTGCCTGCGATGAAAAGGTGATTAAAAATATGGATCCCGTCGGCAAAAAGGGTTATTCCGAAGCACTTGTTTCCTGCAGTGTGCAGCGCAGAACGGTAATGGCGTGTCCGCTTGCCTTTGGCGAGGTGGGCGTAAAGGACAGAATAAAGTCCGTGCTGAATTATAAAAAGCCTGCATTTTGGGTCATCGTTATTGCCGTTGTAGCCTGCATTGCCGTTTCAGTATGCCTTTTGACAAATCCAAAGAATAATAACCGACAGTTACAGAGCTTATGGGGGACGATATCAGTCAGTTCGACAGGTACTGAATGTGAAAATATCAAATACAAATACGTAACGGGAACGCTGAACAAGGAACATCCCTATATTGAGGTGAAATGGCACAACAATACCGATGATACGCTCTGTTTCGGAACGAAATATGCTTTGTATAAGGACGGTAAATTATGCGATTTTCCGGACAATTACGGCTTTGATCTTGCACTTCATATGCTTTTGCCGAACGGAAAAACCTGTGAAAAGTACTACCTTGGCTGCTTTGACCTTGATGAAGGCAGCGATTACCGTATCGAAAAGAAATTTTATCTCGAGAGTGACCCCGATACCGAATACCGCGCATACGTTCACTTTACTGTCGGCAAACGGTATTCATTTACAGGCGTGCAATATGCGGGGGAAAGCGTTGTATATGAGAACGGTATGTATTCGGATGTTATTCATACAGATATGAATATTCCGCAATTTTTGATTTCCAATACGGATTTTCATCTTCTCACGAATGAATTCCCTACCGAAAGTAACTCAGGTTCGTGGTATGACGCGGGAGAGCTTAAAGAAATTGGGCTGAAAAGGTATAACTTTGATGAGTTTATGCCCTCCGATATATGGGCTGAAGGTTATTCGGCAAAATTATTACGCACAAATAATCTAAATGCTTTTGTGGCTGTTGATACAGAAAATGAATGTATGTATTATTTGCTTGAGCAGAAAAACGGTGAAATATATATTGCTGTTCGCTATGGTATTACTGAATCTATCCATTGGATATTTAAGATGAAAGAGGTTGAATAAACAGTAATTGAGCTAATTAAAAATAAAGAGGACAAAGTAATTCCATATAACGGCTAATTCTAAGCTTTGCGGCGGTAAGCACTAAAAATGTTGTGCTTATCGCCGCTGTATGGTAAAATAAATTCGTAATTTATTGTGAGGTGACAGATTTTGAGACGAAAAGACAGAGAAATGGATAAAGATTTTGCGCTTACGGTGGCGGACAAATGCGAATATGCATTTTTGTCGGTAGTCGACCCTGAGGGCAAGCCCTACGGCGTGGTGCTTTCAGTTGTAAGACACGAAAATAATATGTATTTCCACTGTGCCAAAGAGGGCTTTAAAGTCGACTGCTTTAAGGCTGATCCCAACGCTTGTATGGTCTGTGTAGGCGACACGGAGCGCCAAAGCGACAAATTTACCACTAAATTTGAATCGGCGGTAATTCGCGGAAAGCTCTCCGAGGTGACGGATGAGGTCGAAAAAATATTCGCCTTAAAAATTCTTTGTAAGCGGCACACGCCTACCAATATGCCGAACTTTGATGACGCTATAAAGGCGAGCCTTGCACGCACGGCGATTTGGAAAATGAGCATTGATGATATTACCGGTAAGTGTAAAAAGTGACGGTATTTTTGGGGGAACAATATGGAAAAGGGATTATTTAAACGAATAGGAAATACGCTTTCGGATATCCCGAAGCACTGGAGGACCCCGCCCGGCGGAAAACACATAGCGTATAATGAATTTGCGGCGTACAGCTTCGGCGGTATCGGAGTTAATACCATAAATTCGCTTTTCGGGTACGTTGCACTTTCGGCAAACTGTCTGTTATTGGGTACGGCGTACGGTATCGACCCTGTGCATCTTGGCTGGATGTCGATAATTGTAAACGTGCTGAATCTTATCAAAACGCCGTTTGTGAGTATGCTTATTGACAATACCGATACGAAGTACGGCAAGTTCCGTCCGTATCTTTTGTATACTGGCATCCCCACGGCGATACTGACCTGTGCCATGGCGTTTATACCGAATTCAATAAATTATACAGCAAAATGCGTTATACTTTGCGCGCTGTATGCGGCGGCAATGATATTCCAGTCGCTTTATGCGCTGTCATTCACAAGTCTTGCGCAGGTGCTGACTCCCGACAGCGACGAACGCACGGGACTTTTATCTGTAAGTCAGTTTATCTACAGCCTCGGTCCGTCTATTGTAAATATGTTCCTGCCTATTTTTGCAGGACTGATACCGGGCGGCTTAAAGAGTTTTACGGCATACAGGATCTTATTCCCGATTTTCTCCGCAATCGGTGTAGCGCTCAGCCTATGGACTTTTGCAGGTACAAGAGAAAAAATCGTCGTGCCGAAAACGTATGTGGCAAAGGTTAAATTTACTGACGGCATAAAAGAAATTTCGGGCAACAAATATTTTTGGCTTTACTATATGTACAATATTTTAAGCTGTATGAAATACGGTATAGGCGGAATTCTTGTATGGTATTGCTCATATGTGCTGCAAAGCGATACCGTTCTCGGTATAATGAACGCCGTAATAGGCACTGCGTCTGTACCCGGAATGCTTTTAGCGCCGCTGCTTGCGAAAAAAATCGGCAAGCGTAACTGCCTGATATTGTTCAACATCGTCAGAGCGGTGTTTTCGGCAATGATGCTGTTTACGGGCAACAGTCCCGTACTGTTTTTGGGATGCCTATACCTTGCTACGCTTGCAATAGGCGGCGACGGCGTAATATCGGCGGCAATAACTGCTGATATTTTCGATTTTCAGCAGTGGAAAACGGGCAAAAGACTTGAGGGCTTTATTACCCAGTTCGGCGGAATGCTCGTGACTATGGCAACACTTGCAAGCTCTCTTATCCTGCCGTATTTTTACCGTCATTACGGACTGCAAACGGACTACAGCGTATTGCTTGACAGCGCGGTTCGCACGCCTATTTTCAATGTTATGATAATAACCACGATCATTTCGTGCGTTTTGGCTGTAGTACCGATTCTGTTTTATAATATGAACTCACAAATGCAAAAGCAGATTGCTGAAGAACTAAGAGTTAAAGCTGAGGAATGATTAAACACTTAAAAAAATGCCGACTCGCTTGCGGGTCGGCATAAATTTTATTTTTATCAGCAATATTTCTTTGTAATGGCAATCATTTCGTCCGTTTTGCGTTCAATGTCCTCAACAAGGGCAAACTGAGTTCGGCAACGGACGAGGTTGTGCTCGGGATAATCCGTTTTAAAATACGTATCCCCGTTAAGATAGTCGGTCAAAAAGCGTATTCCGCATTCGTACGTCATAAGCTTTGCCGAGAAGGGAAGATATTCCTTTTCACATTCGGTCAAAGCGTCCTTGGCGCTGCTCAGATACCCTTTTACATACGCCTCATAAAGCTCAAGATTTAGACTTACCTTTAAAACATCCTTCTCGTCCTCAGTGGCGGTATTTGCACCAAAACGTATGCTGTCGCCGAAATCGTAGAGAGAAAGACCGGGCATAACGGTGTCAAGGTCGATAATGCAAATCCCTTTATTTGATGTATTGTCGAACAAAATATTGTTGAGCTTTGTGTCGTTATGGGTAACTCTCAACGGCAGTTTACCGTCGCTTATAAGATCAACAAGAACGTGTGCATCCGGCTCGTGACAGAGGGCGAAATCCACCTCATCACGGACGGAATCCAGTCTGCCGGCGGCATTTTCGATTATGGCACGTTTAAGATCGCCGAAGCGGGAAACGGTGTTGTGGAAATTCTCAATAGTCTCAAAAAGACTTGAGCTGTCATAATCGGCAAGCTGCTTTTGAAAATCGCCGAACGCCTTGCCCGCGTTGCAGAAAACCTCTACGCTGTCTATGGTGTTGCAGGTGTAAACGTCACCTATGTAGTCGTACACGCGCCAACAGCGGTTTTCGCTGTCCTCATAATAATACTTTCCGTCGTTACACACACGAAAATGAAGCGTTGCGCGTGAGCTGTCAATACCGCTGTCTTCTGCCTTTTTGCGGATATGCGCCGTAATACCCACGATGTTGCTCATAAGACGCTCGGGGTCCTTGAAAACGGACGTGTTTATCATTTGCAGAATATATTTTTTGCTCTTTCCGTTTTCCTCAAAAATCAGAATAAACGTACTGTTGATATGACCGTTGTTGTTTACCTCGTACCCCGTATAATTGCCCTTTAAGCCGAATTTTTCAGTTATCACATCAATATCAAAGGGAGTTTTATTCATAACTCACACCCCAACTAATTTATAACTAAATTATATAGTGCAGACCGTCAATAGTCAATATTCAAATTGACAGAGGGTGTATGCGCCAAATTGTGAAAAATGCCATCTTTACATAAACGGCGTTTTAATGTAAAATATACTAAACAAGGTAATAGGTGGAAGTATTGCCTATAACCGAAAAGGAGCTGTTAAAATGGAGCCGAAATATAAAAGAGTGCTTTTGAAAATCAGCGGGGAGGTTCTCGCGGGCAAAGAAAAGCACGGATTTGATTTTAATACCGTAAACAGTGTCTGTGCGTCTGTCAAGGAGATGGCGGATTTAGGCGTGGAAATAGGAATAGTCGTAGGCGGCGGCAACTTCTGGAGAGGTCGTTCCAGCGGCAATATGGACAGGACCAGAGCCGACCATATCGGTATGCTTGCAACAGTAATGAACTCGCTGGCCCTTGCCGATGCACTTGAACAAATGGGCGTAAATGTCCGCGTTCAGACGGCTATTGAAATGAATAAAATTGCCGAACCTTATATCCGCAGCCGTGCAACACGTCATCTTGAAAAGGGCAGAATAGTTATTTTCGGATGCGGAACGGGCAACCCGTTCTTCTCGACCGATACTGCCGCGGCTCTTCGTGCTGCCGAAATAGATGCTGACATAATTTTCAAGGCAACAAACGTTGACGGGGTTTACGACAAAGACCCCAACAGGTTCTCGGATGCAGTCAAATTTGACGTGATAACACATCAGGACATTTTAAGCCGCGGACTTGCGGTTATGGACAGCACGGCTGCATCACTTTGCAGGGATAACGGTATCCCCATACTCGTATTTAATTTAGAGAATCCCCAAAATATGGTTGACGCCGTATTGGGTAAAAAAGTAGGAACAATTGTATTGGAGGAAAAGGAATAATGGAAGCTGTTTTTAATACGATGAAAGAAAAAATGACAAAGACCATTTCGTCTTTGGAGCATGAGTACGCATCAATGCGCGCAGGCAGAGCAAGCGCCTCGGTGCTTGACAAAATATCGGTGGATTATTACGGAGTTCCCACGCCCATTCAGCAGATGGCGGCTATCTCCGTTAATGAGGGCAGAATTCTTGTTATCCAGCCGTGGGATGCTACATCGATAAATGCCATAGCGAAAGCTATTCAGGCATCGGATTTAGGCATAAATCCCCAAAACGACGGCAAGGTCATAAGACTTACCTTCCCGCCTCTTACTGAGGAGCGCAGGAAGCTCTTATCAAAAGACGTGGCAAAAATTGCCGAGGAGTCTAAGGTAGCTATCCGTTCCATTCGCCGTGATGCTATGGATAAGATCAAAGCTATGAAAAAGAACAGCGAAATAACCGAGGACGACCAGAAAAACGCAGAGACGAAGATCCAAAAGATAACCGACGGCTTTATCAAGGATATCGACACTCTGGCTGACAAAAAAGCAAAAGAAATAATGGAGATTTAAGGTAAACGTGTGGGCGGCTCTGACCGCCCATAATTTGCTGTTTTAAAAGCTATGGATAAAAAAGATCTACCTGTCTTTTCCGTTTTGCCAAAGCATATCGGCATTATTATGGACGGCAACGGAAGATGGGCAAAGCAAAGAGGTCTGCCCCGATATAAAGGACATATTGAGGGAGCAAGAACCTTTCGTAAAATAGGCGAGTTTGCCGCAGATTTAGGTGTAAAGTGTATTACTTTTTACGCCTTTTCCACTGAAAATTGGAAGCGTCCGCCCGAAGAGGTGGAGGCGATAATGCAGCTTTTCCGTGAGTATTTAGAGGAGGCTGACGATCGCATAGCCGAAAATGAGGAAAAGGGCATTCGCCTGCGTTTTATCGGTGAGCGTAAGGGCATACCCGCTGATATTCTGTCACTTATGGAGTTAAACGAGGCTCAAAGCAGTGATAAAGACAAGGTGATTTTGAATATAGCCATCAACTACGGCGGCAGACACGAAATTACCGAGGGGGTCAAGGATATCGTTCGCCGTGCTGTGGCGGAGGAAATATCCGCAGACGACATTGACGAACAGATGATATCCGACAGCCTTTATACAAAAGGACTGCCCGACCCCGACCTTATAATCAGACCGAGCGGCGAATACAGACTTTCGAACTTCCTTACTTGGCAGTCGGCGTATTCCGAGCTGTGGTTTTCAAATGTGCTTTGGCCCGATTTCACTGAAGACGATCTTGTTTCAGCTCTTCGTGATTTTGAAAAACGTCACCGTCGCTTCGGCGGAGTGTGATCATCACTTACTTACATATTCAGAGAGGATATAAGTTTTACTATGAAAAAGAAAGTAATTGCCGGTATTTGCTGTGCTATAGCAGGAATTACGGTCGTGGCGTTGCGCGGTATTGCATCGTGGCTTTTCCCCCTTGCTGCGGCCGTTGTGAGCATAATGGCAACTTATGAAATAAATCATGCACTGGGAATAAAAAATAAACTTATGAACGCTTTAACGGGAATAGTAAGCTTTGCTATTCCTATGTGCTTCGGTTTCAGAACGCAGCTTTTAGCTTTGGGCGAAAAACTCGGATTAACACTTGATCCCGTTTATTTTCTTCTGCTTTACGGGCTTTTGTGCTTTGTAATTATGATTGCCGATTTTGAAAATATTAAATTCCACGATGCGGCAGCGGTAATTGTGACGACTTGGGGCATTTCCTTTGCAGTATCGGTTTTACTGCATTGCAATGAAATTGAAAAGCTTTATCCCAACGCAGGCTATGAAAAACAACACGGACTTTTCTTTATTCTTTTTGTAATGTTCTGCGCATGGCTTACGGATGTTTTCGCATATTTCGCAGGCAGCTTTTTAGGAAAGCATAAGCTCTGCCCCAAGGTAAGTCCTAAAAAGACGGTTGAGGGAGCTATCGGCGGCGTTTTAGGCGGCGTTGCAAGCGCATTGATTCTCTATGCGGTATTTGAGAATTTTGTATTTGAAAATCCTCACGGCAAATATTTAACGGTAGCGCTCGTTTCGGCCGTGCTTTGCATTGCGGGAATGTTGGGCGACCTTACCTTTTCGGTGCTCAAAAGAAATTGCGGCGTAAAGGATTTCAGCAATTTAGTTCCCGGTCACGGCGGAATGATGGACCGTTTTGACAGCGAGGTCTTTGTGCTTATTGCATTTTACGCTGTAATCAATATTTTCGGAGTGGTATTTTAATGACTGCGAAAAATTTAAGTATATTAGGCTCAACGGGCTCAATAGGTGTCCAGAGCCTTGAAACAGCAAGAAAGTGCGGATACTCTGTCTCCGCGCTTTCGGCATATTCTAATGTAGATATCATTGAAAAACAGATAAGAGAGTTCCACCCCAAGGTTGCCGCACTGGCAGACGAAAATGCCGCAAAAGACCTTAAATTGCGTGTAGCGGATACGGACACCAAGGTGCTTTCGGGACTTTCGGGCGTGTGCGAATGTGCCGCCGAGCCGACTGCCGACACGGTGATAAACGCCGTGGTAGGCATAGCGGGACTCAGGCCCACTCTTACTGCTATTGACTGCGGCAAAAAAATAGCTCTCGCCAATAAAGAAACGCTTGTGGCAGGCGGTCAGCTTGTAACGGGAACTGCAAGGGAAAAGGGAGTCGATATTTTACCCGTGGATTCCGAGCATTCCGCCATATTCCAGTGTCTGCAGGGTGCACCGTCAAACAGAGCACTGAAAAAAATAATTTTAACAGCTTCAGGCGGACCGTTCTTCGGAAAAACACGTGATGAGCTTAAGAATGTCACGGTCGCCGACGCGCTCAAGCACCCGAACTGGAGTATGGGACAAAAAATTACCGTTGACTCTGCTACAATGATGAATAAGGGTTTGGAGCTTATTGAGGCTGTTTGGCTGTTTTCGGTAGCTCCGTCAAAAATAGAAATTCTCGTTCACCGTGAGAGTATAATTCACTCAATGGTGGAGTATGATGATAATGCGGTCATAGCGCAGTTGGGACTTCCCGATATGAAGATACCCATTCAGTACGCGCTGACTTACCCTGAGCGTATAGAGTCACTGACGGGTGAATTAGACCTTGCAAAGCTTACTACACTCACATTCTACAAACCCGATCACGATACATTCAGATGTATGGACGTCTGCCGTGATGCCATAACACGCGGAGGACTTTATCCCGCTTTCGCCAACAGCGCCAACGAACAGGCAAATTTGATGTTCAGGCGCGGTGAAATAGGATTTTTGGATATCGGAGAATTGACTGAAAGAGTTATGAACGAGGCTCCTAAGGTACAAAGCTACACGGCGGACGATATCGACGACGCCGACAGGTGTGCCCGAGAGCTTGTTATCAAATACGCAAAGAAAAGGTGATCTTTTTGGAAATATGGTCAAAGGTGTGGCCGTTTTTGGTGGCTATCCTGTTTTTTGGACTTTTAATATCAATACATGAGCTGGGTCACTTTACCTTTGCAAAGCTTTTTAAGGTAAAGGTCAACGAGTTCGCCCTTGGAATGGGACCTGCCATATTCAAGAAAAAGAAGGGCGATACGACTTACGCTCTTCGCCTGCTGCCCATCGGCGGATATGTGAGTATGGAGGGTGAGGACGAGGAAAGCTCGGACGAAAACGCCTTCGGGCGCAAAAAGGTATGGCAAAAAATTATAATTGTTGCCGCAGGAGCCGTAATGAACCTGATTTTAGGTCTCGTTATCGTGTCCGTTGTGCTCTCGATGGAAGACCTTATCGGCACAAACAAGATTATCTATTTTCATGAAAACGCCGTAAGTCAGCAGACGGGACTGAGGGAAAACGACGAGATACTTGTAATCGACGGTCACAGAGTATTCTCCGATATGGACATATCATTTCTTATGAGCCGTTCCGATGACGGTGTTTTTGATATGACTGTCCGCCGCGGCGGTGAAAAAGTGGAACTGAATGACGTCACCTTTCAAACGGAAAAGGATGGCAAATATACCTTTATCACATACGATTTTGTTGTTTTGGGCGAAGAACCCGGATTTTTAAATGTATTTACAAATTCCTTTAAACGGGCGGCGTCCATAACGCGGCTTGTGTGGCTGAGCCTTTTTGATCTTGTGACAGGGCGATACGGATTGACAGACCTGTCGGGTCCCGTGGGAACGGTGAATGTTATCGCAGATGCGGCGGCAAGTGCGGCCGTAAGCAAAGACGGACTTATCACCGCACTCACGATGATGGCTTTTATATCAATAAATATCGGTATTTTCAACCTGCTTCCGTTGCCGGCTTTGGACGGCGGACGGCTGTTTTTCTTAATAATCGAGGGCATTCGCAGAAAACCGCTCAATCCCAAACACGAAGGACTTATTCATGGAATCGGATTGGCACTGTTACTGCTTTTGATGCTCGTTGTCACCTTTAACGATATTGTAAATTTAGTTAAAAAATGATCCGAGAGGTAAATTTATGATAAACCGTAGAAAAAGTCGCGTAGTACAGGCAGGAAACGTGAAAATCGGCGGAAACAATCCCATCACGGTGCAGTCGATGCTCAATATTCCTGCGGAGGACTGCGAGGGCAATGTACGTCAGGCTGTCGCGCTTGAAAAAGCAGGCTGTGAGATCATACGCCTGACCGTTCCCAATAAAGAGGCGGTAAAAACTCTTTATGCCGTTAAAGAAGCCGTGAATATCCCCGTGGTGGCGGATATTCATTTTGATTACCGCTGTGCTTTGGACAGCGTTGCGGCGGGAGCGGACAAGATAAGAATAAATCCCGGTAATATCGGCGACGAAGAGCGTGTCCGTGCCGTTGCCGATGCCTGTAGGCTCCATTCTGTGCCCATAAGGATAGGCGTTAATTCCGGCTCTCTTGAAAAAGAGCTGCTTGCAAAATACGGCGCTCCCACCCCCGAGGCTATGGCGGAAAGCGCTATGCGCCACATAGCTCTTTTAGAAAAATACGATTTTAACGATATAGTCGTGTCAATTAAATCCTCTGACGTGCAAAAAATGGTAAAAGCATACCGCTTAGTCGCCGAAATGTGCGATTATCCGCTGCATTTGGGCGTTACCGAAGCGGGAACGCAGCACTTTGCTTTGGTGAAATCGAGCATAGGCATAGGCTCACTGTTGCTTGACGGCATAGGTGACACCGTACGCGTTTCAATGACCGCCGACCCCGTAAAAGAGGTCAAGGCGGGTTTTGATATTCTAAAAGCGGCAGGAATAAAGACTGACTGTGTCAGCATCGTGTCCTGCCCCACCTGCGGAAGAACGAAAATTGATTTAATATCTTTGGCAGATAAAATCGAAAACGCCCTGTCCGACTGTAAAAAACCTTTAAAGGTTGCCGTTATGGGCTGTGTTGTCAACGGACCGGGTGAGGCGAGAGAGGCTGACATCGGCGTCGCAGGCGGAGACGGCTGCGGTGTGATCTTCAAGCACGGCGAGGTGCTTAAAAAGGTGACGGAAGAAAAAATAGTGGACGAGCTGTTAAATGAAATAGAAAAAATGTAACGGGGAATACATATGGCAATTTTTGAAGAGCTTTTCGGTGAATATTTGGATTGCGGTAATTATCCCGACATTGCCGCGGCAGAGATTTGCAGTCTCGTGACGACCGAAAATGAGAAGGCTGCAAGGTTAACCGTAAAACCTTATAAAGTAATAGATAACAGCAGAGTAAAAGAGATAGAAAAAATACTCTCTGATGCAATACAGGCGGATATCACCGTCGTGTGCGACGAGTCGAGAACAGGCTTTCACACGGGATATATGGATATTGTCACTGCAATACTTAAAAAGCGTGCAGTGGTAGCAAACGGATATTTTAACGGCGCCGGGTATTCGCTTTCGGGCAAAGATTTAACTGTCGAACTTAAAAAAGGCGGCAGAGATATACTCATAGACAGCGGTTGTGATAGGGAAATCGAAAAGATAATCCGTGAAATTTTCGGATTTGAGTGCTCGGTAAGCTTTTTGCAAAAAGATTTTGATACCGAAGCCGCGCTGGATTCAATGCAGAAAAAGGTCGATGAGGAAATGCTTCGTGCGGCTAAGATATCTGCCGATGCCTTTGCCTCCGACCCTAAAAATCACAAGGTGGTCGAGGGTATTCCGCTTTATCTTGAAACACAAAAGCCGATTTACGGCGGTGTTATCAGAACCTCAAAAATACAAGCTCTCAGTGAAATAAATATTGAGAGCGGAGCAGTTGTCGTTTGGGGTGAGGTGTTCGGCTTTGACGTAAAAACCACAAGAGACGGCAAAAACAATATAATCCTCTTTAACATAACGGACAATACATATTCATATTCGGTAAAGATTTTTGAAAACTGCGACAAGGTAAAGTCCTTTATCAGTGCCATGAAGGACGGTATGACCGTACTCGTTTACGGCAGGGTGACTTTCGATAAATTCTCGGGTGAGAATATTATTTCAGCTACTTCGGTAAATACCGTTAAGCGTATCAGAAAGCAAGATAATGCACCGAAAAAGCGTGTTGAATTGCACCTGCACACCAATATGTCCGCAATGGACGGTATGACACCTGCTGACAAGCTTGTTGAGCGTGCCATCGAATGGGGACATCCTGCAATCGCCATAACGGACCACGGCGTTGCTCAAGGGTATCCCGATGCGATGACGGCAGGTGAAGGCAAGGATATCAAGCTGATTTACGGCGTTGAGGGTTATCTTATCGACGATATGGCAGACCCGAATGCCGACCTTAAAGGCTTACAGCGTTACCACATAATAATACTCGTGAAAAACGCGGTAGGACTTAAAAACCTTTACAAGCTTATTTCACTTTCAAATGTTGATTATTTTTATAAAAGACCGAGAATGCCCCGCTCCGAAATAATCAAGCACCGAGAGGGGCTGATTATCGGTTCGGCCTGTGAAGCCGGAGAACTTTACAGAGCTGTAGTATTCGGAAAGCCCGAGGAGGAGATCCGTAAAATCGCCGAATTTTATGATTACCTTGAAATTCAGCCCAACGGCAACAACGAATTTATGATCCGCTCCGACCGTCCCGAATACGCACACATCAAAACACACGAGGATCTTGAAAATATAAACAGAAAAATCATCGCTCTCGGCGATTCACTTGGTAAAATGACCGTTGCCACCGGTGACGTACATTTTATGGACCCTGAGGATGCTATGTACCGTGCAATTTTGATGGCAGGACAGGGATTTAAGGATGCCGATACTCAGGCTCCGCTCTATTTTAAAACTACCGAGGAGATGCTCGGCGAGTTTGCATATTTGGGCGAGGATACGGCGTATGAGATAGTGGTCGAAAATACAAATAAAATTGCCGATATGATAGAGCAGGTGCGACCTATACCAAAGGGTACTTTCCAACCGTCCATTGACGGAGCGGAGGACGAGCTTCGCAAAATCTGCTGGGATAAGGCTAAGGAATGGTACGGCGATCCCGTACCCGAATACGTGGCGGACAGACTTTCAATGGAGCTTGACTCCGTTATTGAACACGGCTTTGCCGTTCTTTACATAATCGCACAAAAGCTTGTGTGGGATTCCGAGGCTCACGGCTATCACGTTGGCTCCCGTGGTTCTGTCGGATCTTCGTTTGTTGCTACCATGGCAGGTATCTCAGAGGTAAATCCTTTAGCTCCCCACTACCGCTGCCCCCACTGCAAGCACAGCGAATTCTTCTTAAACGGCGAATACGGCTCGGGCTTTGATATGCCGCCGAAAAACTGTCCTCACTGTGATAAGCCCATGATCCGTGACGGACACGAAATACCCTTCCAGACGTTTTTGGGCTTCCACGGCGACAAGGCCCCCGATATCGACCTGAACTTTTCAGGTGATTATCAAGGACGTGCCCACCGTTATACTGAGGAGCTTTTCGGCAAAACCCACGTTTTCAAGGCGGGAACGATCGCCACAGTCGCCGACAAAACTGCCTACGGCTTCGTTAAAAAGTATCTTGAGGAAAAGGGCAGAGTTGTTACCCGTGCGGAGGAGGACAGGCTCACCCGCGGCTGTACGGGAATCAAGCGGACTACGGGTCAGCACCCCGGCGGAATGGTCGTTGTCCCCGCCGAATTTGACGTTTATGATTTCACACCCGTTCAGTATCCCGCCGACGATACCTCGTCCGATATGGAGACCACACATTTCGACTTCCATTTCCTGCACGATACTATTTTAAAGCTGGATATTCTCGGTCACGATGTTCCCACGCTTTATAAGCACCTTGAGGATCTGACAGGCATAAACGTTATGGACGTTGACGTATGCGATCCGGAGATAATAAAGCTTTGCACAAGTCCTGCTCCGTTAGGCTTAACACCTGACGATATCGGCGTTCAAACGGGAACGCTGTCCATCCCCGAAATGGGAACGGATTTCGTTCGCGGAATGCTCACGGAGGCTCAGCCGAAATGCTTCTCAGACCTTTTGCAAATATCGGGACTTTCTCACGGCACAGACGTGTGGCTGGGCAATGCTCAGGAGCTTATCAAGAACGGAACGTGTACTATTTCCGACGTTATCGGAACACGTGACAGTATAATGATCTACCTTATGCACGCGGGTCTTGAGCCTGATATGGCATTCAAGATTATGGAGATAGTCCGTAAGGGTAAGGCGACAAAGCTGCTTACCGAGGATCATTTTAAGGCTATGAGAGATAACAATGTGCCCGAATGGTACATTGATTCCTGTATGAAAATAAAATATATGTTCCCCAAGGCTCACGCGGCGGCTTATGTTATCGCTGCTCTGCGTTTGGGTTGGTATAAGATATATAAGCCGCTTGAATATTACACGGCATTTTTGACTGTTCGCGGCGGCGACCTTGACGCCGTAACCGTGCTTCAGGGCAGAAACGCGGTAAAGAGAAAAATGCTTGAGCTGCGAGGCGACCCCAACGATAAAAACAAAAAGCCGATGACCGCCAAGGAAAGCGATCAGTTTACTGCATTACAGGTGGTAAATGAGATGATGGCAAGGGGCGTTGAGCTGCTGCCTGTCGACATCTATAAGTCAAAGGCTGCTGAATATTATATTGAGGACGGAAAAATCAGAATGCCCTTTGCGGCTCTCAGCGGCGTAGGCGGAAAGGCTGCGGCAGGACTTGCAAAAGGTCGTGACGAGAGCGGAGATTTTGTATCTGTGGACGATTTTCAGGCAAAAACAGGCGCATCAAGCTCGGTCATCACCGCGTTAAAAGAGGTGGGAGCTCTTGACGGACTGCCCGAAGAGGCTCAAATGTCGTTATTTGGATAAATTAAGATTTTACCGATAAAAATATAAATGAGGTGCTGAACTATGATGTTCCTTTGGATAATCTTGGGCATTATATGTGTGTTTATTGTCATCACGCTTATCCGTGCGGCATTTTACACGGAAAAAAAGACGGAAAAAAGGGAGCTTGAACCCGAAAATATTGATTTTGACCGCTATTGCCGTAATTTGAGCGATGCTATCAAAATCAAGACAATATCCAATTATGACCATGAGCTGGTGGATTGGTCGGAATTTGATAAATTCCACGCATTTTTGGAGGAGCGTTATCCCCTTGTCCATAAGGCTATGACAAAAACAAAGGTCGGCGATGCAAGCCTTATTTATAAATGGGAGGGCACTGACCCGTCTTTGGACGGAATAGCCCTGCTTGCCCACCAGGACGTTGTGCCCATAGCTGATGGAACTGAGGGCGACTGGGAGCACGAGCCGTTCAGTGGCGAAAACGACGGTGAGTTCATATGGGGCAGAGGTGCTATGGATATGAAAAACCACCTCATAGCCGTTATGGAATGTATGGAAACGCTTATCGCTGAAGGATATCAGCCCAAACGCACCGTATACGTCTGCCTCGGTCATAACGAGGAGGTCGTCGCCGCTCCCGATAACGGAGCCAAGGCTATGGCAGATTATCTTGCTGAGCATGGTGTTCATCTTGAAGCAGTTCTTGACGAGGGCGGAGCAATACTGCCCGCAAATGTCAAAGGGATAGTTGACTGTAACCTTGTCGGTGTGGGTATAGCCGAAAAGGGCAGTGTAAATTATAAAATCAGCGTTAACGCCAAGGGCGGACACTCCTCACAGCCGCCTGAGCACACGGCGCTGGGCGAGCTCGCGAACGTTATAAGAGACATTGAAAATCACCAGTTCAAGGCGACAATGCCGGATTTTGTAAGTGACTTATTTAAGGGTGTCGGCAAGCGCTGCACATATCCCGCGAGACTGCTTTTCTGCAATCTGTGGCTTTTAAAACCGATAATCATTAAAATAATGACAAAGATCCCGCCTGCCGCATCGCTTATCCGCACCTGTACGGCTGTAACTATGGCATCGGGCAGTCCTCAGTTTAACGTCTTGCCGCAAAAGGCATCCATAACCGTAAATTTCCGCACAATGCCGGGGGTTACCATAAAGGACGTTGAGGAGCATATCAGAAAATCTGTCCGCAACAAGAAAATCGATATTGAAGGGCTCACCAGTAAAGAGGCTTCAAAGGTTTCGTCTACAGACTCAAGAGCGTTTAAAATCATAAAAGAGCTGAGCGAGAGTGCGGACGAAAAAAATCTTGTTGTGCCGTTCCTCGTAATGGGCGCTACGGACTCATATAATTATGAGAACGTATGCGAAAACATCTACCGTTTTGCGCCCTTCGTGGCGGACACAAGGCTGTTGCTTTGCACTCACGGTACCAACGAAAGACTGCCGCTTTCAAGTGTCGAAGGTGCACTGACATTCTTCAAGCGATATGTTAAAGGTATGACATCGTAAAAAAGGTACTGATGCCGGTTCACTCTGATAAGGGAGGTCTATTTCGCTCTCTCTTTGAGGGAGGGGTATTTTGCATTATTGATTTGGAGATGGTTTTTATGTCAAAAAAAGTGAAAAAACTGTTGGCAGTGTTGCTGTCAATAGTACTTGTGCTTGCCGTTATAATCATACCGCAGGTTGCTTCAAAAACCATCTCAAGTAATTTGTCGGTGGCAAAGATGGTGGGCAAAGCTCCTAAATTTGCCGCCCACAGAGGACTTTCGGCGCTCTGCCCTCAAAACACCGTGCCCGCATTTCAATCGGCTGCGGACGAGGGCTTTTACGCTTTTGAATTCGATATTCATACGACCTCCGACGGCAAATGGGTGGTAATACATAACGATACCGTGGACGATATGACTGACGGTACAGGTGATGTGTCATCGTTTACTCTTGATGAGATAAAACAGCTGAATATCGACAACGGCAACGGCATAGAAGATTATTCCGAGCTGAAAATCCCCACATTGGAGGAAGCACTCAGCGTGTGCGACGGCAGTGATATAATTCCCATTATCGAGATAAAATCCTGCGATACAAAGTATTTTCCCGAACTTTTGATATCGCTGGAGCAGCACGGACTTATTGAAAAAGCGGTGATAATATCTTTTGAGCTTGATTATCTTAAAGAACTTCGCGAACTTTCACCCGATATCGAGATGATGTATTTAGTCGGCAAGCCTACGAAAGAAGCAGTAGATATGTGCATCGAGAACGGGATAGACGGACTGGATTTCTACGGATTAAATGTAATTCCCGGTGCGAAAGCCGTGAAATATGCAAAGGAAAAAGGACTTAAACTCGCAGCCTGGACGATAGATAACACCGTATTAGCCGATATTTTAACGGCTGCAGGCGTTGAACTGATAACTACAAACCGCATTTTGCCGTAAAAATGCAGGATGCTCAATTCACTCTTTCAAATTGAACGGCTTGATCACATTATTATATTCAATTTTGCAATTTTCTTTTATGCACAATTCACAAAATCGAGAAAAAGATTGTTAAACTGTTGACAATTAAAAAAACGGGTATATAATAAATACAGTAGTAATATATATCTATACGCTTTGAAAGGAATGATGTTGTGGAGACTTATCTGGTTCTCTTTACCTTCTTAGGAGCTGTGATCGCACTGCTTTTTGCCGGATTTACCGCAAAAAGGGTGCTTAAATTTTCTGAGGGTACAGAAAAAATGCAGAAAATTTCGAAATCTATCCGTCAGGGAGCAAACGCATATCTCAAACGACAGTATTCAGTGGTAGCAATATTCTTTGCGGGTATGTTCGTGGTGCTTTGCGTAATGGCTGCTTTTGATCTGCTTACTTGGTTCGTGCCCTTTGCATTCGTTACGGGCGGATTTTTCTCGGGACTTTCGGGCTTTATCGGTATGAAAATAGCCACGCTTTCCAATGCAAGAACGGCAAACGCCTGCCGTGAGGGACTTAACCGCGGACTTCGCGTTGCGTTCTCGGCAGGTTCGGTTATGGGCTTTACCGTTGTGGGTTTGGGACTTCTTGATATTTCGGTTTGGTTCTTTATTTTGAAATTTATATTTAAGCTTGATCCGTCAACTATCACGACAACAATGCTCACCTTCGGTATGGGCGCATCCTCAATGGCGTTGTTTGCCCGCGTGGGCGGCGGTATATTCACTAAGGCCGCAGACGTGGGTGCCGACCTTGTTGGTAAGGTCGAAGCGGGTATCCCCGAGGACGACCCGCGCAATCCTGCCGTTATTGCCGATAACGTGGGCGATAACGTAGGCGACGTTGCAGGAATGGGTGCAGATCTTTATGAGTCCTATGTTGGCTCTGTCATTTCTGCATCAGCTCTCGGCGTTTCGGCGTTCGGCGGAGACATAAAGGCTATGGCAGTGCCTATGCTTTTGGCGGCTGTCGGCATAATTATGTCAATTATCGGCACGTTCTTTGTCCGCACGGGTGAGAGCATCGACCAAAAGGCTCTTTTGAAGGCTCTTCGCCGCGGTACTAATCTGAGCGCCGTAGTAATAGCAATAATTGCCTTGCCTGTTGTATGGTTCGTTCTCGGTAAGGAGAGCTTGGGACTTTACGGAGCTATTATAGCGGGACTTTTGGCAGGCGTGCTTATCGGATTTTCGACCGAATACTTTACTTCCGACACATATAAGCCCACCAAAAAGCTTGCGGCTACATCGGAGACGGGTTCGGCTACCATTATAATCGGCGGTATCGGACTGGGTATGAAATCCACAGCCGTGCCGATAGTAATTGTCGCTATCAGCGTACTTTGTGCATTCTTCCTTTCAGGCGGAGGGGCTGCCACAGAGTCGGGACTTTACGGCATAGCACTTGCGGCTGTGGGAATGCTCTCAACACTTGGAATCACTCTTGCTACCGACGCTTACGGTCCTGTTGCCGATAACGCAGGCGGAATTGCTGAAATGTCGGGACTTCCCGCAGAGGTCAGAGAGCGTACAGATGCTCTTGACTCACTGGGCAACACCACTGCGGCAACGGGTAAGGGCTTTGCCATCGGCTCTGCCGCGCTTACGGCTTTGGCGCTTATCGCATCATATATTGAAAAGGTCAAAACCGTCAATCCTGACGCTTCCTTTGACGATTTCAGCCTTATGAATCCTGTAGTTCTCATCGGTATGTTCGTAGGCGGCTGCCTGCCGTTCCTCTTTGCGGCGCTTACCATGGAGTCTGTCGGACGTGCGGCGCAGAGCATAGTTATTGAGGTTCGCCGTCAGTTTAAAGAGATAACAGGTCTTATGGACGGTAAAGCCGACCCCGATTATGCCTCCTGCGTTGACCTTTGCACAAAATCCAGCCTTCGCGAGATGGTTCTTCCAACTATCGTTGCGGTTGTGACTCCTATTGCGGCGGGATTGATACTCGGATACCAGGGCGTTGTGGGACTGCTTGCAGGCGCAACGGTAACGGGCTTTTTGATAGCTGTGTTTATGTCCAACTCGGGCGGCGCGTGGGATAACGCGAAAAAGTATATCGAGGGCGGCGCTCACGGCGGAAAGGGCAGCGAGCAGCACAAGGCTGCTGTCGTGGGTGACACCGTAGGCGACCCGTTCAAGGATACCTCGGGTCCCGCCATAAACATTCTTATCAAGCTTTTGTCAATGGTCTCAATAGTCTTTGCGGCGCTTGTTGTAAAATTCCACATTTTCTAAAAAAATATAAGCAAACGTATTACGGCGGAAAGAGTGTTTTACTCTTTCCGTCGTAATATTTTGTGCAAATATCGAATATCCCCTCCCTCCCCGAGGAAGGTGGCAAAACCGTAGGTTTTGACGGAGGGAGAGTCGTAGGGGACCATGCCCTCATCGTCCCGCAATATGATTAAATTTTATCAGCAACTCACGGGCGGGTGTGGGTACCCGTCCCTACAAGAGAATAGGCTCCCTCAAAGAGGAAGCGGAAATACTCTCTCGTCAGAGGGAGCGAAGGTCAGTGAAATACCAAATATAATAAAATAGCCTCGAAAAGATATGGTAGCGATACAATGTATTGATAAAACACTTGTAAAATATTTACACGTTTGCTATAATAAGATGTTAAAATGTATCATCTACTATTATACTCTGACGGAGATGTATATGGATAAATTCAATGAAGAAAAACAAAAGGACCTTATAATCGGTCGAAATGCTGTTACCGAGCTTATTAAATCGGGCAGGGAAATCGACACGCTGTTCGTACTGCGCGGCGAGCGGGGCGGCTCTGTAGGTAAGATCCTGGGCGAGTGCCGTGAAAAGGGCGCTGTGATTAAAGAGGTCGACCGCAAAAAGCTGGATTTTATGTGCGGACACTCAAATCATCAGGGCGTTGCCGCCGTATGCGCGGCACATACCTACTCAACCGTTGAAGATATTTTCGCTGTGGCGGAGGATCGCGGCGAACCGCCTTTTATCGTTATCTGTGACGGGATCGAGGATCCGCACAATTTAGGTGCGATAATCCGTACTGCCGAAGCCGCGGGCGTGCACGGAATAATCATTCCGAAAAGGCGCAGTGCATCGCTTAATTACACCGTGGGCAAGACAAGTGCAGGCGCTTTGGAGTATATGAAGGTGGCACGTGTTTCAAACCTTGCGTCAACGCTTGACGACTTGAAAAAGCGCGGCGTTTGGATATACGGTGCGGATATGGACGGCGAAGATGTGAGAGGTATGGACCTTGACGGCGCGGCGGCGCTGGTTATCGGCTCGGAGGGTGACGGAATGAGCAGACTCGTCCGTGAAAAATGCGATTTTATCATATCCTTAAAGATGAAAGGGCAAATAAATTCGCTCAATGCCTCGGTTGCAGGCGGAATTTTAATGTACGAATTTATGTATAAACGGTAAACTTAGTCGGGGGAATTTTATTATGGCAGAAAAAATACCTGATTTGCTTATTGACGAGATACTTGAAACGACTAAAGAGTATTCTGACAGCGGCACACCTGGCTCGGAGTATTCCGCAGACGATATTGACAGGCTTATTGCGGAGATTTCCGGTGACAGCAAGCCTGAGGTTTTAAGGACTTCGTATTCGGATGTGAAAAAGAATGCAAATGAGCCGTCAGAGGAAAAAAAAGCGGAAAAAGCGGCAGGAAAACAGCGTGATGCCGAGGAGCTTCGGAAAAAAGTTCAAAGCTTCAGTAAAGTGAAACATCCGCAAACGGAAATGCAGCCGTTAAAAGACGAAAAAGCAAACGGTGATGTCAGTGTGTTGGTTGATGACGACGGACAATTAGGTTTGGCAGCGGACGGAGCTCATATAGGCGGCGAAGCCGAAGAGAAAAAAGAGAAAAAAGAAGAAAAGAAAGAACTGAAATCCGTAAGCGGACAAATATCCATTGAAAAAACACGGCTTTTCAATGAGGTAAAGATCCGCGGAGAATATAATCCCAACATTTCGCACAATTTGGGAAACGTGGTCACAAGGACCACAACAGGTGAGGCGGAACCCTTGTCCACCCCTGTTATGGGCGAAGAAAAGTACAGAAAGCACTTTATGAACCGCCCCGTGCAAAGAATTGAAAAAACGCAGGAGCATATTAAAATAGCTCTTCCCAAGACTGTCGAGACCCCCGGCGTAGTCGTGAGGAAAAATGGTGTGCTGACTGAGAATACCGACGGAATTCAACCGATTCCCACGATAGTCTCGGCTCAGCGTGAGCTTGAAAGAGAGCGCTCCGATCAGTTAAAAATAAATAAGGACGATATTGTTGCCGAAAATCAAATTATGCTTGAAGGCTTCTCGGACGACATTGAGCCTGTAATGCAGCAGTCAGAGGAGCAGGCGGAGGCTGAGCTTTACGAGAGCCGCAAGGAAATAGTGGATGAATTTGTAAGCCGCAGAACCTTTGCGGAGAAAGAGACAGATGACCCTGCACCTAAAAGACATTATGAGCGCCGCACTGTGGCGGTAGCGAGAGAATTTTTCGGCCCGAAAGATAAGACCGCAGTCCTAAAGGTTTTCGCAAATGAAAAAGCAGCGCTTACCGTAAAAATCATATTCTTATCGGTTCTTTGTGCAGTAATGGGTATTCTGTCGGCTATTGCGGGCACAGGCAGCGGAAATTTTGAGCTGTATGGAGGCAGCGAATACGTTTACGTATCAGTTCAAATATTACTGCTGCTGGCAGCATCGGTAATAAGCTTTTCGAGCTTCGGTAAGGCTCTGCGCGGCATTAAAAGCAAAACCGTGGATATGAACACGGTCATTGCGGTGTCCGCTGTGGCGGGACTTGTGCAATGCTTGGTGGCATTCGGCTTTGCCGATGATATAGAGTCCTCAGCGTCCATAATCGCCGGTGCGGCGGTACTTCCCATGATAGCGAATGCGGTCGGCGAGCTGATAAGATGCAAAAACGACATAGGAAATTTCGCTGTTATCTCTGACGAAGAGAGAGAGTTTTACAGTGTGGAAAATATCGGTGACGAGGATACAGCCAATGAGATCGCACGCGGACTTATGCTGGGCGACCCCGATATAAAATATTCGGCGAAAGTAGATTTTCCCGCGAGATTTGTCGAGATTTCACGGTCTGCGGAGGTCACCGGTTCCCTTTTGAAAATAGCAGTACCTCTGGTTCTTGCGGCAGCGATAGTTATGGGACTTGCATACGGCTTCGTGTCCAAAAACATTTTTGCCGCCGTAAGCGTATTCGCGGGGGCAGTGCTTATGGGGCTCCCTGTGTCGGCAGGAATTCTGTCTGCGGTAAATCTTTCTGCCGCCAATAAAAAACTGCGTGCGGAAGGTACGGTTATAAACGGCTATAGTGCCGTGGAGGATGCAGTTAATTCCAACGGCGTAATTATCGACGCGTGCGACGCTTTCGTCAGCGGTGCGTGCAACATCGAGGGCATAAAGCTCTATCATAAAATGCGCATAGACGAGGCGATACTTTATACCGCGTCCGTAATAATCGCGTCGGGCGGAGTGCTCTCCGACATATTCAACGGCGTGATCGTCGGCAAAAAAGAGCTGCTTTTACCCGTTGAAACATTGGCTTATGAGGAAAGGCTCGGTTGCTCGTGCTGGATAAATAATTACAGAGTTCTTGTGGGCAACCGTGAGCTGCTTATGCATCACAATGTGGAGATTCCCGATAAAGAGCTGGAGGAAAAATACAAATCCGAGGGCAGAAACGTAATTTATCTTGCACTTGAGGGCAAAATTGCCGCTATGTTCGTGGTGGTTTATAAGGCGGACGAGGAAACGGCAAAATATATGCGCCGTTTGGAAAAGGACGGTATTACCATATTTTTCAGAACCTCTGATGCGAATATCACAGAGGAATTTCTTGAAAAAGAATTCGGTCTGCCGTCGGACGTTATTAAAATAATAAATCCCGTGGCGGGTGATATGTTCACAAAAATCAAAAACGAGTCCCGCCCTCGCTCTGATGCAAAAATAATACATAACGGAAGCGTAATAACTATGCTCAAAGCTATTCACAGCGCTCTCGGCATAAATTCCTTTATCAATGTCTCACGCGTGGTGCAGCTTATTTCAGCATCTTTGGGCGTTGTGCTTGTAACTCTGCTGGCATTTTTATCGGGACTCTCACAGGTTGGCTTTTGGCAGATTATAATATATCAGGCAATGTGGGCGGTAATACTGTCGCTTTTGCCGATCATCAGAAAAATTTAGCTTTTATTCGTTTGGGAGATGAATATTTTGACAGATACTTTAAATTCTGTTAAAGACGTATTTTTATGGATTTGGAGCTTCGATCAGATAAGATTTATAATAGACGCGCTGTGGAAACTGGCATTGGCGGCGCTCTTCAGCGGTATAATAGGCTTTGAGCGCGAGCATTCTCACCGTCCGGCAGGCTTCCGCACGCATGTTCTTGTGGCGGTCAGCTCGGCACTTGTTATGCTCACCTCGGTTTATATTACGGAAAGCAGAGGGCTTGAGGCTGACGTCACGCGAATGAGTGCTCAGGTACTCAGCGGTATCGGTTTCCTCGGTGCAGGTACGATTTTGCGCGAGGGATTTTCGGTAAAAGGTCTTACCACCGCCGCAAGCCTTTGGGCGGTTGCGTGCATCGGTATAGCGGTCGGCTCGGGGTTCGTTGCGGGAGCACTTGTGGCAACCGGCGTGATTTATCTTACCCTTAACTCTCTTAAAAGAGTTATCGTTCGCGGCTCGGCAGGAAAAATGATATATATCGAGATAAAAAATGTTGGCGTTCAAGTGCCGATAATAACAAAAACCATCAGACAGTGCGGCGGAACGATACACTCAATGGAAATTGTGTATACCGATCACTCAAATTTAAAATTCAAGCGACATAAGGATACATCTGTTATCAAGGTGCTTGTATTCCCGCAAAATGACGATTCAATTTCTGTTATAACGTCTACGATCAGAAGTATGGACGACGTTGAGGATATTTACGTTGAATAAGAACAGTACACCCCTCTATGAGGGCGAGCATATAGAAGAGCTGGGCAACGGTATTGGGCTGATAGTTTCAAAAAATCACACATTCGGGACGGATGCATTGATTTTAGCGCATTTTGCCGCGCCGAAAAAACGTGATATAGCCTGCGATTTAGGCAGCGGATGCGGTATAATACCGTTTTTATGGCTGCGTGACGGACTGTGTGAAAAGATATGTGCAGTTGAAATACAGGAGAACGCCTGTGAGCAGATGTCCCGCTCGCTTGCAGGAAATAATAACGAAAAAATCACGGTATTTAACCGTGACTTAAAGCAGTTGGACAGCGTTTTTGAGACAGGCAGCTTTGATTTAGTTACTATGAATCCGCCTTATAAGGGCGCTGACAGCGGAATAAAAAACGACGACGAATGCGCACGTATTGCACGGCATGAGGTTGCTTGCAATATTGATGATATAGCAAGGTGTGCATCAAGGCTTTTGAGATTCGGCGGCAGATTTTGCATTTGTCACCGACCCGAAAGGGTATTTGATGCTATGACCGCTATGCATGAGCACGGAATCGAGCCTAAAAGACTGCGTTTTGTCTCAAAACGCGGCGATACTCAGCCGTGGCTGGTGCTCATCGAGGGCAGACGCGGCGGACAAAACGGACTTAAAGTAGAAAAGCCTCTGCTTGTTGAAACCGATACGGGGACTCCGAGTTCGGAAATGCTGTTAATTACAGAAAAGTACCGAAAGACCGTCGAAAGACAGAACACACAATAAATGCGTGGTGAAAAAATGAACGGAAAATTATATATTGTGGGAACACCCATCGGCAATCTTTCCGATTTTTCCCCACGGGGACTGCAAACCTTGGAAAGCGTTGATTTTATAGCGGCGGAGGACACCCGCGTTACCGCAAAGCTGTTAAATCATTTCGGCATAAAAAAACCGCTTATCAGTTATTACGAGCATAACCGAATCGAGCGCGGAGAAATTATAGTGGAGAAAATTCTGGGCGGCGAGAGCTGTGCCGCGGTTACCGATGCAGGTATGCCCTGTATCTCCGATCCGGGTATGGAGCTTGTCCGTCTTTGCAGAGAGCGAGGAATTACAGTGGAGTCCGTTCCCGGACCCACGGCGTTTGCCACGGCGCTGGCGGTCAGCGGAATGGAAAACGGACGTTTTACCTTTGAGGGATTTTTAAGCGTGAATAAGCAAAGCCGCCGTGAGCACCTGGACGAGCTTAAAAACGAGAGCAGGACTATGATATTTTACGAGGCTCCCCATAAGCTGAAAGCCACGCTTAAGGATATGCTGAACGCTTTCGGCGACCGTGAAATAGCCGTAGTCAAGGAGTTAACTAAGATTCACGAAACGGTAATGCGAACCACGCTCTGCGGTGCGTGCGAATACTTTGAAAACGAAAATCCGCGCGGCGAATACGTGCTTATACTCGAGGGTATAAAAAAGGATAAAAAAGAACAGCCTGTTACACCTGAACAGGCTGTAAAAATTGCAAAAGAGCTTGTAAAAAGCGGTATGAGCGTCAACGAGGCGGCGAAAACCGCCGCATCGGAGACGGGTATCAAAAAAAGTCTTATTTATAAAGAACTTGTGTGATTATTTTTTTGAGCCGTTATACATAGCGGCGATTTGCTCGTCAATGAGTTTTATTGATTCCGTAACCACAGTATCAAGGCAGAGCGGCAGCGGCACGTTCTTTTTCGGCTTTGCGGTTTCGTCGGTTTTAAGACCTGTAAGCGCATGATCAAGCATATTTGACGATATGAACGGCACCAGTCCGTCGTGCAATCGGCTGTCTTTGGGAAGGATTCCCGAATTTACTGCGCAGACGTAGATCTTATAAATCGTGAGAAGATACACTGCCCTTACATTTTCGGCGGAACCGTTTGAGCTTTTTCCGATTTTTTCCAAAAGCACTGCCGCTGCACGAAAAATAGTATTAAGTCGCAGCTCTCTGTCCTGCGGAATGTCGGAAAAATCAAAAAGAGTGTCAGCGGCTATACGCGTGTCGCTGAGTCCCAAAAGATAGTCGGAGCTCACGTCATAAAAAGACGATGCTCTGCACAAAAAATCAAGACCGCACTCGCGTATTCCGTTTTCATAGTGGGATAAGAGTGCTTGGGACACGCCCAGCGATTTTGCGGCGTCCTTTTGGCTTATTCTTTTATCTTTTCTCAAAGAGACAAGCCTTGCGGCGACGGTCGTACTCATTTTCAACACCTTATTATACAAAAAGTAATAGAATTATACTAACAATTCAACAGTTTGTATATTGACTGATTTAATAAAATTATGGGAGAATTTCTATGAAAACCTACCAAATTCATCTTATCCGCCACGCTATGACCTCAGGAAATTTAGAGGGAAGATACATCGGACATACCGACATTCCCCTTTGCAAAGAGGGAATAGCACAGCTTCATGATATTATGGATAACTACGGCGACTACCCGCAAGTAGATGCTGTTTTTTCCAGCCCCCTTAAACGCTGCTTAGAAACGGCAAAGGAGATTTATCCCGATAAAGAGCCTATAATACTTAACGACCTTATCGAATACGATTTCGGCGAGTTCGAGGGCAAAACGGCTGAGGAACTGCAAAACGACCCCGATTTTGCCGAGTGGCTTTCAGGCTCAAATCCAAATAAGGCGGCACCCTTCGGCGACAGTCAGGTAAGATTTAATTACCGAGTTTGCGCCTGCTTTGAAAAAATCGTCGATGCGGTAATACGGGCGGGGACGAAAAATACTGCCGTTATCACTCACGGCGGCGTAATAATGTCAATAATGACGGCTTACGCCCTGCCTGAAGCACCTATGCACGAATGGCTCACCCCCAACTCGTGCGGATATACCCTGCGTATCACGCCGTCAATTTGGACAAAGTGTATGAAGGCTGAGGCTATCGCTGAATGTCCCGCTCAGACCGTTACGGTAGATGATGAACGGGACCTGTGGGATATTTATGACCCCGATAACGACGAATATGACGTGGAATACTGGGAAAATGATGCAAATTTCCCCGATGAGCATTGAATTAAAATAAACAAAGTGATACAATTTATAGCAACCCTAAATTAAGGAGGAAAAGCCTATGCAAATGACATTTAGATGGTTCGGCGGCGAAAAAGACACGGTATCCCTTGCCGATATTAAGCAAATACCCGGTGTTGTCGGCGTGGTTCCCGCTCTGCACAGTCTTCCGGCAGGCGAAGCGTGGCCGCTGGATATGATAATGGAAATGAAAAAGGAGATCGAGGACGCAGGTCTTTCAATGGAATGTATTGAAAGCGTAAATATCCACGAAGATATAAAGATCGGTCTGCCTACAAGAGAAAAATATATCGAGAATTATAAAATCAGTATCCGCAATCTTGCCAAAGCGGGTGTTAAGGTCATCTGCTATAACTTTATGCCTGTTTTTGACTGGACAAGGACCGATCTCGCCATGGATATGGGGGACGGAGCTACCTGCCTTTCATACGACGGATTGCAGATAGAGGGCAAAAGCCCCGAGCAGATGTTCAAGGATATTGACGACAATTCAAACGGTTATGCCATGCCCGGTTGGGAGACCGAAAGAATGCCCGAGATAAAGGAACTTTTCGAAAAATACAAGGGTGTCACGAAAGAGGATCTTTGGAATAACCTTAAATATTTCCTTGAAAGCATTATGCCCGTCTGCGAGGAATGCGACGTAAAAATGGCTATACACCCCGACGATCCCCCATGGGATATCTTCGGTCTGCCGAGAATAATCACAAACCGTGACGCGCTGAAAAAACTGCTCACGATGGTTGATAATAAATATAACGGACTTACCTTCTGCACAGGCTCTTTGGGCGCTAACCTTGATAATGATCTTCCGTCTATGATACGTGAATTCGGCGACAGGATTTACTTTGCCCATCTTCGCAATGTTAATGTGGAGGGCAGACATTTCAACGAGACTGCTCACGAGTCGGAAACAGGCTCGCTTGATATGTATGAGATAGTAAAAGCGCTTGTGGACGTGGGATTTGACGGCTATGTCCGTCCCGACCACGGCAGAATGATTTGGGGCGAGGTCGCACGTCCCGGATACGGACTGTATGACAGAGCATTGGGCGCGGCATATCTTAACGGACTTTTTGAAGCCGTCAAAAAATCGGAGGGAAAATAAGCTATGGTACACGAAAACCTTAAAGGCAGAGTTGCCGTTGTAACGGGCGGAGGCGGAGTCCTCTGTGCTGATTTTGCAAAAACTCTTGCAAAACAGGGCGTAAAAGTTGCCGTGCTGGATTTAAACGAGCCTGCGGCACAAAAGGTAGCCGATGAGATAAACGCTGACGGCGGCACCGCAATAGCTGTCGGCTGTGACGTGCTCAGCAAAGAGAGTATGGAAAAAGCCCGCGAAACGGTCAACGCAAAGCTTGGCACCTGTGATATTCTCCTCAACGGCGCAGGCGGAAACAATCCTAAGGGCACGACCGATAAGGAAACCCTTGAAAAAATCGATCTTATAGAAAAGGATAAGGATATAAAAACCTTTTTTGACCTTGACGCGGCGGGAATTTCCTTTGTTTTCAATCTCAATTTCCTCGGCACGCTCATTCCCACGCAGGTATTTGCCCGCGATATGGCGGAAAAAGAGAATACCTGCATCGTAATGATAACCTCAATGAACGCTTACCGTCCGCTGACGAAAATCCCCGCATATTCGGCGGCTAAGGCGGCGGTCAAGAACTTTACCGAATTTATGGCGGTACATTTTGCAAGCGTAGGTATCCGTGTGAATGCTATTGCACCCGGATTTTTCTCGACCAATCAGAACAAGACGCTCCTTTGGAATGAGGACGGCACACCGACGGCACGTACGGGCAAAATACTTGCCGCAACTCCTATGAAGCGCTTCGGCGAGGCAAGCGAGCTTTCGGGCGCTCTGCTGTTCTTATGTGACGAGGCTTATTCCAGCTTTATCACGGGCACAAGCATATGTGTTGACGGCGGATTTTCCGCATATTCGGGAGTATAATCATAACAAATTTTTTAAGAGGCGATTAAAATGGATTTACAGCTTAGAAAACCCGAGGAATGCACATTTGATATGATTTCTCTCGGTGAAATAATGCTCAGACTTGACCCGGGCGACGGCAGAATAAAGACTGCCCGCTCATTCCGTGCTTGGGAAGGCGGCGGCGAATATAACGTGGCTCGCGGACTGCGCCGTTGCTTCGGACTTAAAACCTCTGCTGTCACGGCTCTTGCTGATAACGAGGTCGGCAGACTTGTGGAAGACTTTATGATGCAGGGTGGAGTGGACACATCACTCATCAAATGGGTCAAATACGACGGAATAGGCAGAACCGTCCGCAACGGACTTAATTTTACTGAGCGCGGATACGGTATCCGCGGTGCCGTGGGCGTTTCCGACCGCGGCAACACGGCTGTTTCACAGCTTAAGCCGGGCGATATCGATTGGGACTATGTTTTCGGCACTCTCGGTGTACGCTGGCTGCATACGGGCGGCATTTTTGCGGCACTTTCCGAAACTACATCGCAGGTAGTCATCGATGCTGTCAAGGCGGCTAAAAAATACGGCACTATCGTTTCTTATGACCTTAATTACCGCCCGTCTCTTTGGAAGGATATCGGCGGCAAAGCAAAGGCACAGGAAGTAAATAAAGAAATTGCAAAATACATCGACGTTATGATAGGTAACGAGGAGGATTTCACGGCGTGTCTCGGCTTTGAGATCGAAGGCAACGACGAAAATCTGAAATCCCTTAACATTGAGGGGTATTATAAGATGCTGGGCGAGGTCGTAAAGGTATATCCCAATTTCAAGGTTATCGCCACAACGCTTCGTACCGTTAAAACGGCGACAGTAAACGATTGGAGTGCTATCTGCTATGCCGACGGCAAGGTCTATAACGGACTTTCACTGCCCGGTCTTGAGATATATGACCGCGTAGGCGGCGGTGACAGCTTTGCATCGGGACTCATTTACGGACTCATCACAACCGGCGACCCGCAGACTGCAGTCAATTACGGCGTAGCCCACGGCGCACTGGCAATGACCACCCCGGGTGACACCTCAATGGCATCCCTTAAAGAGGTTGAAAACATCGTCGGCGGTGCCGGCGCAAGAGTACAGAGATAATCGGAGGATAAACTTATGGATAAAGAAAAAATTATAACCAGAATTCAGGACTGCGGTATTGTTGCCGTTGTCCGCGCGGAGTCGGTTGACAAGGCTATCCGCATTACTGACGCTTGCATTGAGGGCGGCGTTGCGGCAATTGAGCTTACATTTACGGTTCCCCACGCCGACAAGGTAATTGAAGAGCTTGCAAAGCGCTATACTCCCGAGCAGATTATTCTCGGTGCAGGTACGGTGCTTGATGCAACCACAGCGAGAATAGCAATGCTTTCGGGCGCTGAATATATCGTAAGCCCTGCGCTTGACCTTGAAACGCTTCATCTTTGTAACCGCTACAGAGTTCCTATGATGCCGGGCATTATGACCGTAACGGAGGGTCTTACCGCAATGGAGAACGGAGCAGATATTCTTAAGGTTTTCCCTGCCGATCTTTTCGGACCGAAAATAATAAAGGATATAAGAGGACCTATTCCCTACGCAAAAATTATGCCCACGGGCGGCGTTGATGCCGACAATGTAGGCGAGTGGATAAAGGCGGGCGCTGTAGCTGTCGGAGCAGGTTCATCCCTTACGGCAGGAGCTAAAACAGGCGACTACAAGAAAATCACCGAGACAGGCAAACGCTTTGTTGAGAACATAAAAATTGCCCGTGCAGAGCTTGCAGGCAAATAAAACGACCGTATGGGAGGGTTTACACACCCTCCCATATTAACAGAAAGGTGAATTTTTAATAAATGAGAGTTCTTGAAAACTTAGAACCGAAAAAAGTTTTTGATTATTTTGAGGATTTGTGCGCTATTCCTCACGGTTCGGGTAATACGAAACAAATAAGCGATTATTGCGTGGACTTTGCAAAGAAACACGGACTGTCCTATACTCAAGACGAATGGAATAACGTGATCATAAGAAAGGATGCCTCTAAAGGCTATGAAAACAGTCCAACGGTCATTTTGCAGGGGCATCTTGATATGGTTTGCGAAAAGGACAGCGGCGTTCCGATAGATTTTTTAAAGGATCCGTTGATTCTTTCTTTAAACGGCGATTTTGTATCTGCAAAGGGTACGACCTTGGGAGGAGATGACGGTATAGCCGTGGCAATGGCGCTCAGCGTGCTGGACAGCAATTCTCTTTTGCATCCGCCCCTTGAGGTGCTTTTCACGACTGATGAAGAAACGGGAATGTACGGTGCGGCAGGTTTTAATACTTCACTTTTAGAGGGCAAAATTTTAATAAATATTGACTCAGAAGACGAAGGCGTTTTGACTGCAGGGTGCGCAGGGGGAGCTCGGGCAGAAATTAAAAAATCCGTACATTTCAGTGAAAGAAAAGACACGAAAAAAATTGTGATCTCAGGCCTTGCGGGCGGTCATTCGGGAGTTGAAATACACAAAAACAGATACAATGCCAACAAGCTTATGGCTGAACTTCTGAATAAAATCCCCCATTTTCAGTTAGCCCATATTGCAGGTGGGGCAAAGGACAACGTTATACCCAACGAGTGCGAATGTGAGCTTAGTACCGACTGCGATTTAAACGAAATTGTAAGGGAATTTATAAATAACAAGAAAAATGCGGATGAACCGAATTTGAAAATTACCGTAACTGACGGTGAAGAACGCTCCGTTGCAGACGAAGAAACATCGAAGGAAATAGTAAAGCTTATTAGCTCTTTCCCCAACGGCGTGCAGAAAATGAACGCTCAAATCCCCAACCTCGTTCAAACGTCTTTAAATTTAGGCGTACTGAAAACAGAAAACGGCAGTCTTTTATGCACTTTTTCCGTCAGAAGCTCGGTCAATTCCGAAAAAGACGGAGTATTAAAGGAACTTTCAAAAATTGCAAAGGATTTTGGCGCGGACTATTCCGATCACGGTCATTATCCTGCGTGGGAATACAGAGAAAATTCACCTCTTCGTGACGTAATGATCAAAACCTTTGAAAGCCTTTACGGCAGAAAACCCACGGTAGATGTTATTCACGCAGGGCTTGAATGCGGCTTTTTCTGTGATAAAATCGACGGACTTGATGCTGTATCCTTCGGTCCTGATTTGTTTGATATTCACACCGCCCGTGAACGCCTTTCGGTTTCTTCCACGCAAAGAACCTACAAATTCCTTTGCGAAATCCTTAAAAATTTGAGGTAAGAAAATGGATATTAAAGAAAGATTTTTAAGATACGTTTCCTTTGAAACAACCTCTTGTGAAGAAAGCGAAGCTGTACCTTCTACAAACAGTCAAATGATTTTCGGCGAATATTTAGAAGAAGAACTCCAAAAAATCGGCTTAAGTGAAGTTCAAATGGATGAAAACGGTTATGTGTATGCCTTTTTGCCCGCCAATAACGGCTCGGACGATGCTGTAGGCTTTATTGCGCATATGGACACTTCGTCCTCTGTTTCGGGAAAGGACATTTGCCCCGAAATCCTTACCTATACAGGCGGAGATATTAAGCTTAAAAAATCCGGTGAAATAAGCGCTGCGGCTTATCCGTTTTTGAGTGAATTTGTGGGTCAGGAATTGATCGTAACTGACGGAACAACACTTTTAGGTGCAGATGATAAAGCAGGCATTGCGGAGATAGTTACCGCTTGCAGTTATCTTATTGAGCATCCGGAAATCAAGCACAAGGGGATTTCAGTTTGCATAACGCCTGATGAAGAAATCGGCAGGGGGGCGGATAATTTTGATTTTTCAAAATTCCGTGCAAAATATGCTTATACCGTTGACGGCGGGCTTTTGGGCGAAATAGAGTATGAAAACTTTAATGCCGCATCGGCTGTGTTTACGGTGAACGGAATAAATATTCACCCTGGTGAAGCAAAAAACAAAATGAAAAATTCAGTGCTTATTGCAAACGAGCTTATTAACCTGTTCCCAAAAGCCGAAACGCCTGAACATACGGAAAATTATGAGGGATTTTACCATATTTGCGGCATTTCAGGCGATGAAACAAAGACAACGGTTCAAATGATTATCCGTGAGCATGATAGGGAGCTATTTGAAAAGCGCAAAGCCTTTGCGGAAAATGCGGCATCTTATATAAATTCGGTTTACGGGGATGGCACGGTCGTTCTCCAATTGAAGGACAGCTATTATAATATGAAACCGAAAATTCTTCCCCATATGGAGCTTATAAGAAACGCGGAAAAGGCGATGGAAAATGTAGGCGTAACGCCGAAAATCATTCCCATAAGAGGCGGAACAGACGGAGCGACTCTCTCTTATAAAGGTCTTCCGTGCCCGAATCTTTCAACAGGCGGTGCAAATTTCCACAGCATTCACGAATTTGTATCGGTTGATTCAATGGTAAAAATGACCGAGATTCTGATTGAGCTTGCTAAAATGTGAATAAATAAAAATTGCCGAGCAGTTTCGCTCGGCTTTTTATTTTTCATCTGTTCTGTCAAGAAGATAGTCAACGCTCACATTATAGTAATCGGCAAGCTTTATAAGCACTTCTGCTGTCAGTGCAATAACACCCGTTTCATATTGTGAATATGTGTTTTGTGAAACATTAAGAATTTTCGCAATATCCTTTTGCCGCAAATCAGAATCCTCACGAAGATCTCTGATATGCTTAAAAACCATAATAATCACCTCGGGATTATTATGTGTTATCTGAATTACAGATATTGACTTTTATCTGTAATTCAGATAAAATGTAGTTAAGGAGGGATGGAAATGGAATCAAAAATATGTCCGCAATGTGGTGCGGAGATAAAATCAACCGCGAAATTTTGCGACGAGTGCGGTGCAAATATTTCGGCACAAATTAACACATCAGTCAATACTGAAGGAAATGTCGGTGTTCAGGCATCACGCAAAACAAATAAAAATCACATTCTTATTGTAATCGGCGTAGTAATCATAGTTTTGTTGTTTGGTATATTGTGTATCAAGCTTGTCAGCAATAATTCGTCAAGCGATGATAGTGTTGCTCAGTATGATAATGTTAGAAAACAATATGCATCAAATATCGTTATGAGTTGGTATTCTATTGACGGAAACAATAATTTCGATGAGTGGAATGTGTACATGCCATATATTGAAAATGGTTATGTGTATATACCTGTTAAAGCGCAAATCAATTCGGAATACACTGTTCAATTCAGAGGTTTCGGTACGGCGTCAATAAACGATACTTTCAGTAAAACCGTACCTCTTGAATATGAATACGAAAATTCTACTGTACAAAAGGGTGTATACCAAAAACTCACAATAAGAGTTCCGATTGCGGATTTGGATGTACAACGCCCCACAACTTTGTATTGCCAACTTGCAACCTATGTTGCAGGTAGACAGCAAAACATAAAAATAGAATTTGATATAAGTTGGTAAAGGAGAAATAATTATGAAATGCCAAAATTGCGGAAAAGAATTAAATGAAAATGCAAAATTTTGTGATCAATGCGGGACAGCAGTTGCACAACAGTCATCTGTTGCACCTACGGAAACAAATGTACCTATAGCAGTAAATGAAGAGAAAATTGAAAATGATAATGCAAAAGTCATTCAAGGGAAAAACAAAAAGTCATTAAATAAAAAGACGATAATTATTTTTGGTGTTATTGCAGTGGTTATCGTTTTACTCATTGTCGCAATTTTAAGCATAGGCGGCGGTTCAGAGGGCAATCAAAACAACAACGGCAATAATAATTATGTAGAGTCAAACGATAATGATTTTGGCAACAATGAAATTGTTACTGCTGCACCGACAGAGGCGATAACTGCGGCACCGGTAAATGATATTGAAGTTGTGTATGATAATCTTATATATGATAGAGGAGCGGCAGTAAAAATAATAGATTATTCTATACAATACACAGATAATGGCACGGGATTAACGATTTATATTACATATGAAAAGGTTTCAAACCATGATAGTCCACATGCGAGCAGTTTTGCAAGTAATATATATTTTTATGATGCGGCAGGAAACATCATTGACAGTCATCAGGCATTATATGTCTTCGATTTTAAAGATGCAGAAATCGGAAAACAATACAGAGATGATTGTAAGTATTTTGGCATGAGCAAAGCAAATATCAGCGCTCAAGCAATTGCAAGAATAGAAATAGGTGACTAATATGAAAAAGTATGTTTTAAGTACTGCAACGGGAAAACTGCACAGGACGGATTCATCGAATGGAAACTGTCATAGTATGAAGATTGAACACAGAAAAGAGTTTGACAGTGTACAAGAAGCAAAAGAGGGTAGCGATAGTAGAATACATTTTTGCAAGAATTGTATGAAAGAAGAAAAAGAAGAATTTGGGCAATGGTTTATTTAGTGTGTTTGCTCAGTAATTATCTAAGTTGACACTTGATATTACGATATTGTAATGGGTTTGTAAACTTGAAAGCAAAAATAATGACCACCTGTCGTTTGACAAGTGGTCATTATTAGTTTATATTTCTATCCCATTTTCTTCTGCTATAAATTTAACTACACTGTCGCTGTTGTTATCGCCGATTATTATGTCGGCGATATTTTTTACGTCTTCCACCGCGTTGCTTACGGCGACTGCTCTATCAGCAGAATTCAACATAATTATATCGTTCAGATTATCTCCGAATGCGGTTATGCCGTCTGCCTTCACGAAATCCGCCGTATCCCTTGCAGCATTTGCCTTTGAAGCGTCCGCGCTGTATATTTCAACAAGCCAATCGTCGGAATAGCTGTCCTTATAGAACGCAAAGCTGATATGTTCAACGGTTTCAAGGATATCTATCACAGGCTTTAGCTGTTCATAGGGAGCAAAATAGTTGATATAAACGGGATGCTGACCCTTTGTGATATGGCTGAAATTTTCGATTTCACAAAAAAGCCAACGGAGCATATTTTTACGGTAATCGTAAAATTTTCGCATACCGTCGTTGTCAAATTCTGCACATTTTATGGATAAATTCCCGTCATCGCCGTAAAGGAACATAAACGGATGCATACCGTATTGCAAAAAGGCGTTTAAGATTTTATCTATCGCCGATTCGGCTATTTCGTGGTATTTGACCGCAATTTTACGCTCTGTATCGTACACGAATACACCGTTCATAAGCACTATGGGTACGGAAAATCTCACATCCTGCAAAAGGGGAGTGGCTGTCACCATACTTCTGGCGGTCGCCACCGAAAAAAGAACACCCTTTTCGTAAAATTCGTTTATTTTTTGCTTTGCGTAGTCACTAAGCACACCGTTACTTTGCAGTAGGGTGCCGTCCATATCGCTGATATAAAGATTTTTCATTATTTTAACAGTGATACGACAAGGTCGCCCATTTCAGATGTGGTGACCTTTTTAAAGCCGTCCTCAAAAATGTCGGGCGTGCGTGCAGTTTTAAGAGCCACGTTAACAGCATCTTCAATGGATTTTGCTGCATTAAGCTCGTCAAAGGAATACTGAAGCATCATTGCGGCGGAAAGAATAGTGGCAAGGGGATTTGCCTTTTGCTGTCCTGCAATGTCGGGAGCAGAGCCGTGGATAGGCTCATAAAGTCCCATTTTGCCGTCGGCAAGGCTTGCGGATGCCAGCATTCCGATAGAACCGCTTATCATCGATGCTTCATCAGACAGAATATCACCGAAAATATTTGAGGTAACTATTACGTCAAACTGACCCGGATTACGAACAAGCTGCATTGCACAGTTATCAACATACATATGATTAAGCTCAACCTCAGGGAATTCGGCGGATACTTTAATTACTGTCTCTCTCCAAAGACGAGAGCTTTCAAGTACGTTCGCCTTGTCAACGCTGGTGAGCTTTTTATTGCGTTTCATTGCCATTCTGAACGCCGTGCGGGCAATTCTCTCAATTTCGGGAACAGAATACATTTCAGTATCGTACGCCGCGGGAGCGCCGTCGACCTCTTTTCTGCCGCGCTCGCCGAAATAGATGCCGCCCGTAAGCTCGCGGACTATCATAATATCAAGTCCGTCGCCTATTATGCTGTCCTTAATGGGGGATGCACTTTTAAGCGGCTCAAATATTTTTGCAGGGCGAAGATTGGCATAAAGACCGAGAGCGCCGCGAATACCGAGAAGTCCTGCCTCGGGACGAAGATTACCGGGCAGGGTGTCCCATTTCGGACCGCCGACTGCTCCCAAAAATACGCAGTCAGCCTTTTTGCAGGCATCAACGGTCTCCTGAGGGAGCGGTTCGCCGCAAGCGTCAATGGCACATCCGCCCATATGACGGTAATCGTAATTAAATTTAAAGCCGTACTTTTCGCCTGCCGCATCAAGTACCTTGAGCGCCTCGTCAACTATCTCGGGTCCTATTCCGTCACCCTTTAATACTACGATGTTATATTCTTTCATAAGAACTCCTCACTTACTTTGAAAATATGGGTATCTGTTTTTCTCTTACCGTGTTCGGCTGGCAACGGTTTACGGCACAAAGGATGCCCTTTATGGATGCATAGTTGATGTTGTGTGAAATACCTATGCCGAAAACCTCTTGGCCGTCGGGATTGAGAAGATGGATATACGAACAGGCCTTTGCATCTGCACCTACGGCGATAGCGTGTTCGGAATAATCAAGGAATTTATATCCTGTAATGCCAACAGTTGCAATAGCGCTGAAAAATGCCTCAATAGGACCTGAACCCGTTCCCTCAATGACCTGCGGCTTGTCGTCACCGTACTTGAGAGTGCCTATGAAATGCACCTTTGTGAGCATTTCGTGTTCCTCTTTTTCCTCACTGAATTTGTGATTTAAAAGCTTATACGGACCGCATACGTTTCTGTATTCCTCTTCAAACAGCGAGAAAACCTCTTCCTTTTGAAGCTCTTTGCCCTTTTCGTCGCATACCTTTTGGACGATTTTGCTGAATTCGGGATGCATAGCCTTTGGCATATTAAATCCGAATTCCTGCATTATATATGCCACACCGCCCTTGCCGGACTGGCTGTTTATGCGGATGATGGGCTCATATTCACGTCCCACATCCGCAGGGTCGATGGGAAGATAGGGGACTTCCCAGTAGTCGGTACCGCTGTCACGCATATACTGCTTGCCCTTGTTGATAGCATCCTGATGTGAGCCGGAAAACGCTGTGAACACAAGCTCTCCTGCGTAAGGCTTGCGTGGGTCAACGGGCATTTTTGTGGTGCGTTCAAACATATCCTTAATTTTGTTGATATCCGAAAAATCAAGACCCGGGTCAATGCCCTGGGTGTACATATTAAGAGCGAGAGTGACTATATCCACGTTGCCTGTGCGTTCACCGTTGCCGAAAAGAGTTCCCTCAATTCTGTCGGCGCCTGCCAAAAGTCCTAATTCAGCGGCGGCAACGCCTGTTCCGCGGTCGTTGTGGGGGTGAAGGCTGATTATGGCGTTCTCACGGTTTTTAAGGTGTCGGCAGAAGTATTCTATCTGGTCAGCGTATCCGTTGGGAGTGCTGCCCTCTACCGTAGCAGGAAGATTGAGGATGATCTTGTTATCCGCTGTGATATCAAGAGCATCCATAACTTCTTCACAGATTTTTACGGCGTTGTCAGGCTCAGTTCCCGAATAGCTTTCGGGGGAATATTCAAAGCGGATGTTTACGTCCTTTTGAGTTTTTAATTCATCGGTCAGTTTCTTGATAAGAAGAGCACCTTTGACCGCGATGTCGGTAACACCGTCCATATCCGTTTTGAAAACCACCTTGCGCTGTAAGGTGGATGTGGAATTGTAAAAATGGACGATAACGTTTTTGGCTCCGTCAATAGCCTCAAAGGTCTTTTTGATAAGATGCTCACGGCACTGAACAAGCACCTGTATGGTAACGTCATCGGGAATAAGATCTCTTTCGATAAGCGTTCTGAGTATCTCATATTCCGTCTCCGATGCGGAGGGGAATCCGACCTCTATCTCTTTAAAGCCGATATCGATAAGGGTTTTAAAATATTCAAGCTTTTCCTCAAGATTCATGGGGTCAATAAGTGCCTGATTGCCGTCACGCAGGTCAACACTGCACCAAACGGGCGGCTTAGTAATAACCTTTGAGGGCCACTGCCTGTCGGGAATATGGACAGGTGTAAAGGGGATATACTTCCCACATCCTTTATTCATATCATTAACCTCCAAATAAAAAATCGCCTCTATCAACACAGATTGATAGGGACGAAGATAAAATCTATCGTGGTACCACCCTAATTCATCGGCAAAAGCCGACCTTAACGACCTCCAACAAGGTCTGACCGTATAACGGGGTCAACCGTCACGGACTATGATTTCATCCGTGCAACTCCGAAATGAGCTATACACACAACCGCTGTACTGCCTTGCACCGAAAACGGCAGCTCTCTGAAAGCGAGCAAATTATGTCTTATTTTCTTCACTGTCTTTAAAAGGCGATAATTAAGTTTTATATATACTATATCATTTTCGAATTTTTGTCAACTGCTATTATTGATTTTTCTTCGGAAAAATGTTTTAATATACACATTAAAAGTATGGGAGTGATGGGTATGACGGATTTTAAAACAGGACCGTTAATGTACGGTATTGCCCTGTTCGTTGTAGCATTTGTAATCGTTCAGTCGGTATTTTTCATCGTAAAATCCTGGAAAAGAGCACGGGAAATAGGCGTGGAGTCGGAAAAGCTTCGTCAAACGCTTTTTTCAAGCGTATTGTTCTCGTTAGCGCCGGCAGTTTCGATACTTGCAACGGTTTTGGCGCTGGCATCGGCACTGGGAATAGTTCTGCCGTGGATAAGACTTTCGGTCATAGGCAATTTGGCGTATGAGTCCGTGGCGGCAGAGAATACTCTTAATGTTCTCGGCTCGTCAATATCCTCTGAAGTAACTGATCCGCAGCAGTTTTCCACTATTGCGTGGACAATGACCATCGGCTCATGTTTTCCGCTGTTACTCTTGCCCTTTTTGTGCAAAAAGATACATTCGGCAATGGGAAAGGTGACTGCTAAGAGCAAAAGCTCAGGCGCTCTCGGTGATATTTTAGGCGCGGCGGCATTTATCGGCATTATTGCGGCGTTTATCGCAAGATGTATCGCAGGCAAGCCCACCGACGGACCCTCGGCAGGTGTTATGTCTGTATCGACTTTGCTTTCGGCAATGATATTCACAATAGCACTTGACTATCTCTGCAAAAAGAAAAAGCTCACAAAGCTTGAACCCTTCGTTTTGCCCATCGCAATGTTCGGCGCTATGGGCATAGCAGTGCTGTTTACGCAGGTTCTGCCGCCCGAAATAGCACAGCTTACCTGGAGATAAGGAGGAACGGTCATGGATAAAAAAGCATATTCAAATAAAGTACATACATGGGGCAGAATTTGGACTGTGACCGCCATTGCCGTCCTTTTTGCCGTACCGCTGGGCATCGCTCTTTATTATAACGCCTGGCCTGAGCTGAACGTGCTTTGGAAGGCGCTCATCTCCGTTATCCCGATTTACTGGAGCACAGCTATTATCGAGGTATTGACATATGTACCGTTGCTTGGTGCAGGAGGGGCATATCTCTCATTCGTCACGGGAAACATCACAAATCTGAAATTGCCCTGTGCGCTCAGTGCTATGGACAGAGCAAACGTCAAAGCCACAAGCGAGGAGGGCGAGCTTATTTCTACCATCGCCATAGGCGCATCGTCCATAACGACAACTGTGGTTATTGCGGCGGGCGTACTGCTGTTCGCTCCCGTTCTGCCTAAGCTTACGGCGGACGACTCAATTTTAAAGCCTGCCTTTGATTACGTTATCCCCGCACTTTTCGGTGCACTGGGTGCATCGTATTTCTCAAAGCACTGGAAAATTTCCGTACTCCCCATACTTGCAGGCGTTATCGTGTACATATTCTCACCCACATTTGCAGTGGGTACACTGCTTTTTATCACCATAGTTGTAAGCATCGCAGGTGCACTGGCTATGTATAAATTGAAAATAGTAAAATGAATTTTAAAGACCGTTCGGAATATATTTTTTCGAGCGGTTTTTTGACCATATTTTATCGTCTTTTATATTGATTTTAAACGCTCAAGGTGTTAGAATATGGTATATCTATATTTATAATGGAACGGAGTGGGTTATTGTGGCATTGGTGCCGATGAAAGCGTTGCTTGAGTCTGCCGAGAAAAACAATATCGCCGTGGGAGCGTTCAGCGTAGGCAATATGGAAATGGTAATGGGTGCCGTTGCTGCCGCCGAGGAGCTGAATACCCCGATAATTTTGCAAATAGCCGAGGTGCGCCTTAAAAATTCACCTTTGGAGCTTATGGGACCGATGATGATTTCAGCCGCCAAGCGCTCAAAGGTGGATATAGCGGTTCATCTTGACCACGGACTTAAAATTGAGACGGTGCAAAAGGCCCTTGACTTAGGCTTTACCTCCGTAATGTTTGACGGTTCGCTTTTGCCTCTTGAGGAGAATATTCAGGCAGTCAAACAGGTTCGTAAAATGGCTGACAGATTCGGTGCTACCGTTGAGGCAGAGCTTGGCGTGGTCGGCGGTAACGAGGGTGAGGGCAAATCACACGAAATTCTTTGCACAAACCCAGACGATGCAAAGCTTTTCTGTGACGAAACAGGCGTTGACGCACTGGCTGTGGCTATCGGCAACGCTCACGGGAATTATCCCGTACTGCCGCAGCTTCGTTTTGACGTGCTTGACGATATAAATAAAATCGTTGATACTCCGTTGGTGCTTCACGGCGGAACGGGCATAACGGACGAGATGTTCCGTCAGGCGGTAATGCTGGGGATTCGCAAAATCAACATTGCCACTGCAAGCTTTGACAGCCTTGCAAGACACGCTCTTGAATACTGCAAAAATCTTGAAAAAGCTAACTATTTTGAGCTGAGCCGCGCTATGGCGGAAGGCGTTTATGAAAATGTCAAGCGTCATATAAAAGTGTTCAGCTTTATGGACTAAAAGTAATCGCTGATCAAATGTGACTGCAGTGCTTTGCGGATATTTTCCGCCGGAAATGCGTTGCGAAATCTTGAAATATACAAAGTATTTCTTCGCTTCCGTGCCTTTTTCCGACGAAAAATCTCTCGCAAATCCCTCCTGTCAATTTAATCATCGCTTACTAAAGGAGATTCATTATGAAATACATCGAATTTGACAATTCAAAGGAATTCGACCTGATACTTCTCGGAAGAGTTGCAGTCGACCTTAACCCCGTGGATTACTACTGTCCTTTAAACGAGAGTACCACATTTAAACGCTACCTCGGTGGTTCACCTGCGAATATCGCCGTGGGACTTGCACGTCTCGGGAAAAAAGTCGGCTTTTTTGCCCGTGTTTCCGACGATCAGTTGGGCAAATTTGTGACCGATTATTTTGAGAACGAGGGGATCGACACCTCTCATATCAAACGCTGTGAGAACGGCGAAAAGATAGGTCTTACCTTTACGGAAATCAAGTCGGAGACCGAAAGCTCCATAGTTATGTACCGCAACGAGGCGGCTGACCTTAAACTTACCGTTGAGGACATCGACGAGGAATACATAAAAAAGGGCAAGGCTATTCTTATTTCAGGTACGGCTCTTGCAGAAAGTCCCTCAAGAGAGGCTGCTCTTAAAGCGGTTGCACTTGCCAAGAAAAACGGTGTGCCCATAATTTTTGATATTGACTACCGTGAATATAACTGGAAAAATGACGACGAAATAGCTATTTATTATTCAGCCGTTGCCCGTGAGGCGGATATTATTCTCGGTTCCCGTGAGGAATATGATCTGACCGAAAAGCTTATTGAACAGGGCAGAACCGACCTTCAAACTGCAGCTTACTGGCATTCACAGAATGCGAAAATCGTTATAATCAAGCACGGCAAAGAGGGCTCCACCGCTTACACTAACGACGGCGAGAGCTACTCCATAAGACCGTTCCCCATAAAGCTACTCAAATCCTTCGGCGGCGGTGACGGTTACGCCAGTGCCTTCCTTTACGGAGTATTTGAGGGTTGGGAGATAATCGACTGTCTTGAATTCGGCTCGGCATCCGCTTCAATGCTGGTAGCATCCCACGCCTGCTCGCAGGATATGCCGTCTGTGGGGGCGGTAAAGGACTTTATTAAGAAAGAAAAAGAAGAATACGGCGAAATGATCGCCAGAGTATAAAAAGGACAGGGAATATTATGTTTACGGCCTTGCGTAAACCGAAATTCAAAAAAATATTCAAACGCACCGTTTGCATACTGTTAGCCGTCTGCCTTTTGGGAGCTGTTGCCGTAACGGCGGTCAACGCCTATGTTATGTCTTATGCCTCTGACTATATACTTGATATGGACGAGGTAGGGGATTACGGTTTCGACTGCGTTATGGTTCTGGGCGCGGGACTGTGGGACGGTGAACCGTCGCCCATGCTCAAAGAGCGTCTTAATTTCGGCTTACAGGTGTACGATACAGGCTGTACCGACCGTATGCTTATGAGCGGCGACCACGGTCAGGCGGATTATGACGAGGTCAACACCATGAAAGCGTACGCCGCCGATCACGGAGTGCCGCCCGATAACGTTTTTATGGATCATGCAGGCTTTTCCACGTATGAGTCCATGTACCGTGCTCGTGACGTGTTCGATGTGGAAAAAATGGTGATAGTCACTCAAAGCTATCATCTTTACAGAGCGGTTTACGATGCACGCAAGCTGGGCATTGATGCATACGGCGTAAAGGCGGAAAAGCTAAAATATTCGCTGATGAACGATGTCCGTGAGGCGGCGGCAAGAACCAAGGACTTTATTTGGTGTATAGCAAAACCCGAACCGACCTATCTCGGTGAAGAAATACCGATAAGTGCCAGTGGCTCGCTGACAGATGATAAAACTGAAATTTAATTTGAATGGTGATTATATATGTACGAAAATCCGCAATTTAACGAAAACCGAGAGAAAATCCTTTGTGAAATGAACGGCAGAAATGCCGATATGCTTATGGACATAAAGGTGAAACTGCTGAAAAAGGGCGAGAGCGTCTCATTTTGTGACGAAAAAAATGAAACTGCCGTTCTGCTCATAGCAGGTGAGGTCGAATACGCATTCGACGGAAAAACCGAGAACGCCGTTCGCCGCACACAGTTTACTGATAAGCCTTATTGCCTGCATTTCTCAAAAGGAAAAACGGCGGTAGTTACCGCAAAGGCGGACTCAAAGATACTTATTCAACAGACCGATAACGGTAAGGATTTCGGGTACGTTTGGTACACTCCCGAAAATGTTATTTTGCAGGAATTCGGCAAATCCCAGTGGGACGGTACGGCTCACAGACAAGTTCTCACACTGTTTGACTACGAGAACGCTCCTTATTCCAATATGGTTTTGGGTGAGGTTATCCATAAGCCGGGCTGTTGGTCCAGCTATCCGCCTCACTATCACCCACAACCCGAGGTATATTACTATGAATTTGATAAGCCGCAGGGCTTCGGCGTCGGCTTTAACGGCGACGACTGCTATAAGGTGGAAAATGAGGGTGTGCTCTGCATAACACCAATGAAGACTCACCAGCAGGTGGCGGCTCCCGGATATTCAATGTGCTACGTTTGGATGATTCGCCATCTTGACGGCGACCCGTGGCGCAAAACGAGAATAGATGCACCCGAACACAAATGGCTTCTTGACATATAAATGAGGTGAAATTATGGCAAAGATGACTACTGCACAGGCTCTTGTTAAATTTCTTGACAATCAATACGTATCATTTGACGGAGTCGAAACAAAATTCGTTGACGGTATTTTTACCATTTTCGGACACGGAATAGTTCTCGGGTTAGGTGAGGCTCTTGATTCAAACCCCGGCGGACTGAAGGTCTATCAGGGCAAAAACGAGCAGGGTATGGCTCACGTTGCAACTGCGTTTGCAAAGATGAACAACAGGCGTAAAATAATCGCTTGCTCATCATCAATAGGACCCGGTGCGGCGAATATGATAACTGCGGCGGCAACGGCTACCGTGAATCACGTTCCGCTGCTTTTGTTCCCTGCCGACTCCTTCGCTTCACGTCAGCCCGACCCCGTTCTTCAGCAGTTTGAACAGGTCAATTCGCTGACAACTACTACAAACGATGCTTACAAAGCTGTCACCCGCTATTGGGACAGAGTTCAGCGCCCCGAGCAGCTTATGAGCGCTATGCTCAACGCTATGCGTGTGCTGACAGATACTGCCGAAACAGGCGCAGTGGCTATTTGCCTTTGCCAGGACACCGAGGGTGAAAGTTATGATTATCCCGATTCCTTCTTCCAAAAGAGAGTACACAAGATAGTCCGCACTCCCGTTGCCTGTGAGGAGCTCTGCGATGCTGTGGAGGCTGTCAAAAACAGCAAAAAGCCGCTTGTTATCTGCGGCGGCGGCGTTCGCTATTCAGAGGCGGGCGAGGCACTTGAAAAATTCTGTGCCGAATTCAATATTCCCTTTGCCGAAACACAGGCGGGCAAGACTGCGTGCCTTTCTTCTAACCCGTACAATTTAGGCGGACTGGGCGTTACTGGTAACTCGGCGGGTAACGTAATGGCAAGCGAAGCCGACACGGTCATCGCTGTCGGAACGCGTTTTTCAGACTTTACAACGGCTTCAAAGTCACTTTTTAAAGACGACGTGAAGATGGTCACAATAAACACCTCACGTTTTGATGCATATAAGCTTGATGCGGTAAAAATGGTTGCCGATGCAAAGCTGGGCATCATCGCCCTCGGTGACGAGCTTCGCAAAATCGGCTATAAATCGTCTTATACCGATGAAATTAAGGCGGCAAAGGACGGCTGGGACAGGGAAATGGAACGCCTTGCCGCGTATAAATACGACGAAAACTTTGAGCCGCTTATAAAGGCCCGTGATGAGCGCACTATCACCGAATTTGTTGAGAAAATAGGCGGAACTATCACACAGACCGCCGCTATCGCAATGATAAGAAGGCTCATTCCTGCCAATGCACTCTGCACGGGTGCCGCAGGCTCTCTTCCCGGCTGTTTGCAGAGAATGTGGACGTCCGACAGCCGCTATTCTTACAATATGGAATACGGTTATTCCTGTATGGGTTATGAGATAGCAGGCGCGCTCGGCTCAAAAATGGCCAAACCCGAATGTGAGTCCTACGCAATGTGCGGCGACGGCAGTTATCTTATGCTCCATTCCGAGCTTGTGACAAGCGTGCAGGAGCACAAAAAGATAAATGTTTTGCTCTTTGACAACAGCGGCTTCGGCTGTATAAATAATCTGGAAATGTCAAACGGTATCGGAAATCTTGCAACTGAGTTCCGCTTCCGTGACGGTGACGGCAATCTTTTGGGCGACCTTGTACCAATTGACTTTGCGGCTTGCGCCTCAGGCTACGGCGTTAAGACATACACCGCAAAAACTATGGAAGAGCTTGAATTTGCCCTCATTGACAGCCAAAAACAGACGGTTTCCACACTTATTGACATCAAGGTATTGCCTAAGTCAATGACCGACGGCTACGGTGCTTGGTGGCACGTGGGCGTTCCCGCTGTTTCCGTAAATGAAAACGTTAATAAATCCTTTGAAGAAAAGGAAAATAATAGATCAAAAGCAAGGAGATATTGATATGCTTGACAAAAACAAAGTGAAACTCGGCATTGCTCCCATAGCGTGGACAAATGATGATATGCCCGATCTTGGCGCGGAAAACACCTTTGAACAGTGCATTTCCGAAATGGCTCTTGCAGGCTTTACAGGCTGTGAGGTGGGCAATAAGTATCCACGTGATACAAAGGTGCTTAAAAAAGCGCTGGACCTTCGCGGTATGCAGATATGCAACGCGTGGTTCTCATCCTTCCTTACCACAAAGCCCTATGAAGAGGTTGAAAAGGATTTCATTGAGCATATCACTTTCCTTAAGGAAATGGGCGCAAAGGTTGTCGGTATTTCCGAGCAGGGACACTCCATTCAGGGTACGGATAAGTCCATTTTCGACGATAAATACGTTATGAATGACGAGGAGTGGGAGCTTCTTTGCACAGGCATCAACAAGCTTGGCAAGGTCGCAAAGGATATGGGCATAGCTCTGTGCTTCCATCATCATATGGGCACCGTTGTACAGACTGCTGCTGAAATTGACCGTATGATGGAGAACACCGATCCTGAGCTTTTCGGACTTCTCTTTGACTCAGGACACCTTGCATACTGCGGCGAGGACTATATGGCAGTTCTCAAAAAGTATGCAAACCGTATCCGTCACGTACATTTAAAGGATATCCGTCCCGAGGTCGTTGCAAAGGTCAAGGCAGAGCATATGAGCTTTTTGCAGGGAGTCAGAGAAGGTGCATTCACCGTTCCCGGTGACGGCTCCATCGACTTTAAGCCGATTTTTGACGTGCTTGAGGAGACAGGCTACGAAGGATACGTTCTTGTTGAGGCAGAGCAGGATCCCGCAATAGCAAATCCCTTTGAATATGCCCTCAAGGCAAGAAAATACATAGCAGAGGTCTCCGGACTTTAATTATTAAACCCAATAAAGGAGCAATATACAATGGCAGTTGAAAAACTCAAATATTTTGTAAACGGCGAGTTTAAAGAGTCAAAAACCGACGTTTGGTACGATTTACACAATCCCAGCACCGGAGAAATAACCGGTCAGGCACCCTGCTGCACCAACGACGAGGTGCTTGAGGCTATCGAGGCCGCAAAGGCAGCATATCCCGGCTGGCGTGCCACTCCCGCACTTAAGCGCGCACAGATCCTCTATAAGATCCGCGAGCTTATCATTGAAAATATGGAAGAGCTTACTATGTGCGTTGCCAAAGAAAACGGCAAGGTTTGGGCTGAGGCAGAGGGCGACGTGCTTAAAGCAAAAGAGGGCACAGAGCTTGCTACCCAAGTTCCCTCACTTATGATGGGCGAAAGTCTTATGGATGCTTCAAGAGGCTACGACACGGTCAAATACCGTGAGCCTTTGGGCGTATTCGCAGGCATCGTTCCCGTTAACTTCCCTGCGATGATCCCCTTCGGCTGGATGGCTCCTACCTGTATCGCAACGGGTAATACAATGGTGCTCAAGGCCGCATCGCTTACGCCCAAAACCGCAATGATGTTTGCAAAGATTTATAAAGAAGCAGGCGTACCCGACGGCGTTATCAACGTGGTAACCTGCTCAAGAAACGAGATCAACACGATTCTCGACCACCCCGACGTTAAGGGTATCACCTTCGTCGGCTCTACTCCCGTAGGTCTTAAAATCTATCAGCGTGCTGCGGCTTCAGGCAAACGCTGCCAGGCGCTTTGCCAGGCGAAAAACCACGCTCTTATTATGGCTGACTGTGCTTTGGAAAGAACCGTTGCAGGCGTTATCAACTCCGCTTACGGTTGTGCAGGTCAGCGCTGTATGGCTCTTTCGGCTTGCGTAGTTGAAGAGGCTATTGCCGATAAATTTGTTGCTGAGCTTAAAAAGCAGGCATCACAGATAAAGGTCGGTCCTTCATGGGATAAGTCCTCAAAGCTCGGACCCATCACCTATGAAAAGCACTATAAAGAAGTTATTGCCGATATCGATAAGGGCGTAGCCGAGGGTGCTGAGCTTGTTCTTGACGGCAGAAACTGCGTAGTTGAGGGCTATGAAAACGGCTATTTCGTAGGTCCCACGATTTTTGACCGCGTTACCGAGGATATGACCATCGGCCGTGATGAGGTATTCGGTCCCGTTCTCTGCATCAAACGCTGCAAGAACTTTGAAGAGGGTCTTAAGATAATGAACGACAGCCCCTATGCAAACGGCTCCGTTATTTATACTCAGAGCGGTTATTTTGCCCGTGAGTTTGCACGCCACACTGACGGCGGACAGGTGGGTATTAACGTTGGTATTCCTGTTCCCGTAGGCGTGTTCCCCTTCTCGGGTCACAAGCAGTCTTTCTTCGGTGACCTTCACTGCCTGGGCAAGGATGCATACCGTTTCTATACTGAGAGCAAGGCTGTCACCACTCACTGGTTTGACGAAGAGGAAAAGACAGCAACAAACGTATCCACTTGGGACGGCACTATCTGATTTGCGTTCTTTTTCCGTAATACTGCGTTGCGGCGCACTCGATGTATCTACATACACCGTCGTACGCCGCGCCTTGTCTTACGAAAAAACTCCTGCAAATCAAGTTTAGACGAATAATTATTATTTATAGGTATAATTATAGGAGGAATCTTTATGCTGAAAATAGGTATTATCGGCGCAGGACGTATCGGTAAGGTACACCTTGAATCAATTTCATATCACGTAAAAAATGCCACGGTCACTGCAATGGCTGACCCGTTTATGAACGATGAAACAAAGGCTTTTATTGAAAGCTTCGGCGTTGAAAAAATCTATACGGATTACAAAGAAATAATCAACGACCCCGAAATCGACGCGGTGCTCGTTTGTTCTTCAACCGACACTCACGCACCCATTTCAATAGAAGCTATCAATGCAGGCAAGCACGTTTTCTGCGAAAAGCCCCTTGCAAATACCGTTGATAAAATTCTTGAAATCGCCGATGCTCTTAAAGCTCACCCCGAGGTCAAATTCCAAGTTGGCTTTAACCGCCGCTTTGACCACAACTTTGCAGCAGTTCGCAAGGCTTACGACGAAGGCAAAATCGGCGATGCTCAAATCCTTAAAATCACATCAAGAGATCCCCAGGCACCGCCTGTCGGTTACTGTGCAGCAAGCATATTCCTTGATATGACTATCCATGATTTTGATATGGCTTGCTTCCTTACAAACAGCGACGTTGAAGAACTTTATGTTTATGCCGACGCTCTTATCAACCCGTCTATCCGTGAATACGGCGATTTTGATACGGCTATTATTTCTCTTAAAATGGCAAACGGCGCATTGGCTGTTATCGACAACTCACGTCAGGCAATGTACGGCTATGACCAGAGAGCAGAGCTGTTCGGCTCAAAGGGTATGGTAGCAACGTCAAACGACACACTTTCGTCGGCAGTAATTTCAACTGTTGACGGCGTAACAGGCGAAAAACCCCTCTATTTCTTCCTTGAGAGATATATGGAAAGCTTCTCGGAAGAGGTAAGACAGTTTGTAGCCGCCGTTATAGATAACACGGACACACCGGTAGGAATCCACGCAGGCTTACAGTCAGTTAAAATTGCTCTTGCCGCTGAAAAATCGGCAAATGAGGGCAGACCCGTTAAGCTTTCGGAAATCCAATAATCAATTTACGGCGGGGCCAGTCCCCGCCTTTTTAGATGTCAGATGTGATGCAGTATCTAACTGCTCATCGATAACTAAAGTGATGAACTGACCCTCAGCTCCCTCAGTGAGGAATGCGTATATTAAAGCATTAAAAACTCCGCCCTGTATTTGCAGAGCGGAGTTTTGATAACACAATGAAATTCGGAAAAATTATTTCTATTCCAGATTACTTTACACAAACAGTTAAATGGAATATAATAATTGAAAACGGCAGTCAACCTTTATCCCGTTTAACAAATTCTATCATAAATGCGGGTATGTAAACGGCGGCAATTAGGTCGCCGCAGCATTTTATCAATTCGTCCGAGAGTCTCGCTATCTCGGAAAAATATCCGTGAGTAAGTATGTACAGCTCTAAAAAAACTCCGCCGCAAAAAAGCGAGACGATAAGCGGCGTCCCTATTGCAATTAAGAGTTTTGACACTTTGTTAAGCGACTTTAAAAAATCCTTAATTTCCTTTTGCCGTGTCTGCATTTTTATCACGTCCTCAACCGATTATAATATAATTTTAATACCCCATTCCCTCCATATCAACACGCAAATATTACCAAATAAAAGGAGCCCGAAAATATGGATATCGGCTTATCATCAGCCTGCTTTTACCCCTTGGAAACCGAAAAATCTTTCATAAGGGCAGGGGAGCTGGGTGCCAAAACCGTTGAGATTTTTATGAACGCGGATTCCGAATTTTCGGCACCGTTCCTTAATGAGCTTTCTAAAATCAAGGAGCATTACGGCATACGGGTGCCGTCTGTTCACACTATGGCATCCTTTACAGGGTCATATTATCTTTTCAGTTCCTATGAACGCCGATATATTGAGGCGCGTGAGACGCTTTTCAAGCGCCATTTTGACGTTTTGCACCGTTTGGGTGCGAATATTTTGGTGATGCACGGCATAAAAATTCCCGGCAGTATCCCTGACGAGTTATATTTTGAGCGGTTTGCATATCTTACGGAAATGGGCAAGCGTGAGGGAGTTGCTGTGTCGCAGGAAAATGTCGTCCATTATCGCAGTGAAAGTCCCGATTTCCTCACGCGTATGGGTAAATATATCGGTGATGATTTTAATATGGTATTTGATATCAAGCAGTCATTACGCACGGGCATTGACCCCTTTGAATTTGCAGAAAAACTGCATAAACATATTCGCCATGTCCATATAAGCGACCACGACAGAGAGCGCGACTGCTTTGTTCCCTGCGCCGGCGGAGAATTCGATTTTAAGCGGTTTTTTGATATGATGAAAGGCTTCGGATATAACGGAGATTATATAATCGAGCTTTATGAAAGCGGATATGACAGCGATATTCAGCTTAAAAATGCCATAGACGGACTTAAAAAGTTGCTTTGACCCCTTTACATTGCGTGCGTTCGTGTGATAAAATACTATATATAGTAATATTTAAAGATTTTTGGAAGTGATTTTCTGTGAAATGTCCTTTTTGTGCGTTTGAAGAAAGCAAGGTTATCGACTCACGTCCCACCGACGAGGGTGAGAGAATACGCCGCAGACGCGAATGTATAAAATGCGGCAAAAGATTTACTACTTATGAGATAATCGAAAGTGTGCCGATACTTGTTGTTAAAAAAGATAGGTCGCGTGAGGCTTTTGACCGCGATAAGCTTATGAGCGGAATGATGAGAGCTTGCGAAAAGCGCCGTGTATCAATGGATACAATTGAAAAAGCCGTCAGCGAGATCGAGGCAACGCTTCAAAACTCCCTTGACCGCGAGGTCACGTCTGTATACATCGGTGAGTTGGTTATGGAAAAGCTCAAAAATATTGACGAGGTCGCCTACGTTCGCTTTGCATCAGTTTACAAGCACTTTAAGGACGTAAACGCGTTTATGGAAGAACTTTCAACATTCCTTGATAAGAAATAATTTTTAATATGAATTATATAAGCCGATCGGTCGATTCGATCGGTTTTTTTATATTAAAAATAAATCTTGATTTCTTGGAAAATTAAGTTTAAAATGTATCTGAATTTTGAACTGTCTAAAAGGAGAGTAGCAAAATGAATAAGAGGATGCTTGTAATAATAAACCCGTGCGCAGGACGGGCAAAGTCGAAAAAGGGTACGTTTGATATAGTTGACGTGCTCTCTACACTTGATTACGATTTTAATATTAAAACCACCACTAAGCGAGGCGATGCCACCGAATATGCCAAAAAGCTCGGAATGAATTACGATATTATTCTTTGCTGCGGCGGAGACGGAACTCTTAACGAGACTGTAAACGGCGTTATGCAGCTGCCTGAAAAACGCCCTGTGGGTTATATCCCAACGGGATCAACAAACGATTTGGCAACCACCATCGGAATACCGTCCGATATCCGCAGTGCCGTTCAGCTTATTGTTACCGACCAAAAGAACACATACGATATAGGCAATTTCAACAACCGCCATTTTTGCTATGTGGCGACCTTCGGCGTGGGCAGTGAATTTTCGTATACAACTCCCCAAAAGCTTAAAAATGCGCTTGGATATCCCGCATATATGATAAACACCTTTTTATTCCACGGCGTAAAGCTTTTACAGAGTTTAAAGCCGATTCACATGACCATTGAATATGACGGCGGCGTGTTGGAGGACGATTATTTTTTCGGAGCGATTTCAAATTCAACTTCTGTTGCAGGACTGTTTACATACGATAGGAATGACGTGCGTTTAAATGACGGGTGCTTTGAGCTTTTGCTCGTAAGAAAAATTTCAAGCGTTGCAAATGCGGTGGAAATGCTGAAGAGAATGCAGAAGCACGACTACAACTGTGACCAGCTTACCTTTTTGCATACGAAAAATTTAAAAATTCATACCGAAAAACCGATAGAATGGTCCCTTGACGGTGAATTCGGCGGTGCTCATACGGATGTGGAATTCTCAGTATCCCACAAGGGAATAGAAATTTTCTCCCCTCAAAACGAGCTTTTTAAATAATCGGCGTTTATTTCACTCGAAATGACGGGGATGAACAAGATGAATAAAAAGATAATAATTGCGGTTTCGGCGGTGCTTGCGGCAGCGGCGGGAACGGGACTGTTTGTCGGAATTAGTTCATTAAAAACGTACTGCCACCGCAAAACGCCGTTGACTCTCCCTGACGGATTTACCGTTACGGCACATACAGGCTGTATGGAAACGGAAGAAAACTCCCTTGAGTCCATTAAAACGGGCGCACAAAGCGGAGCGCGGATAGTTGAATTCGATCTGTATTTCACAAAGGACTTAACGCCCGTTCTCTCTCACGGCGAGCCTGTCGGTGGGGAGATAACTTTAGACGAAGCACTCAAGTATCTGTCAACGTTTGCAGACATACGTGCCAATATCGACATAAAGAGAACAGATGCCCTTGATAAAGTATTTGAGCTTGTGAACGAATACGGACTTTCCGACCGCGTTTTTTTCACCGGTGTGAATGAGGATTTTGTGGACGCAGTCAAAGCGAGCTGTCCGAACATAGAGTATTATCTTAACATTGACGTGGATAAAAAACGATCGCAGGACGGCGAATATATCGCTTATCTTATAGAAAATACCGAGAATGCGGGTGCTGTCGGAATAAACCTTAACCAAAACGGTGTGAGCAAGGAGCTCGTTAAAGCGTTTCACGGCAACGGTTTACTTGTATCTGTTTGGACGGTTGACAAAGAACGGGATATGCATAAAATACTTGAACTTTCCCCCGATAATATCACCACAAGAGAGCCCGGACTCCTTTGCGAAATAATTAAAGAGCGCAGTTCAAAAATTTAAACAAATATTTTGTAAAAAAAGAAAAAAATATTGACTTTTTTAAAGAATGCGATTATATTTATCTCATACCAAATAGGGTGAAAAACCCGACTATATCTATCGGTTGGAAAGGGGCTGCATAATTGAAACAAACTCCAATTATCATCGACCTTAAAAACATCAGCGTAAGCTTCGACAATCAAACAATACTCAATAACATCAGCCTGAGCATTCACGACGGCGAGTTCGTCACGCTTCTCGGTCCGTCGGGTTGCGGCAAGACTACGACCTTGCGTGTTATCGCAGGATTTTTACAGCAGGACAGCGGCGATGTTATTTTCGAGGGAAAAAATATCAATGGTGTTCCTCCTTATAAAAGGCAGGTTAACACCATTTTTCAGCGTTACGCGCTTTTCCCCCACCTGAATGTTTATGAAAACATTGCTTTCGGACTTCGCCTTAAAAAAATGAAGGAGAAAGAGATACAGGCAAAGGTCAGCGAAATGCTGACGCTTGTAAATTTAAAAGGCTTCGGAACACGAAAGATCGACTCACTTTCGGGCGGTCAGCAGCAGCGTGTAGCCATAGCCCGTGCCCTTGCGGTAAATCCTCGGGTAGTTCTCCTTGACGAGCCTTTGGGAGCCCTTGACTTAAAGCTTCGCAAGGATATGCAGGTGGAGCTTAAAAACATTCAGCAAAAGCTGGGGATCACGTTTATATATGTAACGCACGATCAGGAAGAGGCTCTCTCAATGTCTGATACAGTCGTCGTAATGGACGGCGGTGAAATACAGCAGATAGGCTCTCCCCTTGACATTTACAATGAGCCGTCAAACGCTTTCGTAGCCGATTTCATTGGTGAGAGCAACATACTTGACGGCATAATGCACGAAGATTTCTCAGTGGAATTTTCGGGCATACGCTTCCAATGCGTCGACAAGGGCTTTAAAAAGGATGAACCCGTTGACGTTGTTATCCGTCCCGAGGATGTGGATGTTGTCTCTCCCGAAGAAGGAATGCTTAAAGGTACCGTCACCTCTGTTACCTTTAAGGGCGTTCATTATGAAATAATCGTGGACATTGATAATTTCAAATGGATGATCCAGACCACCGACAAAAGCGAGGTGGGCGAGGAGATAGGCATCTCAATAAAGCCCGATGAGATACACATAATGAAAAAGTCCGATTATTCGGGACTTTACGGAGATTACAGCTCGTTCAGCGATGAATTTGACGAGCTTTCCGAAACATAAAGGGGGCGACGAGTTTGAAACAGTCCTCTTTTATCCAAAAAATAGTCAACGCACCTTATATTCTTTGGTCTGTTCTGTTTATAATTGCTCCGCTCATAATGGTCATTTATTATGCCTTTACAAACGCAGACGGAGCCTTTACACTTGAAAATATAGCACAGATAGGCGACTACACCTCTACCTTTATACTTTCAATAGGCTACGGCGCTGTCGCGACCGTGCTCTGCCTTGTTCTCGCTTATCCCTTTGCGTATTTCTTAGCGCAGAGCAAGGCGTCATTTCAGCGCGTTGCAGTGATGCTCGTAATGCTGCCTATGTGGATGAGCTTTCTTATCAGAACATATTCATGGCTGACGATTTTAGGCGAGTCGGGAGTTATCAACCGTTTTCTCGGCATTTTCGGCATTGAACCGCTACATATGCTCAATACGGGCGGCGCGGTTATCCTCGGTATGGTATATAACTTTTTGCCGTATATGATACTGCCGCTTTATACGATAATGGCAAAAATGGACGTGTCCTTAGTAGAGGCGGCGGAGGATCTCGGCTGCAACAGACTGCACTGCTTAAGAAAAGTTATTTTTCCGCTGTCAGTTCCCGGTATCGCCAGCGGTGTGACTATGGTATTCGTGCCGTCGGTCAGTACGTTTTATATAACTCAAAAGCTGGGCGGCGGACAGATAACCCTTATCGGCGACGTGATCGAGGGTCAGTTCCAAACTGCATATAACTATAACTTAGGCGCGGCGCTGTCGTTGGTGCTTATGGTTATGATCCTTATCTGCCTCGGCGTGCTCAACTACTTTACCGACAGTGACGATGACGGAGGTGTGCTCATATGACAAAGACATCTACCGTATCAAAGCTTTATATAGCGCTTATTTTTCTGTTCCTGTATGCTCCGATGATCGTTATGATGGTGTTCTCATTTAACGGAACCGAAAGCACATACGTTTTCAGCGGCTTTTCACTGCAATGGTATGAGCGCCTTTTCCACGACAGAGCCACAATGAATGCGCTCAAAAATACTGTGGTGCTTGCCGTGGTTTCGGCGGCGGTGTCGACCGTTATGGGAACGCTGGCGGCAGTGGGCATTGACTCCATGAAAAAGAAATATCTTAAGACCTCTGTTATGACGGTGACGAACATCCCGATGATGAATCCCGAAATAGTAACGGGTATCTCTATGATGCTTTTATTCGTGTTCGCGGGAACAATGTTCGGCAGAAGAAACGTTCTCGGATTTTGGACTATTTTGATAGCTCACGTCAGCTTTCAGTTACCGTATATAATCCTGTCGGTATTGCCGAAATTAAGACAAACCGACCCGAGAATTTACGAGGCGGCGCAGGATCTCGGCTGTCATCCTGTAAAGGCGTTTTTCAAGGTGGTTTTTCCGGCGATACTCCCAGGCATTGTGGCGGGTGCAATTATGGCGTTCACCCTGTCCTTAGACGACTTCATAATCAGCTATTTTACCAACGGTCCGGATTTCCAAACACTGCCAATACAGATATTCTCAATGACGAAAAAGCGCGTAAAACCCGATATGTACGCGCTGTCAACGCTCATATTTGCGGCAATATTCATTCTTCTTATCTTAATGAATTTTGCGCAGTCCAAATCGGATAAAAAGCAAAGGGCAAAAAGGGAGGCGGAGAAATGAGAAAGCTTTTTTCACTTTTTATTGCTCTGCTGATACTTTTGTCGCTGTGCATCATTCCCACATACGCCGAGGATGAACTGTTTTCGGACGAGGTAGTTGAATATTACGCGAATCTCGGACTTCAGGGCACTGTGCTGAACGTCTATAACTGGGGAGAATATATCGACGATGAAGAGATCGACGTGGTATCCGCGTTCGAAAGACTTACAGGCTGTGACGTCAATTACACCACCTTTGAGTCCAACGAAAATATGTACTCCAAGCTGTCAGGCGGCGGAGTAAGCTATGACGTGATAATCCCATCCGATTATATGATGGAGCGGCTTATGGAAGAAGACCGTCTTGAAAAGTTGGATTACTCCAATATCCCAAATTATGAAAAGTACTTTGATGAGGAACGGTATGGCTATCTCGTAAACGACGGCTTAAAGGACTACGGCGTTATATATAACGTGGGAACGACCATACTCATATATAATACGAAATATATAAAGGAAAGACCCACAAGCTGGACAGTAATGTGGGACGAACAGTACGCGGGAAAGGTGCTTATGTTCAATAACCCGCGAGACTCCTTTGCAATAGCTCAGGCGATTCTCGGTCAGGATTTCAACACCATCGAAAAAGAGGACTGGGACGCCGCGGCAGAGCTTCTAACACAGCAACGCCAAAAGGTAAGTCCCAAGTACGTTATGGACGAGGTCTTTAACGATATGGAGAGCGGTGACTATGCTCTTGCCGCTTATTATGCAGGCGATTATGAGCTGATGGCGGAGAATAATCCCGATCTTGATTTCGTACTTCCCGAGGAAGGAGTTAACACCTTCTTTGACGCAATGTGCATTCCGCAGGGAACGCAAAACAAAAGGGGAGCAGAGGCGTTCATCAATTTTATGATGGAGCCGGAAATAGCTCTTGCCAATGCGGAGTATATATATTACGCCACGCCCAATAAAGCGGTGCTCGAAAATGAGGACTATTCGCTTATCGGCAGCGAGGCGGTATATCCGTCCGAGGAGCCTGTGGCGCAGGAGTTTCACAATCTGCCCAACGATACTCTTCAGTATATGAACACTCTTTGGATGAAGGTCAAGGGCGAGAATAATACCGCAGGACTTTATATCGCATTTTTTGTCGCAATAGCGGTGATAATTTTGGTAATTGCCGTGAGTATTCTTAAAAAGAAGCGAATGAAAAGGTATTACGAGATATAAACAGCTTATATTCCGACCACAAGATATAGTGGTCGGAATTTTTTGTACAACAAGAGATTTTTATAGATGTTTTTTAACTTTCAAATCAGCGGAATCTCCACAACCCTCGTAGCTGCGTGGGTTTTGGACTGTTAGCGGCAAAATCGCCAAAATTTACGGGCTTTTTTTGGCAAAAATTTTCGGCACAATATATTGACATAAGATGGAATATACTATAAAATGATATCTGCTCGATAAAAAGCACAAGATATTGTATAAGTTTGATACTAAATATATGCGACGGAGGAAGCGAACGAGATGATTGAGAAGATTGTAAAACGTGACGGCCGTGAGGTGGATTTTTCCATTGAGAAAATTGCAAATGCGGTTTATCAGGCTGCCAAAGCGACGGGCGGCAGAGATTATGACGAGGCTTTAGACGTAGCGCGTAAGGCGATACAGTATATTGAGCGCGACGGCATACCTAAACCCACCGTTGAGCAGATTCAGGACTATGTTGAAAAGACTCTTATCGAGACGGGTCACGCCAGAACCGCCAAAAAGTTCATCCTCTACAGAGCGGAGCGTTCACGCGTCCGTGAAATGAACACACGTCTTATGAAGACATACGAGGATCTCACCTTCGTCTCCGCAAAGGACAATGACGTTAAGCGTGAAAACGCCAACATCGACGGCGACACCTCGATGGGCACTATGCTTAAATACGGCTCTGAGGGCGCAAAGCAGTTCAATGTGCTTCACATTTTAAAGCCCGAGCATGCCAAGGCGCACCAAGAGGGTGACATTCATATTCACGATATGGATTTTCTCACTCTCACAACAACCTGCTGTCAGATAGACATCTTAAAGCTTTTTGACGGCGGATTTTCAACGGGTCACGGCTTTTTGCGCGAACCCAATGATATAGCCAGCTATTCGGCCCTTGCCTGTATCGCTATTCAGTCCAATCAGAATGACCAGCACGGCGGTCAGAGCATCCCGAATTTCGATTACGGAATGGCGCCGGGTGTCAGAAAAACGTATAAGAAAAAATATCTTGACAATCTTTCAAAAGCTCTTGAGCTTTCCTGCGGCATTGAGGATGCAAAACAGGTCGCGAAGGACATATGCGATGCCGTCAGCGAGAAAAAAGGCGTGATTCCCTGCCTTGCCAACGATAACGACTATCAGAAATATGAGGCTAAGGAACTCTCGGCAAAGCTGAAGCTTTCCGACGAGGACATAAAGAGGGCGCAGGATTTCGCCGTTAAAAAGGCGGCGGAGGAGACTGACCGTGCCACATATCAGGCAATGGAGGCTCTCGTTCATAACCTTAACACCATGCATTCACGTGCAGGCGCTCAGATACCGTTCTCCTCCATCAACTACGGTACCGACACCACCCCCGAGGGCAGAATGGTAACGAAAAACGTTATGCTCGCCACCGAGGCGGGTCTCGGCAACGGCGAGACACCCGTTTTCCCCATACATATATTCAAGCTCAAGGCGGGCGTAAGCTATAACCCCGGCGACCCCAACTACGATCTGTTTAAACTTGCTTGCAGAGTATCCGCAAAGCGCCTTTTCCCCAACTTCTCATTCTTGGATGCTCCCTTTAACAAGGACTTCTACGTTGAGGGCGATCCTAACACCGAGGTCGCATATATGGGCTGCCGCACAAGAGTTATGGCAAATAACTTTGATAAAACACGCAGTGTAACGGGCGGCAGAGGAAACCTGAGCTTTACATCGGTAAACCTGCCGAGAATAGCTATCAAGGCTCACGGGAATCTCGATTATTTCTTTGAGGAGCTTGACAGAAAAATAGATATAGTAATATCTCAGCTTCTTGAACGCTTTGAGATACAGGCAAAGAGAAGAGTAAGAAATTACCCGTTCCTTATGGGTCAGGGCATTTGGATAGATTCCGATAAGCTGGGTATCGACGACGAGGTCAGAGAGGTCTTAAAGCACGGTACTCTGACAATAGGCTTCATCGGACTTGCCGAGACACTCAAATGTCTTATCGGTAAGCATCACGGTGAGTCAAAAGAAGCACAGAATTTGGGCCTTGAGATAATCCACCATATGCGTCAGAGAGCCGACGAGGCAAGCGAAATGACGGGACTTAATTTCTCACTTATCGCCACCCCCGCCGAGGGACTTTCGGGCAGATTTGTAAGAATGGACAGAGAGCGTTACGGCGTTATCGAGGGCGTAACGGACAGAGCGTATTACACGAACTCCTTCCACATTCCCGTATATTTCCCCATTGCCGCATTCGATAAGATCCGTCTTGAAGCACCGTATCACGCATTGACAAACGGCGGACATATCTCTTATGTGGAGATGGACGGCGACCCCACCCAAAACCTTGAAGCCTTTGAGGCTGTCATCCGCTGTATGTACGATGCGGGAATCGGCTACGGCTCCATCAACCATCCCGTTGACCGCGACCCCGTATGCGGATACACCGGAATTATCGGCGACGTTTGCCCGCGCTGCGGACGCCGTGATGGCGAGGGCGTCGATATAGAGGTTCTCAAAAAGCTTAAGGGCTATGACAGAAATGTTCACTGCTGTGACGAAAATACATTAGAGGAAGCTGACAAGCTCCCCAATCCCGTACAATAAGGAGGAAACAAAAATGGCAAAGAAAGAAGAAAAAGTAATTGTAGGCGAAGGCGTAGGCTTTGAGAGAATCAGAAGAATCACAGGATATCTCGTAGGTACTCTTGACCGTTTTAACGACGCAAAATATGCCGAGGTACAGGACAGAGTTAAGCACTCCATCGGTACGGGCAAGGGAGAAATGGAGCAGGTATAATGGCGGCTCCCTTACGTCTTGCGGGCGTTATCCGCGAATCTGTTGTGGACGGTCCCGGTTGGCGCTTTGTGGTGTTCTCGCAAGGGTGTCCGCATCATTGTGAGGGCTGTCACAATCCGCAGACCCACGATTATAACGGCGGATATATGAGCGACACCGACAAGATACTTACGGAAATAAAAAAAGACCCGCTTTTAAAGGGCGTGACCTTAAGCGGCGGCGATCCCTTTGAGCAGGCGGAGAGCTTTTCCGTACTGGCAAATGAGGTGCACAAGCTCGGTCTTGATGTGGTCACCTATACGGGTTATACCTTTGAACAGCTCTGTAAAGGAATGACCAAAAACGAGGGTTGGCATCATCTTTTAGAAGAGACCGATATTCTCATTGACGGAAAATTTGAGCTTTCAAAAAAATCTCTTAACTGTAAGTTTCGCGGCTCGACCAATCAGCGGGTGATAGACACAAAAAAATCCCTTGCGGCAGGTAGGGTCATCGAAACGGAAATATAACGACATTAAAGGACAGTCATTCAAACGGCTGTCCTTGTTGTTTGTAAAAATTTTTATATTGTGGTAAAATGCAGTGGGTGATATTATGACCGAAATGCAAAAAAGATTTTCAGAGCTTGCCGAACGCTCTTTTGAGCGTGGATATAACGTATATTCAGATTTCCTCGGTATAGCGGAAATATCGGAGCTTAAAACGATGCATATGAGAGTACCTGTCGCTCTTTGGGGCGGATGGGACGGTGCGGAAAGAGCAGTCGCCTGCTTCGGCGAGCGTGATTATTTCGCCGATAATGACGATTATCCCGTAAAATGTATACTCATTGAGCCTGTCAGCCAAAAATTTGCCGACACGCTTACCCATCGCGATTTTCTCGGCTCGCTGATGGGGCTGGGTATCCGCCGCGAAATGCTGGGGGATATAGTAATCAGCGAAAATTGCGGTTATCTTTTTTGCCTCCAATCGGTCTGTGAATATATCACGGAAAATTTAAAGCAGGTACGGCATACAACGGTCACCTGCCGCATAACGGACAGCATACCCGATAACGCCGTGCCGATACCGACAGATGAAGAGCATATCGTATCCTCCCGCCGCCTTGACGTGCTCATATCCGCGGTGTATTCCCTGTCGCGAAGTAGGGCACAGGAGCTTTTCGAAAAAGAACGTGTATTCGTAAACGGAGTTATGAAAATAAGCTCATCATTTGTGCCGAATGAGGGCGACAAAATATCCGTCCGAGGCTTCGGTAGATTTATCTTCGGCGGCGAGCTCCGCCGTACAAAAAAAGACAGGCTTGTAGTAAAAATAGGTGTGTATAAATAAGCTTAACAAAATAAATTGCCCTGTACGATACCTCATACAGGGCAATTTTTATAGGATATGAATAATTATAATTACTTTATCGGCACTATCTTAAATGTATAGGTATATTCAGTATCGCAGTGCATAATATACGGCTCACGGACTCTTGCGTCACCGGGCATATCGCCGCCGACACCCAGTTGATCAAGGTCAACATTAAATATGGTTATGTCGCGGTGTTTAAGCTCGTGAATATGCTTTGCAAGCTGCAATTCGTCCTGCGTGTAATGCCACGCGCTAAAGCAGATAGGCGTTTTGCCCACAGCCTCAAAGCGAAGTCCCTTGCCGTCCTTGTTCGTGATTTCCACAAAGCGGACATCGGTTCGGTTGCCGTTTTCCTGCGGACGCATATAGTGGTGCTCAAGGTCGGCAACGCTCATCTCGTGCAGAGTTATCTTTCCGCCTGTTTTGCGGTCGCTGTATGTCTCCTGCGGACCTCTGCCGTACCATTTAACACGGTCAAATTCACGAAGCAGTCCCATTTTTGTGCCGAAACGTGTAAGATTAAACATCTTAGGCGTTCCCGTATGAGAAATTTCGATGCCGCCCTCGGGGTCTACTGTTACCGTTGAGGTAACACCCGTGAAAAACTGAACCTTCCAGTCAATTTTGACCGTCAGTCTGCCGGAGGAATCCTTTTCGGCGGAGACGACAGTTCCTTTTGCGCCGTTTGTGGCTCTCTGCCAGTTAAAATACGGGTGGAACGGTATTGTAAACGGAACAAAATTCGTGTTGGACAGATCGTTGTCGGTGACGGCTCTGAAATAGTTGGGGGCTACCGCCGCTTTCAGATATTCCTTACCGCCGTAGACAAGTGAAACTATCTTGCCGTTGTCTATCTTAACTGTAAAGTCGCCGCCCTTTACAAACACTGTGCCGTTATTCTTAACATAAGTGATGGCTTTATCGTACTTGACCGCAGAGGTCTCAGGCTTTTCCTTCACGATAAACTGGTCAAAGCTCTGCTCGTATCCCGCCTTGCACCACGGATGTTCATCCTTATTGACAAAGGAGATTATCAGCACACATTCCTTTTCGGGCAATGCGGATAAATCGTAATTTACGGTAATATTCTTTTCCGAGAGGGGAGCACAGTCAGCATTTTTAATTATACCGCACTGAATTTCTTCGCCGTTTGCCTGCAAGCTCCACTTGAAATCCAAATCCGAAAGATCGGTGAAAAGCCTTTTGTTTATCAGCGTGAATTCACCTTTTTGGATATCCTTTTCTTTTATTTTAACATCGCTGTAGACCTTTTTGACCTCGTAGTAGGATGGGTGTGGCTTGCGGTCGGCGGAGATTATGCCGTTTGCACAGAAATACGTGTTACTGCCCGTCATAGCCGTCATATTGGGCATATGCGTATATCTTCCGGGCTCATATTTTTCAAAATCCGTGCCGTAAAGCCAACGGTCACCGTCGGGAGATTTTTGACGGATAGACTGGTCAACAAAGTCCCAGATAAAGCCGCCGCACATATTGTCGTACTTTTCAAAATCGTCCATATATTCCTGGAAATTGCCGAGGCTGTTTTCCATGGCGTGGGCGTATTCGCAAAGCATTACGGGACGGGTGTAGTCCTCTTTCTTTATGGGCTTTGAATCGGCGGCAAGTCGGTTTGCCACGTTATCGTAAAGGGTAATTTTGATTTCCTCGCGTTTGCCCAACTTTTCCATAATATCCGCAGTGGGGTACATTCGAGAGATGACATCGCTCTTAGTAAACGTGAAATCGCCCTCATAATGGAAATTGCGGGTACTGTCAAGACGAAGAGCCGCTTCTTTCATTTCAAGGAAGTTGCTGCCGTCGCCTGCCTCGTTGCCCAGCGACCACATAAATATGCAGGCGTGGTTTCTGTCACGGAGTACCATACGCTCCATTCTGTCAACGACAGCGGCAGTCCATACGGGGTTGTCACCGGGAACGCCTTTTCTGCGTACGCCGTGAGTTTCAAGGTCGCACTCGTCCATCACGTAAAAGCCGTATTCGTCGGCAAGCTCGTAAAGTGTGGGGTCATCGGGATAGTGAGACGTGCGGATAGAATTAATGTTGCAGCGTTTCATAAGCTGCAAGTCCTGGTAAAATCTCTCTTTCGGAACAGCCCAGCCGTGATCGGGGTCAAAGTCGTGGCGGTTGACGCCGCGTATCATCAGCGGTTTACCGTTGAACAGCAGCTTTTCGCCGATGATCTCAACCTTTTTAAAGCCGAACCGTATACATTTATATGTTGTTTTGCCGTCTGCGGTTATGGAAATGAGCAGCTTATAGAGATACGGTGTCTCCGCCGACCACTTTTTCGGGTTCTGGATAAGCTTTTCGAAATGAATTTTAGTTGATTTTTCGTTTAATTGGATTTCTGTTTCACCGAGAAGAGTTCTGATGTCGCCGTCGATTATCTCGACTTTTACAGCGGCACTTCCCGCATCACCGTAATTATTTACGGTGATTTCAAGGCTTGTGTTGCTGTCTTTATACTCAGCATCAAGGTCGGTGGTAATAAAGAAATCGCGAACGCACTTTTTCGGCTCACAGAAAAGATATACCTCTCTGTAAAGTCCGCATAAAAGCCACATATCCTGATTTTCAAGATATGAGCCGTCGGAATAGCGGTACACCTTAACCGCAACACGGTTGGTGCCTGCCGATACATACCCTGTCACGTCAAATTCGTGGGGAGTCATTGAGCCTTGCGAATATCCAACAAAGCTGCCGTTGACGTATACCTCAATAGCGGATTTAGCCGCACCGAAATGAAGGAATATTTCGTTCCCCTCAAAGCTCTCGGGCAAGATAAAATCACGAATATATATTCCTATTTCCTGCATCCCGTGGTCAATTGACGGGATCTTATTTTTGCTGCGGCTGATGGCTCGGGGATAAGTGCTGGCATAATAATAAGGATAACTGCCCGTGTTCTCAGTCTGCCAAACGGACGGAACCGTTATATCACGCCAAATGGACGCGTCAAAATCCTTTTCATAAAAGTTTTCGGGACAGTCCCCGAGACCCATTTGCCAGTGGAATTTCCACGTGCCGTTCAGCGTCAGCTTGGTTTTTGGGTCGTTTCTGTCCAGAGCGTCCGTCTCATTTCCGTAAGAAAAGGCGATAACGTGACCGTCCTCTTTGTTCCTTTTGAAAATTGCCGGATTTTCCCAATCATACTTATAATTTCCCATTTTTTCCTCCTGTTTGTATTATAAATTTTCCCTTGATGCAAGATATTCGATGAACTGCTTAGCCGCTCTGGGACTTCTGCCGCCGTTTCTGAGAGCAAACGCCTCGGCGCTTTTAAACAGCTCGTCTTTATTTATATGTATATTATACTGCAAAGAAAGATTTTCCACAATAGATAAATACAAATCCTTATCGGGACGTGAGAAGGTGATTTTCAGCCCGAAACGCGCCGAAAGACTCATGATCTCCTGAACGGTATCCTGAATATGGATATCGTCGCCGTCTCTGTCGCCGAAGGATTCCCTTACAAGATTACGGCGGTTACTGGTGGCGTATATCACCGTGTTGCCCGCTTTACCGGCGGCTCCGCCCTCAAGAATGGCTTTGAGCGCACTGAAATCACCGTCGCTTGAGGAAAAACTCAGATCGTCGATAAAAATTATAAATTTCAGCGGATTGTCTGCAAGCCTTTCAAGTATGTCGGGCAGGGAATAGAGCTGATTTTTTTTGACCTCAATAAGCCGCAGTCCCATACCGTAATATTCATTAACGACTGCCTTTACCGTACTGCTTTTGCCGCTGCCCGCATCGCCGTAAAGGAGTATATTGCTGCAGGGTCTGCCGTTTATGAGAGCGAGAGTATTGTCGATAACCTTTTGGCGCTCGTTTTCGTATCCGCTCATCTGCGAAAGACGCTGTGGGTCGGGATATTTAACGGGGACTATCTCACCGTCTTTAAAAAGGAACATTTTATAGCGTGCATATATGCCATAACCTGTAGTCCCGACCGACGAAATTTTTTGTTTGTATTCTTTTACTATGTCGATTCCGCCGTTTTCCCATTCAGGGAGAAAAATTCCGCTTTCACAGTGTTTTTTTATGTCAATACTTTTTATATCGGCAAGAGCGGCGAAGGACTCAAGCTCGTGCTCGGCAGCTTCCTTTAAATAAGGCGAAGCGTGCCCCGCCGCGCAGGATTTTACATAGGCATTATCGTCATTTTGCAATATCTCGTTTATGTACTTTGTCAAATTGTCGCTTTTTTCATACAGAGCGGATACAAAATCGGAATACAGCAAAACAAATTCTTCCGTATTTTCGTTTTTACTGTCCAAAAGCTTTATGAGAGCATTTACGGCTTTATCACGCAGTACATTCTTAAAAATTACTGATGCTTTTAAGGCAAGACACAGCTTTGCGTATTCTTTCACGGTGATCAGCCTTCTTTCTTTGAAAAAAACTGTGTTTTTTAAAAAATCAACTATTGACAACTTGTTTTCATTTATATATAATAGTAAATTACTAATAGAATGGATGTGTATGCTCTATCGCACTTTTACACTTTAAAAAGTGTACCACAAAAAGCCGTAAAAAGCAAGCACACGATTTAGTAATCTCCACCGATCTTTCAGCCAAAGTAAAGGATCGTAAGGAATAAAAAACAGACGGAGAGTGATTAGGCCCTATGGTAAATGTCAAACCTGTAAAACTCGGCAGAAACACCCGTATGAGCTTTTCCAAGATCAATGAGGTTATGCAGATGCCTAACCTTATCGAGGTGCAGAAAAACTCCTATCGCTGGTTCCTTGAAACAGGACTTAAAGAGGTATTCCGCGACATCGACGCGATCACGGATTACACCGGCAACCTTGAGCTGACCTTTGTGGATTATCGCATGGACGACAAGCCCAAATACACGGTCAAGGAGTGTAAGGAGAGGGATGCAACGTATGCAGCTCCCCTGCGCGTGACAGCACGGCTTCTTAATAAGGAAACCGGTGAGGTCAAGGAAAACGAGGTTTATATGGGCGACTTCCCGCTGATGACAGACAGCGGTACGTTCGTTATTAACGGCGCAGAGCGTGTTATAATTTCACAGCTCGTGCGTTCTCCGAGCGTTTATTACGGAATGACCCATGATAAAACGGGTAAGGAGCTTTACACGGCAACGGTCATCCCCAGCCGCGGCGCTTGGCTCGAGTATGAAACGGATCAAAATGACCTTTTCTATGTCAGAATAGACAAGAACAGAAAAATATACATCACCACCTTTATACGTGCATTGGGACTCAGCTCCAATGCCGAGATAATGGAATTTTTCGGCTATGACGAAAGAATCAAGGCGACACTCGAAAAGGATGTCACCGTCAATACGGAGCAGGCACTTATCGAGGTCTATAAAAGACTTCGTCCGGGCGAGCCGCCTGCGCTGGAGACTGCTCAGGCACATCTTGACAGCCTGTTCTTTGATGCTCACCGTTATGATCTTTCCAGAGTGGGAAGATATAAATACAATAAGAAGCTCGCTATATCCTCAAGAATCAGCGGTCACACCGTAAAAGAGCCTGTAATAAGCAAGCTCACGGGTGAAATTATGGCTGACGAGGGCGACGTTATCTCCGCAGAGCTTGCATACAGAATGGAGCAGGAGGGCGTTGACACCGTCGTGCTCGACGTTGAGGGTAAAGACGTCAAGGTGTTCTCCAACGGAATGGTAGATATTGCCGAGTATGTTCCGGCCTTTACCGAGGCAGAGCTTGAGGAGATCGGCATAAACGAAAAGGTGCGTTTCTCGGTACTTATGGAGGTGCTGGAAAAGCGCGGTGACGACAAGGATGCTCTTTATGAGGAGCTCTCCCTGCGTGCCGACGACCTTATCCCCAAGCATATTATAATAGACGATATTTTCGCGTCCGTAAACTATCTTAACGGTCTTGCATCGGGCATAGGTGTTACGGATGATATCGACCACCTGGGCAACCGCCGTATTCGTTCTGTCGGCGAATTGCTCCAAAATCAGTTCAGAATAGGTTTCTCCAGAATGGAAAGAGTCGTTAAGGAGAGAATGACTCTTCAAGGTCAGGAGCCTGATAAGGTCACTCCTGCGGCACTTATCAATATCCGCCCCGTTATGGCAGCTATTAAAGAATTCTTCGGCTCTTCACCGCTGTCACAGTTTATGGATCAGACCAACCCGCTGGCGGAGCTTACACATAAGAGAAGACTTTCCGCTCTCGGTCCCGGAGGACTTTCCCGTGACCGTGCGGGATTCGAGGTTCGTGACGTTCACTACAGCCACTACGGCAGAATGTGCCCCATTGAGACCCCCGAAGGTCCCAACATCGGACTTATCTCATACCTTGCAACCTTCGCAAGAATAAATAAGTACGGCTTTATTGAAGCACCGTTCAGAAGAATCGACAAAAAGACAGGTACAGTCCTTAAAGAGGTCGAATATATGACCGCCGACGTTGAGGATAACTACATTGTTACACAGGCGAATGAGCCTCTTGATGAAAACGGTAAGTTTATAAATTCTAAGCTCACCGCCCGTTACCGTGACGAATTCCTTGAGGTTCCCACCACAGAGGCAGACTACATGGACGTTTCGCCAAAGATGGTCGTGTCTGTGGCTACGGCGATGATTCCGTTCCTTGAAAACGACGACGCAAACCGTGCGTTGATGGGCTCCAACATGCAGCGTCAGGCAGTTCCGCTTCTTAAAACCGATTCGCCTATCGTCGGCACCGGTATGGAGTATAAGGCAGCGGTCGACTCCGGTACGGTCGTGCTCGCAAAAAGAGCGGGAACCGTTACGAGAGTTGATGCAAAATCTATCACCATCACCACCGCTGACGGCGAAGAGGATAAATACGAGCTCATTAAGTTTATGCGCTCCAACCAGGGTACGTGCATCAATCAGCGTCCCATCGTAAGCTGCGGTCAAAGCGTTGAGGCTGACGAGGTAATTGCAGACGGTCCTGCCACTTCGAACGGTGAAATTTCACTGGGTAAAAACGCTCTTATCGGCTTTATGACCTGGGAGGGTTATAACTACGAGGACGCCGTCCTTATAAATGAAAAGCTTGTAAGAGACGATGTTTATACATCGGTCCACATTGAAGAATATGAGATCGAGGCGAGAGATACTAAGCTCGGACCGGAGGATATTACGAGAGATATCCCCAACGTGGGTGACGATGCTCTCAAAGATCTTGACGAACACGGTATTATACGTATAGGTGCGGAGGTTCACTCGGGCGATATCCTTGTAGGTAAGGTAACTCCTAAGGGCGAAACCGACGTTGCCACTGCCGAGGAGAGAATTTTACGTGCGATCTTCGGTGAAAAAGCAAAAGAGGTAAGAGATACCTCATTACGCGTTCCTCACGGCGAATACGGCATCGTCGTTGACGTTGAAGTATTCACGAGAGAGAACAGCGACGAATTAAGCCCCGGAGTCAATAAGGTTGTACGCTGCTACATCGCCCAGAAGCGTAAGCTTTCGGTAGGCGATAAGATGGCGGGCCGTCACGGTAACAAGGGTGTTGTTTCACGCATTCTTCCGCAGGAGGATATGCCCTTTCTTGACGACGGTACCCCCCTTGACATCGTTCTTAACCCCTTGGGCGTTCCGTCCCGTATGAACATCGGTCAGGTGCTGGAGGTTCATCTTGGCTTTGCTTACAGAAAGCTCGGTCAAAAGATAGCCACACCCGTATTCGACGGCGCTCACGAGTCTGATATACGCGAGGCGCTCAAAGAGGCAGGCTACAGCGAGGACGGTAAATCCATTCTTACCGACGGCAGAACGGGTATGAAATTCGATAACCCCGTAACGGTCGGCGTTATGTATTTCCTTAAGCTCCACCACCTCGTCGACGACAAGATCCACGCGAGAAGCATCGGTCCCTATGCCCTTGTTACCCAGCAGCCGTTGGGCGGTAAGGCGCAGTTCGGCGGTCAGCGCTTCGGCGAAATGGAGGTTTGGGCGCTGGAGGCTTACGGCGCGGCTTATACGCTTCAGGAGATCCTCACAGTTAAATCGGACGATCTTACGGGACGCCGTAAGACTTATGAGGCTATTGTAAAGGGTATGAACATCCCGAAACCGGGAATTCCCGAATCCTTCAAGGTCCTTATCAAGGAGCTTCAGGCATTGGCGCTTGACGTTCATGTGCTTGACGGAGACGGAGAAGAGATCGACATCAAGCAGGGCTTTGAAAATGACGATTTTGACTTCGTTCCTCCCACAGAATCCGACATCGAGTTTGAAGAAATCAACGACGTAAGCTTTGATGACGGATTTGTTCCCGACAGAGAAGAAGATATGGACTATGACGACGATGACGATTCCGATTTCTACGGTGATGAATCGTCGGAAGATTTTGATGATGACGATATGTTAGACGATTCGGATTTTTGATCGACGGAAATTCACTCAGATAAGAAGGAAGAAGGGCTAATTTAATGGAAAAGAAACCGTTTGAAGCAATAAAAATCGGTCTTGCCTCTCCCGACCAGATAAGAGAATGGTCATACGGTGAGGTCAAGAAGCCCGAAACGATAAATTACCGTACTTTAAAGCCTGAAAAAGACGGACTATACTGCGAAAGGATATTCGGACCGCAAAAGGATCTTGAATGTCACTGCGGAAAATATAAGAAGATCCGTTACAAGGGCAAAATCTGCGAACGCTGCGGTGTTGAGGTCACCCGCAAGGAGGTTCGCCGTGAGAGAATGGGTCACATTGAGCTTGTTTCTCCCGTTTCTCACATATGGTATTTCAAGGGCATCCCGTCAAGAATGGGACTCATCCTTGACGTTTCTCCCCGTGACCTTGAAAAAGTGCTGTATTTCGCAAAATATATAGTTACCGATCCCGGCGACACAGAGCTTCAAAAGCTCCAGATACTCAACGAAAAAGAGTATGCTGATATGGTCGAGAAATACGATGACGAATTCAAGGCAGGTATGGGTGCCGAGGCGATAAAGGAGCTCCTTTGTGAGATAGACATCGACGAGCTTTGCAGCTCGCTTCGCGAAGAGCTTACCGACGCAACGGGTCAGAAAAAGACGAGAATTCTCAAGCGCCTTGAGGTGGCTGAGGCATTTAAGCAGTCCGGCAACCGCCCCGAGTGGATGATACTGGACGTTGTTCCCGTTATCCCGCCCGATATCCGTCCTATGGTACAGCTTGACGGCGGACGTTTTGCGACCTCCGACCTTAACGACCTTTACAGACGCGTTATCAACAGAAATAACCGTCTTAAAAGACTTATGGAGCTCAACGCTCCCGAAATAATCGTTCGCAACGAAAAGAGAATGCTCCAGGAGGCTGTTGACGCGCTTATCGACAACGGCAGACGCGGCAGACCTGTTACGGGTCCCAACAACCGTGCGCTCAAATCTCTTTCCGATATGCTTAAAGGTAAGCAGGGACGCTTCCGTCAGAACCTTCTCGGTAAGCGTGTTGACTATTCGGGACGTTCCGTTATAGTCGTCGGACCAGAGCTCAAGCTCTACCAGTGCGGTCTGCCCAAGGAAATGGCGTTGGAGCTCTTCAAGCCCTTCGTAATGAAAGCCCTTGTTGAGGCAGGCACTGCAGGCAATATGAAATCCGCCAAAAAGATGGTGGAACGCGCAAAGACAGAGGTTTGGGATGCTCTTGAAAAGGTGATCAAGGATCACCCCGTAATGCTCAACCGTGCGCCTACACTTCACCGTCTCGGCATTCAGGCATTTGAGCCCGTACTCGTTGAGGGCAGAGCTATCAAGCTGCATCCCCTCGTATGTACCGCTTTCAACGCCGACTTCGACGGCGACCAGATGGCTGTTCACGTTCCTCTTTCAGCGGAGGCACAGGCAGAGGCAAGGCTTCTTATGCTTGCCGCCAACAACCTGCTGAAGCCCTCCGACGGTAAGCCCGTTGCAGTTCCCACGCAGGATATGATCCTCGGCTCCTATTATCTTACGATGCTCAAGGACGGTGAACCGGGCGAGGGCAAGGTGTTCCGTGACGTAAACGAGGCTACCATGGCTTACGATGAGGGCGATATAGGTCTTCATTCCAATATCAAAATCCGTATGACCAAGGAAATAAACGGCGAAAAGGTCACAAAGCTTGTTCCCACTACTCTCGGACGTGTTATTTTCAACAATCCCATACCTCAGGATCTTGGCTTTGTTGACAGAAGCGCCCCAGAAAACGCATTTAAGCTTGAGGTCGAATTCCTTGTCAATAAAAAGACGCTCGGTCAGATAATCGACAAGTGCATAAAGGTACACGGCACGGCTGTTACCGCCCGTGTGCTTGATGACATAAAGGCTCAAGGATATAAATACTCCACAAAGAGCGGCATCACGGTCGCTGTTTGCGACGCGACTATCCCGCCGCATAAGTCAGAGCTTCTCCGGGGTGCCGAAGAGATGATCGACGTTATCACGGATCATTACAGAAACGGTCTTTACAGCAATGAGGAGCGCTCCAGAGCCGTTATCAAGGTTTGGGAGGAGTGTACCAACTCCGTTGCAAAGGGACTTAAAGATAATCTCGGTAAATACAATCCCATATATATGATGGTCGATTCCGGTGCCCGCGGTTCCGAATCACAGCTTCGTCAGCTTGCCGGTATGCGCGGACTTATCGCCAACACCGCAGGTAAAACCATCGAGGTTCCCATCCGCGCCAATTACCGTGAGGGACTTAATGTTCTTGAATACTTCATATCTTCCCGCGGTGCCCGTAAAGGACTTGCCGATACGGCTCTTCGTACTGCTGACTCGGGTTATCTGACCCGCCGTCTCGTTGACGTTTCGCAGGATGTTATCATCCGCGAGGACGATTGTCACTGTCACGACGGCATTGAGGTTTACGATATCCGCGAAGGCAAAGAGCTTATCGAAACACTCAGCGAAAGACTTACGGGCAGATATCTGCTTGAGGATTTCTATGATGAAAACGGCACGCTTATCGCATCCAAGGATGAAATGGTCACTGAGGATAAGGCGGAAATCATCGCAGATATCGTCAATGCAAGAGAAAATCCCGATGACAGAAAAATCAAGATCCGTTCACTTCTCACCTGCGAATCCGAGCACGGCGTGTGCATCAAGTGCTACGGCGCTAACCTTGCCACGGGTGATCCCGTTACGGTGGGCGAGGCTGTCGGCATAATCGCGGCGCAGTCCATCGGCGAGCCCGGTACACAGCTTACAATGAGAACGTTCCACACCGGCGGTATCGCATCAAGCCAGGACATCACACAGGGTCTTCCCCGTGTTGAGGAGTTGTTCGAGGCAAGAAAGCCCAAGACGCTTGCCATTCTTTCCGAGATCGACGGTCAGCTTTCGTTCCGTGATATAAAGGGTAACGAGCATATCGTTATCACCGACCACGAAAACGGCGATGAGCGTTCATATATGATCCCGTACGGCTTCCACAAGCGCTTCAATGTTGAGGTGGATGACGACGGCAACCCCATAATGATCAAAAAGGGTACTGCTCTTACCGAGGGCTCACCCAACCCGCACGATATTCTCGCTATCAACGGCGTTAACGCTGTTCACGATTACCTTATCAAAGAGGTTCAAAGGACCTACCGTATGCAGGGTGTTGATATCAACGATAAGCATATTGAGGTCATCGTCCGTCAGATGATGAGAAAGCTCAGGGTAGTCGAGTCCGGCTCGACGGATCTCCTTCCCGGAGCTACCGTTGAAAAAACCGAATTTGCCGCCGCTAACGAGAAAGCGCGTCTCATTGCCGAGGAAAAGGGCGAGACCTTTATCCCTGCAACGTGCTCACCGGTACTTCTCGGCATCACCAAGGCATCTCTGGCAACGGATTCCTTCCTGTCGGCAGCCTCCTTCCAGGAGACTACGAGAGTTCTTACCGACGCCGCTATCAAGGGCAAGGTCGATCCGCTTATCGGTCTTAAAGAGAATGTTATCATCGGTAAGCTGCTTCCCTCGGGCACCGGTATGAATTACAGTGAAATACAGGAAGCCGCAGAAGCATAAAAACGAATAAATCATAAAAAGTTCTTGACAAATAAGGGTTTTAAGTGATAAAATCCTTATTTGGCGCGGGCTTTATGCCCGTATGTTCCCGTATGTTGAGAGAAATTCTCTTATCATAGAAATTTTTAAGTATGGAGGTGAATATATGCCTACCTTTAACCAGCTCGTTCGCAACGGCAGAGAAACGGTGACAAAGAAGTCAAAGGCTCCCGCCCTCGGTAAAGGTCTCAACTCAAAAAGAAATGTTGTTACTGATAACAATTCTCCGCAGAAGAGAGGCGTTTGCACTGTTGTTAAGACAGATACGCCCAAAAAGCCGAATTCCGCTCTCCGTAAGCTCGCCAGAGTTCGTTTGACAAACGGAATCGAGGTTTCAGCCTACATTCCCGGCGTCGGACACAACTTGCAGGAGCACAGTGTTGTGCTTATCAGAGGCGGCCGTGTTAAGGACCTTCCCGGTGTTCGTTACCACATCATCCGCGGTACTCTTGATACTCAGGGTGTTAACGGAAGAATGCAGAGCCGTTCAAAATACGGCGCAAAGCGTCCTAAGGCAGCAAAAAAATAATAGGTTTAACCCATGAAAACAGACAGAATCTTCTTGTAAGGCAATATTCTTAACTGAATAACAGTGAATATTTGTCCAACGGGAGTGTATATATATTATTATATGCCTTTTCGTTGGTGCCACGGGGTTTTGTCACTCGAGTACCTATGATATCATTATTATGAAGGAGGGAAGCGCAGTGCCAAGAAGAGGCCAGATAGCAAAACGTGATGTTTTGCCCGATCCGCTTTACAATTCAAAGCTTGTAACAAGGCTTATCAACAGCGTTATGTATGACGGCAAAAAGGGCGTAGCCCAGAAGATCGTCTATGATGCATTTGACATCATCGCTGAGAAAACAGGCAAAGAGCCTTTAGAGGTTTTCGATGCCGCTATGGAAAACGTTATGCCGGTTCTTGAGGTTAAAGCTCGTCGTATAGGTGGTGCAACCTACCAGGTTCCGATAGAGGTTCGTCCCGAAAGACGTCAGACTCTCGGTCTTCGTTGGATCACTCTCTACGCCCGTCAGCGTTCAGAGAAGACCATGAAGGAAAGACTTGCAAACGAAATTATGGATGCCGTTAACTCTCAGGGTTCAGCATTCAAAAAGCGTGAGGATACTCACAAGATGGCAGAGGCAAACAAGGCTTTTGCCCATTTCAGATGGTAATTTAAAGGAAGCATTTATATATTATAAGTGGAGGATATTATGCCAAGAAAGGTATCTCTTGAAAAAACAAGAAATATTGGTATTATGGCTCACATCGATGCCGGTAAAACAACTACCACAGAGCGTATTCTGTTTTACACGGGCGTAAACCATAAAATCGGTGAGACTCATGACGGCTCAGCCACAATGGACTGGATGGAGCAGGAGCAGGAGAGAGGTATCACCATCACTTCCGCTGCCACAACGTGCTTTTGGAAAGACCATCGTATCAATATTATCGACACTCCGGGTCACGTTGACTTCACTGTTGAAGTACAGCGTTCTCTGCGCGTGCTTGACGGTTCAGTAACCGTTCTCTGCGCAAAGGGTGGCGTTGAACCTCAGTCTGAGACGGTTTGGCGTCAGGCGGACGAGTATAAAGTTCCCAGAATGATTTTCGTCAATAAGATGGACATTATGGGTGCAGATTTTTACCGTGTTCTCGATATGGTTAAGGAGCGTTTCAACTGTAACGCAGTTCCGATTCAGCTCCCCATCGGTGCCGAGAGCACTTTTAAGGGTATCGTCGATCTTCTGAACAACGACGCAGAGATCTATTACGACGATTTGGGCAAGGACATCAGACATGAGCCCATACCCGACGATATGAAAGAGCTTGCGGAGAAATACCGCACAAATCTTTTAGAGTCAGTTGCAGAGCTTGACGAAGACCTTATGATGCAGTATCTTGAGGGCGAAGAGTTAGCTATCGATGACATTAAACGTGTTATCCGCAAGGCCACCATCGCTAACGAGATGGTTCCCGTTTGCTGCGGTACCGCTTACCGCAACAAGGGCGTTCAGCCCTTACTTGATGCTATCGTTGACTTTATGCCCGCTCCCACGGACATTGAGGCTATCAAGGGCGTCAATCCCGATACTGATGAGGAAGAGGTTCGTCATTCTTCCGACGAAGAGCCCTTTGCGGCTCTCGCATTCAAAATTGCTACCGACCCGTTCGTAGGTAAGCTTTGCTTCTTCCGCGTATATTCGGGTACGGTCAACGCAGGTACAACGGTATTTAACTCTGTTAAGGATAACAGAGAGAGAATGGGTCGTATCCTGCAGATGCACGCAAACCACCGTGAAGACCTCGAAACGGTTTACTCGGGTGATATTGCCGCAGCGGTAGGTCTTAAAAATACCACCACCGGTGATACACTTTGCGACGAAAAGAACCCGATCATTCTTGAGTCTATGAATTTCCCGGAGCCTGTTATCCGTGTTGCGATCGAGCCTAAGACTAAGGCCGGACAGGAGAAAATGGGCATCGGACTTCAAAAGCTTGCTGAAGAGGATCCCACATTCCGTTGCTATACGGACGAAGAGACCGGTCAGACGATCATCGCCGGTATGGGTGAGCTTCACCTTGAGATCATCGTTGACAGACTTCTGCGTGAATTCAAGGTCGAGGCAAACGTAGGTAAGCCTCAGGTTGCTTACAGAGAGACTATCCGTAGCAATTCGTCGTCCGATACGAAATATGCCCGTCAGTCAGGCGGTAAAGGTCAGTACGGTCACGTTAAGATCAACATTGAGCCCAACCCCGACAAGGGATATGAGTTCGTCAACAACATCGTCGGCGGCGCTATCCCCAAGGAGTACATTGCTCCCGTTGACGCGGGTATTCAGGGCGCTATGCAGTCAGGTGTTCTCGCAGGCTACGGTATGGTCGACGTTAAGGTAACCCTTTACGACGGTTCTTACCACGAGGTCGACTCCTCTGAAATGGCGTTTAAGATCGCAGGTTCAATGGCATTCAAGGACGCTGCCAAGAAGGCAAGCCCCGTACTGCTTGAGCCGATCATGAAGGTCGCTGTCATCACTCCCGAGGAGTATATGGGCGACGTTATCGGTGACCTTAACTCTCGCCGCGGTGAGATTCAGGGCTTTGAGGACCGTTCGGGCGTTAAGCAGATCAATGCAAGAGTTCCTCTTGCCGAGATGTTCGGTTACGCTACTGACCTTCGTTCAAAAACTCAGGGTCGCGGACAGTATGTTATGGAGCCCGACGGATATAAAGAGGTTCCCAAATCTATTTCAGAGACAATTATCAGTGACAGAAGCAAAAAGGACTGATAATTTCTTAAACTCTTGAATTTTTCAAGATAAAACTCTTGAATTTTTTTGAGAGAATTGATACAATAGGGTATCAAATTAATTGAGTAAATACTTTCCAAAATAAAGGAGGAAATTTCCAATGGCAAAGGCAAAATTTGAAAGAACAAAACCCCATGTTAATATTGGTACCATCGGTCACGTTGACCACGGTAAGACAACATTAACAGCAGCTATCACAAAGACACTCGCTTCTAAGGGACAGGCTGATTTCGTTGATTATGCTAACATCGATAAGGCTCCCGAAGAGAGAGAGCGCGGAATCACAATCAACACAGCTCACGTTGAGTATGAGACAGCATCTCGTCACTATGCTCACGTTGACTGCCCCGGCCACGCTGACTATATTAAGAACATGATCACCGGTGCTGCTCAGATGGACGGCGCTATCCTTGTTATCGCATCAACAGACGGTCCTATGGCTCAGACCAAAGAGCACCTTCTTCTTGCCCGTCAGGTTGGCGTTCCCTACATCATCGTTTTCATGAACAAGGTTGACCAGGTTGACGACGAAGAGCTCCTTGAGCTTGTTGAAATGGAAATCCGTGAGACTCTTGACGAGTACGAGTTCCCCGGCGATGATACTCCCATCATCAAGGGTTCTGCTCTCAAGGCTCTTGAGTCCGACGATCCTGACTCAGATGACGTTAAGTGCATCTGGGAGCTCATGGAAGCTGTTGACTCTTATATCCCCACTCCCGACCGTAAGGCTGACCAGCCCTTCCTTATGCCTGTTGAGGACGTTTTCACCATCACAGGTCGTGGTACGGTTGCTACCGGTAGAGTTGAGCGTGGACAGCTCAGAACTTCTGAGGAAGTTGAGATCGTTGGTCTTACCGACGAAAAGAGAAAGACAGTTGTTACCGGTATCGAGATGTTCAGAAAGATTCTCGATTATGCTGAGGCAGGCGACAACATCGGTGCTCTTCTTCGCGGTGTTCAGAGAACTGAGATCGAGCGCGGACAGGTTCTTGCAAAGCCCGGCACGATTCATCCTCACACAAAGTTCAGCGGTCAGGTTTACGTTCTGACTAAGGACGAGGGCGGCCGTCATACTCCTTTCTTCAACAACTATCGTCCCCAGTTCTATTTCAGAACTACTGACGTTACAGGCACCATTTCTCTTCCCGAGGGAACAGAGATGTGCATGCCCGGCGATAACGTTGTTATGAGCGTTGAGCTTATAACTCCTATCGCTATTGAAGAGGGACTTCGTTTCGCTATCCGTGAGGGCGGCAGAACAGTTGGTTCAGGCGTTGTTACACAGATCAACGAATAATCTTTGTATCTAAAAATTGCTCCTCCGCTTCGGCGGGGGAGTTTTTTCTTTTAGTAACCTCTGATTCAATGTGACTGCGGTGCTTTACGAATCTTTTCCGCCGTAAATGCGTTACAAAATCTTGAAATACACAAAGTATTTCTTCGATTTCGTGCCTTTTTACGACGAAAAATCTTTCGTAAATCACTCTTGTCAATTAAATCATCGGTTACTTGACTTGTGAGATAAAATAATTTATACTGTTTCACGTAAAATATCGGCAGGTGAAAATAAAATGGAACAGAAAAAAATTGATAGAATAAACGAGCTTGCAAGAAAGTCAAAAACAGTGGAACTTACCGACGCTGAAAAGGAAGAACAGGCTGTCCTTCGCCGTGAGTATATCGACAGCTTTAAGCGCAGCCTTACCTCTCAGCTTGACAATATGTATATCGTTGACGAAAAAGGGAATAAGAAAAAGGTGGAGCGCAAAAATGAGCAGTGATGAGATAAGACCCGGCAAATACCGCCATTTTAAAGGGAACGAATATGAGGTCTTGTACACCGCCAAGCACAGCGAAACATTAGAGGAAATGGTAGTCTACCGTGCATTATATGGCGAACGCGGAATATGGGTTCGTCCCGCATCAATGTGGAATGAGACTGTCACACGGGACGGCAAAACATTTAAACGCTTTGAATATATTGAGGAAAAGTAAAACTGAATATCTTGGGGCAGCTACTGCCTCAAAACTTGACTAAACCGCTAAATATAGTGTATAATATTTAGCGGTAAATTTTTATCTTGTTGGCAAAGGATGTAAAAAATGGCAAAAAAAGCAGCATACGGCAACGAAAGTATATCACAGCTTAAAGGCGCCGACCGTGTCAGAAAACGCCCTGCTGTTATTTTCGGCTCTGACGGCATTGAGGGCTGTCAGCACGCCGTATTTGAGATATTATCCAACTCCATAGACGAGGCACGCGAGGGATACGGTAATAAAATCATAGTCACCCGCTTTCTTGACGGCTCAATTGAGGTGCAGGATTTCGGACGCGGCATCCCCGTGGATTACAATAATAACGAAAATTGCTACAACTGGGAGCTTGTTTTCTGCGAGCTTTACGCAGGCGGCAAATACAATACCAACGACGGCGGCAGCTATGAGTATTCTCTCGGTCTTAACGGCTTGGGACTTTGCGCCACGCAGTATGCCTCGGAATATATGGATGCGGAGATACACACGGGCGGATACCGCTACGTTCTTCGCTTTGAACACGGCGAAATCGTGGGCGATATGCTCAAAGAGGAGTACCGTAAGCGTGACACAGGCTCGCGTATTCGTTGGAAACCCGATTTAAAGGTCTTTACCGACATAAAAATTCCGCTGGAGTATTATCAGGAGACCATAAGACGGCAGTCGGTCGTCAATCAGGGCATACAGTTCATTCTTAAAAATCAGGTATCCGCAAACTCCTTTGACACCTATGAATATATGTATGAAAACGGAATAACCGACTACGTTAAGGAGCTCGCCGCGGGCACGGAAATGTCCACCGTACAGTTTTGGTCAACGGAGCAGGTAGGTCGTGACCGTGAGGATATGAAGGACTACCGCGTTAAGATAACGGCGTCTCTCTGCTTTTCAAATCAAGTGCAGATAAAGGAATATTACCATAACTCTAGCTTCCTCGAGCACGGCGGAGCGCCCGAAAAGGCGTTCAGAAGCGCTTTTGTGTCGCAAATTGACACCTATCTTAAGCAAAACGGAAAATACCTTAAAAGTGATGCAAAAATCAACTATCAGGACGTGGCAGATTGCCTTATATTGGTAGTATCTTCGTTCTCGACTCAAACCTCTTACGAAAATCAGACCAAAAAGGCGATAACGAACAAGTTTATTCAAGAGGCTATGACGGAATTTTTCCGCCGTCAGCTTGAAATATACTTTATTGAAAATAAACTTGATGCCGACAAGATAACCAATCAAATACTTATCAATATGCGCTCGCGCATTAAGGCGGAAACCACAAGAATAAACATCAAAAAGACGTTGCAGTCAAGCAACGATATGACCTCTCGCGTGGAAAAATTTGTGGATTGCCGTAGCCGTGACGTAAATGAGCGTGAAATATTCATAGTTGAGGGCGACTCCGCTCTCGGAGCCTGTAAGCAGGCTCGTGACTCGTCGTTCCAGGCAATTATCCCAGTCAGAGGCAAAATTTTAAACTGCCTTAAGAGCGAATACGACAAGATTTTTAAAAACGACATCATAACCGACCTTATTAAGGTGCTCGGCTGCGGTGTGGAGGTAAATACAAAGTCTAATAAGGAGCTTTCACTCTTTAACCTTGAAAATCTACGGTGGAGTAAGGTCATAATCTGTACCGATGCCGATGTGGACGGTTTCCAGATAAGAACTCTTATCCTCACAATGATTTACCGACTTATGCCGACACTTATAAAAGAAGGCAAGGTGTTTATTGCCGAGTCTCCGCTGTATGAGATCCGCTCTAAGGATGAGACTTGGTTCTGCTATACCGAAAAGGAAAAAGCCGATGCACTGGCTGAGATAGGCAACGCAAAATACACCATTCAGCGCTCTAAGGGACTCGGTGAAAACGATGCCGATATGATGTGGCTTACCACAATGAATCCCAAAACGCGACGTCTTATCAAAATCGAGCCCGATTATTCGCCCGAGGATATTGCAGAAAAATTTGATCTGCTTTTGGGCGATAATCTTCAGGGCAGAAAAGACCATATTGCAGAAAACGGCCATTTATATATTGATTTGGCGGATATTTCATAAGGGGAGGCGAGAGAATTGGCACGAAAAAAGAAACCTATCGTTCCCGAGATCACCGAGGAGCAGGAGAACGCCCATATAATCGGCGCAGGCGAGGTAGTGGAGCAATATATCACCGACACGCTTGAGACCAACTATATGCCGTACGCTATGAGCGTAATTATGTCACGAGCTATCCCAGAAATCGACGGCTTTAAGCCTTCTCACCGCAAACTGCTTTATACTATGTATAAAATGGGACTTTTAAGCGGCGCAAGGATAAAATCCGCCAATATCGTGGGCAGGACTATGCAGCTCAACCCACACGGTGATGCAGCTATTTATGAGACAATGGTGCGCCTGTCACGCGGCAACGAAAGCCTTTTGCACCCGTACGTGGACTCAAAGGGAAATTTCGGTAAAGCTTATTCAAAAAATATGCAGTTTGCCGCTTCCCGTTATACTGAGGCTAAGTTAGAGGCAATTTCCGCCGAGCTTTTCCGCGATATTGATAAGGATACCGTGGATTTTGTCGATAACTACGACGCTACTATGAAAGAGCCCACGCTTTTGCCTGTGGCGTTTCCGTCAGTGCTTGTCAACGCCAATATGGGCATCGCCGTCGGTATGGCATCCTCCATATGCTCATTTAACCTTAAAGAGATATGCGACACCACCATAGGACTTATCAAAGATCCCGATTTTGACGTTACCGAAACGCTAAAAGCCCCCGATTTTATAGGCGGCGGAGCAATAGTCTATGACCGTAAGGTAATGGAGGAAATTTACCGCACAGGCAGAGGCGGCTTTAAGGTCAGGGCAAAATATACCTATGACAAGCCGAATAACTGTATTGATATTACAGAGATACCGCCAACCACCACGGCGGAGGCGATAATAGACAAGATAATCGAAAAGGTCAAGTCGTCTTCGGTGCGTGAGATAAGCGATATCCGTGACGAAACGGACAAAAAAGGCTTAAAAATCACCATTGATTTAAAGCGTGGCACGGACCCCGACCGCCTGATGCAAAAGCTTTACAAAATGACCCCCCTGGAGGACACGTTCTCCTGTAATTTCAACATACTCATTGCGGGCGTGCCGCGTGTTCTCGGTGTTGCCGACCTTTTGCAGGAGTGGATAGCTTTCCGCACCGAATGCGTAAACCGCCGAGTGTTTTTTGACCTTTCAAAGGCTAAGGAAAAGCTTCATCTTCTTTTAGGACTTCAAAAAATCCTTCTCGATATTGACAAGGCTATAAAAATAGTCCGTGAAACTGAGGAGGAGCAGGAGGTCGTCCCCAATTTGATGATAGGTTTCGGCATCGACAAGATCCAAGCGGAATACGTTGCCGAAATCAAGCTGCGCCACCTCAACCGCGAGTATATTCTTAAACGGTTGCAGGATGTTGAGGAGCTTAAAAAGCAGATAGAGGATATGGAGGATATTCTCGCAACCAAGTCAAGAGTAAAGAAAATCATCGTTGAAGAGCTTAAAAATATCGCCGAAAAATACGGCAAGCCGAGAATCAGCGAAATTATTTATGCCGATGCACTCCCGGATACCGAAGAGGCTGTCGAGGATATTCCCGATTACCCCGTAACGCTGTTCTTCACAAAAGAGGGCTATTTCAAAAAGATAACGCCCCTGTCGCTTCGTATGAGCGGCGAGCATAAGCTCAAAGAGAACGATGAAATCGTTTCCGCAGTCGAGGCACAGAACAGCACGGAGCTTTTGTTCTTTACAAATAAACAGCAGGTATATAAATCGAAAGCTGCCGATTTTGACGATACAAAAGCCAGCGTTTTGGGCGATTTCGTAGCATCAAAGCTTGCCATGGACGAGGGCGAAACGGCAATTTCAATGGTAGTCCTCAAGGAATATAAGGGATATATGCTGTTCTTCTTTGAGAACGGTAAGGTGGCAAAGGTGGATATTTCCGCGTACGAGACAAAAACCAACCGCAAAAGGCTTATCAAGGCGTATTCCGATAAAAGTCCACTTGTAAGAGCCGTATATATTGCCGAGGATAAGGAATTTGTAATACGCTCCACCGCAGGCAGATATCTGCTGTTCAATTCGGGCGCCATAGCCTCAAAAACCACAAAGGACAGCCAAGGCGTTGCCGTTATGACCCTTAAAAAAGGTCACCGCGTGGACAGCGTAGAGGATTATGCAGACGGCAGATTCGCAAAGCCCTCGCGCTACAGAACACGAAATCTCCCTGCCACCGGCGCAATACTCAGCGCAGATGACCAGGGCGAGCAACTTTCACTATAGCGTAATATTTAAAGCGGCAGTCTACAGATTGCCGCTTTTTCGCTCCCTCTTTTGGGAAAATGTCGGCAAAGCCGACTGAGGGAGTTATTTTAAATTATATAAATTCAATTATAAACAAAAAACCTACAGCATTTTTTCACTTTCTGTCGGGATATCAGCTTACTGTATCGACATGCTAACACGACAAAAAAACCTACAGCATTTTTTCACTTTCTGTCGGGATATCAGTTTACTGTATCGACATGCTAACACGACAAAAAACCTACAGCATTTTCTCACTTTCTGTCGGGATAACGGCTTACTGTATCAACACGCTAATACGACAAAAAAACCGACCGCAAAAGCGATCGGTACAGACAGCCGCGGCAAACGCTTTTTTCGCTTACCGTCTGCAAAAGTATTATTTGATTTGTTATACAATAAATTCAATGAAAAATATGCCATTAAATTTTGCATTTATCCCGTCAGCTTTCGCCTCATATCGGACAAAATTATTTTTTCGCGGCGAGAGACCTGAACCTGCGAGATACCCAAAACCTTTGCGGTCTGCGTTTGAGTAAAACCGTCAAAAAAGCGCAGTTCAATAAGCTTTCTGTCCTTTTCGGACAGTGTGGCGATGACTTGCCGTACCGATATGCGGTCGTCGATAGGCGTGTATTCGTCCTCACCGGGAATATCTATCTGTTTTGACTCGTCATCATCGGCGGTAAGTGACAGAACCGGCATTGAAACGCAAAGGAGCTGGGCGGTCTCTTCAACTGATAATTGCATTTTTTCCGCAAGCTGTGAAACGGTGGGCTCAACACCGCTTTCCTTTTCCATACGTTCCTTTTCGGCGGTCAGCATACGCGATTTCTCTTTTAATGTGCGGCTGACCTTCACCGCTCCGCCGTCGCGGAAAATTCTGCGTATTTCACCGAGTATTGACGGCACGGCGTATGTGGAAAATGCAAATCCACGGCTTTCGTCAAAGCCGTCGGCGGCTCTGATAAGCCCCACACAACCTGCCGAGTAGAGATCCTCATAATCCACGCCTTTTCCCATAAAGCGTAAGGCACAGCTACCCACAAGCCCCAAATTGTCAAGAATCATCTGCTCCCGAGTCATTTTTCCCGTCCGTTGATTTTTTTATAAAGTGTAACAGTCGTGCCCTTGCCGACTGTTGAACGTACCGTAAGCTTGTCCGTAAAGCTTTCCATAACCGAAAATCCTAAACCTGCGCGGTCGCCTCCGAGGGTCGTGTACAGTGGCTCACGGGCTTTTTTTATGTCACTTATGCCGCAGCCTTTGTCGCGTATGGATATCACTACCGACGCGTCCTCGCGAATTTTAACGGTTATGTATATTTTGCCTACACTGTTTTTATATCCGTGGACTATGCAGTTTGTAACCGCCTCGCTGACAGCGGTTTTTATATCGTTTATTTCCTCAACCGTAGGGTCAAGCTGTGCCGTGAATGCGGCAACCGCTGCACGCGAAAAGCTCTCGTTAACGGAACGGCTGTCCACAGCCATTTTGAATTCATTTATTATCATCGTTTTCCCCTCCTTTTTTGATAGTCGCTATCCTGTCAAGCCCCGCAAGGCGCATAACCTTGTACGAATTGTTTGAAAGTCCCGTGACTTCCAGTGTTCCGCCGAAATCCGACAACAGCTTGTACCGCCCCATAACAAGACCTATTCCCGAGCTGTCCATAAAGCTCACGTCTGAAAAATCAAGTATTGTTCTGGCAGGTCGGCAATTCTCGATTCGGTCGTCTGTTTCAAGGCGTATGGGCAGCGCCGTGTGGTGGTCTATTTCTCCGCTTAAACGGCAGTGCAGAGTTTCGCCGTCAAAGTCGATTTTAACACTCATTTTTAACACTCCTTTTTTCTTTGCGGATCTTTTCCGCCGTAAATGCGTTGCAAAATCTTGAAATACACAAAGTATTCCTGCGATTTTGCGCCTTTTTACGACGGAAAATCTCTCGCAAATCTCTCTTGTCAATTTATCATCGCTTACCCGTATTCTATAATATGATTTACGAAAAAATTGTCACAATCAGACGGCATAAGAATATAAAAAAGCGCCGCCGAAAAAAATATCGGCAGCGTAGGTGCTTTTGACAGAATAATCAATTGAAAACTGTGCTTAAGAATGGTAAAATGATAATTGATCAGACACTAACTTCATGGAGGAAAATTTTAATGTTTAATGCTGAAAGAGTAAAAAAAGAATGCGTTGCGTGGATTCGTGATTTCTTTGAAAAAAACGGTCCTGACTGTAATGCGGTTATCGGTATTTCCGGCGGAAAGGACAGCTCCGTCGCCGCAGCTCTCTGTGTGGAGGCATTGGGCAAGGACCGTGTCATCGGTGTGCTGATGCCGTGCGGCGAGCAGGCTGACATAGACATGGCATATCTGCTGGTGAGGCATTTGGATATTAAGCATTACGTTGTCAATATCAAAGATGCGGTTGAAGGTCTGAAAAAGAATATACCGTTTGACTTGTTGGAGCAAAGCCTGACAAACCTTCCGGCTCGCATTCGTATGACAACACTGTATGCCGTATCTCAAAGCAATAACGGGCGGGTAGTGAATACCTGCAATCTGTCGGAGGATTGGGTCGGATACTCCACCCGATATGGCGATGCTGCCGGTGATTTCAGTCCGCTTTCTCATCTGACAGTCGGTGATGTCAAGCAAATCGGACGTCTGCTGGGTCTTCCTGATGTGCTTGTGGATAAAACGCCTATTGACGGCCTTTGCGGCAAGACAGACGAGGAGAAACTCGGTTTCACCTATGCAGAGCTTGATCGCTATATCCGTACAGGTGAAATTGACGATCTTGAAAAGAAAGAAAAGATAGATACCATGCATCGAAGGAACTTATTCAAGCTTCAGCTTATGCCGTCTTTTGAGCCGAGTATGTGAGAATAACACAATATTTCACGGGGCACATGGTCTTATGTGCCCCGTGAAGCTTTATCTTTTTTTATAATTACTTTATTCCGAAAGCAGCATTCTGTCGTTGTCAAGCTCTTTACCGACAGATTCTTTAAATTTAATAAGCAAATCGTTGACTGTAAGCTTACTTCTTTCATCGCCCGAAACATCATAAACGATTTTTCCGTTGTTCATCATAATCGTTCTGTTGCCAAGGTCAAGAGCCGACTGCATATTGTGAGTGATCATAAGGCAGGTGAGCTTGTTTTCGTCGACAATTTGCCGTGTAAGGCTTAATACCTTTTCGGCAGTTCCGGGGTCGAGAGCCGCCGTATGCTCGTCAAGCAGTAAAATTTTAGGCGGATTAAACGTTGCCATCATTAAGGTGAGTGCTTGCCTTTGACCGCCCGAAAGGAGCCCCACAGGCTGCTTCATTCTGTCTTCAAGACCCATTTCAAGAAGCGAAAGACGCTCACGGAATTTGTCTCTGTCTTTCTTTGAAATGCTGCTCAGCCACCCGCCGTGACCTGCCGCAAGGGCAAGATTTTCTTCAATGCTCATTCCCGGAGCACTGCCGAGCATAGGGTCTTGAAAAAGTCTGCCTATTTTTCTTGCTCTCTTAAATTCAGGCATAAGGGTAATATCCTCGCCGTCAAGGGAAATTCGCCCGCTGTCAGTCATAAAACTGCCTGATATGGCATTGAACAGCGTTGATTTTCCGGCTCCGTTAGCGCCGATTATCGTAACAAAATCACCCTTAGATGCGTGGAAGGACAAATCGCAAAGAGCGGTTTTGGCATTTACCGTTCCCGGATTAAATGTCTTTGAAACGTGTGATAAATATAGCATTACAGAGCCTCCCTTCCGCGTTTTAACAGCATTTTCCGCTTTAATTCGGGAATCCTTGATTTAAGGTAAGGTGCAGAAATCGCAATGATAACGATAATTGAGGAAACAAGCTTAAGCATATAAGCAGGCATATCAAGGCGAAGAGCTACCGTGTAAATAATTCTGAATATAATTGAGCCGAGGACTACGCCGATTGCTCTGAGAGGGATTTTACCTTTACCGAGGAATATTCCGCCTATAAGCAATGATGCCAGCGCAATGGTGACCATACCTGTGCCTATGTCAATGTTGACCGACTTTTGCGACTGCGCAAGCAGACAGCCCGAAAGAGCGGTGAAGGAGTTAGAAATGCAAAGTCCCACAATGGTCGTAAAAACAGGGTTTATTGAGGAGGAACGAACCATATCGGGATTGTTTCCCGTTGCCCTTATGGCAAGACCCAGCTTTGTTCTCAAGAAAAGTGACATAAATATAACAACAAGTATAACCGCCGCCAGGGAAACAATGAGTATGCTTTTTTTTGCAAACGGTGTACCTTCAAGAGCATCCTTGAGCATTGTAAAAACAGTTTTTGTCTTGTTCATATTAAGTAAGGACGAGTTGCCCATTACCGCAATATTGACAGAGTAAAGCCCCGTATTCACGATAATTCCCGCAAGAAGACTGTTGATTCCCATTTTTGTCTGCAAAAAAGCGGTGAAAAATCCTGAGAGTACGCCCGCTGCCATTGCCGCAGGGATCGAGAGCAGGGGGTGCCCCGAAATGGCAACGATTGCGCCCACCGTGGCTCCCAGAGTGAAACAGCCGTCGGTCGAAAGGTCGCAGACGTTGAGCATGGAATAACTTAAAAATAAAGCCAATACGGTAAGGGAGCTTATAAGTCCTAACTGTAACGCATTTTCACCTAAGCCCAAAATTGTGGTTAAATCCATATGATCACTTCTCTAAAGACAGACAGATAACCGCTTTTAGGTTATCTGTCTGTGTATTATATCAATATCTATTATTCTTCAACTGTTGCAAGAATAAGGTTAAAAATAGCTTTTGTGTCAAGGTAGTCCGATGTGCCTGTAATATTTTTGCCGGGTGCTTCAAGTGAAGAAACAAGCTGTGCATTTATTGGATCTGAAACCGCTGAGAAGATAACGGGGATTCCGTTTTCTTCTGTAGCCGACTGCATAGCCATGGCAACGGGAGTTGCAACACCTACCATAAGGTCGACTTTGTCAGCGTTAAAGCCTGCTATGATTTGGCTCATTACGTTGGAGTCAGCATTACAGTTGTCATATTTTATGGCAAAGGCTACATTCTTTTCTTTGCCGATATTATCAAGCTGAACCTTGATGTTGCTTACTATCTGGTTAAGAGATGCGTCGTCAACATAGTTGCAAATGCCGACAGTGAAGGTCTTTTCAGCATTTTGGGCACCTAATGTGCCGGATTCAAGCTTAGATGCGGGATTTGATGAGCTGGCATCTACAAAAGCGTCACCTGTTGTGATCTCGTTGATTTTTTGGCAGAAGGGAGCAAATTTTTCCGATACTTTTTCAAAGTCATAACCAAGCTCTGCACAGATTTCCGTATTGATAGTAGCAGTGCCGTTATCAAAGGTTTTAACGGAGAGGGTGGCGGGGTTTTTGCCGTCAATTAAAACGTCGGCAACCATATTTGCCGTCTCAACACCGAGGTTTGCATAGTCAACGCCGTAGCCGAGGAATGCACCGTTCAGTGCGAAGGAGTCAGCTCCCGTAAAATGGGGAATGCCTGCCTTTGCCAGTTTTTCGTAAATTGAAAGCTCAGCAGTCATAATGGAGTTGTCCGTGGGAGTGAATATAGCCGAAACCTTGTCTGCAATAGCAGAGTCAACTGCAAGGCTTATTTCGTCGACCGTTCTTCCTGTGTATTCTTTGTAAGCGATACCCTTGCTGTCTAAGAATTCTTTTGCTTCGGCTATGGGAGTTGCGGATGAATCCTGACCGACGTCATAAAGAAGACCTATCAAAATTTGATTTTCCGTTTTTTCGGTTTTTCCGCAGGCCGCGAAACAGGTGGTTACTAATACTAATGCGAGAATGATTGCGATATATTTTTTCATGGTAAACTGTCCTTTCAGATTATATTTTATATTATTTTAACGGGCTGCTGAAAGTTACGCCATCGTTTTGTAAGCAGAAACATAATAAAAACTCCGAAATACTTTATTTGAAAATAAAAAAACCTGCCCCAAAAATATGGGACAGGGAAATTGCCTGCGGTACCACCCAAATTCATATCGAAAGATATGCACTCACCCGCGTACTGACATACGCTAAGCACTGTAACGGTTGCTCTCCGTCGCACCTAACACGAAACCGTGCTCGGATTGCCCTCAGAAGTCCATTCGCTGATGTTATCGTTACCGCACTTGCACCGACGGCGGCTCTCTGAAAACGAATCGTAACAACTACTACTCTTCCTCATAGGTTTGTAGGCCGTGTATTTATTTGTACACCATATTAGCACATCGGCAAAACCGTGTCAACAGTTTTATTAAAATTTTTTCGGTGTGGTAATTACAGGCAAAGTGTGATACAATAAATAGGGTTGAGAGAGTCGAACCCGAGTCGGTTTTTGCGGGAATATTTCCGCCGATACTGCGTTAAACGCCTTGACAATACGAAAGTATTCCCTGCGGCGTTTGCCTTGTTTCGACAAAAATCTTCTCCGCAAAAACTGCAAAGCACCTGACTGCGAGAAATTTTTAGGCGATTTTTGTTTTTTCTGATGCAGATGAGCTGACGCCCATCAAAGAAAGAAAGGACAAAAAGCGTCAAAAAGAGCCGCTGTCAGGCGGTTCGGGTTCGACGCTCTCAACCCTAAGATAAGGAGATATTTAATATGAAAATTTTGGCAGTTGACGGCAACAGCATAGTAAACCGAGCTTTTTACGGCATAAAACAGCTTACCACCAAGGACGGACGTTTTACCAACGGTATTTACGGCTTTATGAGCATATTTCTTAAGCTCATAGAGGATATTTCCCCCGACGGCGTGGTAGTGGCGTTCGATTTAAAAGCGCCCACATTTCGCCATAAAATGTACGACGGATATAAAGCGGGGCGAAAGGGTATGCCGCCCGAGCTTGTACAGCAGATTCCCGTGCTCAAAGAACTGCTGACCTTATTGGGATATAAAATATCCGAGGTCGAGGGCTTTGAGGCGGACGATATTTTAGGAACGGTTGCCGCTATGTGCCAAGACAGTGACGAGTGCTTTATAGCCACGGGCGACCGCGACTCCTTTCAGCTTATCCGTAATAATGTGACCGTGCTTTTGCCGCACACGAAAATGGGGCGTACTCAAACCGAGGTCTATACTGCTGACAGACTTTTTGAGGAGTACGGCGTTACCCCCGAGCAGATGAAGGATATAAAGGCTTTGCAGGGTGACAGCTCGGATAATATTCCCGGCGTTGCGGGCGTAGGACCCAAAACTGCAGGCGAGCTTATACAAAAATACGGTTCAGTGCAGTATATTTATGACAATATTGATTCTCTCGATATCAAGGATAATTTAAAAAACAAGCTTATAAATGACAGGGAAAAGGCGTTTTTGAGCTATGAGCTTGGCACTATTTCAGTGGAAGCACCCATCGGGGTTACCCTCTCGGAGCTTGCTCCCGCTCCTGCCGACGAGGTACGTGCAAGGGGACTGCTTGCCGACCTTGAAATGTTTAAAATCATTGAAAGGCTCAATTTTTCCGCCTCGACCTCAGCGACGCAGCAGGAAAAATCGGTCGCGTTGGAATTTGTGTCCGATTTTGACGTAAATACTTTGCTTGAATGTATCAAAAAAGAGAATGAAGCCTATTTTACGGCGGATTATAAGGATTTAGAAAATCCCATATTCTGTTTTCTCTGCGGCGGCTCCGTTTATTATCTTGAACCGCTGCATTTGGGATACTTTGAGTTTTTGAAATCGGTCTTTGAAGATGAAAATATCGCAAAACATACCGACAATTCAAAGCTTTTGTACCGTTTCGGATTTATAAACGGCGTCCAAATCAAACACGTGGTAATGGACACCTCCCTTGCAGGATATATACTCAATCCGTCTGCCAGCGGATATGCGCCACTTCGCCTTTGCGAGGAGTATAAAGCGCCTGTTCCGACAGTTAAATCGGAATCGAGTCTTGCGGCTGACTGCGCCGTTATGCGCTCGCTGTCACTGCGCCTTAAAACCGAGATAGAGGCGAATTCTCAGGAATATCTGCTGTATGAAATAGAAATACCGCTGTCAGAGGTGCTCGCGTCTATGGAGCATTACGGCTTTATGGTGAACCGAGGGGGAATTTTAGAATTTTCCGAAAAAATCAGTACGGAAATGGCAACTATTCAGTCGGAGATTTATGAACTGGCAGGTGAGGAGTTCAATATAAATTCACCGAAGCAGCTTGGCGTGATACTCTTTGAAAAAATGGGACTTCCCGCACGAAAAAAGACGAAAAGCGGGTATTCAACCAATGCGGATGTGCTTGAAAGCCTGCAAAACGAAAGTCCTATTATCGAAAAAATCCTGTGGTTCAGAACGCTTTCAAAGCTCTATTCCACCTACTGTGAAGGACTGTTAAAGGTTATCGGCGCCGACGGCAGAATACATTCATCCTTTATTCAGACCGAAACCCGAACAGGCAGAATATCATCCACTGAGCCGAATTTGCAGAATATCCCCGTCCGCAAGGAAATCGGTAAGGAAATGCGTAAATTCTTTACGGCAAAAGACGGCTGTATGCTTGCAGATGCCGACTATTCCCAAATCGAACTGCGAGTGTTGGCACATATCGCAGATGATGCGGAAATGATAAAAGCCTTCAACGACGAGGTGGATATCCACACGGTCACGGCATCGCAGGTGTTTAATATGCCCGTGCAGATGGTGACTCCCCTTATGCGAAGCCGTGCAAAAGCAGTCAATTTCGGCATAGTTTACGGTATCGGTGCGTTCTCTTTGGCAAAGGATATCGGTGTCAGCCGAAAGGAAGCAGACGACTATATAAAAGGCTATCTTCGCCATTACAGCGGAGTGGATAAGTATATGGAAACCGTTGTAGCAGAGGCGAAAGAGAAAGGCTATGTCAGCACACTGTGGGAACGCCGCCGCTATCTGCCGGAGCTTACCGCATCCAACGGAATGCTCCGAGCCTTCGGTGAGCGAGTAGCCCGTAATATGCCCATACAGGGTACTGCCGCGGACATAATAAAAATCGCTATGGTGCGCGTTTATAAGCGCCTTAAAGCGGAAAATATGCAGTCGCGGCTTATTTTACAGGTACACGACGAGCTTATTGTTGAAGCTCCAGAGGACGAGCTTTCTAAGGCGGCTAAAATCCTTTCGGAAGAAATGGAGAATGCCTGCCAAATGAAAGTAAGACTCCGTGCAGACGTCAGCACCGGAAAAACTTGGTATGAGGCAAAGCAATGACAGCAAAAAAGATGCTTTTCGTATGCAGCGGCAACACTTGCCGCAGTCCTATGGCAGAGGGGCTTTTTAAAAAATATCTCTCTGACAATAATATCACTAATATTGAAGTGTCCAGTGCCGGAATTGCCGCTTTTTCGGGTGACACTGTAAGCGAAGGCTCAGTGAAGGCCGCAAAAAAGAGGGGCGTTGATATTTCCTCTCACCGTGCCAGACGGATAAATCCCGAGGATATTTTGACAACAGATTTATTCGTGTGTATGTCACACTCACACGCCGCCGCGCTGGTGCCCCTTTGCGGAGCGGAACAGCTCACTGTACTGAACGTGACCGACCCGTTTATGCAGGGCGATGAGGTATACGAGGACTGCTGTAAACAGATAGAAAGCAGTTTTCCGCAGATACTTGAAAAAATCATCGGCGTTCCGATAATCCGTCCTATGGGTGAGGAAGATATCAAGGATATCGCGGCTTTGGAAACAGAGTGCTTTTCCACTCCGTGGAGCGAAAAATCTCTCTGTGAGGAGCTCACGAATGAAACTGCGCGGTTTTTCACACTGAAAAGCGGGGAAAAATTACTCGGGTATATCGGGGCGAACAATATCAGCGGCGAGGTGTATATCACAAATGTCGCTGTCAAGGCGGAACACCGAAAAAAAGGCTTCGGCGAAAGGCTTATAAAATATCTTGTTACCGAAAGTATGCTTGAAAACGCCGAATTTGTAACCCTTGAGGTGCGCCGCAGTAACAAAGCGGCCATAAGCTTATATGAAAAATGCGGCTTTAAAAAAGCAGGGGAGCGCAAAAACTTTTATTCCGCCCCCCGCGAGGACGCATTGATATATACAAGAAATTTAAAGGAAAACATTTTATGAAAATTCTTGCAATCGAAAGCTCCTGTGATGAAACTGCCGCCGCCGTTGTGGAGGACGGGCGCACTGTCCTTTCAAACGTTGTAGCAACTCAAATTGAAAAGCATAAAATATTCGGAGGGGTTGTTCCCGAGATAGCCTCACGGCTGCACACCGAAAATATCTCCGCCGTCACCGAAAAGGCTCTTTTAGATGCCGACTGCACGCTTGCTGATATTGATGCCATAGCAGTGACATATGCTCCCGGTCTTATCGGTGCATTATTGGTGGGGGTAGGCTATGCCAAAGGTCTTGCGTTGGCGACAGGCAAGCCGCTTATTCCCGTGCATCATCTGCGCTCACACATAGCGGCAAACTACATAACTCATAAAGAGCTTAAACCGCCCTTTATGTGCCTGACCGTTTCAGGCGGTAACACGCTTCTTTGCCGTGTGAACGATTATACGGATTTTGAGGTGGTGGGCAGAACCCGTGACGACGCCGCCGGCGAGGCTATGGACAAAGCCGCCCGAACGCTTGGACTGCCGTACCCAGGCGGAGTAAATCTTGATAAAGTATCGAAAAACGGGGATAATAAAAAATACGCTTTTCCCCGTCCGAGAGTGGACGGCTGTCCCCTTGATTTCAGCTTTTCGGGACTTAAAACCTCGGTCATAAATCTCGTTCATAACGCACAGCAAAAGGGCGAAGAACTGAATATTGCCGACGTGGGTGCATCATTTATAAACGCCGTCGTAAATTCTCTTACTGAAAACACCGTAAAGGCTATGGAACAGTACGGCGAAAGCACCCTTGTACTGGCAGGCGGGGTTTCGGCAAATTCGGTGCTCCGTGCGAGAATGGAAAACGAGGCAAAAACACACGGTTGGAAGCTTTATTTGCCCGATTTATCCCTTTGCGGGGATAATGCCGCAATGGTTGGCGCTCAAGGCTATTATGAATTTTTAAAGGGCAACGTTGCCCAAATGTCATTAAACGCCAAAGCGACGGTGGACATCGCTGAAAAAACGTCTATTTGTTAATGTATATAATATTTAGTGAAAAATGCGGCAATAAATTGACAAAATATTAACATTTTAACTATTGAATATTTGCAGGATTTGAGATATAATTATTCAGAAATGAAATAGTTAAATTATTTCGGTTTTCCGAAATTTTATAAAGGAGTAAATACTATGGCACTCACGACAAACAAGAGTATCCTTGATTGGATCGACGAAAAAATCGCACTTGTCAAGCCTTCAGAGGTGGTTTGGATAGACGGCTCTGAGGAGCAGCTTGAAGGACTTCGCAAAGAGGCTTGCGAATCAGGCGAGCTTATAAAACTTAACGAGGATCTTCTTCCCGGATGCTATTATCACAGAACAAAGCCCAACGACGTTGCACGCGTTGAGGACAGAACACTTATCTGCTCTAAAAAGGAAGAGGATGCAGGTCCCACAAACCACTGGATGGACCCCGAAAAGGCATATGAGATGCTTTACGATATCGCCCGTGACAGCTACAAGGGTAGAACAATGTACGTAATTCCCTATTCAATGGGTCCCGTCGGTTCTCCTCTTGCAAAAATCGGTATTGAGCTTACAGATTCCATCTACGTCGTTCTCAATATGGCAATTATGACCCGCATCGGCAAAAAGGTGCTTGACGTTCTCGGCGACAGCAACGACTGGGTTCGCGGACTTCACTGCAAATGCGACGTTGACCCCGAAAAGAGATGGATCTGCCAGTTCCCCGAGGATAATACGATAATTTCCGTAAACTCCGCTTACGGCGGAAACGTTCTTCTCGGCAAAAAGTGCTTCGCTCTCCGTATTGCCTCTTATCAGGGCAAAAACGAGGGTTGGCAGGCAGAGCATATGCTCATTCTCGGTATTGAGAATCCTCAGGGTGAGGTTAAATACATCTGCGCTGCATTCCCCTCAGCCTGCGGCAAAACGAACCTTGCAATGCTTATTCCGCCCGAGGGCTACAGAGCTAAAGGCTATAAGGTTTGGTGCGTAGGCGACGATATTTCTTGGATCCGCAAAGGACCCGACGGCAGACTTTACGCAATCAACCCCGAGAACGGCTTCTTCGGCGTTGCTCCCGGAACAAATGAGAAATCCAATCCCAATGCTCTTGCTTCAACAAGAAAGGGTACTATCTTCACGAACGTTGCCCGTAATCTTGACGACAACACCGTTTGGTGGGAGGCACTTGATAAGAATCCGCCCGTTAATGCCGAGGAGTGGACCGGAAATAAGGTCAACGGACCGGAATACAAGGCAGAGGGTAAAAATCTTGCTCACCCCAACAGCCGTTTTACAGCTCCCGCTGTAAACTGTCCCTGCATCAGCTCTGAATTCGAAAATCTTCAGGGCGTGCCGATCTCAGCATTCGTATTCGGCGGCAGACGTGCAAAGCTTGCTCCGCTGGTTTATCAGTCAAGAGATTGGAATCACGGCGTATTCGTAGGCTCAATTATGGCTTCCGAGACAACTGCCGCAGCCGCAGGTGCAGTCGGCGTTGTCCGCCGCGACCCCATGGCAATGCTTCCCTTCTGCGGATACAATATGGGCGACTACTGGCAGCACTGGATCAACATCGGCAAGACACTTGATCCCGAAAAAGCTCCCAAGATATTCAACGTCAACTGGTTCAGAAAGGACGACGAGGGCAACTTTATGTGGCCCGGATTCGGTGATAACCTTCGTGTTCTTGAATGGATCATCAAGCGTTGCGACGGCGAGGTCGACGCTCAGGAGACCGCTATCGGCTATCTTCCTTATGCTAAGGACATCAACATTGAAGGTCTCGAGGGTGAGGTAAGCCTTGAATCTCTTGAGAGCATTCTTGACGTTGATAAGGATCTCTGGACGGCTGAGACCGAGGGTATCAGCGAGTTCTATGCCAAGTTCGGTGACAAGCTTCCTGAAACACTTAAAGCTGAGCTTGAAACTCTCAAAGCAAACCTTAAATAATAAGTAATAAACTGTGGACGGGAGCAATCCCGTCCTATTTTTTGGAGAATACGGTATGGCACTTAAGTTTAATGAAAACGGCAAATTCCGTATAATGCAGATTGCCGATATACAGGACACAAACAAGACCTCGTCTGTAACCGTGGATTTTGTACGCCGAGCATTGAAAATTGCCAAGCCCGATCTCGTTGTGCTGACAGGTGACCAACTAAAGGGCTACGGCTTTAATTTTGCTTACGGCGACAAAAAGCAAAAGGTAATTGACGCAATAAATAACATTTTACAGCCTATTGACGAGTCGGGTATTCCCTTTACCTTCGTTTTCGGCAATCACGACGATCAGGCATTTTCACTTACAAAAGAGGAGCAGACACAAATTTACAACTCCCACACGGGGTGCCTTGCGTTTAACGCCGATGACCGTATAGACGGCTACTGTAATCATAATCTGACCGTAAACGGCAAAAACGGCGCTACGCTGAATATTTATCTTATCGACAGCCTTAGTATGAGCCTTGACGGCAGGTGTGCCTGTGTCACGGGAAATCAAATAAATTGGTATAAGTCGGTGCGTGACAGACTTTATGAGGAGAACGGCAGATATATTCCCTCAATCGTCTTTCAGCATATTCCCGTTCCGGAGATTTATGAGATTTTAAAGGAAGTTCCGAAAGGGACAAAGGGCAGCGCACGGGGATATAAGCAGTATGACGGTAAATATTTTGCCCTCGACCCTGACCGTACGGTTATTGATGACCGCTCATTTATCGGCGAAACACCCAGTGTTCCTGCCGAGAACAGCGGCGAATTCGATGCTTTTTGTGAAAAGGGAGATGTGTTCGCGGCATTTTTCGGTCACGATCACAACAACAGCTTTGTGGGCGAATATAAGGGAATAAAGCTTGGCTATACTCAAGGCTGCGGCTTTAATATATACGGACCCGGCAAGAAAAGGGGAGTACGGCTCTTCGATTTTGACGAAAACTCACCGTCCGACTTTGCAACACATACGCTGACTGTCGAAGACATTGAGGATTTTGACACAGGTAATAAATTGAAATACGGAATTTATACTTATGCCCCCACCAGCGTGGATTCCGTCAAGCATATTCTCAAGAAAACAGCTCCGGCGGCATTTGCACTGGCAGCGATAGGAACTGCGATGCATGTTTTAAAGCATAAAAGGCATTAAGCAGCTGCCGATCAAAAACGAAAAATCAAGTCACTATGTAACCGGAAGGTATGATACCCTCCGGTTATTGCTTTTATGCCGTTTTATTCGCACATTGGAACGCATATTGAACAATTATTAACTTTTTGTTTAACGAGTATTGATTTTTTTTATAAAAATGATATAATAAGATAGAAGTATTTCGACATTAAATATTTTCATACTTGAATTTTTAGACGATACACTGCCGAAAGGAGGGAGCATGATGAAAAAAAGAATTTTATGCTTGGCACTCGCGTTATTTGTGTGCCTGTCTGTGCTCCCTATCGGAAGAACAACGGCAGTGGCGGCAGACAGCGAAACAGCATACTATAAATACGCACCTGCAGGAACCGAAAATCAACCAATCACCTACACAATTTCCAATGCTCAACAGCTCAAGGATCTGGCTGATTCGGTCAACGACACGGATAAAAAATTAACCTATTCTTATACAACGTTCAGACTGACACAGAATATTGATTTGTCCACCGTATGCGGTGAAAGTTTAAACGGCGGTACCTCTTGGACTCCAATCGGAACCAACAATTATATCTTCTCCGGTACGTTTGACGGCAATAATTACAAGATATCGGGCTTATATATCAACAACAACAGCTCTTATCAGGGCTTGTTTGGATATATTACTAATGGTACTGTTAAAAATCTCACAGTGAAAGGTACGATTTCAGCGGCCGCCTATGTGGGCGGCATCGTCGGTACCCTTGATGCGAACAGCACCACCGGCGGATGTATTGAAAACTGCAAGTTTGAAGGGGAAATCGGTGAAAGCGGAAACATGACTTCCAATATGTCTGCTGGCGGTATCGTGGGGCGTAATCATAGCGGTACAGTGACCGGCTGCCACTTCACAGGCACGGTAACTCGAAATACAGAGTATGTTGGCGGCATTGTGGGGCTAAACGAAGGCTATAATGCAGTAGTAGAAAATTGCTGCAATGAAGGAGCAATCGTTATTTCCGGAAACTATGCTGGTTATGCCGGCGGCATTGTAGGCGTTAATAACCTCAACGCTCAGATCATGAACTGCCGCAACAGCGGTACAGTGAATGGTGCGGGGAGTGTTGGCGTAATCGGTGGGATCGCAGGTAGAAATACTGGCGGCAAGCTGAAGCGATGCTATAATGCCGGGTTGATCGATGGTGTTGATTCCGGCTATGTGGGCGGCATTGTTGGTCTAAACGAAAACGAAGCCGAAGTTTCAGAGTGCTATATCTATAACACCGCCGAGGTTAGAGGCACAAACTATGTCGGAGGCGTCGTAGGACAAAACGTAACAAGTGCAAAAATCACAAACTGCTATAATGAGGCTACTGTCACCGGTACAGGCAATACTGGCGGCATTGTGGGGCAGAATTACACCGGCACAAGCAGCAAAAACACCAAAGTCGGTATAGTCAAAAACTGCTACAACAGAGGTTCCGTAACAGGCAAAGCAACCGGCGGTATTGTGGGCGTGAATGCAAACAACTATGGCGCAGGCAAGGTAACAAACTGCTATTTCCTCACAGGAACTGCAACCGGCGGTATTAACAGTAGCAATGTACCCGGTCAGGCGGAAAGCATAACCGCAGCCCGTTTCAATTCCGGTGAGATAGCATGGATGCTGCAAAACCCCGAAAAAGTCAACCCGAGCTTTGAAGCACAGAGCGGGCTTGTCTGGGTGCAGGAGCTTGTAAAAGCGCAGAAAGACCCATATCCGCTTTTGGTCAATACGGCTCTCGGTGCAGGTCACCCTAAGGTTTTGAAAGTTACATTTAAAACGGAAGCAAACAGCAGCTATGCTGTTGAATATACAAACAGCGGCGGTACGGTTCCGTTACCGAACCCAAATCCGCCTGTGGATGCAGACCATGTCTTCGTGGGATGGCGTGTCAGTGATGTGAACGGCGAGACGTTTACAGGTTTAGTTAAGGGAAATGATGATATTACCGTTGTAGCTTCCCAGCGGGAAAAATTCGGTGCTGAGGATGCGACTACCACGGTCATCACAACAACCTACGGACAAATCGCCCGGCAAGATTTGGGCGAATGGATGCGCTATGCCGGCGGTTCATCATCATCTGGCAAATTCACTTATACAATTACGGATTACGGCAGTCTTACGAATGTGGCTCTTGACGGCGATATTCTCACTGTTCCGGCAGGCATCAATGTCGGCGAATATACGCTGAAAATCACCGCTCACGAAAAAGAGCCGCAGATATTTCCCCTTTCCGTCGGCAGTTACGGCACAAGTGATGTGACCTTGACCGTAAAGGTCGTTGTCAATAAAGCAGATTTGACTGCGGAAATGTTCACTTTCAAAGCTCCCAATGATTTGATGTATAACGAAGAACCTAAAGAGGCGACAGTTACGTTAAATGACGGCTACATTGGCGTTGGTGACACGATCAAAGTCAAATATTATAAAGTCGGCAGCGATGAAGCACTGGCAGGCGCACCAACAGAGGTTGGAAAGTACATTGTAAAGATAGATGTTAACGAGGGCATTAACTACAATAGCGCAGTGGATCTGACAGATGAAGAACGCTGGACGTTTGAAATAGAGAATTCTTTAGGCGGTTTGACCGTAAGCCTGTCAATAGCCGGTAATATGGGTGACAGGGATAGGGATTTCACCTTCCAAGTAACCTTATCCGATAAAACGGTCAACGGTGCATACGGTGATATGGAATTTACAAACGGCGTTGCAACCTTTACGTTAAAACACGGTCAAAGTGTGACTGCTTCGGGTCTGCCGGGTGGAATTACATACGAAGTAATCGAGCTTGATAACGATGACCACGAAATAACAAGTACAGGAGAAACCGGTACTATCACAGCCGGTGAAACGGCAGAGGCTGTATTCACGAACAGTCGGAATGTCAATATTCCCACAGACGCCACCACTGAATACGGTTGGCTGATCCTGTTCTTCTTTCCTGTAATCGCAGGTACACTGTTCTTAACGACCAAACGGCTTAAATCGACACGAAAAATGCCGTCTTCAAGGAGGTAACACTCTATGGAGAATGAAGTTTTGAACGATGAACAGTCAAATCCTAAGATTTCAGAGAAGAAAAAGGTTAAAAAAGCGCTGCTGCATCTTTTAATAAAGCTTACGGTTGTTGCGCTGATTATTTGGCTGGCACTGGTTTTTATATTTGGCATATTTCGATTAAACGGTAACAATATGTACCCGGCACTCAGGGACGGCGATTTGTGCGTTACCTATAAGCTGGGTGAATACCACAGCAGTGACGTTGTGGCATATGAGATAGGCAATCAAATTCGGTTTGGGCGAATTTTAGCAAGACCCGGAGATACCGTAGACGGTAACGAACAGGGGATTTTGATAAACGGCTCTCATCCAAGCGAAGAGATTTTCTATCCCACGCAAATTCTTGATACTGATTTTACTCTGCCTTACACCTTAGGTGAAGGCGAGTTTGTAGTTCTCAATGACTACCGCTCCGATCTGAGCGACAGCCGCACAAACGGCGTGGTCACCAAAGACGCGCTGAAAGGCAAAGTTATCTTTATTTTCCGACGGCGCGGATTTTAACCCCGTTATAACAGGCAAATGACCTGTTAAATATAAAAAATAAAGCTAAAAGCTTAATAATTGAAAGGAGTTCATGATTATGAACAAAAAGTTAGCACGTATTATGTCCATTTCGCTTGCGTTGATACTGTGCATGGTTCTGGCTGTGCCCACATTAGCGCTGGGCGGGTCAAGTGGTGTAAGCACCTCTATTAAAGTACCCGTCTATTTGATTATGGATAAAGACGCCCATGTACCGCAAACAACGATCAATTATACGGTTACAAGCGCAACTCCCCCTGATGTGGCTTCAGATGAATTCGTAATTTCCGCTGGAATTATGGATGGTGTTGCAGGAGCTACCGGATCTGTCCAGTTCATCGATGACCAGGAGACTAACGTCAGCGGCGAGAATCTTCCCGGCGGATCAACCGATAAGAAGTACGCTGAGACAGAGATCGAAGTAGATTTCTCCGCAGTTGAGTTCACCGAGCCCGGCGTATATCGCTATGCTATCACCGAGAGCGCTCCCGAAGCAGGTCTTCCCGCCGGCGTTACTCTTGCTGATCCTGCAACCAAATACATTGACGTGTATGTTGAGCGTGCAGACGATGCAGTAGATACTCTGACGATTCAGGGCGTTTTCCTTATCAATTCGAACGATACTATTAAGGCAAACGGCTCCACCGGCAGTGATGCTGGTCAGTTTGCAAAGGGCAGCGGCTTTGAAAACCTTTACGGTACATATGACCTGACTATTGGAAAAAATGTTTCCGGTAACCAGGCTTCTAGAAATAAGTATTTCCAGGTAACGGTTACCATTATCGGCGGCGCTAACACTGACAGCTACGATGTTGTCGTCAATAGCGAATACGAGACCAATCCGGAAACGATTTCTGTCAACGCCGGCGCAGGTGCAGCGGTGTTCTGGCTGAAACACGGTGAAACCATCACCGTTCAAGGTCTTCCCAGCGGCGCTCAGTATATGGTTTCGGAAAATCCTGACGGTTACACAGCTACTTATGGCGTAACCGTAGACGGTGAATCTGCAGTTGCAGCAGGCACAAGCGGTTCCACATACATAAATAACGATGGTCTTAACGGCAATACGGTTGTCACCTTTGACAATAACCGTGCAGGCACAGTTCCCACCGGTATTCTTCTTACGGTTGCTCCGTTTGCAGTTCTTATGCTTGTAGGTATCGTAGGCGCAGCACTCATTATTAAGAAAAAGAGCAAATCCATGTAATTAAATCGAGGAGGAGGAACAGATGCTTAAAGTAATCGGTTATATCGACCGTGCAACGGATATTGTTCTTCTTCTGTTCTTCCTCATATTAGTTCTTATCGGCGGTTATACCATGTACGACACCGTACTCATATATGACCTTGCCGGTGGTGACGATTTGCGCAGCTTTAAGCCTCTCATTACTGATGTGGAAAACGGCGGCTGGGATATGAGTGCCTTGTCCCCGGACGTGGTCGCCTGGCTGACTGTTGACGGTACTAATATTGATTATCCTGTACTGCAGGGTCATGACAACAACGAGTATCTCAATAAAGACCCTTTCGGTGGATATTCACTGTCGGGAAGTATCTTTTTGGATGCGAGAAATGCATCTGATTTTTCCGACCCCTATTCCTTGATTTATGGACACCACATGGAATACGGAAAAATGTTCGGTGCGCTGGATGATTTTTTAGATGAGGATTATTTTGAGGCGCACAGAACGGCTACGCTCATTGTATCAGATAGGGTGTATGCCATAAAGTTTTTTGCGTGCATTGAAGCTGACTCCTCCGTGAACGAGATTTTTGCGCCCAACGAAACGCAAGGCACGCTTTCGTACGTGCAAAAAAACGCTGCTATTTTGCGTGAGCCTGAGGGCGATAAGCTGATTGCGTTGTCCACCTGTAAATTTCCGCAAACAACAGAGCGGATAATAGTGTTTGGAGTATTAAAAGATGAACAGTAAAAAGTTAATAGCAATGATTTTGCTGTTGCTTCTTCTGTTGGCGATACCGGTTCAGGTGTTCGCTGTGGAGGCCGCGACAGCGGAAATCTCCTTTACAGTCAAAAATGCTTCGGGCACGGTGGTCATTGAAGCAGTTGATAACGCACCTTTACCGATGCAGACTGTATTTGAAGGAGCATCGACGGGTAAATTCCTGATATCTTTCTCAGAACCAGGTGATTACTGCTATAAGGTCTATCAAAATGCCGGAACAGAGCAGGACGTTATCTATGACAGTACCGTTTATACGGTGTGCATATCCGTCTTTTTAGATGAAAACGGAGAGCTGTATTCTGTGACAGCGGTCAATATAGAGAATAGCTCTCAAAAAGCAGAAGATGTTGAGTTTGAAAACACTCTGCCCACCGAGTCCACTGAACCAAATGTGCCAAGTGAGCCTACTGAGCCCACTGAGCCTAATTCCCCCGACACACCTCCGCATACGGGAGATGAAAGTCGGTTAGAGCTGTGGACACTGTTAATGGCGCTGTCCTTTATAGGCATCATCGCAGCAACTGTTTTCTATAAGCGGTCCGTCAATGACCTGAAAAGAGAGAACTAAAATAATATAAACAATACAACACCGCAGTGAGGACAGTCCCCGCTGCGGTGTTTTTTTGATGTCAGATATTAGATGTTATATTGTGATTTATCAAACTAACTAAACAGTGACTAAACAGATGAACCAACTCCGCTCACTCTTTAATGGAGCGAGGAGTTCTTTAAGTTAAATGACATTGCTTTATGAGAGAGGTGGCGGCAAAGCTGTCTGAGAAGTTGTTCATTGCTCACAACTTTCTATTGCCCTTCTCCGTCAAGGAAGATGTATCCCTACATTACTTTTTGCGTTTGCGATTTAGTTATGATATTTACTGTAAATCTGTCTGTACTTGTATGAATATAAAAAACTACGGCGCACTCCGTTATGGGGTGCGCCGTAAGCGTAAAAGTTGTTTTATTAAGCGGATCAGATGTAGTTGTTAACTATAACATTTGCAATCTTCTTGTTTTGATCTCTTGTTGCAAATTTCAGAGCGAATGAGTTGAAATTGACTGTATCAATATATTTTTCCGTAAGCTCATCAAATACAGCATTGTAGTTTTCTGAGAATATCTCGTTCTTGATATTTACATACCAAGTCTCGCCCTCAGCACTTGAATAGTACATTACGTGGTAACCGTACTCAGTCTCAACAATATCGGTGTCGCCGACTTTTCTTGACTCGTCAACAGACCAGTCGAGGAAATTTTTAACGTAAGAGCTTGTGGGAGTAATGCCCTCAATAAGTCCGCCGTTCGTAGCAGAGCCTGTATCGTCGGATTCCTTCTTTGCAAGAGCGGCAAAATTTTCCTCAGTGGGATTTTTAAGGTATTCGTCAAGAATAGCCTTTGCCTCATCGTAATATTCTGTCTTATCCTCGTCCTTGATTTCTTTTACTTTGCCATCGTCGTCCATGGGGAAGGCAACAAGAATATGTCTTACATTGTGAGCTGAAATGCTTGTATCCTTATGGGGAAGAGCGGTCATAAGCACTACTGCGTATGTTCCGTCGCTGGTTTCTATAACGGTCTTGTCGCCGACGGCTCTCGCAGCATCAAATACCCACTTTGCAAGCTCCTCGCTTGTGACATTAAGCGTTGCGAATGACTGACTTCCTTTCTTTGTGGAAGTGTCAGGGTCAGTTGTGCTCTTACTGTCGGCAGCCAATATGGCTGTTTTCGCCTGTGCAATGAAGGACTCTTCATCTGTTACAGCCTGGAGGAAGGCGTCTGCCTTCGCCTTTGTCTCTGCCTGAGCCTTAGCAATTTCATCCTTGGTTGCATTCTTGTCGGCGGTTGTGGTGAACGTATAAAGTCTTATGTCTGCAACGTTGTAAGCATCTTTATCCGCATTATATCTTTCGTTTATCTGCTCATCGGTGACGGCGTTCTGAGTGTCCTCCTGAAGCTTTGTAAAGTACTTAGAGGCAAGCGCAGAATCGAGCTGAATTTGACGGAACAGTTTTTCGCTGATGCCCTTACCGTAATTTACGTGCAGGAATCTGCTGAGAGAATAATCACCCTTCTTAGCAGTGGCACGGGTGGTCTCAATAGACTTGTCGATTTCAGCGATCTCATCATCGGTGAGGGAAAGTCCCGCTTCCTCAGCCTTCTGAACACCGAATTTGATCTGTATTATCTGATTGACTGTGGCATATTTGAAAACATCCGACCAAGTGGGGTTCTCTATTCCTAGCTCCTCAACGGTAAGACCCGTTGCCGCGCTGTAGTCGTCCAAATAATCCTGCTTATCGGGTGATTTTTGATAATCGAAGCCGAGAGCCGAAATACCGATTCCGGCACCGTAGTATGTATCATACTGATAAGCGGTATTCATAAACTGATACCAAGTGGTGTAATAATAATAGTTATACTCGGCAAGAGTGAAGCTGTATGATTTTTCTTCTACCGATACCTTGAGGACCTTTTGCGGAACGCCGAAGAAATTAAGCGTACCGATAACGGCACCGAGCACTAAAACGACTGCAAGTACGATTGCAATTACCTTGCCTGCAATCTTTTTAGCCTGTGTTGCTTTGGGTGATTTTTTGGCGTTCTTTGCGGCTGCCTTAGCAAGTCTCGCTTTACGCTCCTCACGGTAAATCTCTGCCTGAGATTTGTTGTTGTTTTCCATGGGAAACCTTCCTTTACGAACAAATTTACACATAGTATATATATTTTATACTATTTTAAGTAAATATACAAGTAAAATATTGAAAAATTATTAAATCATCTTTATAAATCTTTCAATTTTTTCGGTTATTGCTACTGCTCTCGGGTCATCTTTATCGAGCGGCAGGAACGGAAGCCTCGGTTTTCCCGCATCCACTCCGTAACGCCTTGAAATTACCGCCTTGCTTGCTCCGTAAAGGGACGGACAGGCGAGCAGGTCAAAAATACATTCGTTTATTCTGTGCTGCCATATTTGAGCGTTTTCCATATCGCCCCGCTCAATAAGAGAATCAAGATGCACAAACAGCTCGGGCATACAGCCGTAAGTACCGCCGATCCCCGCCTTTGCGCCCATAAGCCTGCCTGCAAGGAACTGCTCGTCCGAGCCGTTGAATACCACAAAATTCTTTCCGCCCAATGTAGCAAAACGCTCGATCTGGCATACGCTTTCAGAGGAATTTTTTATTCCTATGACCTTTTTGTTCTTTATAATGCGGTTAAAAAGCGAGTATGTGAGGTCGTATCCCGTAAGCTGCGGAATATTGTATATGATAAACGGCAGGTCAACCGCCTCGGTGATAGTGTTCCAGTGAAGAGCTATGGACTCCTCGGGAAGACGGTAATATACGCTGGGAACTGCCGATATGGCATCAACTCCGATCTCCTCCGAATGGCGGGCAAGCTCAATAGCTTCTTTTGTTGATGCCGAGCCGATATGCACTATCACAGCCATATCGTCGCCGGCAGCTTCTTTTACTGCCTCAGCTATTTTTTTGCGTTCATCTACGCTCAATAAAAAGCCTTCACCTGTCGAGCCACAGGCGTAGATGCCGTTCACACCGGCATCCCTGTATTTTTTCACAAGCTCTTTAATAACAGATAGGTTCACGTTGTCGTCTTTATCGTATATTGCGTTGAGGGCTACGAAAACGCCGTGATATTTTTCTGTATTATATTTCATATTTTTTACCTCCGAATATAAAAATTTTACTATTATCGGTGTGATAATTCAATAACTTTTCTAAAATTTTACGATAAATAATTGTCAAACAACGAAAAGTATTATATAATCTAATCCTAAAGGAAAAAAGGGAAGTGTTTCGTTGAATAACGATGAAATTCTGAAATCAATAAAGGGCGGACTCATCGTTTCCTGTCAGGCGCTGCCTGATGAGCCGCTGCACAGCTCATACATAATGTCGCGTATGGCATATGCTGCCGCCGAGGGCGGAGCAAAGGGCATACGGGCAAACACCGTTGAGGATATAACCGAAATTAAAAGGGTAGTAAGTCTTCCGATAATCGGCATAATCAAAAAGGTGTTTGATGACAGTGACGTTTATATCACTCCCACTTTAAACGAAGTTGATGCTCTTTGCGAATGCGGTGTGGAAATAATAGCCGTTGATGCTACAAACCGTAAAAGACCGGGCGGAGAAAGCCTTGCCGATTTCTTTAAAAAAGTAAGAGAAAAATATCCCCATCAGCTTTTCATGGCGGATACGTCTTGCTTTGAAGAAGGCAAAACGGCAAGAGAGCTTGGATTTGATATAGTGGGCACTACCATGAGCGGCTATACCGAATATACTCGCGGAAGAAGCCTACCCGATTTTGAGCTTATGGAAAGATATGTAACGGAGCTTGATTGCCCCGTTATCGCTGAGGGCGGTATTTGGACGCCCGAACAGCTTAAAACTGCTTTGAATACGGGCGTTCACTGTGCAGTCGTGGGAACTGCCATTACGCGTCCGCGTGAAATTACAAGGAAATTTGCAAAGGAAACAGAGGGATCAATATTATGAATATTATGGCTTTTGACATCGGCGGAACGGCGATAAAATACGGTCTTATTGACGAGGATTTTAACATTATTGTTGCCGATGAGATGCCCACCAACGCCTTTTACGGCGCTCAGGCGGTGGTAAAATCCATTGAAAAGAAATTAGACGAATACGTAGGTCAGTTTGATGCTATAGGCATAAGCACCGCAGGTCAAGTGGATTTTGCCACAGGCATCATCGTTTACGGCAGCGACAATATCCCAGGCTGTTCAGGACTTGATTTCAGAGGAATTTTAGAAGAAAAATACGGCGTTCCCGTCGCCGTTGACAACGACGTTAACTGCGCAGGTATGGGCGAGGCTCATTTCGGCGCGGGCAAGGGAGAGGACAGCTTTTTGTGCCTTACCTACGGAACGGGCGTGGGCGGATGCATTTACTGGAACGGTGATGTTTACCGCGGAGCAAAATCGGCAGCAGGCGAGTTCGGTCATATGGCAACACACGCAGGCGGAAGAGAATGTACCTGCGGCAGAAAGGGCTGCTATGAGGCGTATGCATCGTGCCGAGCACTGACGGATGTTGTTTCCGAACGCTTTGACAGATATATGTCGGGTCGTGAGATATTTAAAGAGGAAAACCTCAAAAATCCCATTATTATTGAAGAGCTTGATATTTGGGAAAACGAGATAGTCAACGGTCTTGTGTCCCTTTGCTACATATTCAACCCCACCCTTATCGTAATGGGCGGCGGCATTATGTCCGAGGATCTACTCATCGGTCACATCAGAGAAAAGCTTTATAAGAGAGTCGGCGTGAATTATCAAGGCGTACGCGTTGAAAAAGCTCAGCTTCGTAACAAAGCAGGACTTCTCGGCGCGGCTTACATAGCGAAAGAAAGATTCGACAATATCTCCAAATAATTATGGAAGGAACGGCACAAAGCAAAAAAATGTTTTGTGCCGTTGTTGTGTTTTATGTTATTTAAAAAAAGACTTTTTCCAAAAAATGCAGAGCGTTATGACATACCGCAGATAGATTTAAGCGTAAAACCCGAAAATCTTCCGCCCGAGTTTGATTATCTTTATGAGAACGTAACCGTTGACGACAGTAAGGGCTATCTCGGTCACCCCGATTCCGTACTGCTAAATAACGGCGATATTCTCACCGTTTACCCCGAGGGTCACGGCAAGGGAAAGATAGTCTCAAAAATCAGCACGGACGGCGGAAAATCCTATACAAAAGCTATTGAAAATCAGCCAAAGTCGTGGGAAAAATCTCTCGAAACACCCACAATTTACCGTTTGCAGTTCACCTCGGGTGAGGAAAAGCTGATACTCATCTCAGGCAATCCGCGTTGGCCTATGCAGAGCACCCCCGGCGGTTGGAACAGCTCCGTTTCCGAGGACGAGGGCAAAACTTGGTCGGAATTTAAGCTTTTTTGGGACAATGAGAGCGAATTTTCCGTGATACCCATAGTCTCCATGGCGTCGCTCACACGCCTTAAAGAAAACGGTCAATTTGCGGATAAATGGATGGGACTTTTCCACGACAGCAAATTTATAAATTATAAGACGATTTTGACCTTTGACGAAAACGGCGACTATAATTGGTCAAAGCCTGAGCCGTATCTCAGCGAATACCGCGAATATGAGCGTTTTGCGGGTATCTGCGAGGTGGAGGCAGTGCGCTCCGAGGTTGGTACGGGAGACGAAATATGCCTTATTGCTCGCTGCAACAAAAAAACCTGCACCAGTTTGCTTATTTTTTCGTGCGACGAGGGCAAAACCTGGTCCAAGCCCATAGAAGCCCCTGTTTCGCTTAACGGTGAGCGCCATAAGGCAGATTATACTGAGGACGGCAGACTTTTTATCACCTTCCGTTCCATTGAGCGTAACCGTGAGGCAGTTCGTAAAGCACGAAAGCTGGGCGGTGAAAAAACTTGGTATTCCGAGGGTTGGGTTGCATGGGTAGGAACGTACGGTGACCTTAAAAACGGCAGAAGCGGTCAATATCGGCTCAAAATTGCTCATACATACTTGCCGAGCCAAAATGAACCGTCGATCGTAGCCAATGCAGATACAGGTTACTGCGGAAATGTAGTGCTTGCGGACGGTACGATAGTCACCTCGTCATACGGTATTTTTTCACCGAAAGAAAAAGAAAGCGGCGTTTATGACACCGACAAGGGCAAGCAAAAACGCAAAACCTTTATCGTGTCAAAGCGTATTAAGCTGTCTGACACAGATAAACTATTAAAATATATTACTGAATAACGGCTGTTCGTTTTGGATTATATGTTCAAGACGGTTTACCGCTATTTCGGCTCTTTCTTTAAGCCTTTCCATATTGCCTGTTTCGGCATATATGGGGAGGCTTTTTATTATCTCCTCCAGCTCGTCGGTCTCGGCATGCTGTGTGAGGGACTCTATCCGCCCGTGTATCTCCTCCCAAAGAATCAACAGCTCCTCCGTCTTTTTCTGAGCCGCCTCGGTATCCTCAGACTCGGCATAATCTATAATTTCCGTCAATGAGCTTGCCAGCGTTTCGCAGGTGTCGGAAAGTGTCATATATCCGAACAGACAAATCAAAAAAGCCGCTATGAAAGAAGCCGCCGCCACAATACCTCTGTTCATTTATTATTCCTCCCGATGACCGTTTTGTTACCCTTTTTATCAACGGTCATTAAAAGCGTTTTTTTAACGTCTATTTTGTCCTTTTTCAAAATTTTTTCGAGCTTTTCATCAGTCATTCCGCAATCCTTAAAATCCGAGCGGATTATTTCTCCGTTGGCAATTACGACACAGGGTATTCCGCTGTCCTCAGGCTTTAGCTTTAAATCCTCGCGTATAACCGTCTCGTATTCGGGCTTCAGCATAACGCTCATTTCACCGTTTGTTTCAATTATGGCATATTGTACCTTGGAAATGTCAAATACGTCCTTTTGCCTCAGTGCCTCCAAAATATCGTCAACGGTAAGACGCAGCCGCTTTATCTGCCCTTGGTCAAGTACTCCGTTGCGGATTATTATGAGCGAATTCCCCTGCATAAATGTGCGGAAGCGCACGCTTTTAAGGCTTATTATGGATATCAGTATTTCAAAACCCATAAGTGTCAAAATGGGAATTAAGGTGTTGATAAGCGGTAAATCGTTATCCTGCATAGGTATCGCGGCGATTTCCGATAGCAGAATAGTAATAACAAGCTCTGTGGGCTGCAGCTCGCCTATCTGCCGTTTGCCCATAATTCTGACAACAGTGATAACGATAAAGTAAAGTATCACCGTTCTGATAAGTGTTACAAACATTAAAATTCCTCTTTTCGGTTTTTCATTATCATTTGCTTTGGGCGCTTGGAATATTACCGATATTTCGGGGGAATTTTAAATCAAGGTGATAGTGATGAAAGACTCTTGGTTTAATAAAAAGGTGAAGGAAATAACGGTTGACGACAGAAAAACTCAACCGAAAGAGAAAACTCCCATTGACCGTGATATGCAAAAAAACGTGATGCATTTTAAGCAGTGTCTCGGCGATGCTTTCGACGTAAAATACCGCGGCTGCACCGTCAGCGGAAAAGAGCTCATGTTTATTATGCTTGACGGTATGTGTGACAATCTTTTAATAACCGAGCAGATAATGCTGCCGATACTGGGGAGCGACCTGTCAGGGGAGGAGGGAGCAAAGGTCCTTTATAAAGCTGCGGACGAGGTGACCGCCAGCATAGATAAAGCAATAATAAACGACCTTGACAAGGCCATTACTGAGATGATTGCAGGCAATCTTATTATGATGACTCAGGAGTCTGAGTTTGTTATTGCCTTCGGAGTTCAAAAATTCCCCAAAAGAAATCCCGAGGAGCCAAATACCGAGAGTCAGGAGCGCGGCTCGCGCGAGGGCTTTGTGGAAAGCTTCAAGGACAACGTGGCGATGATAAGACGGCGTGTAAACAATCCTGTGCTTAAAATAAAGGCATTAGATGTGGGCACGACCAGCAAAACACGCGTTTGTGTGTGCTATATGTCCGACAGGACTGACGATAAAATGCTCGCTGACGTGTTGGAACGCATAAATTCAGCGGAATTGGACACGGTTATCGGATCAGGCTATCTTCAGCCGTTTGTGGACCATAAAAAGCCGTCTATATTCACCTGCGTCGGCACGACGGAGCGCCCCGATGTCTTTACCGCCAAGCTCAGTGAGGGAAAAATCGGCATAATCGTTGACGGCACGCCCGATGCGCTTATTGTCCCATATCTTTTTATTGAGCATTTTCATTCACTGGACGATTACCTCAAAAGACCGTATTACGCTACATTTGTCAGGGTGCTCAAAATGATATCGTTTATGTTCAGCGTGTTTTTACCCGGACTTTACGTTGCCATATGCACCTTTCATCAGGAAATGATACCCGAAACTATGGTTTTCGGCATAGCGGGTCAGGAGAGCAAAACGCCGCTGCCGATAATGGCGGAGGCGCTGCTTATTCACCTTGTCTATGAGATCGTGCGCGAGGCGGGACTCAGAATGCCCAAGACAGTTGGGCAGGCAGTCTCCATAGTGGGCGCGCTGGTCATAGGCGAATCTGCGGTGACCGCGGGAATAATCGCCGCGCCCATGCTTATCGTGGTGGGACTGACGGCTGTCAGCTCTTTTGTAGTTCCCAGCCTTTACGAGCCTGTTGCGATTTTGCGGTTCACTTTTATAATAGTCGGCGGCATATCTGGTTTTTACGGAATAATGCTGTGCTTTGCAGCGGTACTCGTCAATATGACATCGCTTAGTCCCTATGACGTTCCGTTTACCTCTCCGTTTTCACCTACCAAAATCGGCGCGTGGCGCGATATGCTGATAAGATCAAGCTGGCTTAATATGGGTAAAAGACGTATGCAGATAGATAAAATGAAAAAATAGTATTTTGTAAAGGTTAAAATTATGGATTCAACGAAGGGTAAAATCAACACTTTTCAGTTTTTTTCACTGCTTTTTTTGACAAGGCTGCTCACAACGGTAACGTATATTCCGTCTTATATGGACGACGTGCTTTTGTCAGACGTAGTGATACAAACCTTTTTCAGATTCGCGTTCGGCATAATAATAATGATACCAATGTATCTTTTATATCGTCGGTACGGGGAGCTGAACATTATTGATATTGTGCGGCAACGTTCGGCAAAACTCGCAAAAATTACGGCGCTGATATATGCGGGTGCATTCTTTTACTTTACGCTTACCACCGTTGCGCGATTGGATGTTTTCGCAGGCACAATAGTTTTCCCCGAAAGCGATATAAATTATTTTTTGATTTTTGTTGTGTTGATTGGCTGCTACGGCGCGTATTTAGGCTTTGAAGCGCTCGGCAGAAGCGCCGTGCTCTCACTCGCATTGGTCGCAGGTGCGATGGTGTTTATTCTTGCAACACTTATAAAAAAGATGGATTTTCTTAATTTTACGCCGGTGTTTTATAACGGAGTTTCATCTGTGGCAAAGATATCTCTTGATGCCGTGGGAAGAACGATAGAATACTCAATAATTGCCGTTTCATTGCCAAAGGTCACGGGAAATAAGAAAAATGGATTTTTCTTTTGGATATCCGCACAGACCTTAGTCACGGGAATAATATTCTTTTTTGAAGTGGCTGTTATGGGGAATTTTACAAGCACACAGCTCTTCCCGGTCCATTCATTGGCATCGCTTGCGGAATTTTCAATGTTCGGACGTCTCGACGCCATAATTACGGGCGTATGGATATTATGCGCTTTTTTAAAAATATCACTGCTCATATATTTAAAAGTCAGTATTCTGAAAAAAGAATTCGGCGAAAAAAAGCCGATATATTATATGCTGCCCATAGGCATTGCCCTTTCTGCGATAAATTTATATGTTTCTATGTCGGTAGGAAGATTTGCCATGCTTGACAGCTCAACTGTCAAAATGTCACTTACACTGTCAACGGCGTTTTTCATACCGTTAATAGTTCTTATAATATCGGGACGTAAAAAGGAGGGAGAAAATTGCAAAAAATCGGTATCCTCGCAGCGGTGATATTACTTTTACTGTTTCCGCTGAACGGGCAGGAAACATTCAAAAAAGATATAAGTATGAGATTGGTCGTACAGGGTATTGGGATAGATATCGAGGATGACGGGTCGTATACCGTAACCCTTCAGGCGATAAACACGAACGCGCAGTCCGTTACCTTTGAGGGAGGCGACCAAGAACCCGTCAAGACTTATAATGTCACGGGCGATACCATATACACGGCGGTAAAAAGCGTTACCGAAATGGAGGGTAAGACGCCGCTATATTCGCAAAACCGCGTTATAATAATAGGACGGGATATTGCTGAAAAGGGACTTGAGGGAGTTATCGACTTTTTCGTACGCGACACGGGTAACTGCCCCTCTGTAGACGTGGCGATAGCCGACGGCAAGGCGTCGGAGATATTAGAGGTCAAATCGGAAAGCGGCGAGGTAATTGCCCGAAATATTGAGCAATCCATAAGCTCAACGGATTTTGAGGCGGAAATATCGCGCTTACAAATATACGAGCTTGTCAACAGGTATGAGGATAAATTACCGTCATTCACTATGCCGATTTTAGCGGCTGTAAAAGACGGCGACAAGGAACGCGTAGAGATTATAGAGACAGCTGTTTTCAGCGGCTCAAAGCTTAAAGGTACTCTCACGAAAGAGGAAACCGTGATGTTTAATTTTCTGTGCAATAAGGTCAGCAGCGGAGCTATCTCTTATGATACAGATGACGGCAAGATATCAATGGGAGTGATAGACAGCAAAGCGACACGGCGCGTCTCACTACAGAATAATACGCCTGTTTTCACTCTCTCGGTAAACGTTGAGGGGGACATTGCAGAGATTTATAACGGAACAGCAAAAACCGTTGACCGGGCACGACTTAAAGAACTTAAAAACGGCGCCGAAGAGCATCTTAAAAGCGGTATGGAAAGTGTACTCAAAAAGCTTTATACCGAATTGGGCTGCGACGCACCGGGACTTTCAAGACTTATTTATTCAAGGCATCCGTCATTTTTCCGTGAAAATGAAAAAAACCTCAGCACCGTAATGGCAAATAGCCAATACAATGTTGAGGTAAAGGTGACTATCAGGCGAGTCGGTCATGAGCTTATCAAAGTAGCGGATTAGAATTAATACAGCTCGCCGTTTTTAAGATTAAAGCAAAGCCGATGTTCTTGAGCATTTTCAACGTAATGTATTTCAAGAATATCATTTGTCACGAATTCAGCGGAAACGACCCGGGGCTTTTCGCCGTTAAACACCTGCAAAAGCAATTCTTTTTTCTCATCGTCGTATTCGTCCACGTTATCGGAGGTGAACAGCAGACTTCCGAAAATGCGGTTGACATCGGCGATGATTTTTCTTTGCTGTAAAGTACATTTCATATTGCTGTCACGCAGAAGGAATACATCGGGATCATTTAAGAATGCTCTGCCATCAAGGTCGCGGCGGAAAACCGTGTTGCCCAGCGTATGAGGCGTGGAAACATCCTCACGGTGGAAGATAAGCTTCTTTTCCCACTGCAAGTCCATATCAGCGCCTATTCTGCAATAATCCACCTTGCCGAAGGCGGGAGCCAACGGAACTCCGCAACCGAGTATGAGCTTGTCACCCACACATTCACGGATAAAGTCCATAGCCTCGCACATAAGCTGTCCTCTTGATTTTCCGTGATTGGGGACGATGCACGCGGCATAAAGGAAATCCAGTTTGACCATATCGTAGCCCCAGTCGTTCAGCACTACATCGAAAAAGTTTTTGATGTATTCCCTGACCTCGGGATTTTCGATATCCAAAGCATAAAATCCGCCCCAGTTAAAGCCGCATCTTACGGCTCTGCCGCTTTTGTCGCGTATGAGCCAGTCGGGATGATCTTTGGCTACTGCTGAACGGTACTGACAACCTAACGGAGCCAGCCAAAGTCCCGCTTTCATACCCTTTTCGTGGATCTTATCAGCGGCATATTTCATGCCGTGGGGGAATTTTTTCGGGTCAATGGAAAGCCAGTCGCCCACCGCGGTCTGATATCCGTCGTCTATTTGGAAAAAGTCGATTTTTGCATCGACCTTTGAGAGTGCCTCAAGGTCGGACATAACGATATCCTCTGAGATATTGGCGTAATAATTATACCAGGTGGTGTAGCCGTTGGCTCTGCCGACTCTCGGCTTCCCGACGTTCATCACCTCAAAATATTTATCAAAAACGGTGTCGCGTGAGCCGTTAAAATGTATAACGTCAATCAAAACATATTCTCCGTCGACAGTTACACCCTCCATATCCCGTTCAAAAACGATCTCATTTTCGGGGCATACGGCTGTGATTATCGTGTAGCCCTCACGCTCGCTTAAAGATCCGAAAAGGTCGACTGTTTCACCGTCCCGTACATAGGCATAAGAATACCCGTGAAATACCCCGTGCCGTCTGTCGTATTTTTTAAAGGCATAATCTCCTGCGGCACCCAAGCAGCTTGCTTTGTAGGAGATATTTTGCCTTAAATCGATTTTCGGCGGTTCCTCGTCCGTAAAATACTCGCGGCAGTCCGTCCATGACTGATAACCGTTTAAGAATACACGGCTGTTGTCATTGAAATCGTACGGGACAGTCATCTTAAACTTAATATTTTTTATGGGTGAATTCTTTGTGCAGAGCGCAAGGCGAATATGGTCAGTATTCGCCGTGTAATCGATTTTAAAATGCTCAGTCTCAAAAAGATTGGTGCTGTATGCCGTACCGTCGGTAAAATATTCAATATTTATTTTAAATCTTTCCATATGCAGTCTCCTTATTGTTATTCTTGATTATAGTATAGCAAATTGTCTGCTTTAAAATATATAGTCAATATATATAAATCACATACGAATTTTTATTGCACATTATCCAACGCACCGCGTTTTTTGATTGACAGCAAATGCGGTTTAGTGTATCATAAACTATATATATTTGAAAAGAGGTTCCATATATATGAATATTCAAAAACAGCTTGAATATTGGTGTACATTTGATGAGAATACAAAAAACGAGCTTATGGGTATAACCGACCCAAAGGAATTGGAGGACAGGTTCTACAAGGAGCTTGAGTTCGGCACAGGCGGACTTCGCGGAATTATGGGTGCGGGACCGAACCGTATGAACAGATATACGGTAGCAAAGGCGACAAAGGGGTATGCTGATTATCTCATAAACCGCTTCCCAAAGGCCTTAAGCGTTGCCGTTGCGTACGATTCGCGCAATAATTCAAGGGAATTTGCCCGTGTGGCGGCAGGTGTGCTTGCGGCAAACGGAATTAAAGTATATGTTTTTGACACACTGATGCCCACACCGGTACTCTCTTTCACAACAAAATATCTCGGCTGTGACGGCGGAATAGTCATCACCGCAAGCCACAATCCTAAAGAGTATAACGGATATAAAATATATGACGAAAAGGGTTGCCAGCTTGTCCCTGAATATGCAAACGAGGTAATAAAATTTGTAAATTCGGTCACCGATTTAAAATCGGTCAAAGCGGTGGATTTTGACGAAGGCGTGGCTAAGGGTGCGATAAATGTTATCGGCAGTGAGGTTCTTGACGCATTTTTGGCAGAGGTTCGCAAGCAGTCCCTTTATGAGAAAGAATCCGACCTTAAAATAGTTTATACGCCCCTTCACGGTACGGGCAATATACCTGTCAGAAAGATACTTGAGGGTATGAACGTGTCGGTTGTGGGCTCACAGGAGCTACCCGACGGCGATTTCAGCACCGTACGCTCGCCCAATCCCGAGGAAAAGGACGCGCTGACCCTTGCCATTGAACAGGCGAGAGCAGAGGATGCCGATCTTGTGCTGGGAACTGACCCGGACTGTGACCGCGTAGGCACGGCAGTCCGCCATAACGGCGAATATGTGCTCATCAGCGGCAATCAAATGGGCGCATTGCTGGTGGATTTTGTACTGTCAGTGAAAAAGGACTCTTTAAATGAAAAATCAACGCTCGTTAAAACCATTGTCACAGGCGAGCTTGGGGCAAATATCGCCAAAAGCTATGGACTCAAAATCGTTGATACCCTTACGGGCTTTAAATATATCGGCGATCAGATAGGCAAATACGAAAAAACAGGCGAAAGCGAATTCGTTATGGGCTATGAGGAGTCCTACGGCTATCTTGTAGGCACTCACGCACGTGATAAGGACGCCGTGGTCGCTTCTATGCTTATCTGTCAAATGGCGTCGTACCACAAAAACAACGGCAGAACGCTTGTTGATGCGCTTGATTTAATATATCAAAAGTACGGATTTTATCTTGATGCACTTGATACCTTCGTGCTCAAAGGCAAGGACGGCGCTCAGAAAATCAAGGATATAATGAGCAGTATGAGAAGCCGCGGTCAGTCACTTTTCGGTAATATTGAAAAGATTTATGACTATTCTGTGGGAATCGGCGAGCTGCCCAAAGAGAACGTGCTTAAATACGTCTTTACCGACGGCGGCTGGACGGCTATCCGCCCCTCGGGCACAGAGCCAAAGCTGAAGGTTTATTATTCAGTTCGCGGTGAAAACAAAGCCGAGGCGGCGAATAGGCTTGAGAGCATCCGCGCTATTCTCAAAAAAGAAATCGGGGAATAATTATGGAAAGATATATAAATACCGTAATAAAGCCTAAGCTTCAGGGCGACGGCGGCGAGATAGATTTTGTCTCCTTTGAGGACGGCGTGCTGACCGTGCTGTTGCAAGGGGAGTGCTCAAAATGCCTTATCGTGGAACGTTGCCTTGACTGGATAGTTAAAGAGATTAAACGTGATTTGGGTGTTGACTGCAAATTGGTCGCGCAAAAGAAAAAACCGTTTTTTTGGGATATGTAAGCCTAAATTAAGGAGAAAAGCATATGGCACACATAAAGGTAGTTCGCAGAAGTATGCGTCCCGAGGAATGGACGGATCTTCGCTTTGGATGGCTTAAAAGATATATATACGGCGAAAAATTTGAGATCGAAAACCTCAGAGTTCGGGATGCGCGTCAGGTTGGCGAGCTTCAGTATGAATATTACCCCGAGGGTTGGCGACAGCTTCATAAGGGAGATATGTATTTCACCCCCGACGGCACGGCGTTTTTTGAGGCTGACGTGGTTATTCCCCCGCATCTTCGCGAAAAAGAGCTATGGTTCTCGTTAAAAACGGCGGCGGAGATAATAGTCAAGGTCAACGGCAAATACGTAGGCGGCGTGGACCCCAACCGCGACAGAATATTGCTCACGCCTTATCTTGACGGTGCGCAGGTACTGCATTTTGAAATGGAAGGCTATAACCGTTCAAAGCCCGACGACGAGCGCAATCCCGAGTCCCTTTCCGTAAGAGGATGCCGTCAGATTTTTGAGGGTGCATATCTCGCCACAATAAATCACACTGTGCTCGATTTGGTCTATGATATTGAGGTCTTGCTGGATATCGCCAAAAGCGACCTGTTTAATGAGGATTACCGCGCGTTTATCAACCGCGAGCTTGATAACGCCCTCAATCTCATTGATTTTGATGACGTAAAGAACGAGGATGTTGCGGAGGCTAAAAAATACGTTGACGACGTTATTTACGCAAACGATGATTACAAGGGCAACGGAAACGTGGCACTTGTGGCACACTCACACCTTGATATTGCCTATTATTGGCGCAGAATTCATTCGGTGCAAAAAAATCTTCGAACTGTGCTTATTCAGTTGCGCCTTATGGACCGCTATCCAGATTTTAAATATACTCACACACAAGCCTTTACATATGAAATGCTTGAAAAATACTATCCCGACGTGTTTGAGGAGTTAAAAGAGAAGATAGCATCAGGACAGTTTGAGCCTGTGGGCGCTATGTACATTGAGCCTGACTGCAATATTCCGTCTGCGGAAAGCCTTATCCGTCAGTGCCTTTACGGGCAGCGTTATTTCCGTGAAAAATTCGGAATTACCGTTGATAACTGCTGGCTGCCGGACGTTTTCGGCAATAGCTGGATTTTGCCGCAGATACTTAAAAAAAGCGGAGTGGACTATTTTGTATCGAATAAAATGTCTACCTGGAACGACACGAACCGTTTTCCGCATAATAATTTTATCTGGAAAGGCATTGACGGCAGCGAGGTCTATGCCTGCGTACCGCCCACTCACTTTATAACGTGGAATATGCCCTCGCAGATACAGGAAAATTGGGAGGCGTATCAGGATAAGGGCACAGGCGGACAGACTATGTCCATGTTCGGCTACGGCGACGGCGGCAGCGGCTGTACCGAAGAGATGCTTGAGGTAATGAAGCGCTTTGAAAAGCTATCCATTATGCCTAAAACCGAGCATATGGGCGGCAGTGAGTTCTTAAAGAAGAATCTTAAAGATAACAAAGAACTTCAAAAGTGGGACGGCGAGCTGTACCTTGAAATGCACCGCGGCACGTTCACCACAAAATCAAAAATGAAACGGTATAACCGTCAGCTTGAATTCAAGCTGCGCGAGGCTGAAATAATCTCCACACTCCGTCATTTAAAGGGCGCGGAGTATCCTTATGAAGAGCTGTGCGAGTGCTACAAAAAGCTGCTTATAAATCAGTTCCATGATATTTTGCCCGGCAGCCACATCACCCCCGTTTACTGCGACGCTATGGCGGATTACGAGGACATTGACCGCCGACTTGATAAAATCATCGGCAGCGGAGAAAAATATTTCAACTCCCTCAACTTTGCGCGCACGCACCTCACCTTTATTGAGGACGAAAACGGCAAAAGTATCCGCTACGGCAAAAGGGGTAACTGGATAATCCCCAATCTCCCGCCCCTTTCAAGCGGAGAGATAAACTGGCGCACCTTCGCAGGCGACTGGTGTGAGATAGCAGATGTTGTCACGACACCGTTCTATAAAATCAAGTTCAATTATGACGGCAGCATAGAAAGCCTTTATGACCGCGAGCTTGACCGTGAATGGGTGGACGGAGAGTTTAATAAGCTGAAATTATATAAAGACAATCCCGGTGTTTATGATGCGTGGGATATTCTGCCAAATTATAAAGACCGCGAGGTCGAATACAAAATAATCTCACCCTTAAAAACTGTGGAGAAAAACAGCGAGGTTGCCTCATTTGAGGTGGTTTTGGGCACTGAAAAGAGCACGTGGAAGCGTATTATCCGTGTATTCCGTCAGTCACGCGGTATTGAGGTGGAAAATATTGTGGATTGGCACGAAAAACACGTGCTCGCCAAGGCACAGTTTGACTGCAACGTACTCACCCGTGAGGCGGTTTGCGATACGAGCGCAGGTATGATAAAGCGAGATACTCACCGCAACACGACGTGGCAGCAGGCACGCTTTGAGGTCTGCCACCACAAATGGTGCGATATGGCGGAGACCGACGGCGGTGTGGCGCTCATCAACGACTCCAAATATGGTGTAGGCTTCCTTGAAAATTCAATGAGCCTGAGCCTTTTAAGGGCAACTATCCGTCCCGACGTCACCAGCGATATGGGTCATCACGAGTTCGCATATATGATAATGCCACACAAGGGTGACTGTGTTTCCGCCGAGATAAATAATATTGCTTTTGAGTATAACGTTCCGCTGGGTAAGGCGGACCTCACCTGTGAAAACTCTTTCGGCGAGCTTTATATGCAGGCAATGAAAATGTCCGAAAACGGTAAGATGATAGTCATCCGCCTTTCGGAACAGAACGGCAAACGAGGTAAAATAAAGCTCAGCGGCAAGGTAAAATTACTCAATATGCTTGAGGACGTAATAGGCGAGACCGACACGGTTGAATACTCACCCTTTGAGATAATCACCATCGGAATTGACGCATAAAATACCACCTTTTTCATAACAAAAACAGCTCACATTATGTAAAGCAACTAAACTTTACACCATGCGAGCTGATTTTTTATTATCCCAAAACCCCTTGAAACAGCGTGGAATTTAGGAATTCTTTAATTTGTATACATTGAAGAATCATTGAAATTCTGTAAAGTGTAATTACTTTACATATAAGTGGTAACCTTCACAGCCTTACCGCGGCATCTTTGTCGAGGAAAATATGCACATTCGGGTGGAGCTGCAGCACGGAGGCGGGGCATACGGGGGTAATATCGCCGTGAACCATTCCGTATATGGCATCCTTTTTAGCCTCGCCCGTGGCTATCATTATGATCTGCTTAGATTTCATAATCGACACCGTGCCCATAGTGAGGGCATAGCGTGGCATAGGGTTTTCGTCAAAATAAATGGAATTTGCGTTTATCGTGCTTTCGGAGAGCTTTACGCGGAATGAACCTTTGGTAAATTTATCCGACGGCTCATTAAAGCCGATATGACCGTTCCTGCCCACACCGAGAAGCTGTATATCAATTCCCTTTTCGGCAATGAGTGCATCATAACGCTTACATTCATCTTCGGTGTCCTCGGCGTTGCCGTTTAAGAAGTTCACGTTTTCTTCCTTTATGTCAATATGATCAAAAAGATTGTCGTGCATAAAGCTGTAATAGCTGTTTTTGTCGGATTTGGGCAAATTGCAGTATTCGTCAAGGTTAAAGGTGGTAACACCCTTAAAGCTGACCTTACCCTCGTCATAAGCCTTTATCAGATATTTGTATGTGGGAACAGGTGACGCTCCCGTGGCAAATCCCAAGGATATATCGGGATCATTATTCACTGCACTGATAAGCATTTCACCTACCGCCGCTCCGATTTGTTCTGCGTTGTCAAAAATATGGATGTTCATAAAAAATAGTACCTCATTTTTAGGGGGAACCCTTAGTTGAGATACTATTTTATCATATCAAAAAATAATTTCAATAAATTACGGCAAAATATTTGCTTATTCTTCCGATTTTGCTTTTATCTTATTGTTAACTACCGTATGCATTAAGAATTCAAGAGCGTATACAGACGATACTGCATATGTACCGTGAGATAATACAGCACCGTTTTTGACTGCAAGCACCGTTACCGCGACAAACACGGCGGTATTGAGCACACTGAACAGCATATTTCGAAGAAATGCCCGTCTGCCGGTAGAAAACAGCGACGAAATTATTACCGCCAGCGAAAAAACGATAACGCAGACAATCAACGCGGCAGGGAAAAGGTATGACATATCGGACGTGAGCCTGTCTATGGGCAGTTCACCTGAAATAATACCCATTATCAGCGAAAGTAAACTCACTTTAAAGCCGTCGGCGGTTATGAACATTGGCAAAAGCATACACAAAAGGGGAGAGAAGAAGAGGACGAGTCTTATTATCTGCGCCGCTCCGCCTACAGAGGAGAGTTTTAATTTATAAATAAACTTATCAACGGCTTCCTGCTCCCGTATAGCCCTTTCGTGGTCGGCTTCAAGCCGTTTGTCAAGGTCATAGTAAACGAGATTAGCGCCGCATTTGGGGCAGGTCTGCTTCATATAAAAAATCGAGAGCTTTTCACCGCATTTGGGACACTTATTACTCATTTTCAGCACCTCCCGATACTTCTTTTGACAACTCATGTCTGCGTTCCTGCATATCTTCACGAATTTTTTTGAGCTTTTCACCCGTCAAATCATACCATATGTAAGGAATCAGCGTGAGCATTCCCAACACCACGGGCGCCAGCGTGAAAAGTCCCCATATAAACAGGTCGGTGTGTTCATACTCCTTGATAGTTACGGTTTCGGTTGCGCTTATCTCCTTAAACGTAAGACCGATAACCGGCAAAAGAGCCGCTCCGATAGCCGTTGATACTGAGCCTGACAGCTTGCCCACGAACGTTAGCACCGAGAACGAAACACCCTCGTTGCGTTCGCCCGTTTTCCATTCCATATAGTCTATTGTATCGCCGATCATCTCAGTGGGAATGACCATATTGATTGTACCGAAAAAGCTGAAAACAAGATTTTGGAATAAAAGCAACGGAATTACCACATACAGATTTGTGAAAAAGTTCATTCCCACAAAGAATACCGCCGAACCGACGATCAGCTTAGCAAAGCCGTTCATAAACATTATCTGTCTGTTGTCAAAACGCGCCTTCAGCTTTGGAATAAGCAGATATGTGACGAATCCGAGAATTGTACCCGGCAGGTTGATAATCAGTATCAGCGAGTTCATATTGACTACTTCCGAGTAGTAATACGTCTGAAAAACGCCGCCTATACCTGCAAGCGCTCCCACCACGTTTGAAATAACGATGAGTAACAGCGGTTTATTCCTGACAAGCACCTTAAAGCCCTCAAGCACGCTGGGTTCTTTTACGCTCTGTACGACTCTTTCACGGGTGCAAAGTCCCGCCAGTGAGAAAAGGCCCATACCGAAGGTTGCGGCGATCACCGCCATTAAAAGAAACACCTGTGCTAATGAAAGACCGATAGCTCCGCTGTTGCTTAAGTCCATAAGCACAACAAGTATCGTAGTGGAAAGACCGCCTATAATACCTGAGATAAAACGTGCCGAGGATATTGCTCTTGTTCTGTCAGAGGGTGATGGGCTTATGGCGGCGCTCATTCCCCAAAACGGAACATCGCCCAGCGTATAAAACAGCTCCCATATGACATACGACAGGTACATATATACGATTTTTACTGCTGTTTTCTTGACGTCTGCAAGTATTACAGGACCCGCGAACAGAAAGATAGTGGAGATCGCCAGCGGGATCGGTACTACCAAAAGATACGGGCGTAATTTTCCGTATCGCGTTCGCGTTTTGTCGATTATCGCGCCCATAAGCGGGTCGTTGATGGTATCCCACAGTCCTAAAATGAACACCATAAAGGATACTGCCGCCGGCGGTATGCCGAATACCTTTGTGAAAAACAGTGATAGGTATCCGCCTGCCACAAGGTTATAGCCGAAAACCTGACCTGCGTTGGCAAAGCCGTAGGCAAGATTTTCCTTTACGCCCACATAGCGTAATTCATTATTTGTGTTTGCCATTTCCTTTCCCCCTCAAAGTAAATTCGGTTTTATTTTTTTCTTCCTTTATTTCTGTAAGTGAACGCGTGTTCCTTATCGTTCAGTCTGAAATAACTTTTGCCTGTTAGATAAGCCGATCTTTCACGCACGTTCATTTTATAATCAAACTGTCTGCCTTTTATTTTGTCAAAAAGCTCGCAGGCAAGTGTGCAAGTCTTATCCTCGCAGTCAGCCGTAGCCGCCAAAACGGTAATGTTGCTGTCAACAGGCAGAGTGAGTGTGTTCGCTTCGCCTGTTTCTGCGACGATATGCCAGAAGAAAAGCTGTGAGGCTATCTTATCGCCTTCATCACCGTGGGAGTGAGTAAATTCGTACCCGAGATAACCGTCCTTTGTATATGCCGCTTCTTTAAAATCATAAAGGTCCCAACCGGCATAATACTCCTTAATATCGTTAATTTTTACTGCGCGTTCGCCGATTTTTACGTTCTTGTCACCGTCAAGGGATGCGGCAAGCAGATGAACTCTTTTTGTACCCGCAGGGAGCGTCAGGCGCTGACCGCCGCAAAGCAGCGCCTTGCGGTCAGCGGGCATTTTAAAGCGTGTGCCGCCCACACAAATGCTGTCGGGCATAAGCTCTGCGGGAATACTCTCATCCAAATTCGGCAGGGTGCCTTTTGGAGCTGAATTCGGAGTGACTGCCGTCACGTTGCCGATGAAATCAAGCGGTGTATGACTGATATCACCGTTCGGCTCTCTCTTTACACGCAACGCAAAGGATTTTATCTCATATGGCTTTAAATCAAAAATGAGCTTTCCGTCACTAACTTCGGCATCGCAGATATATTCCTCGGATGCATAGATCTCACTTGCAGCTTCAATATCACAGCACAGCGAAAATTCAACGTTTTTCTGTTCCTTTTTTTCGCCTTCACCCACGCGGATAACGATCTCGTCACTGTCCTCCGCCTTTTTAACGGCTCTCAGTATTGCTCCGTCGTTGCTGAGCTTTCCGAAAGAGAATTCAGTTCCCAGCGTGCCGACGTGTGCGGAGCATATGAACGATGCCATGGGCATTACGAAATCTCTTGCGCATTTTTGCGTATCGCGGTTCACTGTACCGCCATGTGAATAAATAGCGTAAGAATATCGGTTGAGCCCAAGCTCCATCATTGACTGCATACTGTCTATTTTGTAATTTTTGCGGGGAGTATGTATAAGTGTAAGGCGCAGCGTGCTGTCGTCAAATTTATCCCAGCCGTACTTGCATTCGCTGATTACCGAAACGCCGAAATTCTTTTTGCTGTCCGTGATATCCGCCCATTTTTGTGCGGGGACTTCAAAGAGCTTTTCGCTCATATTTCCGCGTTTGATGGCGCCCAGTCCCAAATCGTATGTGGCGGTCTTGCTCTCGGCAGTAAATGAGAATATCTCCTTACAGGCGGAGCATAATGAGCGCCATTCGGTCTCGGTATAAACCTCAACGGTCTCGCCGCCGCGTGAGAGGGCAATAATTGAGGTGAAACGGCTGTCGTTATATGTCTTTGTGACTTTTAATGCCACTCGGCAAGGTCCGCTTTCTGCGATATTTATGGATTTTATTATCGCCTTGTGCTGCGGCTCACGGTTAAGCTCGTCAAAATTTAACTCCCAAGCAGGCCAATCGGGGCTGCCGTTATAATCGAAAATTCCCGTGATAATTGGGCGCCCTAATATCTCTCTGTTTAATTTCCTGTCAAATATTGAACATATATCACCGTTACTGTTTAATTTCACCGAGTATTTTTCGTTTTCAAGTGAGGTGTGTGATATACGTAAATTTTGAGAAACAGCGGATTTTTTGTTTTGCAGGTCAAACACCTTGTACCCCATAGGCGGAACGGTGACGTATATAAGCACGGTTGCAAAGCCGTCCCGTATTCCCGTAAGCTGAGCAGGGTATTCCTTGCCGTCAGCGTCAAAAAGTGATGCATTTTTATAATAAAGCCGTGTGGGCAGTTGAACGGTCACTACACCCGTCCGCTCGTATTCCATCGGATTGTTTACGACCACCGCCGTACCCTTTACAAATGACGTGTCAAGCTGTGATGCTATCGACCTGACAGCCGCCTCGTATTCAGCCGTAAACTGATTTAACGACATTGCATAATCATTCCACGAACGGCGGTATGCCCGCTGAACCGATGTTCCGGGCAGGTCGTCGTGGAACTGGTGAGCAATAACACGCTTCCAAGCTTTTGTAAGGCTCTCCTGCGGATATTCATACCCGAGAACGGCATAAGCCGCCGTACAGCTTCTTTCTGCCATATCGGCTATCTCTTCGTTGCGCCTGTTCCAGCGTTTGCCGATAGCTCTTGATGTGTATCCGCCCACGGCGTGGTTTTGCATAACAAGCTCATTATTCCAAACAGGCAGTTTTTGCTTTGTTTCTTCGGGCAAATTTTCAATATCACGGTATATTTCGTCCGCCGCCGCAGAAATTATTTGTATATCGCTCTCTGCATTTTCTGCAATTTCATCACATACAGCTTTTACGGACCGTTCCTTAGGTGCGCCGCCTCGGTCGCCTGTACCGTGGAACACGGCGGTCATATCCAGACCGAATTTTTCATTCTCCGAAAGCTTATTTTTTATAAAATCAAAGTTTCTGACCTCGCTTAAAGTTTTGTCATATGCCCCCGGATTTGTGCAACCATAAACGTAATTCCCGTCAACGCCGTACCATCTGCCGATATCAAAAGGTACGCCGTAAGCAGACCCCCAGGTGAGCTTTTGCGTGGTAAAGCCCTTAAGATTTGCATGGCGCATTATTGACGGCAGCGCATAGCCGAAGCCAAAGCAGTCGGGCAAAAATATATCAGTGGAGCGTACGCCGAAATTCTTTTCAAAATAGCTGTTGCCGATAAGAATATTTCTGAAAAGTGCCTCGGGCGAGGGGACGTTCACGTCGCCGTTTTCAAAGGCACTTCCGCAGACGTTCCAGCGACCGGTCTTTATGTAGCCTCGCATTTTTTCCCACATTTCAGGGTAGTATTCCTTCATCAACTCATAGCGGTATGAGCCTTCAAAGTTGAATTTATAGTCAGGATATTTCTCAAACAGCTTAAAATTGTCGTTTAGGGTATTATAGAGATATTTGCTTACTGTCGTTTCAAAATCCCAGCTCCAAATCGTGTCAAGATGAGCTGTTGCAATGGTGTAAACATTCTTTTTCGGCATAATGATCACCTGTAATCCAAAGTTAATGAACCCATGTAAAAATTATATAGATTACAGTAAAAAAAATCAACCAAAATCGGCAAAAATTGCGAAAAAGCTCTCGACATAATGTTAAGAAACTGTTAAAATATATAATATATTTTATTTGTGCAAGGAGATGGATAAATGAAAAGGTTTACTGCCCTGTTTTTAATCTTGGCGATGGCTCTTTCCCTTACGGGAGCGGCTAACGGCAGCAAAAAAAGCGATTATACACTGAACATCTCCAAAGACAATATTTCTTATGAAATAAGCCCGGAGCTTTACGGCATATTCCTCGAGGATATAAGCTTTGCCGTTGACGGCGGACTGTCCTCCAACCTTGTTAATAACGGTTCTTTTGAATACCCGACTAAAAATCTTGCCGCGTGGAAAATTGACACGGCGTCGTATGCGGTGCTTTCCGAAAACTCTCTCAACAAAAATAACAAAAATTATCTGTCCGTTGCGGTGAACGGAGTCGGAACTTTAAAAAATATTGGCTATCCCGAGCTGTATAATTACAAAACTTATGATTTTAATGCCAAGAAGGCGGTTACGCCCGATATGGGCTTTAAAAAAGGCGAAGAATATATCTTTTCGGCATACTTTAAAAACGTAGATTTTGACGGAAACATAACTGTGTCCCTTGACACAAAGGGGAATAAGGGTACTTATCAGTTTAATATCGACAACTGTGAAAAATGGACTGAGATAACTATAAGAATGACGTCGGATGAGACGGCGGACGGAGCTCTGCTGCTTACGGCAGAGGGTAACGGAATATTCCTTATGGACTTTGTTTCGCTGGTTCCTGTGTCGAGTCACGGCTTTGAAACGGAAGAATGGAAGTACGCGAGTCTGCGCACGGATATATATGAGGTTTTAAAAGATTTATCACCTAAATTTATCCGTTTCCCCGGCGGATGCTTTACCGAAGGCGACAGCCTTGACAGTATTTATAACTGGAAAGATACAATAGGTCCTCTTGAAGAGAGGCAACAGGGCTATAACCTTTGGCGTGACGATGCAAACGGCAAATATTATACGAATACGAACGCCATCGGCTTCCACGAATATTTCACACTCTGTGACGAGCTGGGTGCGACCCCTGTTCCGGTCTTAAGTGTCGGACTGACATGCCAGGGCCGCAACGGATACGGAGATATGGCGACTCAGTATAAAAACGGCGCCATAACCGAGGAACAGTGGCTTGAATATGTGAGTACGGTCGCCTACACTCCCGGTACGGTGAAGTGGGAGCGGTACGTTCAAGACGTGCTTGATCTTATTGAATACGCCAACGGCGACACGGATACCGAATGGGGGGCAAAGCGTGCCGAAAACGGACATCCCGAACCCTTTAATATGAAATATCTTGCCCTCGGCAACGAAAATTGGGGAGATATCTATTGGCGTAACTTTGATGCCCTGTATAACGCGGTAAAAGCACAGTATCCCGATATAACGATCGTCACCACTTCGGGCGCAGGGCTCGAGGGCGAGGAGTTTGACTATGCGTGGTCGACTGTCAACACTGCTTACCGTGACACGGTGGTCGATGAGCATTATTACACGGGCGACGGTTATCTGTTTGAGCATACCGACCGTTACGATTCATACGAGCGCAGCGGTGCAGGCGTTATGATAGGTGAATACGCCGCAACCTGCGCAGGCTTCGGCACACTGATAACTAAAAACAACATTTGGTCGGCTATTGAAGAGGCGGCATATCTTACAGGTGTTGAGCGCAACGCTGACGTGGTAAAAATGGCATCGTATGCACCCACTCTTGCCAAGGTAAACGCCCAAAGCTGGAATATAAATCTTATATGGTTCGACTCGCAGAGCGTTGTCCGCACGCCCGATTATTATACTCAAATGCTGTTTGCAAATAATTGCGGCACTCATTATGTTACAACGGATTTTGATGCTGAAACGGACGGAATTTATCAGTCAACCACGGTGGATACCGAAAATCAGGTAATTTACATTAAGCTTGTCAACAGCGACCGCAAGGATAAAACCTTGGAAATAGATTTCAGCGGCTTTGAAAATGTGAATGATCCGTCGGTTCAGTATATGGACGAGACATTCAAGTCAGCGTGTAACGAATTTGATGATCAACAGCACGTAGCTCCCGTAGAGGAAGCATTAGAAATAACCGACGGAAAACTTTCATATACGGCGGGCGGTTATTCTGTAAGCGTTATACGAATTCCCTACGGCGATAATGACGGCAGTACGCTTTACATGCTTCCCGATATGGGAATAATCGAGCCGTACATCAGCCCTGCTATTACGATCGCAGTACCCAGCATATTAGGCTTTATAGCACTTGTGGCAGGTGTGTGCATATTGACTGTTCGAATTCTGCACCATAAAAAGCAAAGAGAAACCGCTGATAATAAGGCAGATGACAAATAAATTATAAGAAAATTCGGCTCCCTCGTCAGAGGGAGTTTTTTTTGCTCCCTCCTTGAGGGAGCTGTCGGCGAAGCCGACTGAGGGAGTTTTTAAAGAATTTTTAAGATTTTATAAAAAATAAAAAACACGGTTGACAAATAATAACAGCAGTGCTATTATTTGATTGTGCTAAGTGTGATATTACAAATAGCACAGTCTATCTTAGGAGGTGTTCCCTACGAACATATTTATTGATTATCACAGCAGAACGCCGATTTATGAGCAGATAATGGAGCAGATAATCTTGCTTGTAAGCAGCGGCTTCTTGAAAAAAGATGATCAGCTTCCCTCACTTCGGCAGTTATCTGCTCAGCTCAGTCTTAACATCAACACCGTAAAGCGTGCACTTTCGGAGTTGGAGGACCGCGGAATAACATATTCCGTTGCAGGTAAGGGAATATTTATCAGCGGGGACACACCGATCAAAAATATTTATCTTGATCGGGCATTGGAGGATCTTAAAATGAATGTCGCCAATGCGAAGGCACACGGCGCTGCTAAAAAAAGGATCCTCGAAATCATCAACGATATTTATAAAGGAGATGAATGAAAATGATCGAATTTAAAAATGTAACAAAAAAATTCGGCGATTTCACAGCCGTGGAAAACATTTCATTCAAGGTCGAGCCCTCATCCATTTACGGACTTATCGGTTATAACGGTGCAGGTAAAACGACGCTTTTAAAAACCGCTGCAGGCATTTATAAAGCAGAGGTCGGTTCGGTGACAATGGATAATCAAAACACCTTTGATAACCCCGTCATACGCAAAAGTATGTTTTATATTCCCGACGACCTGTATTTTCCGATGAACGCGTCGATTAAAAGCATGGCAAAACTTTATGCGGATTACTACCCCAATTTCAGCTACAAAACCCTTGAAAATCTGCTGGAGGTTTTCGGACTCGACTATAAAAAGAAAATCAGAGGCTTTTCAAAGGGAATGCAGCGTCAGACAGAGATAATTTTGGCTCTTGCCTCCCGTCCGCGCTTTATGCTTTTGGACGAGACCTTTGACGGACTTGACCCGCAGAAAAAGGATATAACGAAAAAGCTTTTCGTGGAATACGTTGCCGAAAGCGGCTGCTCGCTTATAATTTCCTCGCACAATCTGCCCGAGCTTTCAGACCTTTGCGACAACGTGGGACTTATCAACGGCAAGCACCTCACAATGGACTGCTCTGTCTACGATATTTCCGATAATTACAGAAAATACCGTCTTATCTTTAACCGTGATATCACTGAGGAGGATTTCAAGGATATTCAGTATAAGTCCCTTGAAATTGACGGCAAGATCGTTACGGTCATATTCGATAAAAATTCTCAGGACCAAAAAGATAAGCTGAACGCTCTGCTTCCTATGGCTATCGATGAGTACAGGCTCACGATGGAAGAAGTATTCCTTAATGAAATGGAGGACAAAAAGTATGACATCACAAAAATCTTTGAGAAGTAATGTAAATACAAAGGACTTTTTGAGAAGTCTTGTGGGAGCTCTGCTTTTCCCTGCCATCGCGTTACTCGTTCTGAGCGTGTTTGTTACAGTGCCTGTTATTTGGGAGGTCGCAAATCCCGCAAACAGAGCCGAATTTGCAGGTACCGTGTCATATTTCCTTTCAAGAGATTCTTTATTTTATACGGATTCAAATCTGTTGTCCATTGGTATGGTGCTTTGCGGTATGCTCACGGCGGTAAAACAGTTTTATTACATTATGCGTAAAAAACAGGTCAATGTTTATTTCAGCCTGGGCATTTCACGCATAAGAATGTTTGTGAACCGAGTCGCCGCAGGACTTATCGCACTGTTTGTGTCGGTGTTACTCCCAATGCTTGCGCTTTATATTACCAATATCGTGCATTTCGGTATGTCGGCGCACGTTACGCAGGTATTTTTATACGTCACGATGATGCTCTTTATCAGCGCATTCGGCGGCTTTGCCATCGGAACCTTTGCGGTTTCAGTTGCAGGTAACGTTTTTGAGGCAGGTTTAACAGCTTTCACAACCTCTATGTTCGGAACACTTGCATCATCTCTGTTTATCGAAATGCGCGACACAATGTTAAAGGGATATGTTTATACATCCGACGGCAGTAAATATCGCTATCTTCTTTCACCGTTTTCTTATGTAATGGACCTCGGTGCGAAAGCTCCGGGTGACAGAGATTGGACATTCGATTATTATACCAGCACTTACTATAATCCCATTACCGCAGTTATGGCTCAGCTGCAGCGGGACGTTCCGGCAGCTAAATACAAGATACCCGAAGACCTTGTAATAGACCGTGGATTTATTATCCCGTTGATTATTGCCTTCGCTGCTTCGTCTGTTTTCTTTGCTCTTGCGGTGGTGCTGTTCAAAAAAAGAAAAGCCGAGCACGCAAACTCTTTGGGACATTTTAAAGTATCGTCATTTATCAATGCGGCGTTCATATTTACGGCTACAGTATTCCTCTTGACCGAGGTATCATACGGCGTCAGAGGCGGCTGGGCACTTGCTCTCGCTATCGCATTGTTTATCTTCATTCCGTTGCTTGCATATTTCCTTGTCCAGCTTATCCTCACAAGAAAAATCAAGGTAACTCTCCGCTCTCTTATTCCCGCTACGGCACTGACAGTAATTACACTTGCGGCAATTCTCACGCTTCAAACGGGCGTATTCGGAATATACAACAGAACCCCCGACAAGGCGGATATAAAGAGCGTTGCCATTGACATTTCGGAGCACCCCGTGTTTTACAGGAGTATTAGGTTCTACGGTTACGGGAAAGAACTTGAAAGCGTCGACCAAAGCGATATCGATATGGTGCTTTCGGTATTTGACCGTATCAAAAAAGAAAAATATCAAAGTGATTCCTATTATACCTATGTAACGGTAGCCTTCCGCTATAAAGATGACGAAGTAGAATTCAGGCAGTTCCCGATATATTCCGATGATACCTACGAGGAATATTTAAAAGCCGTTTACAATTCAAATTATTTTGATGAGTATTTAAAGGATATGCTCTTTGCAGAGCCTGATATAGATTCCCCCGAAGATAAATACTACTACGACGGCTTTGTTTATTATGAAGAAGGATATGATTCAGCGGAGGAAGATGAAAAATACGGTATGTGGCGTTATCTTGACGCTGATTCGTTGGTAGATCCCAATTCCAATGAATGGAAAAATAATGTTATTGAGGCAGGGACAGAGCTTAAGACACATCTTTATAACGACCTTTCCAAAATGACTTACGAACAGCTTTTCAAAAATAACTCCCGTCCGCTGGGACTTATTACAAGTAATTACTTTGAAACCCAGACGAAAGACTATACCGTTGTCAAGGAAAACGTAAACGGTTATTGGGATTATTGGGAAGATGATTATACTGAGTTCAAGGGTACCGGCGTAGGTGAATCGGAGCTGTTTATATATCCCGAAATGAAAGAGACAATAGCCTTCCTTCAAGAAATGGGATATGAATTGGCAAGCGAAAAGCACACGGTCAAAGAGATACTCTATACCGACAGCAAAATTCAGTTGGAAACGGCAGCGTCAAAATATGCCGTAGAGCATAAGGCGGATTATTCAGGCTACGGAAGCTTTACCTCATATTATCTGTCGTCACCGACCGAAGGCCGCATATTTGCCCGCGACAATCTTTCCACCGTATACTACGGATTGAGACATGCTATCCCCGAGGATACTAATTTCCTCGTATTGCTCAAAGAGACTTATAACGTAAGCGGTCACCCGCTCATAAGTGTGACGGATAATAACAAAATCGACAGCATTATGAATTCCACCGTTCCTTTCTACCTTACTATGAATGACAACGGCAGATACGCTTACGTTATCTACGACGACGGCACAATGGTAAGCTACTATATTCCACAGGCAAACCTTGACGTGCTGAAATAATTAAAAGCTTTTTATGCCATCCGCTCTCTCAAAAAGGGAGCGGATGGCTTGTTATAATGGGCTCCATTGTCAGGGGAGCTGTCTTGCCGCAGGCAAGACTGAGGGGTAGTTGTAGGGGACGGTTATCCCTCAAAAACATAGTCGCACTGCTTGCCCCACGCGCTTCGCATTGCTCCTTGTTTTTTCACCTCAGAACTTCGCCTGTTTCTGCCACCGGCAGCGGCTCGTTCTTCGCCCCTCATCGTCCCGCAACACGATTAAATTTTATCAGTAACTCACTATTTATAACCTCCCCTCCCCGAGGGAGTAAAAAGCAGAAAGTATGTAAAAACTCCCTTAAAGAGGGAGCGGAAATAGTTTCAACATTTAAAGTAAAACGAGCCGAGGCTTAACCTCAGCTCGTTTTTATATGATTTATACTGTTAAATTGACTTGAGCTTGCCTATGTTCTTGATAATACCGGGAACGCCTTTAAGGATAATTCCCATACCCTTAAAGAACTTGTCGTCGTTGAGAATGATAAGCAGTCCCTCTGCCATACCGGCGCTGAACAGTCCAAAGCTCATTGACATAAAGTTCTTGATTGGTGTCTGCAGTGCGATAGCACCTGCCATTGTCTCTGTGCCAAGCATTTTTGAAAGCAGTCTTACGAATCTGCCGCCCCACTTGCCGTCTGCCGCGTCCTCAAGAGTGTTGAGGATAGTAAGGCGCTGGCTCTTGTCCCTCTCTGACGGCGGGATATCGTGACCGAGAACCGCTTTGAATTCCCCGTCGTCAACGTGCATAATATCGCCGCTGTAATATGAGGGAGCAGACTCTCTGTAATCGGGAATCTCTGCCTGGACGGTGGAGTCAACATTTACGCTTGCTGTGAGCCTTATGTCACGGCTTGAAGAACCGACAAGTATTTTGAATTCGCCGCTTTCAACGTGCCAGTCGCCGAGATTTACGTTATAATAAGCGAATGCACGCTTATCAAGTGTGATGCTGACCTCTTTTTCTTCGCCCGCTTTAAGGAACACCTTTTTAAAGCCCTTGAGCTCTTTAACGGGTCTGTAGATGGTGCTCTCAACGTCGTTAACGTAAACCTCTGCAACCTCTGCGCCGTCTCTGTCGCCCACATTCTTGATCTTAAAGCAAACGGTCAGCGTGTCGGTATCCTTAATACTGTCTGCGCTGAGTTTTATGTCGCTGTACTGGAATTCAGTGTATGAAAGTCCGTGACCGAAGGGGAAACGAACTGCCTTGTCGGCTTTGTCGTAGTATCTGTAGCCAACGTAGATACCTTCTCTGTACTCCACCGAAACAGGTGTGCCGGGGAAGTAGTTGGCGCTGGAATTATCCTCAAGCGCATAGGGGTAAGTTTCGGCAAGCTTGCCGCTGGGGTTCACGTCGCCGAAAAGTACGTCGCATACGGCACTTCCCGATGCCTGACCCGTAAGGAAGCCGTTGAGGATAGCAGGAACATTATCAGCCCAGGGCATTTCAATGGATGCACCGCCTGAAAGGACTACTACAACATTTTTATTTACCTTAAGAACCTCGTTTACAAGTCTGTTGTGAAGAGCAGGGATGCTCAAATGCTTGCGGTCGTTGCCCTCAGTTTCAAACTCGTCGGTAAGACCGATGAACAGTACGGCAACATCTGCATTTTTTGCTTTTTCCACTGCCTCGGCGACAAACGTGTCGTCAGAGGTCTTATTCTTTTTAGCTGTTGAATATCCGGGAGCATAATCGAATGTTATGCCCATTTCCGTCAATGTATCAAATGCATTGTCAAGCTGAATCGGGTTGATAAGCGATGAGCCTGCACCCTGATAGCGAGGCTTCTTTGCCATTTCGCCGATAACGGCAAGCTTTGCATCCTTTTTAAGGGGGAGAATTTTACCGTCGTTCTTCATAAGCACCATGCACTGTGATGCTATCTCGCGTGCAAGCTTGTGGTGAGCCGCCGCGTCGTATGTATATGTGCCGAGAACCTTTTCAGCCTTCTTTGAAAGCTCAATGAGCTTATCAACAGCCTTGTCAAGGACTTCTTCGCTGATAGTGCCGTTCTTGACAGCCTCAACGATTTTTCTTGTGCCCTCGCCGCTGGAGGTGGGCATTTCAAGCTCCTGTCCCGCCAAAAGTCCGGGAACACGCTCGTTTTCTGCTCCCCAGTCGGTAACAACAATGCCTTCAAAGCCGAAATCGTCTCTTAAAACGTCGGTAAGAAGCCACTTGTTCTCCGCACAGTATTCGCCGTTAAGTCTGTTGTAGGCACACATGATCGTCCACGGCTGTGCCTTTTTAACGGCTGTCTCAAAGGGAGCCAAATATATTTCTCTGAGAGTTCTCTCGTCGGCAACGGTGTTGACGGTCATACGGCGTGTTTCCTGATTGTTCGCCGCATAGTGCTTTAACGATGTGCCGATGCCCTTGCTCTGTACGCCGTTTATAAAAGCCGCAGCCATTTCGCCTGCAAGAAGCGGATCTTCCGAGAAATATTCAAAGTTTCTTCCGCAAAGGGGAGAGCGCTTTATGTTTGTACCGGGTCCCAGCAGAACGGAAACCTGCTCTTTAAGACACTCGTCGCCGAGAGCCTCGCCCATTTTTCCGATAAGCTCAGGGTCCCATGAGCAAGCAGTGGCCGATGCGGTGGGGAAACATATTGCCGGTACACCCTTCAAAAGATTTGTTTCACCCTTGTTTTGTTCGGGATCGCCTTTTTTACGGATTCCGTGAGGTCCGTCGTTAAGACTTATGGACTTTATCCCTACACGGTCAACCCCTTGGCTGTGCCAGTAATCGAAACCGTCGCAAAGACTTGCCTTTTCTTCCAAGGTCATCTGCGCTATTGTTTCTGCGTGTTTAAGAGCCATTTAAATTTCCTCCTCCAAAATATACATATATAATATGATAAAATAAATTTGAGTTTATTTCAAGTAAATCGAAAGTTAAAACATAAATTTGGTATTTTCTACCAAATTAACAGGTCAATTTCCGTCGGAATTACCGTCAAACAAAAGCTGTTCGGCATGTGGCGCATCAATATCTTCAACGCCTTTGAGCTTTTTACGGATAATATCGTTCCTGTGCTGTGCCTCGCCAAGGGTTTTGCCGGCTTCGTCCACTTTCTTTTGTGCTTTTTCCAAAAGTCCTGCAAAAGTATCATACTGAGTTTTAGCAACGGACAACAGCTTTCTGACCTCGTTGGCCTTTTCATTGATAGCTACCGTCTTAAAGCCCATTGAAAGGGAGTTGAGCAGTGCGGTTATGGTCGAGGGACCTGCGATCATAACGCTGTAATCATTTTGCAACTTTTCGGGTAGCCCCGTTCTGGACGATGCTATCTCTGCGTACAGTCCCTCAGTCGCAAGGTACATAATGGCAAAAGGAGTGGTGTTAGGCACATTTATGTATTTTGATATGGATTTTGCCTCGTTCTGAATCCTTGACTCAAGCTCTTTTCGTGCTTTGGCTACAGCCTCAGGGTCGGCACGGTCGGCGGCATCGCAAAGACGTACATAATCCTCCATGGGGAATTTTGAGTCCACAGGTAAAAAGATAACACGGTCGGAATTGTCGCCCGACGGTATTTTTATGGCGAATTCAACACGCTCCGATGAGCCTTGCACGGTTGCGACATTTTTTTCATACATATTGGGAATTGTCTGGTTGAGAATTCCCTCAAGCTGAACCTCCGCCCACGTGCCGCGAGCTTTGACGTTTGTCAGCACACGGTTGAGCGCCGTAACGTTTTCAGTAACTCCTGCCGAAAGCGTCTGCATCTCGCCGAGAGATTTATACAAATTTTCAAGCTGATCCGAAACCGTTTTAAATGAGCTGTCAAGGCGTGTGGTGAGCGTTGAGGTCAACTTTTCGTCAACTGTCTGCCGCATCTCGTCTAATTTTTTCTCGTTGGATTCCTGCATTTTTGATATGGAGCGTTCCAACGCCTCGCTCTGCCGCGCACTGTGTTCTGCGTTTTTGTCGCGCATACTTACAAGCATTTCGGAAACCTTTTCACGGTGTTCATAGTTACCCTTGTTCATACTGTCGATACGCGTGTTCATATCGTCAAGGCTTTTTTTCATATCCTCGCGTATCTCTTTGTTGCCGTTCTGATTTTCTAAACGTATTCTGTGAAATTCATCGCCGATATGCTTTGACATATCATCAAGCTTTTGCCGTGTGGCACGGTCATCTTCGTCATTTTCCATTCTCTTTACCGCCGAAGAAAGACGGCTGAGCATTACAAGTAAAATTATAATCGCTACGGCACAGATAAGCCCCACAACGAAATTAAGTGTTGCAAATAAATCCATAATCTACCTCACAGTTCAAAATGGTACACATAATTATACCAAATTTATATAATAAAAGCGAGTTTTTTATAAAAATTTTTATGAAGATATGGCGTGTTTCGGCTTTTTTTGATATACTATGTGCGGGTGATACTTATGCTCAAAAAAATAATATCCGTTTTTATGGTGTTATGTATAGTAATTCTTTGCTTTTCCGCCTGTAGTGATAAAGACACTGCGAATAAAGCCTTCGCCTGTGCCGTCACTGAAATGCCGGTTCATTTTGATCCGCAAATAGCTTCTACGGTAGGCGAAAAAATGATAGCTGTCAATATTTTTGACGGACTTTTCAAGCCGGACGAAAACGGAACGCTCCAAAACTGTGTCGTAAAAGATTACAGCGTCTCGGACGACGGACTTGTATACACCTTTAAGCTTTTTGACAATATGTCCTATTATATTTCCGAAAAAGCAAAGAAATTTATTAAGGAGCGGGGAGGCAATATCGACGGAAAAATCACCGCCGACGATTTCGTGTTCGGACTTACCCGTGCGGTATTACCTGAGACTGCTGCTCCCGATTTTGAGCTTATCTCCGCAATTAAAAATGCCGAAGCCGTACATAGCGGTCAGGCTGACTCATCTGCGCTCGGTGTTCGTGCGACGGGGGAATACACCCTTGAAATAACCCTTGAGCGAGCTGATATTAACTTCATTTATGCGTTGTCTCAGCCTGTTTCCTACCCCTGCGACCGTGAGTTCTTTGAGCTGACCGCAGGCAGGTACGGACTTGAGGAGAAATATATCATAACTAACGGTGCGTTTTATCTTTCTTCCGTCACGGCGGACACCTCTGTACGCATCGTCAAAAACAGCGAATATAACGGTCAGTTTGCCGCTGTGCCTGCGAGTGTCAGCTTTTATCGTAACACGGATATTACCGATGCCGCTAAAAAGGTGGACAAGGGAACTTACGACTGCGGCTTTTTTGCTACGTCAGAGTCTTTGGACAAGCTTGGACGAAGTGTGAGCGTAAAGGAGCTTCCCAATATATCGCAGTCGCTGATTTTCAATATGAGCAATAAGAATATGCAAAACCTGTCCCTGCGCACAGGACTTGTATCCTGTATAGATCTGTCTGCTGTTACCGATACTCCTGTTGACGCGCTCATTCCGCCCTATTACGGACTCGTCGGCGAGCGAATGGATATACCTGTACAGGATAAAATACCGTATGATATCGAAAATGCAAGAACCAATATGGTACAAGCCTTTAAAGAATTGGGAATTGACAGCTTGACCGTGGAAATCCTTTGTACCGAGGACTATGAGGATACGGTAAAGGCGATAGTCAACTGCTGGCAAAGGGATATCGGTGTTGAACTTAACGGCACTGTTACGGTATTGGATAAGGAAGATTTTGAAAAACGAATAGCATCAGCCGATTTTGATATGGCTGTCTATCCGCTGACGGCGGACAGTAACAATGCGGTGTCATTTTTGTCGCTTTTCACCGAGGGTAATGCGAATAACGTAGTTCACCACTCCTCCGAGGAATATGACAGACTTGTGTCGGAACTTAGAAAATTGTCCGACGTTCAAAATGCGGCGTATTGCCAAAGCTACCTGTTGAAAAATGCAGTAGTTTTACCGCTGTTTACCGAAAATACGGCGTTTGCAGTGGCAGACGGTGTCAGCGGTATCTATTTTTACGGCGACAGCGCAAATGTATATTTTTATAAAGGACAAAAATAATGACGGTAAAAAAGAAAATTTACATAACGGTGTCGTGGGCGCTTGTAATAGCCTGTATGGGTGTGATATTTTGGATGTCCTCACGCACGGCAAGCGCTTCATCGGAAATGAGCGACTCGCTGATAGACAGAATACTGGCACTTTTAGGTATAGAATTCTCCTCCTTTATCATACGCAAAACGGCGCATCTGCTTGAATTCACAGGACTTGCAATGCTTACATTTAACGCCTATTATTCCACTTTCCGCCGTGCAGCGGCACCCGTTTCGTTTATAATTACGGTACTTTATGCTGTCAGCGATGAGGTGCACCAGATTTTTGTGGATGGCAGGGCTTGTCAGCTTCGTGACGTGCTTATCGACAGCGGCGGTGCTTTACTTGGAATCATCGCATCGCTAATCATATTAAAAATAATCAAATGTGCAGTTGAGAGAAGAAATAAAAACATTACAAATTAAAATGACCGTACTCCTTTTTTGGGGTGTACGGTCATTTATTGTTTTGGTTTATTTTATCTCGGCGATTTCGGTTTCGTGAACGGCGCAAGCGGCACAGTTGCCGGTACAGCCGGTGAACTCCGCTTTGCCCTCGGGCGTGTCACGGTAATACTGCGTATGCGTATCGCGGTGAGGTCTTGATGCCCAAAGCTCCTCCGCCTTCGGCGCCCATTCTGAAGCAAATCCGTCGCACTTTGCGCAAAGCTCGTCAACGCTCTCCTTATGCTGTAAATCGGAGGACCGTGCGCCCGTTTCCTTTACCATTTTGCGGAGCATCTCAGGGTTTTCAAGCATGGGGCAGGGTCTCAGATGGTTATCGTTGAAGGGCTGATTATGATAATATGCCGTAAACAGCGGTGATTGAAGAGCCTCTAAAAGCGTATGCGTTCTGATATTAGCATCAGAGTAATGTATGAACACGCACGGCTCAATATCGCCTGCTGAGTTTATATGGAAATAATTGCGTCCGCCGGCAATACAGCCGCCCACATACTCGGCGTCGTTCTGGAAATCCATAACGAAAATGGGCTTGCCGGTTTTGCCGTTTCTGACCTCTCTCAGCCAGTTATACATATGCTCACGTTGCTCGGGCGAGGGGATAAGCTCCTTGTCCGCATTGTGACCTACGGGCATATAGTTAAAGCAAAGTGAATACTTAGCTCCCTTTTCAATAAGCATATCCATAAACTCATCGCTTGTGATAAGCGGAACATTTTTGCGCGTGTAGCAGATAGATACGCCGAAAAGACACTTGTTCTTTTTCAAAAGCTCCATAGCCTTAAGGGTGGTTTGATATGCTCCGTCACCTCTGCGCCAGTCGTTGGACTCCTCGCTGCCCTCAATGCTGAGAGCTAAGGAGATATTGCCGACCTCGTTCATATCGTCACAGAATTTTTGGTCGACCAGTGTGGCGTTGGTGTACACAACAAAGGCACAGTCCTGATTGTTGCGGCAAAGCTCAATTATATCGTTCTTTCTGATAAGCGGTTCGCCGCCCGTGAGCATATAAAAATGCGTTCCCAGCTCTTTACCTTGGGATACAATGCTTTGCATCTCTTCATTGGTAAGGCTTTGTCTGTGTCCGTAATCAGCCGCCCAGCAGCCCTTACAGTGCAGATTGCACGCACTGGTGGGGTCAAAAAGGATTATAAAGGGAATATTGCACTTGTATTTTTCACGGTTTGCCCTGACTGCTTTCGTACCGTAATAGCCTGCGTCAACACCGAAGGAGAGAAGCATACGCTTTATAACGTTTCTGTCAATATCACTGATAAGTCCCAGTGCATATTTTGTCCAGACGTTGTTTTCGTCCTCGGCGGCCGCCTGTATTTTCTTAAAGTTTTCCGGCGGAAAGATCTTGCTGAAAATCGGAGCGATCTTCTTACTCAACTTAACTACATTGGTGTGGGGATCCTTGTCAATGTATTTAAGCAAACGGTCAAGAGCAAGACCGATACCTGCCTTTTGAATTTTGTACGTTAAATTCATAATTTCACCCGTTAAAATATATACTCTTCTATTTTATTGCAAAACCTAATTAAAGTCAATGCCGGTTTTGCATAGTTTATAAAGTTTTTACATATCCTTTGGTTATTTTGCTCACCGCAGGGGAAAATAAACAGACAAAGGAGTGTAAAAATGAAAAATTTGTCTGTTTACCGTCAAATGATAAAATGCTTTAGTGAAATAAAACGAAAATATAAAAGAATACTCAAAAGCAAAGCCGTTAAAGATACGGATATCGCTTTTTTTGATAATTACTATTTAATTGAGCGCCATATCGGTGCGCTTAAAAACGATATCAGGCGGTGCAGAAAAGAACTCAACAAAAACAGGGAGCTCTTTATGCTTCTGTGCGCCGCTTCGGAGGACGGAGAAAAGCTCGATGACAGCATAATTTTAAACATTCTTCGTGGAATTAATGCAGATTATTCAAAAGTCTTTCTAACCGAAACTGTCGTAAAATGTGCCGCCGTACGAAAAATCTCACTTGGGGCAGAGGATGCCGAAAAGGGCATAGAAATTTTGCGTGAGATACGTGACATTGATTTCCGTAAACTGTTTGAGATCTGCGAAAGTGAAAGGTTAGCCCAAAAATACGAAGATTTTAAGATAAGCGACAGCGAAACAAAAATGCTTTACCGCAGAAAGATATATGAAAAATCAAAAAAAGAAGGCAAAACGACCTGTGAATTCTTAAAAAATATATGCGAGAACAAAACCGGGGCTTATCTCGGTGAATATCTGTTTAAAAAGAGACAGTGCGGAGAACTGTCTCTCGCTGTGGAAATTATGCTGCCCGTATTTTTGAGTATAGGTGTAGCTTTAGCACTTAATTCGCCGTGGACAGGACTTTTTTTGTTTTTGCCCTTTTGGCAAATCGTCTCAGTTATCACTGTAAATATTTCGATGCTGATTTTTCGTCCCGACGAACTGCCGAGGGTGAAAAAGGAATACCTTACATCGGAGAACTGCCGTACACTTATTGCTGTATCTGTTTTGTTGACCGATGAGAACAGCCTCTGTGATATGGAAAAACATATCGAAAAGCTCTATTTTTCAAACTGCAATGAAAATATTTCACTTTGTATTCTCGCCGATTTAAAGGGCAGTAAAAATAAGAATGATTCGAATGATGAGAAAATACTTGCAGGTATTGAAAAATCCTTTAGAAAAATAAACGAAAAGTGCGGTAATAATGTGCTTTGCTGTGTCCGTCCGCGTGTGTATTCAAAAACACAGGACGAATATATGGGTCGCGACAGAAAACGCGGTGCTATCGAGGATCTGGTCTGTTCTTTAAAAGAGGGGACAGACCCGTTTCTGCGTATTTTCGGAAAGGCTGCTTTACCTAAAGACGTAAAATATATTTTGGCTCTTGACAGCGACACCGACCCGACCCTTGACTGTACCGAGGAGCTTTTGCAAACGGCATTGCACCCCGTAAACCGTGAAAAATACGGTGTATTCACAATGCGAACCGAGGTTGATGTGGAATGCACCGATTCCACCGTATTTTCAAGGCTTTGTGCAGGTGACGGAGGTATAACGGCTTACCATTCAGGCGTTGCAGAGCGGTATCAGGATATTTTTAAGGAAAGCGTATTTTCGGGCAAGGGACTCATAAGCGTAGACGGTTTTTACGATAAATGCTGTCAAAAATTTAAGCCCGAAACAGTCCTCAGCCATGACATTTTGGAGGGCGAGCTGTTAAAAACCGCTTACGTCTCACACTGCCAGGCTCTTGACCTTTTCCCTACCAATCAGGTGTCATATCTTAAAAGGCTACACCGCTGGGTGCGCGGAGACTGGCAGAATTCAGTGTTCATTTTTTCTTCCCGGCCCTTTGCAAAACGCGATGACAAAAATAATCTGACCTTTTTATCAAGATTCAAATTATTCGACAATCTGCGGAGAAGTATTACTCCCCTTGCGGCGTTGATATGTATAGTTTTGTCAGGATTTTTGCCGTCAAGACTCTCGGCGGTTTTGTTCGTCACGGCAATACTTTGTCTCGGTGCTAATGATATAGCATCCTTTATCCGTCTGCTTCTTTTACCTCACGGCGGATTTTTCCGCAGGTTTTATTCGGGAAATATCCCTTTGGGACTTTATCCCCTTGTCCGTTTTGCCATAGGTTTTGTAATGCTTCCTGCGGAGGCACTTGTATCCTTCGACGGTGCGGTCAAGGGACTGTACAGACGGCTTGTTACAAAGAAGAATATGCTGCTTTGGACGACTGCACAGCAGGGAGAACGCTCGTCAAAAACCGTATCGGAGCTTATATATTTACTGCCGAATATAATATGTGCCGTTGCTTTACTGTTTTCTTTCCACCCTTGGGGAACGCTCTCGGCAATATTCTTTATTTTGAACATTCCCTTTTGCCTGCTGTCGGGTAAAAAGCGTAAAAAAAGAAGAGCGACTGTTGATTATCTCACAAAAGAACAGCTCATTGCCGACGGAAAAAGAATGTGGGAATACTACGCCGATTTCGCGAATGCTGAGAATAACTATCTTCCGCCCGACAACGTTCAGTTTTCCCCTGTGTACAGAGTTGCGCACCGCACGTCGCCCACAAATATCGGACTTATGATGGTGTCCGTCTCGGTGGCGTACGACTTAAAATATATCGATCTCGATGTAGCCTGCCGATTTTTAGAAAATACGCTTAATACTATTGACAGAATGGAAAAATTTAACGGAAATCTTTATAATTGGTATGACACGAAAACGCTGAGACCTCTTATGCCCCGTTTTGTCTCTACCGTTGACAGCGGAAATCTTTTGTGTGCGCTGACAGCCCTTAAAAGCTGGCTTACGGACTTTGAAGGAAATGAGCGAGTAAACAATATTGCCGACAGAGTGGGGAAAATAATTCGTGATACGGATATTTCCTTTCTGTACAATAAAAATAACGGGCTTATGCACATCGGTTACGACGCGGAAAAAGGAGAAAAGACCAATTCCTATTACGATCTTTTAATGAGCGAAGCACGGATGACCTCGTATTTTGCAGTTGCCTCACGCCGTGTGCCGAGAAAGCATTGGGAAACGCTGGGCAGACACTTGGCACGCTATAAGGGTTATTCCGGACCCGTCTCTTGGACGGGCACAATGTTCGAATATTTTATGCCCAACATCTTTTTGCCGTCATATAAAAATACACTGGAGTACGAGGGGCTTAAATTCTGTTTGTCTTGCCAAAAAAGCTACGGCAGGGAGCACAAAATCCCCTTCGGTGTATCCGAAAGCGGATTTTACGACTTTGATGCGATGATGAATTATCAGTATAAAGCCCACGGAGTGGACCGTTTAGGACTTAAACGGGATATTCCTGCCGAAAAAACAGTGTCACCTTATTCAACTTATCTCGTTTTGCCGTTCGATCAAAAATCCGCGCTCAGAAACTTACGCGAGCTTAAAAAAACGGGTGCTTACGGTAAATACGGATTATTTGAGGCATTGGATTATACTCCCGAACGCACTTTGGGTCAAGAAAAAATGATAGTTAAAAGCTTTATGGCTCATCACATCGGAATGAGTATTTTGAGTATCGACAATGCCATAAACGGCAATGTAATGCAAAAAAGATTTATGGCGGACTCCGAACAGATGACCGCAGAAAGCTTACTTCGTGAGCGTGTTCCCAACAGACCCTTTAGTAAAAATGAGCGGCGGAAAAAAGCACACACAAGAAATATTGCGATAAAGTATTCACCCGTTAAAAGAGCAGAAAATATCGGAAAATACGCCGATATTTGCGGAGCCTATACAAACGGAGAATACACCTGCGTGTGCGGTGACAACGGCTGGCAGACCTCTGTATTCGGTGAAAATACCGTATTGGGAATAATGAAAAATCCGTCGGTCGGTGAGAACGGTATATACGCTCAAATAAAAATTCAAAACGGAAGGCATCCCTTTACACGAAATTCGGATTTTTATAAAAATGGATATTTTTCTGCGGTGTTCGGCGAAAACAAGGTAAGATTTTTTTCAAGCTCACTTATGGGCGACGGTGAAAAAGAGGTCTCTGTCCATCCCGATAAAAACTGTGAAACACACAGCTTTTCCTTTAAGCCGAATTGCCGTGCGGACGGCTTTGCCGAAATATATTTTCAGCCTGTTCTGTGCCAGGTATCCTCATATCTTTCGCACAGAGCCTTTGCAAAGCTGTTCGTCACCGCCCAAAAAGATGGATCTAACAACTGTATTATATTTAAATATACGTTCCGTGATAAAAATGAAAGTATATACTGCTGTGTTGGCACGGACAGTGATAACACATTTTTTGATCTTGCCCGTGAGGATGTGCTCAGTCGCGGCAGGGAGGATGTTTTTCTTAACTTTGACGAACTTACAGAGCGCTTAGAGGGTGTTCCCGATACCTGCGTGGCAATAAAAATTCCCGTATCTTTAAAAAAAGGAAAGGAAATAAAATTCCGTTTGGCGGTTGCGGTCGGTAAAAGTGTTGATGAGGCCGTCGAAGCCTACAAAGCAGGATTTACGGATTTCCGCGGAGCAAAAAGCATTTATCCCGTCAGCGGCAGGTCGCGAGAGCTTTATTTTAAAACGGCGACGGCAGTGTCGTCTGAAAGTGCCGTACCCACGGAGAAAGCAGAAATACTGAAAAATACCGCCTGTTCAAGGGCGGATATTTGGAAATACGGCATATCGGGCGACATTCCCTTGGCGGTATTTTTTGCCGACGGCAAAAATATGCAGACAGCACAGGATGCCGCAAAAATCGTTACCGCGCTGTATAGAGCAGGCATCCGCTGTGAGCTTGCAATAATTTGCCGCGAAAAGGACAATTACGGCAGAGCCGTCGAAAACGGACTGCTGAAAGCTATCGGCAGAAGTCCCGCAGTGCATTTTATCAACGGAAATTCTCTTGCAAAAGAGGACGAAAATAAACTTCTCTGCTTTGCCTGTACGTGCAACAGATGGGAAAATATTCCGAATACCGATAACGGTATAGATATCACTTATTCAGAAGAAGGAAAAGCAATTGACGGCGGTATTTACAGCGTACCTGCCGACACGCCCCTGCCGTGGAGCTGGATATTGGCGGGCGAAAAATTCGGCACGCTGATTTCCAATAATTCGCTGGGTTACACCTATTACGGCAACTCTCAGGAGAACAAAATAACCCCGTGGATAAACGATACGCGCGGCATCGGCGGCGAAAGGCTGTACGCATTTATAGACGGCAAAACCGTTGATATCATTGACAATAGCCGTATGACGCTGTATCCGCAAAGCGTAGCGTATACTTCCGCTGTAAGGCTAAATAGCTTTACAGATAAAAATCCTGTAAAGGAAATGCACTTTACAACAAAAATCACCCTTAACGGCAGTTCAAAGAATATTGAGGTCACCGCCGAAGGCACAGAAAAAACCATTGAAATAGCATATTGTATTGATCCCGTGCTTGACGACCGGAAGCGTTTTCCGCAATTCATAAAGGCATATGCCGAAAGCGGTAAAGTCGTTTTTGAAAACACGCTTAAAAATGACGGAATGAAATATTTTATAGGCTGTGAAAACGGACAGCCTGTTTTTGCCGAAAGTCAGCTTTACGGGGACAAAGAAAATGATTTTTCACCGTCCGAAAATCCGTTTTTGGGAATGAAAACCTCACTCGGTAATCCACAGACGGCGGTATTTACACTCGGAGTATGTGACAGCGAGCAGGGAATCGCCCACGAAACAAGCAAAATAACGGTAACTACACCCGATGAATGTCTTAATAAGCTGTATAACGACTTTTTGCCCGTGCAGATACTCTGCGGCAGACTGTTCGGTCGCACATCGTTTTATCAGTGCTCGGGGGCATACGGCTTTCGCGATCAGCTGCAGGACGCTTTATCGGTAATACCGCTTTGCCCGACGGCAGTTAGAGATATAATTATCAAATGCGCAGGCGCACAGTTCCCCGAGGGCGACGTGCTTCATTGGTTCCACATTGAAAATAACGGAAATCTGCGCGGTGTACGCACACGATATAGTGACGACTTGCTATGGCTCATTATGACAACGGCTGAGTATTGCCGAACTACGGGAGATATTGGCATTTTGTCGGAGCAGATACCGTTCTTGACAGGTGAGCCTTTGGGTGAAAACGATGCTGAACGTTACGGAGCATTTTCACCGTCAAATGAGAGTGCGACTCTGCTTGAGCACTGCGAAAAAGTATTTGAAAAAGCCTTTAGAACAGGCGAACACTCTCTCATACTGATGGGCGGCGGCGACTGGAACGACGGATTTAATAAAATAGGCGAGGGCGGCAGAGGTGAAAGCGTTTTCACCTCACAGCTTGCCATAATCTGCGGTGAGGAGCTTTGCACGCTTTTGGAGTTAGCAGGTCAAAAGGATAAAACGGAAGCAATAAGACAAAAAGTAAAAGCCCTGCGTGACGCATTGGAGCAGTACGCCTTTTATAATGACCGTTATATCCGCTGTTTTCTTGATAACGGTACGGCACTGGGCGTTCCCGAATGTAAGTCCTGTAAAATTGACAGCCTTACTCAAAGCTTTGCAGTGTTCAGCGGACTTAACGGTGAACGCTGCAAAGAGGCTCTCAATACCGCGTGGAATGAGCTCGTAGATGAAAATCACTGTGTTGTGCGGCTTTTTGCACCGTCATTTTGTGAAAAAGATGAAAATATCGGGTATATCACCGCTTATCCCGAGGGCATACGCGAAAACGGCGGACAGTACACCCATTCCGCCGTGTGGCTTGCCCGCGCAATGCTGAAAAACTCACAAACAGGACGCGGACTGCAAATTTTAAAAATGCTCAACCCACTTGAAAAATATAAAAACGGACTTAGCGGCGAATATAAAACCGAACCGTATTTCTTAACGGGAGACGTTTACTACCGAAAGGGCCTTGAGGGCAGGGGCGGCTGGAGTCTTTACACAGGCTCAGCCTCTTGGTACTATAAAACCGTCACCGAAGACTTACTGGGAATCACCGCCCGCGGTGATAAACTGTATTTCACTCCCAAAGCAGAAGAAATTCTGCCCTTCTCGGCAGAACTTCAAATATTTGGTACAAAAATCACACTTTCAGCAGAAAAAAACGGAAAACAGCTTTACTGTGACGGCGTGAAATCGGAATTTATCCCTCTTGACGGCAAAACTCACACGGGTAATTATTCAAATTAAAAAACAGTGGAAATATAAGGTAAAATGTGTTAAAATGAGTATGTATATATTTAATTCCAAAGGTGAAAGAAATGAACACAACTCAGTTTCAAGAGATCGCACAGGGCGTAAAGCTCCTTTGCATAAACTCCAAAAAATTTAAAACCAACTGTCTGCTTGTGGACTTTTATATGCCGATAAATGAGCGGCTGGCGGCGCAGACGGTGCTGGCCTCGCTTATGGGTCACACCTCGGCTGCTTTCGGCACCTTCAAGGCGTTCAATTCAAAAATCGACAGTCTTTACGGCGCTGATTTTGATACAGGTATATCTACGGTAGGTGAAAAGGTAAGAATACGCTTTTCTATAGAGCTTCCCGACGACCGGTTTTCCCTTGACGGCAAATCTCTCTCGGCTGAGGCTGCGGATTTCATCATTGATATAATCAAACATCCCCACTGTGCCGACGGCAAGTTTGATGCTGAGGATACCGAACGGGAAATACGCTTTACACTTGAGAATATTGAGGCGGAGAAAAATGATAAGCGAGCGTATGCCCTCTCCCGACTCCGTCAGCTTATGTGCGCGGACGAGCCTTACGGAATAGACAGTGAAAAACTGGAAAATGACGTTAAGGCTTTGGACGGTGCCAAGCTTTTTGAGGCGTATGAGGATTTGCTTCGTTCGTCACATATTGCAATAACCGCTTGCGGCAGCTTAAACAGCGAAATGCTCAGCGAAAAATTCACAGCGTTTGCTGAGAGCATCGAAAACCGCCGTCCCGCGGAGCTTTCAACCGTTTTTATAACTAAGGCGGACGAGGTAAGATATTTTACCGAGGATATGAACGTTAACCAGTCAAAGCTGGTTATGGGGCTGCGCTCGGGAATGGGGAACTCAAACGATAGCTATTACGCTTTCCGTGTTATGACCGACATCTTCGGCGGCGGACCGTATTCAAGACTGTTTTTAAATGTCCGTGAAAAAATGAGTCTTTGCTACTATTGCGGAGCACGGCTTGTGCGTGATAAGGGCGTAATTTTTATACAGAGCGGAATTGAAGAGAAAAACTACGAAAAGGCATTAAACGAGATCCTTCATCAGCTTGATATTATGAAAAACGGCGAATTTACGGACGGGGATCTTAACTCTTCAAAGACGGCGCTTTCGGATGCTTTTCGCGGTGTGGGTGATTCGCCTGCATCAGTCTGCTTCTATTACGGGTCGCAGGCGTTTGATGACGAAATTGTCAGCGGAACAGAATTCGCGGAAAAAATTTCTGCTGTCACACGCGAGCAGGTTATCGACTGCGCAAACCGTGTAAGTCTTGATTCGGTTTATCTTTTGAAAGGGGAGAGCGGCGAGGATGAATAATATAAAGGAAATCAAAAATGAGCTTTTGGGCGACAGATATTTTGAAATCGACCACTCATCGGGACTTAAAATATTCGTTTATCCTAAAGAGAATTATTCCTCGGCTTACGCTGTATTCGGCACAAAATACGGCTCTGTGGACACCTCTTTCCGTACAGAGGGCGAGGAGGATTTCACCAGCGTTCCCGAGGGAATAGCCCATTTCCTCGAGCATAAGCTTTTTGAGAGCGAGGAGCTGGATGCATTCGCAAGATACGCCAAAACGGGAGCAAGTGCAAACGCATATACCTCTTTTGATAAGACCTGCTATCTTTTCTCCTGTAGCGGAAATTTTGAGGAGTCTCTTGAAATACTGCTTGATTTTGTAACGAATCCGTATTTTACGGCTCAGACCGTGGAGAAGGAGCAGGGGATAATCGGTCAGGAGATAAAAATGACCAATGACGAGCCCGGCTGGGAGTCGCTTTTTTCGCTCTTAAGGGCAATGTACCATAATCACCCCGTAAAAATCGACATTGCGGGCACAGTGGAGTCTATAAGCCATATCACCGCTGATTTGCTTTACAGCTGTTACAATACTTTTTATAACTTTTCCAATATGGCTCTGGCGGTCGCAGGTAATGTGACAGTGGAACAGGTGCTGAGGGTCGCGGACAAAATGCTTAAAGCTGAGCCGCCCAAAAAGATAGAGAGAAAATTCTTGCCCGAGCCTCCGACGGTGGTTCAGGACACGGTCGTCAGAAATCTTCCCGTTTCAATGCCGATTTTTGCCATAGGCTACAAAGAAGACGTAAAAACTCCGTGCAGAACGCTGAAAGAGACTCTCGAAAGCGAAATACTTCTTGATATAATCGCAGGCAAGACATCGACCCTTTATGAGGAACTTTTGAATGACGGACTGATAAATACCACCTTTGAAACGGAATATTTTGAGGGTTACGGCTATTCGGCGCATATCTTCACAGGTGAGAGCAACGACTGTGAAAAGGTGCGCGAGCGTATAAACCGAGAGATTATAAAGGTCATAAAGGAGGGCGTTGACCGTGAGACCTTTGACCGCATCAAGAAAAAGCATTACGGCGGCGTAATAATGAATTTTGACGACGTGGGTTCCCTTGCCAATTCCCTTGTAGGCGACTATTTTAACGGCGAAGGTCTGTTCGATCAGCTTTCGGTTCTTGAAAGCATTACGGCAGAGGATATCGACAACCGCCTTAGAACGGCAATAAATGTTGAAAATTCGTCAATGTCTATCATAAAGCAAGATTGAAAGGATAAATAGTATGAAATTTCTAACGGATTATACTCTTGTTGAATTTCCGGGACTGGGGCTCCGGTTTGACGTGTACGCGAACCTGGCGGAATTCACGCTGTTCGGCAACACGGTCACTATAAAGTTTTACGGAGTTATAATAGCATTCGGATTTATTTTAGCGGTGCTGTTCGGCGGCAGAATGGCTTACAAATGGAAAATGAGCATTGATAAAATGCTTGACGTGCTCATCTACGGAACCATCGGCGGCATTGTGGGCGCAAGGCTTTATTATGTGGTATTCCAATGGGATATGTATAAGAACGATCTGCTCTCAATATTCAAAATTTGGGAGGGCGGACTTGCCATTTACGGCGGTTTGATAGGTGCCCTTGCAGTTGCATTCTTCGTATGTAAAAAAATTGACCTTAATTTTTATAAGCTGCTCGACCTTGCCGGAATGAGCTTCCTTATAGGTCAGGGCATCGGCAGATGGGGCAACTACACAAATCAAGAGGCGTTCGGCACTAATACGACTCTTCCGTGGGGTATGACAAGCGAAAAGGTGTCGGAGTACATAGTAAGAAATTATGACTCCTTATCAGCCGGCGGAATGACCGTTGACCCCAATATGCCCGTACACCCCACATTCCTTTATGAGTCGATTTGGTGCCTGTTGGGCTTTGTGATACTCTATATAGTTTGCCGAAAGTTCAGAAAATTCGACGGTCAGCTCATTCTCGGCTACGGTATAATCTACGGACTAGAGAGGACTGTAGTCGAGGGACTTAGGACGGACAGCCTTTATATCGGTTCAACTAATTTACGCGTATCACAGCTTTTATCATTGGCACTGGTAATTGTCTGTGCCGTGATAACAATAATTAAATTTGTAAAAATTAAAAAGCAGGCAGGGCAAAATACAGGCGGAAACGGAGAAACAGAAAATGTATAATCTTATCGACGGCAAAAAAGTATCGGAACACGTTCGCGAAGAAATAAAAGAACAGGTCACAGAACTCTTAAAAAACGGCAAAGAAACGGGACTGGCGGTAATCATAGTTGGTAACGACCCTGCCTCAAGAGTTTATGTAAATAATAAGAAAAAGGGCTGTGAACAGGTGGGTATAAAGTCTTACGAGTACGCCCTGCCTGAGGAAACTACCACAGAACAGCTTTTAAGTCTTATTGAAACGCTCAACTCTGACAGCAAGGTTGACGGAATACTCTGCCAGCTTCCGCTACCTTCGCATATTGATGAAAATACGGCAATCAACGCCATATCTCCGGATAAGGATGTAGATGCGTTTCACCCCATCAACACGGGACACATAATGATAGGTGACCACTCGTTTCTGCCGTGTACCCCCGCGGGGATAATGGAAATGCTTAAATATTATGATATCTCCGCTGACGGTAAAGAGTGCGTTGTGATCGGGCGCAGCAATATTGTCGGCAAGCCTATGGCTATGCTGCTTTTGGGGGCAAACGGAACCGTCACCGTGTGCCATTCTCGTACAAAAAATCTCAGTGAGGTCACACGCCGCGCGGATATTCTCGTATCAGCCGTCGGCAGGGCAAATTTTGTTACTGCCGATATGGTAAAGGACGGCGCTGTCGTTATTGATGTTGGAATGAACAGAAACGGGAGCGGAAAGCTTTGCGGCGACGTGGATTTTGAAAACGTGAAAGAAAAATGCTCATACATAACTCCCGTTCCCGGCGGAGTTGGACCTATGACTATCACCATGCTTTTGAAAAATACCCTCACCGCATCAAAAAATCACTTAAATTGAAAAAAATTCTTGACATTACCGATCTTTTTTGATATCCTATTTAAGCCGCATATTAGGGGGCAGTATGCTCTTTGCACACTACAAGTGATTTTTCCGCCCTCGATAGCGAGTCTATATTAAGGTAGGTTAAATAAATGTACGCAGTTATTGTCACAGGCGGCAAGCAGTACAAGGTCACAAACGGCGACGTTGTATTTGTTGAAAAGCTTGACGCAGAGGAAAATGCGGAGATCACCTTTGACAAGGTTCTCGCAGTAGGCTCCGACGACGGAATCAAAACAGGCGCTCCTTATGTTGAGGGTGCAACGGTTTCGGCAAAGGTGCTCAAAAACGGTAAAAGCAAAAAAGTCACCGTTTTCACTTACAAACCCAAAAAGAACGAAAAGCGTAAGAAAGGTCATCGTCAGCCCTATACCAAGGTTGAGATCACCGCAGTAAACGCATAATGACAAAAGCAAAATTTCTGTTTTCAGAAGATACAGTTGTTTCGTTTGAAATAAGCGGTCATTCAGGCGCAGGGGAGCAGGGCAGCGACATAGTTTGCAGTGCAGTGTCCTCGGCGGCATATATGACAGCGAACACCATAATCGAAATAATGGGTCTTTCACCGAAAACAGAGGTGTGCGATGGGTATATGTGCATTACGATGAACGCACAGGATGCCCGAAAGGCAAAGCTTCTGACCGACGGTCTTTATCTTCATCTTAAAGAGCTTTCAGGTCAGTATCCGGACAATTTGAAAATTGAAAGAGGTGTTTTTGATGCTTAAAATAAACATTCAGTTATTTGCTCATAAAAAGGGAATGGGTTCAACTAAGAACGGACGTGACTCTGAGTCCAAAAGACTCGGCGTTAAAAGAGCGGACGGTCAGGCAGTGCTTGCAGGCAACATCATTGTAAAGCAGCGCGGAACTCACATTCATCCCGGCAACAATGTAGGACGCGGCTCTGACGATACTCTCTTCGCCCTTATCGACGGTAAGGTTAAGTTTGAGAGAATGGGCAAGGACAGAAAAAAGGTCAGCGTTTACGCTATCGAGCAGTAATTTGACATAAGTTTTTTACTCCCATCGCTCGCGGTGGGAGTATTTTTATAAACGAGGCGTTTATTTTGAAAGAGTATAACAAAAGTCACAAACTTGATTACGTTTGTTACGACATACGCGGTCCCGTAATGGACGAGGCGAACCGTATGGAGGCAGAGGGCGTAAAGATACTAAAACTCAATATCGGTAATCCTGCGCCCTTCGGCTTTACCGCCCCTGACGAGATAATACACGATATGATGTATAATCTTCGTGACAGTGAGGGCTATTCCGACTCAAAGGGACTTTTTTCGGCACGTAAAGCTATTATGCAGTACTGTCAGCTTAAAGGCATACATAGCGTAGGAATAAACGATATCTATATGGGCAACGGCGTAAGCGAGCTTATTGTTATGGCAATGCAGGGGCTTCTTGACGACGGCGATGAAATACTTGTCCCCGCTCCTGATTATCCGCTGTGGACTGCGGCTGTAACGCTTGCGGGCGGTAACGCGGTGCACTATATCTGTGACGAGCAGAATGAGTGGAATCCCGACATTGACGACATAAAAAGAAAAATCACCCATAGGACCAAGGGAATTGTAATAATCAACCCCAATAACCCGACAGGTGCGCTTTACAGCAAAGAAATATTAAAGGAAATTGCCGAGGTCGCCCGTCAAAACGGGTTGATAATTTTTTCCGATGAAATATATGACCGCCTCGTAATGGACGGACTTGAGCACACCTCAATAGCGGCTCTGGCACCCGATGTTCCGTGCATTACCTTTAACGGACTTTCAAAGTCTCACAGAGTTGCAGGCTTCCGTGTAGGTTGGATGGTAATAAGCGGTAACAAAAAGCAGATAAAGGGATATATTGAGGGGCTTAATCTTCTTTCCTCAATGCGTCTTTGCTCAAACGTCCCGGCACAAAGCATTGTGCAGACCGCTCTCGGCGGAATTCAGAGCGTTGACGAACTGTTGCTCCCCGGCGGCAGAATATATGAGCAGCGTGAGCAGGTTTACAACGCGCTTTGCAATATTGACGGAGTGTCCGTTGTCAAACCGAAAGCGGCGTTTTATATCTTCCCAAAATTTGACGTGAAAAAGTTTAACATAAAGGATGATGAAAAGCTGGTGCTGGATTTTCTGAGAGAGAAAAAAGTCCTTTTGGTACACGGCGGCGGATTTCATTATCCAACTCCTGACCACGCGAGAATCGTTTTCCTGCCCAATTCAAGAGTGCTGGACGACGCTATGATCAAGCTCCGCGATTTTCTTGCTGATTACAGACAGTAAACATATTAAGCACCTTGACTTTTGCAAAAGTCAAGGTGCTTTTTGCATATTTATACTATTTGTGTACCGGGGTAATAATGCTGTAGAATTTCTTTGTATGTAAGTCCCTGACGCGCCATAAAATCCGCGCCGTACTGACTCATACCCACGCCGTGACCGTATCCGCTAACGGTAAAGCTGAAACTGCCGTTGTCATATTTACAGTCAAATGTGCTGCTTTTCAGTGAGAAAAACGACCGTATGTCGCTGCCCTTAAAGGTCTTATCGCCGACCGTTATCTCTTTTACCATACCCGTTTCTGTTTTCACGGTATCTCTTATCCACGAATTAGGATCATCACTGAGCGTTGCATCCTGTTTTTCCATAATACTTTTGAATTCGTCAACAGAAACTGTGAGCTCAGAGGAGTAGGCGGGTGACAGTTTATCGCCTGCACTCTCGACCGATATAAGATACGGGTACGTACCGCCCCATACGTCCGAGGCGTTCTCGGTTTTGCCGTTGCTTATGGCGTGGAATGCCGCCGTTATGGGCTCTCCGTCATATTGAATAATTAAATTTATGACCTCGTCAACGCATTTTTCTATTTTTTCGCGGTATTTTGAATAATTATCGCCCCATTTTTCCTTTTGGGTGTCCGTGTCGATGTAGCCTTGATGCGTTTGACTGTTGTCAGTGATGTCAGCTTCTCCGATTTCTTCGCTTTTGTTAAGTCTTGAGTGCTCTAAAAGCGTGTGAGAGGCTATGACCTGAGCTTTTATCGCCTCTTCGTGATAAGATAGGCTCATTTCCGCCGCTACAGTACCGATAAGATATTCTCTGAGACTCATTTCGGTAATATTTTTGCTTTCCGCAGACATAATCTTTACAGTGGACATTACGTCGGTTTCGCTTTCTTCAATATCCGCACTTTCTCCGAAAAGCTCCTGCGAAATAACGTCGGTTGCTCTCTCTACCGAGCACAGCGGGCAAAGGATCATCGCCAGTGACAGAAAAAAGCAAAGCAGAGTATAACTTTTCATTTTTATCCCATCCTTTCAGTTGACTTTAACATCTTAATGTTATAGAATATACTGTGTATTTATAAATTGGATTACTGTTATGTTTTTGAAAAGGAGGTCTTTACGGTGTCAGAATATATTTCTAATATCTCTAACGCAGCTCTTTCAAGTTTATGTGAAGAGCTTCGTAAAAATAACTATATAAATCCTGATTATTACGGACGGTTTGATGTTAAAAGAGGTCTCCGAAATTCCGATGGCACGGGTGTGCTGGCGGGACTTACACGCATATGCTCGGTCGAGGGCTATTACGTTGATGACGGTGAGCGCGTTCCCAAAAACGGACGTCTTGTTTACCGCGGAATAAATATGTCGGACATAGTTGAAAACTGCGAAAAAGAAAACCGCTTCGGCTTTGAAGAGGTCGTTTGGCTTTTGCTGTTCGGTGCACTTCCCACTGGAGCACAGCTGGATTCTTTCCGCAGAGTTCTTGCGGAGTGCAGAGAGCTTCCCGACGAGTTTATTGAGGATATGATAATGAAGGTGCCCTCACCTGATATTATGAATAAGGTTGCCCGCTGTGTGCTTGCGCTTTATTCCTACGATCCCAATCCCGATGACACGTCTCCCGAAAATGTTTTGAGGCAGTCCGTTCAGCTCATAGCGCAGATACCTGTCATAATGACATGCGCTTATCAGGTTAAAAGCCGCGTTTATGATAAAAAAAGTATGTTCTTCCACCAGAACAAGTTAGAGTTAGGGACAGCGGAATCCATTCTGCGTGCTATCAGAAACGATAAAAAATTTACCGACGAAGAGGCAAAGCTTTTAGACATTTGTATGATAATACACGCGGAGCACGGCGGCGGTAACAACTCTACCTTTGCGACCCGTTGCATAACCTCCAGCGGTACGGATACGTATTCTGCCATCGCCGCGGGCATAGGTGCACTTAAAGGTCCCCGTCACGGCGGCGCCAATATCAAGGTCCATAAAATGGTGCAGGATATTAAAGAGAATATCAGCGACATTACAGACGAAGGTCAGGTCGCCGATTATCTTGCGAAAATTATGAATAAAAAGGCAGGCGACGGCTCGGGACTTATTTACGGTATGGGTCACGCGGTGTATACGCTCTCAGACCCCCGCGCCCTTATACTTCGCCGTTATGCCGAAAAATTTTCAAAGGGCACCGAAAAAGAGGCTGACTTTATGCTGTTAAATCATATTGAGCATCTTACGCCGGAACTTTTTGCAAAAATTCGCGGAGAGAAAAAGAAAATCTGTGCAAATGTTGACCTGTATTCAGGACTGATTTACGATTTGCTCGGTATTCCACAGGATCTTTTCACGCCTCTGTTTATGGCGGCGAGAACTGCAGGCTGGGCGGCACACCGAATAGAGGAAATAACCTCAAACGGCAAGATAGTACGTCCCGCTTACAAAAACGTCACTATCCCGAGAAAATATGTTCCGATGTCGGAGCGTATTCCGCGTAACGACGGTATACAGAAAGAATACATACCCATTGAGGAAAGATAAATCGGCGTGAGGTGACGGAATATGAAAATCAGAGGTAAGTATAAAAAAATTAATCCTTTATATATCTTTTACGTTGTTTTGGGATTTTTAGCGGTGGCAGCACCTGTCAGAATGTATCAGCTTCTCAATATTATTGAGTCGGATACGGGATTTTATAAAGCGACCGACGGGTCGGTATATTTTATGCATGCCGTATTTTTGGTAGCCGCGGTCGTAATATATGTGCTTGTAACGCTGGCAAAGGATATTCCGGCGTCAAAGGCTCCTTACAAAAAAAGTATTTTATTGGCTATCTGCTCGTTTTTATTTGCGCTGGGGTTAATATTAGACGTTATCACTCTTATTGCATCCTTTGGCGCATCAGCGGCGAATTCCCAAATTACCGCGTCTATGGCGACTGTCCCCACGGTTCTTGAGCTTGTGTTCGGAACGCTTTCGGCTATATATATAATGGTGGTCGGAATATCATATCTTAACGGCAGAATAGTCTATTTGCGGTATAAATTTTTAGCCCTTACGCCGCTTTTCTGGAGTATGAGCCGCATAGTTATGAGATTTGTCAGAAAAATTGCATATATAAACGTATCTGATCTAATGCTTGAAATATTTGCTCTTGTGTTTATGATGATATTCTTTTTGTCATTCGCAAGAATATCGTCAGGGCTTTCCAACGACAGGGCGATGCGCAGCCTGTTTGCATCGGGATTTGTGGGTGTGCTTTTAAGCCTTACGGCGAATATTCCACGCCTTATTATGCTGCTTACGGGACATATGGACAAACTCCCGAATGAGTATCCCTTTGCGTTTTGTGATTTTGCCTTTGCGCTTTTTGCCTTGGCATATATTTTACACGCTATTCGTTTTATGCGTGTTAACGACAGCTCAGAATTGAACGAAATCGGCAAACAGTCCGAGAAGGAAGCTTCGGATAACATTTCCGAATAAAAGACTGTAATAAATGATGGCTTTTTTAAGTAACGTTCTTACGGCATTTACGCAGGTTTTAATACTTTTTATTATAGCGGCGGTCGGTTTTGTCTGTCATAAAACGGGCATATATACCGAAAAGGCGTCAAAGCTCACTACGGACCTGCTGTTTTACATAGCCACACCTGCGGTTATCGTGCGCTCATTTTTGTCAATAGAGTATACGGACGGCGCACTGCACGGACTTCTGCTGGCTCTTTTGGGCGGAACACTTTTTCACATTGTTGCAATAATTCTCTCGCTGTTATTATTTAATAAGGGAGAAAAAAGTACCGCGGCAATATTCAAATATGCAAGCTGTTACGGCAACGTGGGATATATGGCGCTGCCGCTGGCGCAAGCTGTCTTAGGCGCCGAGGGAGTGTTTTACTGCTCGATGATCGTCGTGCCGTTCAATATTTTTTCATTTACTCACGGCGTCAAAATAATGCGCCGTGAAAAAGATAAATTAGGCATAAAAGGGCTGATACTCAATCCGGGTAGCTTAGGCGTATTGATAGGACTGCCTCTGTTTATTTCAGGACTTACCGTCCCGAATGTACTGTATGCGCCTATCTCATATCTTGCGGATCTTAACACGCCTCTTGCAATGGTGATGTTCGGCACATATTTGGCGTCTGCCGACTGGAAAACGCTGCTTTCGGATAAGCGTGTTTTTTTAGCGGCAACGGTGAAAATCATTTTGCTCCCGCTCTTAACACTCTGCGGACTCAGACTCATAGGCTTTAGCGGCACTTTGCTTACGGCGTGCGTGCTCAGCGCCTCTGCACCGACCGCAAACAATACAGTTATGTTTTCGGCAAAGTACGGACGGGACACGGCTCTCGCCTCAAAGGTCACGGCATTTATAAGTGTGCTGTCAGTGGTTACAATGCCCGTTATGATAGCACTCGCCAATGTAATTAAATAAAATCGGAGCAGTATAAAATGAAAGACGAAACTGTAAAAAAAATTAATACTGCTTATGAAAGTATACAAGCGGCAGCAAATAAGGGCACACTTCCGCACGGTATCTTGGTGGAGTGTGCAAATGAGCAGGCAGGCTTAGAGCTTGCCCGTTATATCGCTTCCTGCCTTGTGTGCAGCGGAGCGGATAAGCCCTGCGGTGAATGCGCCAGCTGCCAAAAATCACAAAAAAACGGGCATCCCGACATTTTTGAGACGGACGGAATCAGAGGTAAAAGTAAGAGCTTCTCGGTAGACGCCGTCAGGGAAATACGCTCGGATGCGTTTGTTCTTCCCAATGAGAGCGACTGCAAGGTATATATTCTCAAAAACGGACAGAATATGAACGAGCAGGCTCAGAACGCCCTTTTGAAGATTCTTGAAGAGCCGCCTAAAAATGTGTTTTTTATAATCGTGACACAAACAAAAAGTGCCATGCTTGAAACGGTTCTTTCCCGCGTCAGTGTTTATTCGCTGATTTGTGAGGAAGGAGAAATCGACGAAAATACGGAGAAATGTGTAAAAGGCTTTATAGAAGCACTTCTCTCAATAGACGAGCTTCGCCTTATGGAGCAAACGGCGGTATTTCAAAAGGATTCACGCTTTGCGCGGGATGTTCTTGTACTGCTGTCGGAGGTTTTCCGTGATGCGCTTGTTAAAAAGAGCGGATTTTCGCGCAGCTTCCGTTTCCACGACGAGGTATGGCTGCTTTGCGGTTCGCTTACATCTAAATCTCTTTTACAGCTTATAAGCGTATGTGATGAACTTATAAATTCTGTTGACAGAAACTGTAATAACAACCTACTCACAATAAGAATGTGTTATGAATTTAAACGTGCCATCGGTAGATAGGAGTAAACTTATGGTAGAAACAGTCGGAATAAAGTTTAAAGACGGCGGAAAAATATATGATTTTGATGCTGATGGGATCACCTTAAAAAAAGGCGACTATGCTGTTGTTGAAACAGCACGGGGCATGGAGTGCGGCTGTGTTGCGCGTGAAAATCGCAAGGTTTCGGAGGACAGCATCACAAAGCCTCTTAAAAAAATCCTCAGAGCCGCCACAGAGGCGGATATTGCTCAGCTTAAGGAAAATAAGCAAAAGGAAAAAGAGGCTTTTAAGATTTGTGAGGGAAAAATTGCCGAACACGGTCTTGAAATGAACCTTGTGGATGTGGAATACACCTTTGACCGCAGTAAAATACTGTTCTATTTTACCGCCGATGGCAGGGTGGATTTTCGCGAGCTCGTAAAGGATCTTGCATTTGTGTTCAGAACGCGTATAGAGCTGAGACAAATCGGCGTGCGTGACGAATCGGGAATGATAGGCGGATTCGGTATTTGCGGCAGACCTTTTTGCTGCAATACATTTTTGAACGATTTTCAGCCTGTGTCCATTAAAATGGCAAAGGAGCAGGGGCTTTCTCTTAATCCTTCAAAAATCAGCGGAACCTGCGGCAGACTTATGTGCTGCTTAAAATATGAGCAGGATACCTATGAGCACCTTTTGCGTGTCACTCCTAAGGTGGGCGCAATCGTTGACACTCCCGACGGCAAGGGAACGGTAATTGAAAACAATCTGATAACGGGTATTTTAAAGGTAACTCTCGACCGACGTCCCGATGCCGCTCCGCAGACATATCACAGGCACAGTGTTAAACTCCTGAAGGATGCGAAAATTCGCATTGAAAAAGAAGAGCTTGAAGCTCTTAAGGGAATAGAATAACAAGTAAACAATGATTAAATCTGACTGCGGTACTTTGCAAATCTTTTCCGACAAAAAATCTTTTGCAAATTACTCTTATCAATTCAATCTTTATTTACTTAGTACTTGATTTTTCGTTTTATTGTGTTACAATGTAGTTGATATTATTAAAGGGAGGTACATAAACCATGGCATATGTAATTAACGATTCTTGCATTTCCTGCGGAGCATGCGCTGAGGGCTGCCCCGTTGAGGCTATTTCTGAGGGCGACGGCAAATATGTGATCGATGCCGATACTTGCATCGATTGCGGCGCTTGTGCAGACACTTGCCCTGTTTCAGCACCCGAGGCTGAATAATTCGGTTAATTTAAAAGAAAACACCGCTGATACTGTATTTGTATCGGCGGTGTTTTTTGGATATTAGATATGGCAAAGTAAAATAACTGCACAACAGCGACTGAGATATCGCAGTAACCTACGCTTCCTCTTTGAGGGAGCGTTTTTCTTTATAATCGGTTTATCCGCGATATTGACATTAAGAATACTTTACTGTATAATTTGAAAATGGATTTCAAATTCAAATGTGGTGGGCTTTATGGGATATGAAACTAAACAGAGTCGGCTTGTCTTGGACTTTCTTAAAGAGAACGCCGACAGGCATTACAGCGCCGAAGAGGTGTATTTTGCGCTTGTAGGGTGCGGCGGACACATTGGCAGGACGACGGTTTACCGCCAGCTTGATAAATTGGTAGATGACGGTCGTGCGCGTAAATTCTCAGCGGGGGATAATAATGCCTCATGTTATCAGTTCTGCAATCCCGATGTCTGCCACAACCATTATCACCTTAAATGCTCGGGTTGCGGAAAGCTTATTCATACGGAATGTGATTTCCTCGACAAGCTTTCTTCCCACATTTTAAATGAACACCGATTTATTGTTGACAGCTCACAAACCGTGCTTTACGGACTTTGCCGCGACTGTCAGGAACGGACAGAAATATGAAACGATTTACCGCAGTACTGCTTATAGCCGTTATGCTTTTATCGCTGTGCGCCTGTACGGCTGAGCAAAAGAGTGACAGACCGCAGATAATCGCCACCCTGTTCCCCCAATACGATTTTGCGCGGGCAATAGTAGGCGATACAGCTGATGTAACTTTGCTCATATCTCCGGGGACGGAGACTCACTCCTTTGACCCGTCAGCCCGTGATATGGTAAAGCTCCGCGAATGTGATGCCGTTTTATACACAGGCGATGAGAGCGAACCGTGGGTGCCGTCACTTTTAAAGGGTAATGACGGAGATTTTGCAGTGATCGACGTGTCTGACGGCATTGAGCTGATTGATCTTGACGATCACGATGATGAGCACACTCACCATCATAACACGGACCCGCACATATGGACTTCACCCGTCAATGCCATAAAAATGATTGAAAATATATGCTCTGCTCTCTGTGAGCTTTACCCTGAGCACGAAGCTGTGTACCGTCAAAACGCCGAAAGCTATATAGAAAAACTAAAAGAGCTTGACAGCGATATCCGCACAGTTATCAATTCTGCCAAGCGGCGTGAAATCGTCTGCGGCGGAGAGTTTGCACTTCTATATTTTGCAACGGAATACGGACTTCGCTACACTGCCGCTTACGATTCCTGCGGAGGTGAGAGCGAACCGTCACCGAGACGTGTGGCACAGATAATCGACAAGATAAATGAGGATAATATTTCCGTAATTTACTACGGGGAGCTCTCAAACACCGCCGTTGCAGACACGATTGCCGCTGACACCGGAGCGGAGGCGTTGCTTTTGCACTCCTGTCACAACGTAACGCGTGAGGATTTTGAAAACGGAGCCACATATCTTTCGCTTATGCGTCAAAATCTTGAAAATCTCGAAAAAGGACTGAACTGATGAGCCTTATAAAATGTGAAAAGTTAACGCTGTCATACGACGGCGTAAATGTTATAAATGACCTGTCGTTTTCCGTCTCAAAGGGCGATTATCTTTGCGTTATGGGCGAAAACGGTTCGGGCAAAAGCACGCTGATAAAGGGGATTTTGGGACTTAAAAATCCATCGGGCGGCAAAATCGAATTCGGTGACGGACTTACACAAAAGGATATCGGTTATCTGCCCCAGCGAACCGAGGTTCAGCGGGATTTTCCTGCATCGGTTCTTGAGGTGGTGATGTCGGGATGCTTAAATTCAAAGGGAATATTGCCTTTTTACACAAAGTCCGACAAAGAGAAAGCGGAAAATGCTATAAAGCTTTTAGGCATAACGGAAATCGCCAAAAAATCTTACCGTGAGCTTTCGGGCGGTCAGCAGCAAAGAGCTTTGCTCGCTCGTGCCCTTTGTGCTTCGGGTAAGCTTATTATCCTTGACGAGCCCACGGCAGGTCTTGACGTGCTGGCCTCTGCGGAGCTGTATAAGTCTGTATCGGCTCTCAACCGCGAAAAGGGGATAACGGTCATAACGGTATCCCACGACATTGAACACGCTGTGACGGATTGCACCAAGGTTTTGCATATCGGAACGGACGATTGCTTTTTCGGCACAACCGGCGAATACATAAACAGTAGCTACGGCAGGCGCTTTTGGGGAGGGAATAAGGTATGACCGATCTGTTGACCGAATTTTTCTCCTATTCGTTTATATTAAGGGCAGTCATAGTCGGCGGACTCGTTTCGCTCTGTGCGGCACTTCTGGGCGTTATTTTGGTGCTTAAAAGATATTCAATGATCGGCGACGGACTGTCTCACGTGGGCTTCGGCGCTTTAGCAGTGGCGGCGACATTGAATCTTGCGCCCTTGCCTGTGTCGGTGGTCGTAGTCATTACGGCGGCGTTCCTTTTACTGAGACTCAGCGAAAAAAGCGGACTTCGCGGTGATGCTTTGACCGCGCTTGTATCAAGCAGTGCCATTGCAATAGGTATAACGGCGGCGTCCCTTACGACAGGACTTAACACTGACGTTTATAATTATATGTTCGGCAGTATTTTTGCTATGAGTAATGCGGATGTTATCATCAGCGCTGTTCTGTCAGCGGCAGTTATACTGCTTTTTGCGGTTTTTTACAACAGAATATTTGCTATCACCTTTGACGGCGATTTTGCATCGGCAACGGGTACAAAAGTAGGATTTTATAACTCGCTCACGGCGGTTCTCACGGCAGTGACGGTGGTTATCGGTATGAGGATAATGGGCACGCTTTTAATTTCAAGCCTTATTATTTTCCCTGCACTGACCTCAATGCGACTGTTCAAAAGCTTTAAGGCGGTCACACTGTCCTCGGCAGCAGTTTCAGTAGTATGCTTTTTTATAGGCATATTTTCCTCATATGCCTTTAATATTCCGGCAGGTGCGAGCATAGTTCTCGTAAATCTTTCTGCATTCATAATTTTTTCTGCCGTCTCATTAATTAAAAAAAGGACATAAAAAGGTTTACTTTCAACATTTAATATGCTAAAATACCAATATGTATGTAATTGTTGGAGGCAATAAGGAATGAGTAAGGTTAAAAACGAAAATACAGATTTCCTTGTGGACTGTATTTTACAGCTTAAAAATGCGGATGAGTGCTATGATTTTTTTGAGGATCTTTGTACTGTAGCGGAATTTCACGCTATGGCACAGCGTATTGTGGTAGCAAAAATGCTTTCCGAAAAGCGTGTCTACAGCGACATCGTGCGTGAGACGGGAGCTTCCACCGCGACCATAAGCCGTGTGAACCGTTCGCTTCAATACGGCTGTAACGGATATGAAAGCATATTTGAAAGAGTAAAAAAATGAGCTACGGTATTTTTTCTTCGGTATACGATATTCTTACCGAAAATGTAGATTACAGAAAAACTGCCGACAAAATTTGCTCTCTGTTATCCCTTAACGGTGTTGACGGAGGGCTTTTGCTTGATTTGGGCTGCGGAACAGGCACTCTGTCATTTTTGCTTGAAGAAAACGGTTATGATGTGATCGGGATCGATGTAAGCCCGGATATGCTCTCGGAGGCCAATGAAAAAAAGTACGAAAAAAATTCGTCCGCGCTTTTTCTCTGCCAAAAAATTGAGGAGCTTGACTTATACGGCACTGTGGACTGTGCCGTATGCTGTCTTGATACTCTCAATCATCTTGACCGTATAGAAAAGGTGCGTGAGGCATTTCGCCGTATATCGCTTTTTATGAATATGAACGGCATACTTATATTCGATTTCAACACCGTTCACAAGCATCGCGATATTTTGGCGGATAACACCTTCGTTTACGATATGGACGACGTTTACTGCGTTTGGCAGAATACATATGACGATGAAAATAAAAAGACCGATATCGACCTTGATTTTTTTATAAAGGAAGAGGACGGTGCGTATTCAAGATACGGCGAGAGTTTTTGCGAATATGCCTATGAGACCGACGAGATACTCTCAATTCTGAGGGAATGCGGATTTACGGTTTTAGGCTGTTATGACGGTTATTCAGACAATGCGGTGACCGACACCACTCAGCGAATAACGGTTGTCGCAAAAAAGACTGAGCTTATATATAAGGATGAAATAAAATGAACGAGCTTGTAAGAATGATATCGGAGGACGGCACACTGTACGTGCTTGCCCTCAATTCTACGGAAATGGTTAAGGAAATGCAGAATATACACGGCACGTCAAAGGTGTGCTCCGCCGCACTGGGTCGGCTTATCACAGCCGCGTCTATGATGGGTGTGCTTTTAAAGGGCGAGAACGATACCTTAACGCTTAAAATCAGCGGCAACGGTCCTGCATCACCCGTAGTTGCCGTGAGTAATTCAAAGGGCAGTGTCAAGGGCTATATCGGTGACAGAAATGTGGAGCTTCCGCTCAATAATAAGGGTAAGCTTGACGTTTCGGGTGCCGTAGGCAAGGACGGATTTTTGACCGTTATAAAGGATTTGGGACTCCGCGAGCCATATTGTGCTCAAATTCCCATAGCATCAGGCGAAATAGCCGAGGACATTACCGCATATTATGCTGTCAGTGAACAGACTCCGACTGTATGTGCTCTCGGTGTGCTTGTAGACCCAGATACAAAGGACGTTCTACTTGCAGGAGGATTTTTAATACAGCTACTCCCCACCGCCGACGAAAACACAATTTCACTGGTAGAAAAAGGACTCGAAAACATTCAGCCTGTCACCACAATGCTTGCAAACGGACTTACTCCTGAGGATATCGGCAGGGCCGTATTGCCCGAATTCTCAATGCAGGTACTCGACCGTGAAAATGTGGAGTATAAATGCGATTGCAGCAAGGAACGCGTTACCGCAGCACTTATCGGCGCAGGGGAGGACGGACTTCGCGAAATGGCGGAGGACGAACAAACCGAGGTCGTCTGCCACTTCTGCAATAAAAAATATATCTTCCCGAGAGAAGATATATTAAAACTCTTAAAAGAGGCATCAAAATAATATTCAAAACTAAAAAGTACCGCTTAGATAGAAAGGATTAAAATAAGCAACATGGTTATAGGAATTATTGGAGAGAACTGTGTCGGGAAATCCACATTGGCAAATGAATTGAATAAAACTATCAAGGCTGAAATTATAACGGGTAAGGATTATCTTCGAATGGCAAAATCGGAGAGCGAGGCAACTGCATTGTTTAAAGACAGCCTTAAACAGGCAATGTCCGACAGAAATATCATCTATGTTATTTCAGAAAAAGATCAAGTTACCCTTTTACCGGAAGGAGCAATTAGGATTCTTGTTGTTGCCGAACTGGACAGCATAAAGGAACGTTTCAGAACGAGAATGCATGGTAATCTGCCTAAACCCGTGGAACAGATGCTTGAGAAAAAACACGGTATGTTTGATGAAGGGAATTATGATTTCAAATTCAATAGTAATCGTGATGATTTGGAAGTAATTTGTAAAGAAGTCAGCGAGCGTATCACGCTTTGATGTGATTGATAGCGAGCATCATGTCGTGGCACTACGATCCAAAAATGCACAAAAATGAAAACTCGGGGCGCTTTCCTTGCGGAGAGCGCCCCCAAATTTTTTTGTTATTTATCCAATATCTGCTTTCCGAGGGCTTTAAGGCTGTCCTCGCGCACCTTTTTGGTGTAATTGGTATCTGCAAGCACCCAGTCCCATTCCACCTTGAACCAGTCAATATCGGCAGGCTTTCCGCCGTCCATCTCGGTTTTTACCTTGTCAATGAATTTTTCCCATCTCATCTTGTAAAATGAGCTTACAAGGTCTCCCCACTGTCGGTGAGCATAGTCGTGCAGATAATCCTTGCCGTCGGCGGCACGGCGTGAATACCAAGTGGTGATCAGCGCCTTTGCGTTTATCATATAAAGCTCTTTTGTAAAGTCATCCAACTTGTCGGCGTATTCGTGAACCTTGTCAAGATAATTTCCAAGTGTAAATTCTTTACAGTTGAGCAGAACTCTGTCAAGCATATCCGTAAGGCTTAAAAGCTTTTCAGAATGTTCGGTAAAGGCAAAATAATCCTTGGATTTATATGACGATGCCATTTTTTTAACGGTGTCGGTTATCCTGTCGGCAAGAGCCTGACGTAATAAGTCCACCGAATCATAAATATAGCATTCATTGTCCTTGAATTTGTCATAGTCGGTTAAAAACAGCTTCACAGCCTCGTCAAACTGAGCCTTAGGATATCCCGATTTTGTACTGCCTCGGCAGGATACTTTTTCCACTCCGCTTTCGGGACGGCAGCAAAGTGCGCATTCAGCGGGGACTGACCCTATGCAGTAATACTTATCGCAGAACACCGTTTGCAATAAAAGCTCCATACTCTTTGCTATGCTTTCATTTTTCTTGCCGTAACGCCGTACTGCATAGGCTTTAAGCCAAGCAGCAACGTCAGTGATATCTTCCCATACACAGGAAAAAAATAGCTCGAGGGCGGCAGGATTTACCGAGGTGCTTTCCGCAGTAAGGGCAATACCCTTAAAATTCGGCTGTAACGATGCAGATTTTATCTTTTTCGGCAAAGCGTCAAGATTACCGTAGATGCCGTTTCTGCCGCCGAAGTTGTTAAGCATTCCGAAAAGGTAGTTGTATTTTGATAAGGGAGCAAGCCTGCCCTCTGAGCGGCTGTCTTTTTCCGCGTATAAATCAAGCATCAGAATATGCTCATCGCGGTATGGCTTCATAGCCTTCGTAAAAAGCTTTTGGGGGTTGTCACCCCAGCTTTGAAGCACCCAAACAGCCTTTTTGTCAAAGGACAGCATACTTTGCATAATATTCGTATACGCCTCTTTGGCGTTTGACTTGCCAAGGGTTCCGCCCTCGTGACATATATCACCGGCGTAAAAATGCGACAAATCGCCGAATACCTCACGCTGACTTTCATAAAACAGTTCAGCGAATTTTATAAACATAACGCTGTCGGGACTGATTACCGGCGGTCTTTCCAACCCGTTCCATTTCCCTTGGTTGATAACCGTGACATCGCGGTTCTTTTTCTGTATATCATTCGGGACTAATCCCGTATACGCCTGTAAAATAACATCCATTCCGAGAATCTGCATACGGCGGTGATTTTTGCGTGCCAATTCACATTTTTCCGCAAAATATTCGTCGTGAACAGGACCGCCGACGGAATATAAATTTCCCATAAAATTCCACGCAAAATACGACGGCCCCGAAAGAAAGTTCTTTATCTCTCTCAAGCGGTATCCGAGCTTTGACAGAAAACGGCGGTAGACCTCCTCGGTGCCCGTCAGGTCCATAACAAGATTTACGCCGTTCATGGCAAGAAAATCTATCTCTTTCTGCCATTCCTCCTCACCCCAAAATGCCATTGAGTAGGAGTGGGTGCAGTAGTTATAGGCGTATCTGTATTTATATGTGGTTCTGCGGTCGATTTTACCGTTTACCTGCGGAAGATTTTGCGGTAATTTCACCTGCTTGCCGGTTCGTGAAATGTGACAGGAGCAAACCTCTTTTAAATAGCAGTTAAAGGCGCTTGCAAGACCGATGCCGCTGTTGGATATAAGGCGTATTTTTCCGCGTAAGGATTCCACGGTGAAATAGTCCTCTTTTAACCGTCTGTCAAGCCGAAACTCAAAGGACTCAACGTATTTTTCACCTATTGCACGGCTGATAATTCCTTTTACATCGGCAATAATATCCTCGTCAGTGATTTCTTTTGAATATTCGGTGTTCTCCCATACGGGAGGCTCTTCGAAGACTGTTTTCTTTTGCGGAAAAGAGCAGTCCTCGCCGATGACCTCAATATTATTTACCGTCGGGCGAGTGCCGCTGTAATATTTTATAAAAATCCTTATATACCGTGCTATTTTACCGCCCTTTCCGAGTCTGTAAAAATTAACACCGTCAAGGCTGCTCATTATTTCATATTCGACTTCTACATCATCGGGAAAAACCGTAATAACGTCATAAATACTCATATTTTTAGAGAACGCCAAATCCATAAAGCACGGGTAAGTCTCACACGAAAACATTGGTATGGAATTTTTATCCGCCGCCGCGCTGGCGTTAAGTATTTCATAATTTAAAAGCTCCATGGTATCACCACCTAAGTAATCGCTATTAAAAATATACCACAATATCGGACAAAAGTCTATTAACATAGTGTCTATTTTTAAAAATAATTATTTAATTTGACGATGGGGTTGAGAGAGTTGAACCCAAGTCGCCCCACAGCGGCTTTTTTTAACGCTTTTTGTCCTTTCTTTCTTTGATGGGCGTCATATTGCCAAGGCGTTTAACGCAATATCGGCGGAAATATTCCCACAAAAACCGGTTTGGGTTCGACTCTTTCAATCCTAAGGCAAAAATAAGGAAAAAAACTATTGAAATAGGTGGGAAATTTTGTTATACTTTAAAAGGTTAACTATGTCAGTTAATTTAAAAAACTGCAAAAAATTTTGGAGGTAAAAAATATGGCAAACAAATGGGTCTATATGTTCAGCGAAGGCGACATGACCATGCGTAACCTTCTCGGCGGTAAAGGTGCTAACCTTGCCGAGATGACTGCTATCGGTCTTCCGGTTCCTCAGGGCTTCACTATCACAACGGAAGCTTGCACACAGTACTATGAAGACGGCAGACAGATCAATGATGAAATCATGGCTCAGGCTATGGAAGGCGTTAAAAAGATGGAAGAGATCAACGGCAAAAAGTTCGGCGATCTTAAAAATCCTCTTCTCGTTTCCGTTCGTTCAGGCGCCCGTGCTTCAATGCCCGGTATGATGGATACCATCCTTAACCTCGGTCTAAATGATGAGGTTGTTGCTGCAATGATCGCAGGCAACTCAGATCCTAAGTTTGAGAGATTCGTCTATGACTCATACAGAAGATTCATTCAGATGTTCTCGGACGTTGTTATGGAAGTCGGTAAGAAATACTTTGAACAGCTTATCGACCAAATGAAAGAGGAAAAGGGCGTTAAGTTTGACGTTGAGCTTACTGCCGCTGACCTTAAAGAGCTTGCAGAGCAGTTTAAGGCAGAGTATAAAAATCAGCTGGGTGAAGATTTCCCGTCTGATCCCGTTCAACAGTTGAAGCTTGCTATCGAGGCTGTTTTCCGTTCATGGGACAACCCCCGTGCAAACGTTTATCGCCGTGATAACGACATTCCCTATTCTTGGGGTACAGCAGTTAACGTAATGCCGATGGTATTCGGTAACCTTAACGACGAATCAGGCACAGGCGTTGCATTTACCCGTGACCCTGCAACAGGCGAGAACAAGCTTATGGGTGAGTTCCTTATCAACGCACAGGGCGAGGACGTTGTTGCAGGTGTTCGTACACCGATGCCCATCGCTCAGATGGAAAAAGAATTCCCCGAAGCATACGCTGAGTTCATTAAGGTATGCGATATTCTTGAAAATCACTACCACGACATGCAGGATATGGAATTCACTGTTGAAAACAAGAAGCTCTATATGCTCCAGTGCCGTAACGGTAAGAGAACGGCTCAGGCTGCTCTGAAGATCGCTTGTGACCTTGTTGACGAGGGTCATAAGACAGAGGCTGAGGCTGTTGAAATGATCGACCCCAGAAACCTTGACACACTCCTTCACCCGCAGTTTGACGCTAAAGTACTCAAAACTGCTACTCCCATGGGCAAGGGTCTTGGAGCTTCTCCCGGAGCTGCTTGCGGTAAGGTAGTATTTACAGCCGACGATGCTGAGTCTTGGAACGCTAAGGGCGAGAAGGTTGTTCTCGTTCGTCTTGAGACCTCTCCCGAGGACATCACCGGTATGAAAGCCGCTCAGGGTATCCTTACCGTTCGCGGCGGTATGACATCACACGCAGCAGTTGTTGCACGTGGCATGGGTACTTGCTGTGTATCCGGCTGCGGCGAGATCATTATGGATGAAGAAAACAAAAAGTTCACACTTGCCGGTAAAGAGTTCCACGAGGGTGACTATATTTCAATCGACGGCTCAACCGGTAACATTTATGACGGAATTATCCCCACTGTTGACGCTCAGATAGCAGGCGAGTTCGGCAGAATTATGGCTTGGGCTGACAAGTACAGAAAGCTTAAGGTCCGCACAAATGCTGATACTCCTGCCGATGCTAAGAAGGCAAGAGAGCTTGGCGCTGAGGGTATCGGTCTTTGCCGTACAGAGC